>JANRIR010000074.1:0-62941 GCA_033764725.1 Hyphomonadaceae bacterium
GCCGCGCCGGCGCCCGCCGCGGCGGCGAAACCGCAGCCGGCGGCGGCGCCGGCCAAGGCCCTCGGCATCACGACCGACGAATCGCGCCGCCGCGATGAAGCCATCCGGCGCGCCATCGACGACCGTCAGGCGCGGGAAGCGCGCGCCAAGGATGACGAGGCCCAGCGCCGCGCGCTGGAGGAGGCGCAGCGCCGCCGCGCCGAGGAGGACGCCCGGCTTGAACAGGCGCGCCGTCGCGCCGAGGAAGAGGCCGCCGACGCCGCCCGCCAGGCCGCCGAACCTGCGGCCCCTGAGCAGCAGCCCGTGGCCGCGAGCGAGGCGGCGCAATCGCGCGCGCCGGGACCGCGCCTGGGCGACGCGGTGCCGTTCCGCGCGCCGCAACAAGAAGCCGCCGCGACCAGCGAAAGCGCCACTCTCGCCGAACTCGGCGGCCGCCTGAAGAGCGCCCGCCGGCCGATGACGCCGGTTCCCGTTAAGCCCGCGAAGAAGGGCGAACAGCGCCGCCGCGAAGGCAAGCTCACGCTCGACATGGTCGAGCGAATCACCGAAGGCGACGACGAGCGCGTGCGCTCGCTCGCGGCCTATCGACGCGCGCAGCAAAAGGAGCGCGAGCGCCGCATGGCCGGCGGCGGCGCCCAGGAGCGCGTGGCGCGCGAAGTGGTGATCCCCGAGGCGATCACCGTGCAGGACCTCGCCAACCGTATGGCGATGCGCGCGCGCGACATCATCTCGTTCATGATGCGCCAGGGGCAGATGGTTAAGCTCACCGACGTCCTCGATGCGGACACCGCCGAGCTGGTGGCGACCGAGTTTGGCCACGCCGTGAAGCGCGTCGCCGAATCCGACGTCGAAGAGGGCCTGTCGGGCGATCCCGATGACGACGCCGCGCTCGAGCCGCGCCCGCCGGTCGTCACCGTCATGGGCCACGTCGATCACGGCAAGACCTCGCTGCTCGACGCACTGCGTCAGACCGACGTGGCGGCTGGGGAAGCCGGCGGCATCACGCAGCATATCGGCGCCTATCAGGTGCGCCTGGCCGATGGCCAACGCATCACCTTCCTGGACACGCCGGGCCACGCGGCGTTCTCGTCCATGCGCGCGCGCGGCGCACAGGTGACGGACCTCGTGGTTCTGGTCGTCGCCGCCGATGACGGCGTCATGCCGCAAACGGTCGAGGCGATCAGTCACGCGAAGGCGGCGAGCGTGCCGATCATCGTGGCCGTCAACAAGATCGACAAGCCGGAAGCCAAGCCCGAGCGCGTGCTGCAAGAATTGCTGCAGCATGAGATCGTAACGGAGAATTTCGGCGGCGACGTGCTCCATGTGGAGGTGTCGGCGACCAAAAAGATCGGCCTTGAGAAGCTGGTCGAGACGTTGCTTCTGCAGGCCGAATTCCTCGATCTGCGCGCCAACCCGAACCGCGCGGCCGAAGCTTTCGTGATCGAGTCCAAGCTCGATCGCGGGCGCGGCCCGGTGGCGACCGCGCTGGTCAAGCGCGGCACGCTCAAGCGCGGCGACATCATCGTCGCCGGCGGACAATGGGGGCGCGTACGCGCCTTGTCGAACGAACGCGGGCAGTTGGTCGAATCCGCCGGGCCGGCGGAGCCGGTCGAGATCATGGGTCTGCTCGGCGTGCCCGATCCGGGCGACACGCTGCAGGTGGTCGAGAACGAAAACCGCGCGCGCGAGATCGCCGATTATCGCCAGCGCATGAAGCGCGAGCGGTCGCTCGTCGGCTCCGGGCCGAAAACGTCGCTCGAGCAGATGATGGCGCGGATCAAGGATTCTTCCGCAAAGGAATTGTCCGTCCTGATCAAGGCCGACGTTCAAGGCTCGGCGGAAGCGATCGCCGGGGCGCTGGAAAAGCTGGGAACCGACGAGGTGCGCGCGCGCATCGTGCAGGCGAATGTCGGCGCGATCAATGAAAGCGACGTGCAACTCGCCAAGACGTCGGGCGCGCCGATCCTCGGCTTCAATGTGCGCGCGTCGAAGGAAGCGCGCGAGCTGGCCGAGCGCGAGGGCGTGGAGATTCGCTACTACGCGATCATCTATGACCTGATCGACGATATGCGCGGCGTGATGTCGGGGCTGCTCGCCCCGGTCAATCGCGAAACCTTCCTCGGCAACGCCGAAGTTCTGGAGGTGTTCAATATCTCCAAGGTCGGCAAGGTGGCCGGCTGCCGCGTCAGCGAAGGCGTGGTGCGCAAGGGCGCCAAGGTCCGTATTCTGCGCGACAACGTCGTCATCCAGGAAATGGGCGTCCTCACCACGCTGAAGCGGTTCAAGGACGAGGTGAACGAGGTCAATGCCGGCCAAGAATGCGGCATGAGCTTCGGCCCGTTCCAGGACATCAAGAAGGGCGACGTCATCGAGTGCTTCAATGTCGAAGTGGTTCAGCGGTCGCTCTAGCGTCGTCGGTCTCGTCCTGGCGTTGGGGATCTTCTCGGCCGCATGTACGCGGGAGGAGGCCGGCGCCGGCGGCGAAGACGTCCGCGCTGCTACGGTGGTCGAGCCGGAGATGCGCGTCGATGACGTGCCGCAGGAGGATCCTGGCGTGGCGCGCCGGCAATGGCGTTTCGCCAACACCAACACGCGCGATGTCGTCGGCAATCTGAGCGTCAGCCTGGAAGCGGGCCGCGGCGGGCCCGTGGCGTTCGCGTTCGCCACGGGCGTGACCGTGCGGGCGGAAATCCTGACGGTCTATCCGGCCGATACGCGCATCGCGGACGCCGGCGCGTTCGCCAATCTGATGGGCCTGGATCCGCGCGTCGAAGTGAATGTCTATCGCGCGCTCGACGAGACCGTCTCGATGAGCGCGACGCGCGGCGGGCTGTGCGGCGGCGCACGCACGCAGCATCTCGCGGTCGTCGAATATGTCGACGAAGACGGCGAGTGGACGATGAAGATCGCCGCGTTCAAGGGGCGCGCCGCGCCTGGGGGCGGCCGCGACGATCCTGAAATGTGCGGCGTCTTCATTTATCGCGCGCCGTAGCGCGCGCGTGACTGCGAAAGCTGAATCAAGCCATGAGCCGCCGCACTTCCGCCTCCGCCAAGGGCCCCAGCCAGCGCCAATTGCGCGCCGGCGAACTCGTTCGCCACGCGCTCGTGGAGATTCTCGCGCGCGAAGATTTGCGCGATCCTGATCTGCAGGGCGTGTCGATCACAGTCGGCGAAGTGCGCGCCTCGCCGGATCTCAAGCACATGACCGCCTTCGTCGCCGCGCTCGGCGCGCACGAACCGCAGACGATAGCCGCCGCCCTGACCCGCTGCGGGGGATTTCTGCGCAGCCGGCTCGCGCGCGCGATCGAGATGCGCCACACCCCACAGCTGCACTTCCAGCCGGACCTGTCCTATGACGAGGCGCTGCACATCGACGAAGTGCTGCGCCGTCCCGAAGTCGCCCGCGATCTGAAACGGGACGACGACTGATGGGCCGGCGCAAGAAAGGCGAAGACGTCTCGGGCTGGGTCGTGCTCGACAAGCCGGAGGAGCTGACATCGACCGATGCGGTCGCCGCCGTGCGCCGCATCTTCAACGCCAACAAGGCGGGCCACGCCGGGACGCTCGACCCGTTGGCCTCGGGCGTGCTGCCGATCGCGCTGGGCGAGGCGACCAAGACCGTTCCGTACCTGATGGAAGCGGACAAAACCTATGATTTCGCCATCCGCTGGGGCGTCTCGACCGCCACGCAGGATCGCGAAGGCGCAATCGTGGCGACCAGCGACGTGCGTCCCGCCGCCGCCGCCATCGCCGAGGCTCTGAAAGCTTTCGTCGGCGTCATCGCCCAGATGCCGCCGGCCTATAGCGCGGTGAAGGTCGCTGGCGAGCGCGCCTATGACCTGGCGCGCGCTGGCGAGGAGGTTGTCCTCGAGCCGCGCGAGGTCGTTGTCTATGAGGCCGCGCTCGCCGCGACCACCGCCGACGAGGCGACGATCCGCTTGCGCTCGGGCAAGGGATTTTACGTCCGCGCCCTGGCGCGGGACTTGGCGGCCGCGCTCGGGGCCGAGGGCCATGTCAGCCGGCTGCGCCGCCTGGCGGTGGGGCCGTTCCGGGCCGATGCCGCCGTGACCCTCGACGGGCTGCGGGATTTGGGCCATAAGGGCGCCGCGTCAGAACGCTTGATGCCCGTAGAGACCGCGCTGGACGACATCCCGGCGCTGGCCGTCAACGGCGACGATGCGTTCAAGCTCAGGCAAGGCCGGCCGATCGTCCTCCTTCCCCATGTGGTGGAGACCCTTCGCCCGTCGTTCCGACCCCGCACCATCGCAGGCCAAGACGCCTCGCGCGCGGCGTTGGCGATGTGCGACGGCAAGGCCGTGGCTCTGGGCGACGTGCGGGCCGGGCAATTCAAGCCCTCCCGCGTGTTTCAACTCTAGTCTGGAGCATCCGATGTCGATCACCACAGCGCGCAAGAGCGCGCTTGTCAGCGAATATGGCGCGTCCAAAACCGATACAGGCTCGCCCGAGGTTCAGATCGCGATCCTGTCCGAGCGCATCAGCACCCTCACCGAGCACTTCAAGACTCACAAAAAGGACAATCACAGCCGTCGCGGCTTGTTGAAGATGGTGTCGCAGCGCCGTCGTCTCCTTGACTACCTCAAGGAGCGGGATGCGGCCCGCTATCAGAAAATCATCGAGCGCCTCGGCTTGCGGCGCTGACGCAAAATCCCCTCTCCCCAACGGGAGAGGGTGGCCGCGCCATCGCGCGGCCGCATGAGGGGCGTCGCCTCGACGCCCAGTCGGTTCGCAGACGCCCCTCATTCCGCCATCGCCTCGGCGATGGCTGCCCGCGCCCACGGGGGGAGCGGGCCATCCGTACGCGGCGACCGGGCATGGGGCTCGCTCGCCAGGAGTAGAGTCACATGTTCAATATCCAATCCGTTTCTCTGGACTGGGCGGGGCGCAAGCTCACGCTCGAAACCGGGCGTCTGGCGCGTCAAGCCGACGCCGCCGTCTACGCCACGTGGGGCGAAACCGCGCTGCTGGCCACCGTGGTCGCGGCCAAGGAAGCCAAGCCCGGCCAGGATTTCTTCCCGCTGACGGTCGATTACCAGGAAAAGACCTTCGCAGCCGGCCGCATTCCCGGCGGCTACTTCAAACGCGAAGGACGCCCGACAGAGCGTGAAACGCTGCTGTCGCGCCTGATCGATCGCCCGATTCGCCCGCTCTTCGTCGACGGCTTCAAGAATGAAGTGCAAGTCATCGTCACGGTGCTGAGCTGGGACAATGAAAACGAAAGCGACATTCTCGCGCTGGTCGCGTCGAGCGCGGCGCTGACATTGTCGGGCGTGCCGTTCATGGGACCGATCGCGGCCAGCCGCGTGGGCTGGATCGACGGCAAGCCCGTGCTCAATCCCTCGATCGCCGACATGACGAAGTCCGATCTCGATCTCGTCATCGCCGGCACGGCGGACGCGATCATGATGGTGGAGTCCGAGGTCAAGGAATTGACCGAGGCGCAAATGCTGCAGGCGCTGCAGCTCGGCCACCGCGGCATGCAGCCGGTGATCGACGCGATCATTCAATTGGCCGAGAAGGCCGGCAAGGAGCCGTGGGATTTCGCCCCGGTCGATCTTTCGCCGCAGAAGAAACAAATCGCCGATCTCGTCGGCGCCGACATCGCTGCCGCCTACACGATCGTGAAGAAGGACGAGCGCTACGCCGCCGTCGGCGCGGCGCGCGACAAGGCGAAGGCCGCGCTGGTCAAAAGCGAGTCCAATCCCGACGGGCTCGACGCGAATGTGTTCAAAGACGCGTTCAAGGAGGTCGAGTCCGACATCGTGCGCGCGCGCGTCGTGAAGGACAAAGCGCGCATCGACGGTCGCCCGGTCGACAAGGTGCGTCCGATCGTGTCGGAGGTGGGATTCCTGCCGCGCACGCACGGCTCGGCCCTGTTCACGCGCGGCGAGACGCAGGCGATCGTGGTCGCCACGCTCGGCACCGCGGAAGACGAGCAATATGTCGACGCGCTCTCGGGCACGTACAAAGAGCGCTTCATGCTGCACTATAACTTCCCGCCCTACAGCGTCGGCGAGACGGGGCGTCTCGGCGGCACCAAGCGGCGTGAGATCGGCCACGGCAAGCTTGCCTGGCGCGCGATGAAGGCCGTGCTGCCGACGCAGGAGCAATTCCCTTACACGCTTCGCCTGGTGTCGGAGATCACCGAATCCAACGGCTCTTCGTCGATGGCGACGGTGTGCGGCTCGTCGCTGGCGCTGATGGATGCGGGCGTGCCGATTTCGTCGCCCGTGGCGGGCGTCGCGATGGGCCTTATCCTCGAGGATTACGGCTTCGAAGTGCTGACCGACATTCTCGGCGACGAGGATCATCTCGGCGACATGGATTTCAAGGTCGCGGGCACCGAGAAGGGCATCACCTCGCTGCAGATGGACATCAAGGTCGCCGGCATCACCGAAGAGATCATGAAGGTGGCGCTGGAGCGCGCGCACGCGGGCCGGCTGCACATCCTTGGCGAGATGAACAAGGCGCTGAACGCGCCGCGCGGCGAAGTCGGCGCGAATGCGCCGCGCATCGTCCAGATCTCGATCCCGACCGACAAGATCCGCGACGTGATCGGCACAGGCGGCAAGGTGATCCGCGAAATCGTGGAAAAGACCGGCGCCAAGATCAATGTCGAGGACGACGGCACGGTGAAGGTCGCCTCGGCCTCGCAGGAGGCCATCGAAGCGGCGATCAAGTGGATCAAGGGCCTGACGAGCGAGCCGGAAGTCGGCCAGATCTACGAAGGCAAGGTCGTCAAGGTGATGGAGTTCGGCGCCTTCGTGAACTTCTTCGGCGCCAAGGACGGCCTCGTGCACGTCTCGCAATTGGCGCGCGAGCGCGTGAACAAGCCGAGCGACGTGGTCAAGGAAGGCGATGTCGTGAAGGTGAAGCTCCTGGGCTTCGACGATCGCGGCAAGGTGCGCTTGTCGATGAAGGTCGTCGATCAGGCCACCGGCGCGGACCTCTCGGCCGAACTGGGCGAAGAGGCCGAAGATCATGGCCCCGGCGAACGGCGCGAGCGTCGCCCGCGTCGCGAAGGCGGCCGGCGGGACGATTGATGGCATGCGGTAAGCGGGGCGAAAGCCCCGCGATCCGCTGCACAGTCACCTGCATTGAACCTGATGGCCTATCGCCGCCGGCTGGAACGCACGTCAGCGGCCCCGGCGCTGCACGATGAGCCCACCAACGATCAGCGCGGCAATGGCTCCGCCGAGCATGACAATGGCGTACAGGAGGGGGTCCATTTCAGTCCTCCAAACGATCAAGAACGTAATGCACAACCCATTGCGAGACAACGAATAGGCAAAATGTCAGCAATGACAACGCCACGTTTGGCGTGCTGCTTGTTGTGGTCGGTTGGATCACCGCCGCCACAAGCAGCGCGATGCCGATGGCGTTGATAGTCCCGGCCAACGCCTTTCGCCGCTCGTTGCGGGCGGCCTTCCCGCTCACGCCTCCACGCCGTCCGGCACGCCGACGACATGAAAGCCGGCATCAACGTGGATGCATTCGCCTGCGACCGACTTGCCGAGATCAGACAGAAGCCACAACGCGCAGCCCGCGACGCCCTCCATCGAGGTGTCTTCCTTCAACAGGCTCCAATCGCGGGCCGCGGTCATCAGCTGTCGCCCACCGGATATGCCGGCCATGGCGAGCGTGCGCATCGGGCCGGGCGAGACCGCGTTCACGCGGATTTTCTTCTGGCCCAGATCGCGTGCAGCGTAGCGCACGCTGGCTTCGAGCGCGGCCTTCGCCACGCCCATCATGTTGTAGTTCGGCACTACGCGCTCGCTGCCCTGATAGGTGAGCGCGATGATCGACCCGCCACTCGGCATCAGCGGCGCGGATCGACGGCAGACATCGACGAAGGAATAGGCCGAGATGTCCATCGCCAGCGCAAAGCCGGCGCGCGTCGTGTTGTCGATGAACGAGCCTTTCAGCGAGTCCTTGTCGGCGAAGGCAATGGCGTGGACGACGAAGTCGAGCGTGCCCCATGCGCTTTGCAGCGCCGCGAAGGCGGCGTCCATCGAGGCGTCGTCCGTCACGTCGGCCTGGATCATGTGCTTGACGCCGATGCTTTCAGCCAGCGGCCGCACGCGTTTTTCCAGCGCCTCACCCTGATAGGTGAAGGCCAGCTCCGCGCCCTGCGCCGCAAGCTGCTTGGCGATGCCCCAGGCGATGGATTTGTCGTTCGCGACGCCCATCACCAGGCCGCGCTTGCCGGCCATGAGGGATCCTGCCGGCATTGTCCAATCGTCCGCCACATCGGTCTCCTGCGTGGGCGCTGCGAGAGCGCGCACATGGCCCAGCCCGGGCGGTGCGGTCAATGACGGCGTCAGTGTCTTGCAATGCACCCAGTTTAGATATATCTAATCGATATGACAAAACACCATTGGATGAAAAGAGCCATGTTTTCAGGACGAAGCCGCTGCGGCGGTATGGGTGAAGAGCGGGACGGCCATCGCTTTCGCGGCGGCCGGCACTGGGGCGCGCGCGGCGGCGGCGGAATTCGCCGGGGCCGCTTGTTCGATCAGGGCGACTTGCGCCTGATCGCGCTCTCTTTGATCGCGGAGCGGCCGCGCCACGGCTATGAGTTGATCAAGGTGATCGAAGACGCGCTCGGCGGCGCCTATAGCCCGAGCCCCGGCGTGGTCTACCCGACGCTGACGCTCCTGGAGGAGCTGGGCCATATCGCCCTGGACAGCGCCCAGGGCGGCAAGAAGCTTTACGCCATCACCGAGGCGGGCCGCGGCTTTCTGGTCGACAATGAATCCGCGGTGTCGGCCGCGCGGGCCAGGCTCGATGCGGCCCAGGCCGCCTATGGCGCCGGCCCGCCGCCGCAGATCCTGCGCGCGATGGAAAATCTCCGCACCGCGCTGCGCATCAAGCTGAGCCGCGGCGCGCTTTCCGCGGAGCAGATCGCCACCATCGCGAAAACTCTCGATGAGGCTGCGGGCGGTGTGGAGCGGGCGTGAGGCGCATTTCGCCGCATTGCGCCGATACAATACGGGGGTACGGTATAGGGGAATGAACGCTTCTGCTGCCCCGCCCCCGCTTGACGACCACGCCGAAGCCGCACTGAAGCGTCTGCGCCGCGTGGAAGGACAAGTGCGCGGCGTCGCCGCTATGGTCGAAACCGGGCGCTATTGCATCGACATCGTCAATCAGATCGAGGCGGCGCGCGCTGCACTCCTGCGCGTGGAGCAGGATTTGCTGCGCCGCCATCTCGATCATTGCATCGCGCACGCGATCGACAGCGGCGATCCGCACATGCAGCGCAAGAAGGTGGAGGAGTTGATCGCCTTGTGGGAGCGCGCCGCGAAATGAGATCGACGCCTTTTCTTCTGGTTGCGCTTCTGTGCGCAACGCCTGCGGTCGCGCAGGAACATCACCATGGCGCACAGCCACCTGCCGCAAATGCGCATCACGGCGACCACGCCGTGCCTTCAATGCCCATGGAGGACATGTCCGATCATGGCGGCCACGGCTTGGTCGGCGCGCTCGGCCCGTATGCGATGTCGCGTGAGGCCTCGGGCACATCGTGGCAGCCCGACGCATCGGCGCATGACGGGGTGCATGGCGAAGTCGCAGGCTGGATGGTGATGGGGCATGCGCTGTTGAACGGTGTGTATACCGATCAAAGCGGCCCGCGCGGTGGAGAGAAAGCGTTTCTCGCAGGAATGGTCATGGGCGCCGCACGCCGCGACCTGCGGCCGGGGACCACGCTTAATCTGCGGGCGATGGCGAGCCCAGATCCGTTCATGGGCAAGCGCGGCTATCCGCTGCTTCTCGCCGCGGGCGAGACGGCCGATGGCGTGACCGAACTCGTCGATCGCCAGCATCCTCATGAGCTTTTGATGGAGCTGTCGGCATCGCTTGCGCAACGCGTGAACGATCGCGGCAGCGTCTTCGTATATGCCGGTTTGCCCGGCGAGCCTGCGTTCGGGCCGCCGGTTTTCATGCATCGGCAATCGGCCATGGACAGCCCCGAAGCGCCGATCTCGCACCATTGGTTCGATTCCACGCACATCACGTTCGGGGTGCTGACCGCCGGCTATGTGCAGGGCGATTGGAAGATCGAGGCGTCGCGCTTTCGCGGCCGCGAGCCGGATCAGGATCGCTTCGACATCGAAACCGGCGAACTGGATTCCACAGCCGTGCGCGTCTCCTGGAATCCGGCGCCGGAATGGGCGTTGCAGGCGTCCTGGGCCGATCTCACCAGCCCCGAACAATTGCATCCCAAAGAAGATGAGACGCGCTGGTCCGTCAGCGCCTTGCGCACCGTGCGCTTCGACGGCGGCTGGTGGGCGACAACGTTTGCCTTCGCGCAGAAGGAACACGGCGACGATCCTGCCGCCGACGCGTGGCTCCTGGAGAGCGCGGTCTCCTTCAATGATCGCTGGACGATCTTCGGCCGCGCCGAGCGCGTTGAAAATGGCGAGCTGGAGGAGAGTCTGTCCGACGTCCCGACGGTCGGCCGGCTGTCACTCGGCGCCATACGTGATTGGCGCGTGGCGGAGCATGTGAAAATTGGGATCGGCGCCAATCTCACGCAAAACTTCATCGGCGACGAGCTCGACGCGGTCTATGGCGGCGACCCGCTGGGCGCGACGGCGTTTGTTCGCTTGAAGATCGGCTAGGCTGCCTTCACAAACGCCAGCGTCGCATTGGTTCCGCCGAAGCCGAAGGAATTCGACACCGCGCAATTGATCTCTTTGCTCGTGCGCTCGCGCGCGATCGGCAGGTCGGCGAAGGCGGGGTCGAGGGTATCGATGTGCGCGCTTTCGCACACGAAGCCCTCGTTCATCATCAGGATCGAATAGATCGCCTCCTGCGCGCCGGTGGCGCCGAGCGAGTGGCCGGTGAGCGATTTCGTCGCCGAGATCAGCGGGATGTCGTCGCGGAAAACCTCGCGCACGGCCTCCATCTCCTTGACATCGCCGATCGGCGTAGAGGTGGCGTGCGGATTGAGATAATCGACCTTGCGGTCGAGCGTCTTGATCGCCATGCGCATGCAGCGCGCGGCGCCTTCGCCGGACGGCTGCACCATGTCGTGGCCGTCGCTTGTGGCGCCATAGCCGGCGATCTCTGCATAGATTTTCGCGCCGCGCGCCTTGGCGCGCTGATACTCTTCGAGCACAAGCACGCCCGCGCCTCCGGCGATGACGAAGCCGTCGCGATTGGCGTCGAAGGCGCGCGAGGCGCGCTCGGGCGTGTCGTTGTAATTGCTGCTCATCGCGCCCATCGCGTCGAAAAGCACCGAGAGCGTCCAGTCGAGCTCTTCGGAGCCGCCGGCGAACATCACGTCCTGCTTGCCCCATTGGATCATTTCATAGGCGTTGCCGATGCAATGGGCGCTCGTGGCGCAGGCCGAGCTGATCGAGTAATTCACGCCCTTGATTTCGAACGGCGTCGCCAGCGTGGCGGATGCAGTTGAACTCATCGCCTTCGGCACGGCAAAGGGCCCCACACGCTTGGGACCCTTCTCGCGCGTTACGTCGGCCGCCTGCACGATCGCCCGCGTCGACGGCCCGCCCGAGCCCATGATCAGGCCCGTGCGCTCATTGGAAATGTCCGCCTTCTCCAGGCCCGCGCTCTTGATCGCCTGTTCCATGGCGATGAAGTTCCAGCCCGAGCCTTCGCCCATGAAGCGGTAATTGCGCTTGTCGACGACATCGGCGGGATCGATCTGCGGTTCGCCGTGAACCTGGCAGCGAAAGCCCTTCTCGACATAATCGACCGCTTTGCGGATGCCCGACTTGGCGTCGCGCAGCGAGTTGGCGACCTCCTGAAGACTTGCGCCAATGGAGGAGACGATGCCCATTCCGGTGACGACGACGCGACGCACGATGCTTCCTCCCTCCTTGTGTGTCAGCCGATGCCCGCGGCCAATTGCTCGGCGCTGAACAGGCCGACCTTCAGGTCCTTCGCCTGATAGATGGGCGCGTCGTCTACGAACACGACGCCATCGCCCACGCCGAGAACCAGTTTGCGCACGATGACCTTCTTCATGTCGATTTCGTAGCGGACCACGCGTGAGTCCGGCGTGATCTGGCCGCGAAAGCCGACTTCTCCGACGCCCAGAGCGCGTCCGCGCCCCGGCGCGCCGATCCAGCCCAAATAGAACCCGACGAGCTGCCACATGGCGTCCAGGCCTAGGCAACCCGGCATCACCGGATCGCCAATAAAGTGGCAGGGGAAGAACCAGAGGTCCGGCCGGATGTCGAACTCGGCGACCAGGCGGCCCTTGCGGTGCGGTCCGCCGTCGGCAGTGATCTCGGTGATCCGGTCGAACATGAGCATGGGCGGGAGCGGCAATTGGGCATTGCCGGGGCCAAACAGCTTGCCCTCGCCGCAGGCGATCAGCGCTTCGCGATCGAACGAGGACGGGTGGATCGAGGCGTGTTTCATTGGCCCCAAGGGCTATCAGCGGCGGCTGGCCGCCGCAAGGCGAGGGGCTGGAGGCGCTCACGGCGATGGCCAAGCTCGTCAAGGCGCGAGGCTTTCCCTGCGGCGCCCTGGACGAAAGCGCGTGCGCCGGCTTTGGTGTCGCCAAACAACGGAGGAACGCCATGGACGCCGACAAGCTGATGTTCAAGGACGGCCTGATGAAGGGCCAGCGCATCCTGGTGACGGGCGGCGGCACGGGACTGGGCAAGGAAATGGCCGAAGCGTTTTTGAAGCTCGGCGCGGAAGTGGTGATCGCCGGCCGGCGCGGCGGCGTCCTGGAGGAGACCGCGAAAGAATTGACCGGCCGCTGGGGCGGAACGGTCATTCCCGCGCCATGCGACATCCGCTCCGCGGAAGCCATCACCGAGATGCTCGACGGCGTCTGGGCCGGCGGGCCCTTGACCGGCCTGGTCAACAACGCCGCCGGCAATTTCATCTCGCGCACGGAGGATTTGTCGCCCCGCGCCTTCGACGCCATCGCCAATATCGTGTTCCGGGGCTCGTTCTTCGTGACGCTCGATGTCGGCAAGCGCTGGATCCAGGGCGGCCATAAGGGCGGCGTGATCAACATTCTCACCACCTGGGTGTGGAACGGTTCGCCGTTCACGGTGCCTTCGGCGATGTCGAAATCCGGCCTGCGCGCGATGGCGGAATCGCTCGCCGTCGAATGGGGCCGGTATGGCATCCGCTTCAACAATATCGCGCCGGGTCCGTTCCCCACCAAGGGCGCGTGGGAGCGGCTCTCGCCAGGCCAATCCACCGACGGCTCGGGCAGCGATCGCCTCGGCAATCCGATGGGGCGCGTGGGTCAGATGCACGAATTGTGCAATCTGGCGGTCTTCCTGCTGGCGCCCGGCGCGGAATACGTGAACGGCCAGACCATCGCCATCGACGGCGCGGCGTATCAGGCCACCGGCGGCAATTTCTCGATGTTGCGCGAATGGTCCGACGAGCAATGGCAGGCCGTGCGCGACATGATCAAATCGTCGAACGAGAAGGACCGCGCCCAACGCACGGTCTAATGGGTTTTGTTGATTGCTTGTGAAAGGATGACATCATGTTGGGCATCGTCGCGCGCATGAAGGTGAAGGCCGATCAGATCGAGGCCTTCAAGGCCGTGTTCAAGGACCTCGCCGCGCAGGTTCGCGCCAACGAGCCGGGCAACACCCTTTACGAATTGTTCCAGACCAAGGACGACCCCACGCAATTCGTGGTGATGGAGAAATATGTCGATGAAGCCGCGCTCGCCGCGCATGGCCAGTCGGATCATTTCAAGGCCGCGGGCCCCAAGCTTGGGCCCTGCCTCGATGGGCGTCCGCAGATCGAGTATCTGACCAAGGCCTGAAGCCTCGCCGACGCGCCGGAACTTCCCCGCCGCCGCCGCGTTCCTCAAGCGGGGGCGGCGGCCCTCCAATTCGCCGCAATGCTTTGACAAACGGCTGCAACGCACAACGTTCATCCTGGGTTCGGGCGACGGGGTGCGCGATAGCGCCCGTTTAAGGCATGGCGATTGAACGAGGGTGCGCGGCATGGCGGGCGTCTGGTCGAAACTTGGCGGTGTGGCGCGCAGGCCATGGATAATCGCGACGGCGGCGGCCGCAGCGGCTTTCGCGGTTTGGTTTTTCGCCTTTCGCGCGGGTGAGGAAGCAGCGCCCTATCGGACGGCGAGCGTCGACCGGGGCGTCATCACCCGCACCGTCAGCGCGACCGGCAAACTTGAGCCGCTGGTGTCAGTCGACGTCGGCTCCACCGTCTCCGGGCTGGTGGAGGAGGTGCTCGTCGACTTCAACGACGCCGTGCGCGCGGGCCAGGTTTTGGCGCGCGTGCAGCCCGACACGTTTCGCCAGCGCGTCGAGCAGCAGCAGGCGAGCGTGGCGCAGGCGCAGGCCAATCTGCGCGTCGCCGAGGCCGAGCTGCAGCGTTACCAGAGGCTCGCCGAGGAAGGGTTTGCGTCCGATCAATTGATCGTGCAGCGGCAGGCCGATCGCGACGTCGCCGCCGCGGCCTTGCGCGCCGCGCGCGCGCAATTGGCGTCGGCGCAGGTCGATCTCGGCAACAGCGTGATCACGTCGCCGATCAATGGCGTCGTGGTCGATCGCCAGATCGATCCCGGCCAGAGCGTCGCGGCGAGTTTTCAGGCGCCCGTCTTGTTCATCATCGCGCAGGATTTGTCGCGCCTGCAGGCCAACATCACGGTCGACGAGGCCGACATCGGCGATGTGCGCGAAGGCCAAAGCGTGCGCTTCACCGTGGATGCGTTTCCTGACGACGAGTTCGAGGGCGTTGTCTCGCAGGTGCGCCAACAAGGCGTCGATACCAACGGCGTCGTCAGCTACACGGTGGTTGTGCAGGCGGACAATCCTGGCCGTCGCCTGTTGCCGGGCATGACCGCCAACGCCGAAATCATCATCGAACAAAGCGCCGAAGTGGCGCGTCTGCCGAACGCGGCGCTGCGTTTTCGCCCGAGCGATCCCGCACTCATTGCGCGCGCACAGGACTTGACCGCCGACCCTCAACGCGGTCGGCGCCGGTCCGATGGCGGCGAAGCGGCTGCGCAGGATCGCGGCGGCGGTGCGCAGGGCGGCGCCATGATGGAGCGCCTCGCCGCTGAGCTGAATCTCTCGCCGGCGCAACAGGCCCAAGCGCGCGACGCGTTTCGTAGCGCAATGGCTTCGGCTGGGCCGCCGCCTGGGCCCGACGCCGCCCAGGGCGAACGGCGCGCGTTCATGCGCCGCGTGCGCCAGGCGGCGATGGTGCAACTCGAACCGCTGCTCTCGGCGGAGCAAAAGGCGCAGTTGCTGGCGATGCGCGGCGGCCAAGGCCGCGCCCGCGCGACGCGCCGCGCCGTCGTGTGGGTGCTGCAAAATGGCGAACCGATTCCGGTTCCCGTCGAACTTGGCGTCGCCGACGATTCGTTCACGGAAATCGTGTCAGGCCTTGCTCCCGACGCGGCGGTGATCACGGGCGGCGGCCCGAGCGCGCCGGCGGCCGATCGCCAGCGCGGTCCAGCCGGCGGGCTGGCGCCGGCGCCGGGCGCGATGCGCATCAGGGGCGCGTGATGCCGGCGCCGCTCATCGAGGCGCGCGCGCTCGTTAAAACCTACAGGATGGGCGAAGAGGTCGTGCACGCTCTTGACGGCGTGAGTTTCGCGATCGCGCGCGGCGATTTCGCCGCGATCGTGGGCCCCTCGGGCTCCGGCAAGTCGACGCTCATGAACCTCGTCGGCGGGCTTGATACGCCAAGCGCCGGCGCCTTGACCATCGACGGCGCCGACATGGCGTCGCTCGACGATGCTGCGCTGGCGCAATTTCGCAACCGCACGATCGGGTTCGTGTTCCAGTCGTTCAATCTGCTGCCGCGCTTGACGGCGCTCGAGAATGTCGAGCTGCCGATGATCTATGCCGGGCTCGCGCCGAAGCTTCGACGTGCGCGCGCCGCCGACCTGCTCGCACGCGTCGGCCTCGGCGAACGCCTGACGCATCGCCCGACCCAATTGTCCGGCGGCCAACAGCAGCGCGTGGCGATCGCGCGCGCATTGTCCTGCGAGCCGCCGCTGCTGCTCGCCGACGAACCCACTGGCGCGCTCGACACCCATACCGGACAAGAAATCCTCAAGCTGTTCGCAACGCTCAATCAGGACGGAGTCACCGTCGTGCTGGTGACGCACGATCTCGACGTGGCAGCCGCGACCCGTCGCGTGATCGAAATGCGCGACGGCAGGATCGTCGCCGACCGCGCTCTGGAGCGCGCGGCATGATCCGCGCCGGCGATCTCGTCGCTTCCGCGATGCGCGCGCTGCGCGCCAACCCGCTGCGTTCGGCGCTGACCGCGCTGGGCGTGATCATCGGCGTCGCATCGGTGATCGCGATGGTGGCCGTCGGCCGCGGGGCGCAGGCCAGTGTGGAGAATTCGATCAACAGCCTCGGCTCCAATCTGCTGATCATCGTGCCGGGCGCCATGCGGCAGGGCGGCGGCGTGCGCAGCGCCGCGGGCGGGTGGGATTCGCTCACGCTCTCCGACGCCGAGGCGATCGCGCGGGAAGTGGAGAACATCGCCGCGGTCGCTCCCGCGCAGAACGCCCAGGCGCAATTGGTGGCGGGCGGAATGAACTGGAACACCCGCGTCACCGGCGTCACGCCCGCCTATATGATCGCGCGCGATTGGGAGGTGGCGCAGGGGCGCTTCTTCGAGGATCGCGACGTCAGCCAGGCGCGACGCGTCATTGTCCTGGGCGCCACGGTGGCCGAACAATTGTTCCCCAACGCCGATCCGATCGGGCAGAGCGTGCGGGTCAATAGCGGCGCTTATGAAGTGATCGGCGTTCTGGAGTCCAAGGGCCAATCCGGCTTCGGCCAGGATCAGGACGACATCGCGCTTGCGCCCTTGACGACCGTCAAGCGGCGCATCGCGGGGCGGCGGAGCGGCGGCGAGTCCGTCAGCCAGATCGCGGTCAAGGCGGCGTCGGAGGAGGCGCTGCCGGACGTGGAGGAAAGCGTCACGACCCTGTTGCGCCAGCGTCATCGCACGGCGAGCGGCGAGGACGATTTCACCGTGCAGAATCTCAGCTCCATCGCCGAGGCGGGGCAACAGGCCACGCAGACGTTCACGATCCTGCTGGCGGCGATTTCGGGCGTTTCGCTGCTGGTCGGCGGCATCGGGATCATGAACATCATGCTGGTCTCCGTCACCGAGCGGACGCGCGAAATCGGCCTGCGCAAGGCGCTGGGCGCCCGGCAAAGCGACATTCTCCAGCAATTCGGGCTCGAGGCGGTGGCGCTGTCGGTCGCGGGCGGGGCGATCGGCTTCGTCCTGGGCGTGCTCGGCGCCTGGGCGATCACGACCGGGTTCGGATTGCCGCTGACATTGTCGCCCGACACCGCGGCGCTGGCGATCGCGTTCTCGGCGATGGTCGGGATCGTCTTCGGCGCCTATCCGGCGTGGCGGGCGGCCAAGCTCGACCCCATCGAGGCCCTGCGACGCGAATAGAGGCGCGCCGTGATTTCCCTTGGCCGTAGGGGTTTGATAACTAAATGGAACAGAAATCGTTCAGAGCAGGAAGAACTCATGCGCTCGTTTCTTTTGGCCTTCGCCGCCCTCACGGCCTTGGCCGCGCCCATCGCCGAGGCCGAGACCTTGGACGAGGCGATGCTGCATGCGCTTGAGAGCAACCCGACCCTGGCGGCGGCGCGCGCGCGGGTGAACGCGACCCGCCAGCAATTGCCGCAAGCCTGGGCCGAAGCCCTGCCGCAGATCAGCGCCTCGGCCGGGGCGACGAGCTCGAACTTCGACAGCGAAAACCCGGCCTCGCCGACCTCCAACGACAAGGATTGGTCGGCCGGGCTGAGCGCATCCCAATTGTTGTTCTCGTCAGGCCGCGTTTGGGCGTCGACGCGCCAGGCGCGCGCCACGATCGCGCAATCGTTGGCGAATTTCGACAACACCGAACAGACCCTTCTGCTCGACGTCACGCGCGCCTACGCCGATGTGCGTCAATCGCAGGCCATCGTCGCCGCGCGCGAACAGACCGTGCGCAATCTCGGCGCCCTGTTCAATTTCTCCAGCGCGCAATTCAACGCCGGCGTCGTGACGCGCACCGACGTGGCGCAAAGCCAGGCGCGGCTTGCGCAGGCGCGCACGCAATTGGTGCAGGCGCAGGGGCAATTGGCGGCGCGCATCGAATCCTATCAGCGGCTCGTCGGCCATCCGCCGGCCGATCTTCAGGCGCCGCCGCAGGCCGCGAATTTGCCCACGACGCTCGACATGGCGCTCGACGCCGCGGGCCGTGAAAATCCGTCTCTGATCGCTGCAATCGCCGCCGAAGACGCGGCCGACGCAGCGGTGTTGTCGGCTTATTCTAACTTCGGTCCGCAAGTATCGCTGGAAGGCTCCGCGTCGCGCGGCGGAGGCCCCGACGCTGGCGATTTCGACTCTCGTTCGGAATCGGTTGGCGTGCGCTTGTCCATTCCGCTGTTCACCGGCGGCGCCAATCTGTCGCGCGCGCGTCAGCAACGCGCGCTGCGCTCCGCCGCCAATCTCGATGTCGCGGCCGCGCAGCGCAGCGTCCGCGAATCCGTTACGACCGCGTGGACGGGCCTGCAAAGCGCACAATCCGCCGTCGTGTCCGCGCGCGAGCAGGTCGAAGCGGCGGAGCTCGCCTATCGCGGCGTGCGGCTTGAGCAGGAGACTGGCCTGCGATCGACCGTCGAAGTGCTGGACCAGGAGCAGGACCTTCTGGACGCACGCCTGGCGCTGGCGCAGGCCGAGCGCGATCTCGTCGTGGCGGAACGACAGGTGTTGGCGCTCCTCAACGCGCTGACGCCGGCGCAGGGCGACGCTGACATCCCCGGCGCGGTGTCGGACATTCGCGGGCGCTAGCTATGGCGCTCGATCCGCCGCTGAAAGCGCTTTTGGACAAGATCGCCGCAGCGCCGCGCATGGATTGGCGCAGCGGCGTGGGCGCGCTGCGCGCAGAATTCTGGCGAACGGCGCAGAAGCTCGAAGCCGACGCGCCTGCCGTCCGCGACATCGTCGCGCTCGAGGTTCAAGGCGCCGCGCACCCGCTTAAGGCGCGCCTCTATGTGCCGTACGCCGCCGGCGCGGGCGACGGAGCGTGCCTTGTCTATTTTCACGGCGGCGGCTTTATCCTGGGCGATCTCGACAGCCATGAAATGCTGTGCCGCAGGCTCGCCGCGGCGTCGCGCGTGCGGGTGCTATCCGTGGCCTATCGCCTGGCGCCTGAGCATCGCTTTCCCGCCGCCGCGGACGATGCGGCCGCTGCGACGCGATGGGCGATCGAACACGCCGCCGCGCTGTCGCTCGATCCCGGTCGCATTGCGGTCGGGGGCGATTCCGCCGGCGGCAACCTCGCTGCGGTGGTCGCGCAGGATTTCAAACGCGCCCACGGTCCACGTCTGCTCGGACAGATGTTGTTTTATCCGTGCGTGCAATTGGTGCAGATGACGCCGTCGCAGATCCGGCTGAAGGAGGGCTATTACCTCACCCAGGCGGCGCAGGATTTCTTCAAGGCGAAATATTTGGCGAATCCGGAAAACGCCCGCGACGTGCGCGCCTCGCCGCTCCTGGCGGACGATCTCTCACACCTGCCGCCGGCCTATGTGCTTACGGCCGGCTATGATCCGCTGCTCGACGAGGGCAAGGCCTATGCCGACCGGCTGGCGGCGGCTGGCGTCGACGTGACGTACGCTCCCTACGCCAATCAGATCCACGGTTTTTTGAATATGACAGCCGTGTCCAGCGTGGCGCGCAGCGCGATCGAAGCCGCCGCGGCCTGGCTCGCACGGCGCGCTGCGAACGCGGCCCCCTAACCGTCCGAGGCGGGCGCTTCGGCGCGCGTCGCGCTGATCGCGCGTGGGGCGGCCGACCACGCGATCCCCGCAGCGCAGAGCAACAATGCGGCGCCGGCGACGAACGGGCTGGCATGGCCGCCGAGGTCGAACAGCGGGCCTGAAATGATCGGCCCCAAGACCCGGCCCAGCGCCGAGGCCGATTGATTGAGGCCCATCACGGCGCCGCGGTCGTCATCGCTGGTCTGCACGCTGATCAGGCTTTGCAGCGCAGGCGCAGCAGCCGCGCCGCCCGCGGCCATCAAGGCGAGCGCCGGCGCCAGCGTGGCCCAGGATGTGGCGAACGGCAAAACGGCGAAGCCTGCTGCGAAGCCGATGATGCCGCCCAACAGCATGGCCCGTTCGCCGAACCGCTTGGCCAAAGCGCCCGCGGCCCCGCCCTGAATAAGCACCGAGGCGACGCCGAGCACGATGAACGCCACGCCGACGTCATGTGGGCCGAAGCGCAACGCCACGTGCGCCCACAGGGCGAAGGTCGTCTCCATCAAGGCCTGTGCTGTGACCATCACCAGCGTCACCGTCAGCAGCAGGGCCAAGGCGGGCCGCCCGCGAACCAGCGCGATGCGGCCGAGCGGTTCGCCCGCCGCCGCGCTGCGCGCCGCCCGCGTTTCGCGGAAAAACAGCGCCGCGCCTACAGCGGCCGCAGTCGCGAAGGCGGCCGCCACATAACACACGCGCGCGAAACTCTCCGCAGTGGGCTCGTTGGAGACGATGAATCCGCCGATGCCGGGCCCGATGATGAAGCCGAGGGCGAACGCGGCGCTCAACAGGCCCATATTGCGCGTGCGTGTGCGGTCGTCGGCGATGTCGCCCGCGGCGGCGAACGCGGCGCCGATATTGCCGGCCATAAGCCCGCCGAACAGGCGTGCGGCGCCCATGTCGAACACGCTCTGCGCGTTCGCCAGAAAGCAATAGGAGCCGGCCGCCCCGATGAGCCCGAGGATCAGGATCGGCTTGCGGCCGATCCGGTCGCTCAGCCGACCCCAGAACGGCGCCGCCACCAATTGCCCGAGCGAATAGGCGCCCATCGCGAGGGTGGTCTGGGTCGCGGTGGCGCCGAGATGCAGCGCCAAAAACGGAAACACCGGCAGGAACAGACCGAAGCCGATCATGGCGGTCAGGACGACGCCGACGAGGGCGGCGATCGATCCGCGATGGTCAGGTTGGGCGATCATTCGGACCGGTCTAGATCATGCGCCGGCAGGGTGCAGCGGCGGCGTCGTCGCAGGGGCGCATCGCGTCAGACCGGGTCGTCATAGGCGCGCCAGACCCCGTCGCCGCCGCGCAGCCGCCAACCGCCCTCGACGGGTTCGGCGCTCGCCGGCGTCAACGGCGCCTTGCCGTGACCGCCGGGGATGTCCAGCACATAGGACGGCTGGCAAAGGCCTGACGCGCGATCGTGAAGCGCCTGCGCCAGCGCCTGGCCCGCCGCGATCGTCGTGCGGAAATGCGCGGTGCCGGGGGCAAGGTCGCCGTGGTGCAAATAATAGGGCTTAACGCGGAGCTCCACGAAGGCGCGCATCAAGGACTCCAACGTATCGACGTCATCGTTCACGCCGCGCAGAAGCACCGTCTGGCTCAACAGTGGGATTCCAGCGTCCGCAAGGCGCGCGATCGCTGTGCGCGCGGCGGGCGAGAATTCCTTCGGGTGATTGGCGTGAAGAACGACATAGGTGGTTACGCCGTCCGCCAGCAGCGCGGCCACGAAGTCTTCGCTCACGCGTTCGGGCGCGACGACCGGCACGCGCGTGTGCCAGCGCGCGATCTTCACATGCGGCGTCGCCGCCAGGCGCTGCGTAACCGCGCGCGCGCGCCGCGGCGAAACGATGAACGGATCGCCGCCGGTGAGAATGATCTCCCATAGGCTTGGCGTCGCCTCGATGTAGGCGAATGCCCTTTCGAGCGCCGCCGCGCCCAGCGCACGGCCCTTGTCTGGACCAACCGCTTCGCGCCGAAAGCAAAAGCGGCAATAGACCGGGCAGGTGTGCACGAGCTTGAGGAGCGCGCGGTCGCGATAGCGATGCACCACGCCTTCCACGGGAGAGTGCGGGGCGTCCCCGATCGGATCCCCGGTCTCGTGCGGATAAGTGGTCAATTCACGCACATCCGGCATGAATTGCGCCGCGATCGGATCGCGCTCGTTGTGCGGGTCGATCAGCGCTTCAAGGGTCGGCGTGATCGACACGGCGTAGCGCGCCGCGACGTCGGCCAGGGCGTCCGTGCGCCGATCCGCGTGCCCCGCATCCATCGCCCAATCTCCCCAATCGGCGCGGGGTAGCGCACGCGGGGCGCTGCGTCCATGGGCGCACACAGGCGATCACGGCGGCGGCGTCCAGATCACGTCGCGCAGATCGCGCGCGCCGGCGGCGAGCAGGACGAGGCGATCGACTCCAAGCGCGCACCCGCTCGCCGGCGGCATCTGCGCAACCGCCGCCAGAAAATCCTCGTCGATCGGCCAGGCCTCGCCATAAAGCGCGCGCTTCGCCGCCATCGCCTCGACCAGCCGCGCCCGCTGTTCGTGCGCATCCGTCAATTCGCCGAAGCCGTTGGCGAGTTCGACGCCGCAGGCATAGAGCTCAAACCGCTCGGCGGTCGTCGGATCGTCGGCGCAGCGCTGGGCCAGCGCCGCTTCCGTGATCGGATAATGCGTCAGCAGCGTCAGGCGCGGATGGCCGAGGCTTGGTTCGATCTCCACGATCCGTTGCGAAAACGCGGCGCTGTCGAGATCGCGCGGCGCCCGCTCATGCACGCGCACGCGCTCCGCCTCGAGAAAAGGATTGCAGTGTCGCCCGCGCCAGCGCAACGCATCGCCGCCGGCCGTCTCGCTCGCCAGGCGCGCGAGCGCGACGCAATCCTCCATGACGTGCTCATAAGGCGCGTCGGCGCGATACCATTCCAAAAGCGTAAACTCCGGCGCGTGCAACGGCCCGCTTTCGCCGGCGCGATAGGTTTTGCCCAGGAAGTAGAGCTTGCGCTCGCCGGCGGCGAGCAGCCGCTTCATGGCGAACTCCGGCGAGGTGTGCAGGTAGGCGCCTTCTGTCGCGAAGGCGTGGATGTGCGTCTCCGCCCCGGGGGAGCGCGTCCAGGCGCCGACATCGGCCTCGATGAAGCCCTGCGCGTCGAACCAGGCGCGAATCGCCGCAAGCATGCGGGCGCGAAGATGCAGAAAGGCGCGCCGATCCTCATGGCGCGGCGGCGACCACCAGGGATCTGGCGCTGGGGTCGTCACCAGGGGGCGCCCTTGGCCGGGGGTCGATTTGCCGCTATGAGCCGGCCCATTCCTGAAACTCCTGATCCGGCGGGCCGCGGGCGCCGCCGCGGACACGAAAGAGGCGCATCGTGGTTAAAGTCATCGCCAGCGACGTTCGCAAGGGCAACGTCATCGAACACGAGGGGCAACTCTATGTCGTCCTGGCGCATGAAACTTTTCGCCCCGGCAAGGGCACGCCGACATCCACGCTGACCATGCGCCGCATCGTCGACGGCGTGAAGACGCAACAAACCTACAAGACCACCGACGGCCTGGAGAAGGCCTTTGTCGAAGAGGTGAAGCATACCTTCCTCTATGACGGCGGCGACGAGGGTTTCGTGTTCATGAACCCCACCACCTACGAGCAGGTCGCGGTGTCGCGCGACACCGTGGGCGACAGCGCGCAATTTCTCTCCGAAAACATGGAATGCTATCTGCTGATGTATGAGGGTGCGGCGCTATCGATCGAATTGCCGCCGCGCGTCGTGCTCGAGATCGTCGAAACCGAGCCGGTGGTCAAAGGGCAGACGGCGTCGTCGTCCTACAAGCCTGCAAGGCTCTCCAATGGCGCGCGAACGATGGTGCCGCCGCACATCGAGGTCGGCACGCGGGTGGTGGTTTCGACTGACGACGGCGCCTATGTGGAGCGGGCGAAGGATTGATCCTTGCGCACTATGGCAAATGCTTGAGCAGGCCGACGAGCGCCCGCGTGCGCGGTGAAAACAGGATCGGCGTGTAGAACGCGCCAGCCGCGCGTTTCCAGATTTCGCTGCGCGTGGGATAGGCGATCACTGGGCTTGTCAGCGCTCTGACCTTGAGCTTTGCGGCCATCGCCAGCGTGACCGGCGCCAGCACGTCGCCGGCATGGGCCCCGACGACGACGCAGCCTAGGATACGGCCGCCTTTGTCGATCACGAGCTTGCAGAAGCCCTCGGTGTCGCGTTCCGCAACAGCGCGGTCGTTGTGCGTAAAATCCCAGCGCGCGGTCTGCACGGCGGCGTCGCCATAGTGCGCGCGCGCCTGCGCCTCTGTCAGGCCGATTTGCGCGATCTCGGGGTCGCAATAGGTCACTGCAGGAATCGCGAACGCGTCCGCGCGCGTGCGCGCCTTGAACAGCACGCTTCGCACCCAGGCGCTGGCGTGCCAACCCGCAGCATGGGTGAACGCCTCTCGCCCCGCGACGTCGCCCAGCGCCCAGACGCGCGGATTGGTCGTGCGCAGGAAGGCGTCGGTCGTGACGCCGCGATCGGTGAAGGCGACGCCAGCTTTATCGAGATCGAGCCCGTCGATCACAGGCCGGCGTCCGGTTGCAAGCAAAAGATGCGAGCCGCGAACCTGGCTCACCGCGCCGCCGCCGTCGGTTACGGTCACGACGACGCCCTCGGAATCGCGTGCGATTTGAGTCGCCGTGCAGCGCTCCCGCACCGTGACGCCTTCATGCGTCAGGCGCGCCAGCACTATGCGGGCGGCGTCCTCATCCATGCGCGGCAGGGCGGTTGCGGCTTCGAGCAGAGTCACCTCGGCGCCGAGGCGGCGAAACGCTTGCCCCAGCTCCACGCCAATAGGGCCTGCGCCGAGGATGAGGAGGCGGCGTGGAAAGTCCTCGACGTCGAAGATCGTTTCATTGGTCAAAAACGAAACAGTATCCAGGCCGGGGATCGCGGGCGCCGCCGCCACCGACCCTGTCGCGATCACGACACGCCGTGCACGCACCCTCGTGCTGGCGGATGCGATCGTTCGGCCATCCACGAAGCGCGCATGCTCGCGAATGACGGTGACGCCAAGGCCTTCGAAACGTTCCTGACTGTCAATCGGCGCGATCTCGGCGATGACGCCCGCGACATGCGCCTTGACAGCGGACCAATCAATGCGCGGCGCTTCTGCATGCACGCCGAAGCGCGTTGCGTCGCGCGTCGCTTGCGCCGCCGCTGCTGCAGCGATCAAGGCCTTTGAGGGGACGCAGCCGGCGTTCAGGCAGTCCCCGCCCATGGCGCCACGTTCAAACAGGACGACCGACAAGCCGAGCTGCGCGGCGCCCGCTGCGACCGAGAGCCCTGCCGAGCCGCCGCCGATAACGCAGAGATCGCAAGCGATGGCGCGCGTCACGCTGCGCGTTCCGGTTTGCGTTGCAAGGCCTTGTAGACGATCGGCGCCAGCGCCAAAGCGATGAGGCCAACGATCGGCAAAATGACCGCGGGCGACGACAAAAGTGCGCGCGCAGCTGTCGCGGGATTCACATCCGCCCCGGCGTTGAACGCCGCGCGTAGGCCGTTGCCGACCGAGGCGTACACCAGAGTGCCCGGAATGATTCCGATGAAGGTCGCCGCGGCGAAGTCGCGCAGCGAAACGTTCAACAAGGCCGGAACGAGATTGACGATGAAGAACGGCGCGCCGGGAAACAGGCGCAGAGCGAGCAGATAGTTGAAGGCGTTCTCGCGAAAGCCGGCTTCAAGCTTCGTCAACCAGCCGCCGGCGCGCGCTCGCAATGCGTCGCCGAACGCTGAGCGCGCGGCAAGGAACACGCCTGTGGCTCCGATCGTGGCGGCGATGATGGCGGCTGCGCCGCCGATCCATGGTCCAAACAGGAAGCCGCCTGTCAGCGTGAACACCAGCGCGCCCGGCATCGAGATGGTGACGGCGAGCGCGTACGCCACTATGTAGATCGCCAGCGCCAGCAGGCGGTTGTCGGCGACGAACGCGTCCAGCGCGGCGCGGCTATCGCGCAGCGTGTCGAGAGAGAGGTGCCGATAGGCGCCGCTCAACACCACAGCCGCCAGCGCTGCAACGATCACGGCGATGGGAACAAACCGTGCCCATCCAGGGCGTCTTTGTTCTGGCTGGTCGGTCACGTGCATCACCATAGCTTACGTCTACGCC
The DNA here is from genome assembly GCA_033764725.1 of Hyphomonadaceae bacterium. Classification (GTDB taxonomy): domain Bacteria; phylum Pseudomonadota; class Alphaproteobacteria; order Caulobacterales; family Aquidulcibacteraceae; genus RI-43. Next base: position 25,945 of record JANRIR010000074.1, read on the forward strand.
GCTTCTGCGGTTTCTGTGTGTTTGGCGCAACCGTTTGCGCGCGCCTCACGTAATGGCATGCGGAGTGAACGAGCATGATGCGCATTCGATCTTGGCTGTTCGTACTTGCGGCGGCGCTGTTCGCCGTCGCGCCCCATGCCGCTGCGCAAACCCAGGCTGCACGCGCCGAAGCGGTTTTCGCCGGCGGCTGCTTTTGGTGCGTAGAGCATGATTTCATGCAGCGCGACGGCGTCATCGACGCCGTGTCCGGCTACACGGGCGGCCGCAGCGCCAACCCGACCTACGAAACCTATGAGCAGGGCGGGCACATTGAAGCGGTGCGCGTCGTGTACGACCCGGCGCGCGTCACTTATGCGCAGCTCGTCGATTATTTCTTCCGCCACATCGACCCCACCGACGCCGGCGGCCAGTTCTGCGATCGCGGCCACGCCTACACCTCTGCGGTGTTTGTGGCCAATGACGCGCAGCGCGCCGTTGCGGAGGCCGCGGTGCGGCGTCTGTCGCAGCGATTCACTGTGGCGACGCGGATCGAGACGGCGTCACGGTTCTGGCCGGCGGAAGCCTACCATCAGGACTACGCCGAACGAAATCCGGTGCGCTACCGATTCTATCGGTTGAATTGCGGACGCGACGCCCGAGTACGGCGTGTTTGGGGCGACGAGCGCTAGATCGGTGGGATTTGCCTTTACAGCTCGCGGCGCATGAAAACGCGCAAAGCGACGTCGACATAAGCGGCTTGATCCCGCTCGGTCGCGCGCATCCAAGGCGCATGCTCAGTCGCCGGCAGTTCAACGAAACCGCGGCGCGCGTAGTACGGCGCATTCCAAGAAACGGCGCGAAATGTCGACAGGATGATCGCATTCGCGCCAGCGGCGCGCGCAGCGGCTGCAAAATCATCCAGCAACGCGCTGCCGACGCCGCATCCTTGATGCGCACGCAGCACGCTGATCTCGTGCAGATAGACTTCACGCGTATGCAGCGCGCCCATCGCGAAGCCGACCGCCTCGCCCTCGCGCACGGCGATGCGCGACAGGCCCGCAGCGATAGCGCGCGCGTGATCGTCCGCCGACACCACGCTCGATCCGCCTTCGCCGAGCGTAAGAAGACCAAGCGGGCGAAACCGCTCGGCGGCGTCGCGCTCGATGGCCTGCAGCGCAGGAATATCGGCGGCGCTCGCGGCGCGTAGAGTCAAGCCGCTCACACGACGATCACGTCGGGCGGCGTCGGATTGGCGTAAAGCGCATCGACCAATGCCTTGCGGCGGTCCAGCGTGGCGCGCTGGTTGACGTAGCCCTTTTCCGTGATTTCGCCGGCGTCGATGGAGGGCGGCTCGGTCATGACGATGACGCGCGCGATTTTGCGGGACGAACCCTGCTCGCCGGCATTGAACGCGCGCAGGCGCTCAGCAATCGCGGCGCGCAACGCGCCGAGCGGATCGGCGGCGCCGTCGGCGGCGAAGGCTTGCAGCGCTGCGGGCGCTGGCCACACCAGCGCGGCTGCGTAGGGGCGATCCTGCCCCGCAATAACCGCGTCGAAGATCAACGGCGTCAGCGCCGCGACGAGGTCAGGCCGCAAGGTGCCCACCGAAACCCACGTGCCGCTGGCGAGCTTGAAATCCTCGGTGACGCGGCCGTCGAACACGAGCCCCTGCGCGGGATCGTCGGGATCGACGAAGCGCGCGGCGTCGCCGAGCTTGTAAAAGCCTTCCTCGTCGAAGGCGGCTGCGGTGCGTTCCGGATCCTTGTGGTAGCCGGACGTCACCGTCGGTCCTTTCACGCGGACCTCATATTTCGCCCCGGCAGGAACCAGCTTGATGGTGATTCCGGGATAGGGGAGGCCGATCAGGCCCACGCGATCCGCCGCCCAATGCACGCCGGTGACGCCTTGCGTCTCAGTCGCGCCGTACATCGTGGTGAAGGCCATGCGATAGCCGGTTTCCGCGATCGCATGCGCCTGCATGCGGTCATACAGATCGTCTGACAGCGTGGCGCCGCCATAGCCCATCTGGCGCAGGTTCTTGAAGAAGGCGGCGCGCAGCTTGGGGTCTTTGTCCATCGCATCGGCGAGCATCGCATAGGCGATCGGCGCGGAGCCGAAGACCAGTGGGGACACCTCGTAGAGGTTTTTGATCGTGTACTCGAATTGGCCCGGCAGCGGCTTGCCGTCATCCAGGTGCAGCGTGGCGCCGCTCCACATCACGCCATTGAACCCGATATTGCCAGCTGAGATGTGGTTCCAAGGCATCCAATCGAGCGATTGCGGATTGGCGTCGAGATCGCGCGGCTCGTCGCGCAGGCCGTCGACCGCCGCGATCAGGCTCATCATCATGCCGTGGGTTTGCGGCGCCGCCTTGGGCATGCCGGTGGACCCGGATGTGAAGAGGAATTTCGCAACAGTGGCGTCGTCGATCGCGGCCATATCGGCGCTCACATCGCCCTCCGCGGCGATCAGATCGGCGTAGCGGATGACGCCCTCGGGCGCCGCGTCGTCCGCGCTGATCACCGCGATGCCAGAGAGATCGAGCGCGGCCAGCGCCTGGGCGAACGGGGCGTGCGCCTGAACGAAGATCGCCTTCGGCGCGATCACCGAGAAGCAGTGCTTCAGCTTGCCGAAATCGCTCGACATCGTGGAATAGGGCACGCTGATCGGCGCCGCGGGCGCGCGGATTTTCATCGCGGCGATCTGCATCACGGCGTGTTCGATCGAGTTGCCGGACAGGATCATGAGCGGCGCGTCGGGCCCCAACCCCAAGGCCTTCAAGCGTGCGGCGGCTGCGCTGGAGAACCGCGCGCCTTCGCCGTACGTGATGGCGCGCCAGGGGCCGAAGCCAGGAAGGCGCTGCTTGATCCAGGCGCGCTCCGGGAATTGTGCGGCGCGCTCATCCAGCAAGTGCGGCACGGAGCGAGGCCGCTCGCCCATCGGCGTGCGCGAGCGCAGCAGGATGCAGCCGTCCGCGCGGCGTTCGATGGCGATGTCGGGCGCCTTTTGCGGCAGAGGCTTGAACGGCGGCAGGTTCACAGGCGCGCTTGCGCTGTCGGCTGGCGGCATGGCTGTCCTCCCATGGACGTTTTGCGCGAGTGTAAGCCGGATCGTCGCGCCGCGCATGGGGCGCCGTTGGGGCGCCTCCGCAACGTCAGCGTTCCGCTTCAAACAGGCCGTCGATCAAGGCGTCGATGGCGGCCTCGACGCGTGCAGCGAGATCAGCGCCGTGGCTGTGTTCGGCGAGCAGCAGCGCGGCCTCGTTCAACGCGCCGGAGATCAGCACGGTCACCGCCTCGGCGTCGGCGCGCGGATGGGCGGCCGCCACGCCCGCGCGTAGGCCGCCCATGCCGGAAGCCGCATCGATGGCGCGCCAGCGCGACCATCCCAGCGCCGCGGGAGCGTCGATTAGATACACGCGCCGGCGATCGGGGCGCAGCGCTTCGCGCAAAAACGCATGCGCGCCGCGCTTGAGGGCCGCCAGCGGCGATGTCGCCGCGTCGGCTTCGGCCTCCACGGCGACTGAAATCTCAACGGCGATCTCCGCCACGACGGCGTCAAGCAGGGCCGTCTTGTCGGCGAAGTGATGATAGAGCGCGCCGCGCGATGCGCCGGCGGCGGCGGCGATGTCCTCAGTCCCGGCGGCGGCGAACCCCTTGTCCGCAAACGCGCAGCGGGCGGCGGCCAGAAGGGCCGTGCGCGTGGCCGCGTTACGCTCGGCCTGGGTTCGTCGCGAATTCACTTGCATACACGGCGCCGGTAACTTACAAAAACAAACATACAGTATGTATCATGGCTCGACGCCAGGAGCAAACCCGATGCGCGTTCAGGACTTTTACCCGTTGATCACGGTCGGCGACCTTGCCGCCCAGCGCGCCTACTATGAGCGGGTGTTCGAAGCGCAGACGCTTTTTGAAGCGACATGGTTCCTGCTGATGGGGTTGCCCGGAACAGACGTCGATCGGCCGTTCTTGGTCGCGTTTATGCACCCTGACCACCCCTCGCGACCGCCGGGGCCGGAGGCGTTCAGCGGCGCGGGTATGATCCTGACCGTGCAAGTGGAGGACGCAGCGGATGCCTACGCCAAGGCGACCGCGGTCGGCGCGGTCGCGATCTATGGCTTGGCCGACGAACCTTGGGGGCAGCGCCGTTTCATGCTGCGCGACCCCGCCGGCGTGATGATCGACGTCGTTGAGCAAATTCAGCCGACGGATGGGTATTGGGCGCGCTACGGCGTTTCAGGCGCCTAGAGCAATTTCCGCTCAAGTGGATGCCGGTTGAGCGAAAGAAATTGCGACCAACCAAGAAGCTAGAGTGTGCGACCTGATTCTATCAGGTCGCACACTCTAGCCCACCATCCGCGTGCGGCCTTCCCAGAACGGCGCGCGTAGCTCGCGACGCAAAATTTTGCCGGACGGATTGCGTGGAATCGCGGCGACGAAATCGACGCTTTTCGGGACCTTGTAATTCGCGACGCGCTCGCGCGCCCAGGCGATGATGGAGGCGGCGTCTTGCGGCGCGCCGGGCTTGGCGATGACGATCGCCTTCACAGCCTCGCCCCATTTTTCGTCGGGCACGCCGATGACGGCGACATCGGCGACGTCCGGATGGCCGAAGATGGCGTTTTCGACTTCGGCGGGATAGACGTTCTCTCCGCCGGTGACGATCATGTCCTTCACCCGATCGTGAATATAAAAATAGCCTTCGGCGTCCTGGTAGGCCGCGTCGCCGGAGCGATACCAGCCGCCCTGAATCGCCTCCGCTGTCGCCTCCGGCTTGTTCCAATAACCCTTCATCACCATCGGCGCGCGGATATAGATTTCGCCGACCTCGCCTACTGGAACGGGCTTTCCGTCGGGGCCGCGCACTTCCACGTCGATGCCGGGCCACGCGACGCCGCACGAGCGCAGCTTGCCGAGCGCCGGATCGTGCGCGGCCGGCGGCAGATAGGTCGCGGCGCCTGCGGTTTCAGTCATGCCGTAAAGTTGCAGGAAATCGCAACCGAAGCGCTGGCGTGCGCGCACCAGCAAATCCTCCGCGATCGGCGATGCGCCATACGAGATGGACTTCATCGACGACAGATCGGCGCCGTCGATCTCCGGGGCTTGCATCAGCATCATGATCACCGCCGGCACGAAGAAGGCGTGATTGACGCGCTCCCTCTGGATCAGATCGATGATCGCCGATGGGATCAGATCGCGCAGAACGATCGTGCGCGATCCGCTCGAGAGCGCGATGATCCCGATATTGGCCCCCGCGACGTGGAATTGCGGCATCGCATTGAGCACGGTCTCGCCGACATTGAAGTCGAACCCCGGAACGACGCTGGCGATGCGCAGAAACGCCAAATAATTTGCGTTGGTCAGCTGCACGCCCTTCGGGTGCCCCGTCGTGCCGGATGTGTACAATTGCAGCACGTCGTCGTCGGGCCCGATCGGCAGCATCGGATCGATGGCGGCGCCTTGGGCGCGCCAGGCGGGGTAGTCCGCATCGCTGGCGGCGCCGTCGAGCGCGATCACTTTGGGACGCGATTTCAATTGCGCCAGCGCCTTGCGGGCCGGCTCCTCGAAATCCTTGCTGAGAAAGAGAAGTTTGGCGCCCGCGTCCTCCAGCGTGTAGGCGATTTCAGGCGGCGCCAGGCGGAAATTGACCGGCGCAAGCGTGACCCGCGCCTTGATCGCCCCGAACAGGATTTCGAAGAAGAGCTCGCTGTTCTTGGCCAGGATCGCGATGCGGTCCCCGGGGCGGAACCCCTCCATCAGCAGTCGATCGGCGACGCGGTTCGTGCGCGCGTCGAATTCGGCGAAGGTGACGCTGCGTCCGTCGCATTCGTACGCTACGGCGTCCGGCCGCAGGCGGGCCTGGACTCGCGGCGGATCGGCCATCGTCTCCACGCCGGTCATGTCGATCATTGCGTCGCCTCCCGACTTTATCGTTGCTTTGCACATGCCGCATGGGTTGAAAACGTCAAGCCTCCGCGCGAGGGGCGGGAAGGGAGTCGCGATGCTTACGCTCTGGGAACACCCGCTCAGCCCCTATGTGCAGAAGGTCAAGATCGCGCTGCGCGAGAAGGGCGTCGCTTTCGCGGCGCGCATGCCGGAGGGCATCGGCGCGGGCGCCGGCGGCGGGGCGTTCGCCGCCGCAAGCCCGCTGATGGAGGTGCCCGCGCTCGAGGACGAGGGCTTCGCGCTGTTCGACTCGTCCGTGATGCTGGAATACGTCGAAGACAAATGGCCCGAGCCGCGGCTCATCCCGGCGGATCCGCGGGCCGCCGCCGAAGCGCGCATGATCGGGCGCGTGGTCGACAGCCAGTATGAGGCGATCAATTGGGGCGTGTCGGAGATCAAGCATTTCCGCCGCGCAGAGGGAGCTAAAGCGGAGGCCCTGCTTGCCGAGGCGGCGCGTCAGACCCAGGCCTTGAACGCTTGGCTTGCGCGGCGGTTGCGCGGTCCGTGGTTCGCGGGCTCGGCGTTTGGGCTGGCGGATCTATCCGTTGCGCCCTACGTCGCTTCAGCCGCCGCCGACGGCCGCACGCCCGAGGGCGATCTGGCGGCTTGGCTCGCCCGCGTCGTCGCGAGAGAGAGCGTTGCGAAAACGCTCGAAGAGGCGCGCGCCGCCATGGCCGGATTCGAGATGGCGCACCTCGCAATTCGCAGCGGCCTGTTCAAGCGGCAATATCGCGATCATCGCCTGGAGTGGATGATGCGCTCCGGCGGGGCCGACATCGTTCTTGCGGGCATGGAAGCCGGGAACCTGCGTTTCTCGACGGAGCTATCATGAGCGACGAGATCATTCTGCACCATTATCCGTCGTCCCCGTTCGGCGAGATGGTGCGTCGCGCCCTGGGCCTTAAGGGCTTGGCGTGGCGCAGCGTCGAGCAGCCAAACATGCTGCCGCGCCCCGAGCTTATGGCGATGACGGGCGGCTATCGCCGCATTCCCGTGCTGCAATCCGGGGCCGATATTTATTGCGATTCGCAAATGATTCTGCGCGCGCTCGACGCTCTGCGTCCTGAAACGCCTTTGACGCCGCCGGGGCAGGAGGGCGTCGCGTGGGCGCTGCGCGTGTGGGCGGAGCGGCCCTTCTTCCAGGCCTGCGTGGGCATCATTTTCGGCACGCTGGGGGAGTTCGTGCCGAAGGCGTTCATCGCCGATCGCGAGCAATTGAGCGGGCGGCCGTTCGACATCGCGGCGATGCAAGCGGTTGCGCCGATGCTGAAGGACCAGTGGCGCGCCAATGCGCTGTGGATCGAAGACCAATTGCGCGCGGGCGGGCCGTGGCTCATGGGCGCCAAACCAGGGCTCGCCGACATCGCCGCGTCGATGCCGATCTGGTTTCTGAAGACCGGGCTCAACGCCGAGTTCGAGCGCCTGACGTCGGACATGCCGCACGTGCGCGACTGGGAAGATCGCATCGTCGCCTGGGGACACGGCGCCGCGACGCCGATGAGCGCAACGGAGGCGCTGGAGATTGCGCGCGCCCACGAACCGCGCCCAGCTCCTGTTGAAGAGGTCGGCGAACCGCAGGCGTTTGGACCCGGCTACCGCGTCAGCGTCATGGCCGACGATTACGGCCGCGACAAGATTTCCGGTCACGTTCATTATTCGACGCCGCAGGAAATCGCCGTGCTGCGCACCGATACCCCGTGCGGCAGGGTCTGCGTACACTTTCCGCGGGCCGGCTTTCTCGTCGAGGTCCCGTCCTAAAGGCGGCCTTCGCTAAAGCTTCACCGAACCGCTTTCGATGGCGCGCGCGTGTTCCGGCGTGAGCGGCGCATAGGCGCCGACGGAAGGGTCGTCGACATAGAGCGGATCTGATGTTTTCGTCGGATCGAAACCATCAGCCACAAGATCGACCTTGCGGTATTTGAACGTCCCCGTCGTGTCGATATCCCGCTTGATGCGCAGAAAGATCGGCCGTGCATAGCTCGGCAATTCGCGCGCGACGTGGGCGCGCAGCGCCGCGAGGTCGAAGCCTTCGCCCGGCGTAATCGCCGCCATGCCGGCGCGCCCATCCAGCGCGCCGACCTTCACGCCATAAACATTGGCCTCCAACACGCCCGGAGCCCGCGCCAATGCTTCGCCCACTTCATTGGTCGAGACATTTTCGCCTTTCCAGCGGAAGGTGTCGCCGATGCGGTCGATGAAGTAGAAATAGCCCTCGGCGTCCTGCCGCATCAGGTCGCCGGTGCGGAACCACGCGTCGCCCTTGGCGAAGACGTCGCGCAGCACCTTCTTTTGCGTCTGCTCTTCGTTGCCGGAATAGCCTTCGAAGCGGTAACGCGCCGAATCCTGGATTTCGCCGATCGCCTCGCCGACCTCTCCCGGTTCGGCTTCGACGCAGAGGCCGTCTGCGCCGCGAACGGGTTGTTCGGTCTCGACATCGAACTTGACGATGCGAACATTGACCTTTTTGCGCAAGTATTTCGGGATGCGCCCGATCGCGCCGATCTTGCCGTCGAAATTCATCAACGACACATTGCCCTCGGTCGAGCCGTAGAATTCCAGAAGCTTCTTGATTTTGAAGCGCGGCTGGAACTGCTCCCACACTTCGGGACGCAAACCATTGCCGACGCCCAGGCGAAGCTGGTGCTTGGTGTCGCTCTCGCTTTCCGGCTGGTTCAAAAGGTAGCGGCACAATTCGCCGATATAGAAAAACACCGTCGCCTGCTCGGCGATGCAATCGTCCCAGAATTGCGAGGCGGAGAATTTGCGCTTGATGATCAGCGTGGCGCCGGTGGTCAGCGCGAAGCCGACGCCGCACAGCCCGCCGGTGCCGTGATAGAGGGGGAGGGTCACGTAGACCTTGTCGGCCGGCACGGCGTAACCGGCGCCGGTGAAGGCGCGCATCATGCCGAGCGTGCGCCGGTTGAGCAGCTTGGCCGCCTTCGGCGCGCCTGTCGTGCCTGAGGTGTACACCAGGAGGCTCAAATCCTCGAGCGTGACCGCGTCGCGAAGGCTTTGCGCCGGCCGCTCGGCGGGAGCGGCCGCAAGCGCTTCGCTCAGATCCTCGCCGAGGATCCACAGCCGCATGTCGTTCGGCAAATTGGCGGCGACGCCGCGATAGGCGTCGATGAGGTCGGGCGAGGCGACGACGTGGCGCGCTTCGGAAATCCGCAGCGAATGCGCCAGCGGTCCGCCGGTCAAATGCGAATTGATCAGCGCCACGACGACGCCGATCTTCGACAGGCCGACCCAGCAGGCGACGTAATCGGGCTGGTTCGACATGAACAGCGCCACGCGGTCGCCCTTGCCGAGCCCCTGCGCGAGCGCCCAATGCGCATAGGCGTTGGCCCGCGCGTCGAACTGCCGATAGGTCCAGGATTCGCCCTCGAACCGGATGGCGATGTTGTCGGGGTACAGATCGACGACGCGCTCGACGTCCTTGCCGACGGAAATCGGCCAGCCCTTTTCGATCGGCTCATAGGCTTTCAGCGTGCGCTGCAGGCCGTTGATCAACGTCAGCTCGCGCTGGATTTTCCCAATGAAGCTCATCGGCGTCGTTTCTCCCTGGTCTCTCGAGCATAAGAACAGCCGCCTTGCGGGCAAGGCGCCTCATTCAACAATCGGACAAGCCATGCAGCTCTGGGTGATGCGGCGGCAGGCGTTTGGCCTTGCCGGTGTTGATGGCCGCCAGCGCGACCCGCACCGCGGACGCGCACTCCGGTGACAAGGTTATTTTCGCGCCCGCCGCTTCGTTCACTTTGGCGTGTGCCTGATCGTATACTGGCAAGTCGGGCCGATCTACGCCGGCGAAGTCGCAAACCGCCTTGATTAGGTCCGCCGGCCGCTCGACGAGGTCCTCGAAGGCGAAAGCATGAAAATCTGGGCCGAATGCCCGGGTCCATTCGGCGACATGGTAGTCCGCGTAGCAATGCGCCCAGACATGCCTCAGGGCTGGGCTAGAGTGCGGCGCAGCGAAGAAGTTCCGCCAATCCTCGATAGTCATGGCTTCAGCCATGGACGCCTCAGCCGCAGACAATGTCAGGTGCGATAGCAGTCGGTCCATCGGATCGCGCAATAGTGCGACGACCTTCGCGCGTGGGAGCGCCTCGCGGATCGCCTCGATCATGTGCCGCGGCAGGATGAAATACTCTGGCGAGCAATCAACGGTTACGCGCGGCCGCCCCAGCCTCAATAGCGCACGGTAGGCGTCAAAACTGGTCGGCTCGCGGAGATATGTCCACATCCAGTCGATCGCGCGTAAATCACGCGTGCGCATACCGCCGTCCACCGCGGCGCCGATGAGCGCCGCGAAGTGCCGCCAGCGCGGTGCATCGAGGTTGACAAAATCGCCCCGTTCGGGCTCAGGGCGGTCCGCGCCGAAGATCACGCGCTCGAGGGCCGATTTCTCGCCGCTATAAAGCAGCGTCGAAAAATAGTTTAGCTCTTTGATCGGCGGCATGAAGAATTGGCCAGTACGGCGCAAGTTCTCGCTAAGCCAGGTTGTGCCGGAGCGCGCCTGGCCAATGCAGAGAAGAACGTGATCGTCTTGCATGTTGTAAACCCTTCGTTTCCGCCACTTCGACGTCCAATGGTGATTTTCGGTCGCTTGCGGCATCGTTCACCGGGCGGGGCTCGTCTGCAATTCGTATTGCAACGCATCGTCTGGCGCCCATGTAATGGCCTTGGGTGCAGCGCAAAGACAGCGACTACGATCTGCGCTCATCAATCGGCGCTGCCTTCGGGTAGCCGCCGTCGACAAGGCGCGCCGCCTCACCGGTTCGTGATTGGCGTGCGCGGGGACGCCGGCGCCGGTCCTAGTGGGCTGCGTCGCCCTCGGGGAACGCGCCGGCGTGCTCCATCAAAGTGCGGCCGGGCGGATTGAGCGCGGCTAGGAATTCCCGCGCGTGCGTCTCGGCGATGTCCTTCGAGGCGAAGGCGTCCGGCCCACGGATCAGCCCCGGGCCGACCTGGCCCACGCGCGCGAGATTGAGGAAGCGGTAGACGCGATAGAAATTGCGCCAGCGCCGTGCGGGCGGGGCTTTCGTGTCGGCGGATTGTTCCTGAGCGAGCATCAGCGCGCTAATACCCTCTCCCTCCATTGGGAGGGAGAGGGCAGGGTGAGGGTGGGGCGCGCAGACCCTTCGGATTTGGGTGAGGGTGAAGGGCTGGTCGCCCAAGGCTGACGAACGCCGTCGCCGCCGCCTCATCCTGCCCTCTCCCCAAGTCGGGAGAGAGGGACCATCAGCCCTTCACCGCCACATCAATCTCCCCGCCCGCCTCGCGAAACTTCTGCGCCATCTCCGCCATGCCGGCCGCAGCCACATCATTCTGCTGACGCGCCGCATCCCGCACTTCCTGCGAAATCTTCATTGAGCAAAACTTAGGCCCGCACATCGAGCAGAAATGCGCGGTCTTGTGCGCTTCCTTCGGCAGCGTCTCGTCATGGAACGCGCGGGCGGTGTCGGGGTCGAGGCCGAGATTGAATTGGTCTTCCCAGCGGAATTCGAAGCGCGCGCGCGACAGCGCGTCGTCCCAGGCGCGGGCGCCGGGATGGCCTTTCGCCAGATCGGCGGCGTGCGCGGCAATCTTGTAGGCGATCACGCCGTCCTTCACGTCCTTCGCGTCAGGCAGGCCCAGATGCTCCTTCGGCGTCACGTAGCAAAGCATCGCCGTGCCGAACCAGCCGATCATCGCCGCGCCGATGGCTGAGGTGATGTGGTCGTAGCCCGGCGCGATGTCGGTGGTCAGCGGACCCAATGTGTAAAACGGCGCCTCGCCGCACGCGGCGAGCTGCTTGTCCATATTAGCCTTGATCTTGTGCATCGGCACGTGGCCGGGGCCCTCGATCATCACCTGAACATTATGCTTCCAGGCAATTTTTGTCAGTTCGCCCAAGGTTTCGAGCTCGGCGAATTGCGCGGCGTCGTTGGCGTCGGCGATCGAGCCCGGCCGCAAGCCGTCGCCCAAAGAGAAGGTGACGTCATACGCCGCCATGATCTGGCAGATCTCTTCAAAATGTTCGTAGAGGAAGCTCTCCTTGTGGTGCGCCAAACACCACTTTGCCATGATCGAGCCACCGCGCGAGACGATGCCGGTCACGCGCGAGGCCGTCAGCGGAATGAACGGCAGGCGTACGCCGGCGTGCACGGTGAAATAATCGACGCCCTGTTCGGCCTGCTCGATCAGCGTATCGCGGTAGACTTCCCATGTCAGGTCTTCCGCAACGCCGCCGACCTTCTCCAGCGCTTGATAGATCGGCACTGTGCCGATCGGGATGGGCGCGTTGCGAATGATCCAGTCGCGGATGTTGTGAATGTTGCGCCCGGTGGAAAGGTCCATCGCCGTGTCGGCGCCCCAGCGGATCGCCCATACCATCTTCTCCACTTCCTCGGCCATAGAGGAGGTGACGGCGCTGTTGCCGATATTGGCGTTGATCTTCACCAGGAAATTGCGGCCGATGATCATCGGCTCGACTTCGCCGTGATTGATGTTTGCGGGAACCACCGCGCGGCCGCGCGCGACCTCGCTGCGCACGAACTCCGGCGTGCAAACGTCGGGAATTTCGGCGCCGAAGCTTTCGCCGTCGCGGAGCCCCGCGGCGTCGCGGCGCATGTTTTCGCGGATTGCGATATATTCCATGTCCGGCGTGATGATCCCTGCGCGCGCATAGGCGAGTTGCGTCACGGCCTTGCCCGGCCGGGCGCGCAGCACCGGGGCCTTCACCGGAAACGGCGGCGTCAGCTTTTCGCCCGAAACGAAACCATTGTCGGCGTCCTGCACGATCCGGCCGGAGATCACCTCGACATCGCCGCGCCCGCGCACCCACGCCTCGCGCGGGCGCGCCAGACCGGAATCGATGTCGATCCGCACGGCCGGATCCGTGTACGGGCCGCTGGAATCGTAGAGTGTCACGGGCGGCTCGTTCGCGCTCGGGTGCAGCGCCACCTCGCGAAACGGCACGCGCAGATCGGGATGCGCGCAGCCTGAGGCGTATGCTTTCCGCGATCCTGCGATCGGCCCCGTCGTAACCGACGGCGTCGCGAATGCGGACATGGCTTCGGGCTTGTTCATCGGTCTTCTCCCTTCGCCGGCATGATCCGGATCAGGTGCTGCGGGTCGCAGGGCCGATCCCCGCCTCTCAGCCTTGCGGCTCCCCGGTGAATGCGGCCAACCTACGCGAGGCCGACTCAACGTCAATGGCTGCGGGCCGCGCGCAGGCACGGCGCTCCCGCCCGCGCGCTTTGCGGCGTCAGACGGCGATGCGGTTCTTGACCAGATCGTCGACGACGCTCGGGTCGGCAAGCGTCGAGGTGTCGCCCAAGCTCGACAGCTCGTTCTCCGCGATCTTCCTGAGAATGCGGCGCATGATTTTTCCCGAACGCGTTTTGGGCAGGCCGGGCGCGAACTGGATGGCGTCGGGCGAGGCGATCGGGCCGATCTCCTTGCGCACCCATTGCACGAGCTCGCTGCGCAGCGCGTCGCTCGGCTCCTCGCCGACATTCAGCGTCACATAGGCGTAGATGCCCTGGCCCTTGATCTCGTGAGGCATGCCGACGACGGCGCTTTCGGCGACCTTGGGGTGGGCCACCAGCGCGCTTTCCACTTCCGCGGTGCCGAGACGGTGGCCGGACACGTTGATCACGTCATCTACGCGGCCGGTGATCCAGTAGTACCCATCTTCGTCCCGGCGGCAGCCGTCGCCGGTGAAATACATGCCCTTATAGGTCGAGAAGTAGGTGTCGAAGAAGCGCTTGTGATCCTTGAACACCGTGCGCATCTGGCCCGGCCATGAATCGAGCAAAACCAGATTGCCGCTTGTTGCCCCGTCGAGAAAATTTCCTTCGGCGTCGACAAGCGCCGGTTTGACGCTGAAGAACGGCCGCGTGGCCGAGCCCGGCTTCAGCGCGGTGGCGCCGGGCAGTGGCGTGATCAGCGCTGCGCCGGTTTCGGTTTGCCACCAAGTGTCGACGATCGGGCAGCGCCCATCACCGACGACACGGTGATACCAAAGCCATGCCTCGGGATTGATCGGCTCGCCGACGCTCCCAAGCAGGCGCAGAGATGCGCGCGAGGCTTTCTTCACCGGCGCTTCGCCCTCGCGCATCAGCGCGCGCAACGCCGTGGGCGCGGTGTAGAAGATGTTCACCTTGTGCTTGTCGATCACCTCCCAGAAGCGCGACGAGGTCGGGTAATTCGGCACGCCTTCGAACATCAAGGTTGTCGCGCCGTTCGCGAGCGGGCCATACACAATGTACGAATGTCCCGTCACCCAGCCGACATCGGCGGTGCACCAATAGATGTCGCCGTCGTGATAATCGAACACGTATTGGTGCGTCATGCTCGCATAGACCAGATAGCCGCCTGTCGTGTGCAGCACGCCCTTCGGCTTTCCGGTGGAGCCTGAGGTGTAAAGGATGAAGAGCGGATCCTCCGCGTTCATCGTCTCGGGCGGGCAATCGGCGGACACGGACGGCACAATGTCTTCGTAGCGCACGTCGCGCCCCGCCTGCATCGGCACATCGGCGCCCGTGCGCGTCACGACAAGCACTTTCTCGACGCTCGGCGCCTGCGCGATGGCGGCGTCCACATTGCGCTTCAGCGGGATCGGCTTGCCGCCACGGACGCCTTCATCGGTGGTGATCACGATTTTCGAATCGCAATCCTGAATCCGGTTGGCGAGGCTTTCGGGCGAAAAGCCGCCGAACACCACCGAGTGGATCGCCCCGATGCGCGCACAGGCGAGCATCGCATAGGCGGCTTCCGGGATCATCGGCATATAGATCGTGACCGTCGCGCCTTTGCTCGCGCCAAGCGCCCTTAGGACGTTGGCGAAGCGGCACACGTGTTCGTGCAGTGCGCGATAGGTGATGGTCTTGGATTGGTCGGGCTCGTCTCCTTCCCAAATGATCGCGACCTGATCGCCGCGCTTCTCGAGATGCCGGTCGATGCAATTCGCCGCGGCGTTCAAGGCGCCGTCCTCGTACCAGCGAATGCGGAAATCCTCCTCGTGAAAGGAGCAATCTTTCACCCTAGAGTAGGGCTTGATCCAGTCCAGGCGCAGTCCGTGATGGCCCCAAAAGGCTTCCGGATCCTCCAGTGCGGCGGCGTGCATCGATCGATAGCCGAGATCGTCGACATAGGCGCGCTCGGCCCATTCGCGCGGCACGGGAAAAACTTGCGGCTCGGACATCGGCGCGGCTCCCACTTTTGGCCTTGGTGGCATACCGCAAGGGCGGTGAGCAATACCGCGGGCCGCCATGCAAGACGTCCCCTAGATGAAGCGAAGTCCTGCCGGCGTCAGGCCTTGCCATGCGCCGATCCACGCCGCGCTTTGCTTGCGTTGACTTTGCGCCTGCCTTTGAGGGTCTGGTCCATGCTGTTGTAGCGCGCGCAGCGTCTTTGGTCGCGCCGGAGTGCGAACCGGGGCGCTAGCGCGACGGAGCCGTGGCGCGTCGCGATGCTGTGGACTCGCCCCGGACTTGGCCTAGAAGAGGCTCACGTAGCGGAAGAAGGCGACGATGCGCATCGGGTGTCCAAAGGAAATCAAGACCAGGGAGTATCGCGTCGGGCTGACGCCCGAGAGCGCCGCCGAACTGGCCCGCGCTGGCCATGAGATTTTCGTAGAGGCGGGCGCTGGCGCGGGCATCGGCGCCGACGACGCCGCCTACGCCCGCATCGGCGCAACCATTCTCGACTCCGCCGCAGCAGTGTTCGAGGCGGCCGACATGATCGTAAAGGTCAAGGAGCCGCAGCCCTCCGAGATCGCGCGGCTGACGCCGCGCCACACGCTGTTCACCTATCTGCATCTCGCCCCCGACCCGGAACAGGCGGAGGGCCTGATGCGGTCGGGCGCAACCTGCATCGCCTATGAGACCGTGACCGACGCCGCCGGGCGATTGCCGCTCCTGAAGCCGATGTCGGAGGTCGCCGGCCGCATGGCGATCCAGGTGGGCGCCAATTTCCTCGAGAAAACGCATGGCGGCCGTGGCGTCCTGCTCGGCGGCGTGCCGGGGGTGAAGCCGGCGGACGTGGTGATCCTCGGCGCCGGCGTGGCCGGCTACAATGCAGCGCAGATCGCGGTCGGCATGCGCGCGCGGGTGACGGTGTTCGACAAGAACCTCGAGCGCCTGGAGGAGCTCGATCGCGAGTTCAACGGCCGGCTGGAGACGATCTATTCCACGCGCGCGGCGGTGGAGGCCGCCGTCCAGGAAGCCGACCTGATCATCGGCGCCGTGCTGGTGCCCGGCGCCGCAGCGCCGCGCCTGATCACGCGACCAATGCTCAAAACGATGCGGCCCGGCGCTGTGCTCGTCGACATCTCGATTGACCAGGGCGGCTGTTTCGAGACCTCCCATCCCACCACGCACGACGATCCTGTCTTCGTGGTCGACGGCGTGATCCATTATTGCGTCGCCAACATGCCTGGCGCTGTGGCGCGCACGAGCGCGTATGCGCTCAATCACGCTACTCTGCCGTTCGCAATGGCGCTGGCGAGCAAGGGCGTGCAGCAGGCGTTGCAAGACGACCCCAATCTCGCCGCAGGACTGAATGTGTTCGGCGGCGCCATCGCGCACGAGGCCGTCGCGCGCGCGCTGGGCAAGGCGCACGTCAAGCCGGGCTGGCTCGCCTGATGCCGGTTTCGGCGAAGCGCGCCCGAGACTTGGCGCTCGCACTGCCGGAGACAAGCGAAAAGCCGCATTTCGACCGCAACGCGTTTCGCACGCCCAAGCGTGTTTTCTGCACGCTTGCGGCCGACGGATCAGACATGAATTTCATGTTCGATCCTGATTTGCGCGACTTCTATTGCGCGCAATCGCCCGCATTCACGCCGGTTCCAGGCGGCTGGGGCCGCATGGGCGCGACGCGGTGCGACCTGAAGCGCGTCGACGTCGCTGCCTTCAAGAGCGCGCTCACGGCGGCGCACGCGCGCGCGCTTGCTCCAGCGCCCGCGCGTTCCCGCAAAAAGCCGCGCGCCGATTAGGGGCCCTCAGCGATTGTCCAGTTGCGCGCGCACCGCCGCGAGTCCTGCCCGCGTGATGCGATAGGGCCCGCCATTGCGGCTCATGATGAAGCGGCGGCGTCGCAGGCGCTGAAACACCGCGAGCGTGCAATCGTCGAGCCGCCAGCCTTCACGATTGAGGCAGTCCACCGCGATGATGTCGCCTTTTGCGTCTTTGCGGTGCGCGATGCAGCCGCCCTGCGCCAGCGCATGCAGCGTGCGCTGTTCATGCTTTGAAATGTTCAAGGAAGTCGCCTGTCAGGTGCGCATGACCGATCGCCGCGTGTGGCGGCGGGTTCAGGCGGGCGCAGACGTCAAAACGTCAGCCCGCAGCGCTCAGACAAGCTCGTGCAACATCAGCGATCACCGATACGGGCGTGCGCCCGCCGCGTCAATGCGCCATTAGAAGCGGCAGCGACGCGGTGCGCAACAGATCGCGCGTCGCGCCGCCGAACATCAATTCGCGCAGGCGCGAATGACCATAGGCGCCCATGACGAGCAGATCGGCGTCGACCGCGCGCGCTTCGTCGAGGATCGTTTGCCCGGTGGGTCGGCCCATGGAATCGAGATTGCGCACATCGACCTTGAGGCCGCGGCGATTCAGGTGCGCAGCGATATTGGCGCCGGGCTGTTCACCATGGCCGAACGCTTTCGGCTTGGCGTCGACGGTGACCACGAGAACGGAGTCGGCGCTCTCCATCAGCGGCGCCGCCGCGGCGAGCGCGCGGGTCGCTTCGCTTGAGGCGTCCCATGCGATCAGCGGTCGCTTGCCGATGCTCGATCCGCGCCAGTCCGGCGGCGCCAGCAAGGCGGGGCGGCCGGAATGAAACAGCACGCCTTCGATCACGTCCTCGCGCACGTCGCCGCCGTCTCCGGCGGTCGGGCGCGTAAAGATCGCCACATCGGCGTATCGGGCGTGCACTGCGGCAACGCGGCCGAGATCGCGCGCCAGCGCTTCGGCCTGGCGCAGCTCGCAGGCGCCGACGGCGTCGTCGATGCGCGGCGCAAGCTTTGCGCGCTCCGCTTCGCCGGCCTTGCGCGCGCGGGTCAGCATGTCGGCCCACACGCTCGCCACGACGGTCGGTTCGTAGGCCAAGGGTTCGTCAGGCAGCGCGGTGAGCAGGGCGATGGCGCGGCTGGCGCCGAATTGCCCCGCGAGGTGTTCGGACAATCGAATGGCGGCGTCGTCGCCTTCAGCGTCGATCACCACGGCGAGGAGGTCCTTCCAGCTCATGACTGCGCCTTTACTGTGCTCCAGACCCAACTTCTCCATGGACTTGACCTTACATCCTCCGCCCACATTTTTCGATTCCGCATGATGCCGCACAAGGGCGCGCATCAGCGCTCATCTTGCGATTGACGATCAAATGCGATTGGCTCGGAACGCCGCGCGATCGAACGCGTTGGCGGCTCATGCCGAGAGGGCGCGGTCTCGGCGACGGCAAGGAGGCGCGCTCATGACTACACGGCATGCGGCCTGGATCGGCGGCGAAAAATTGCTCGGCGCCAGAACCTTTTCGGTCGATGATCCAGCGACCGGCGATGTCATCGCCGAGGTCGCTGATCTGGGCGCTGCGGAGACGCACGCGGCGATCGACGCCGCGCACGCCGCGCTGCCCGCATGGGCCGGCATGCTGGCGCGAGACCGCGGCCGCATCCTTGAGCGCTGGCATGATCTTATCTTGGCGCACGCCGATGCAATCGCCGTCGAGATGACGCGCGAGTGCGGCAAGCCGTTGGCGGAATCGCAAGGCGAAACGGTCTATGCCGCGTCCTTCCTCAAATGGTTCGCCGAAGAGGGACGCCGCGCCTATGGCCGCACGATTCCCACCACCGTGGCGTCGCGGCGCTACATGGTGACGAAGCAGCCTGTCGGCGTCGTCGGCGCGATCACGCCGTGGAATTTTCCCGCAGCGATGATCACGCGCAAGGCGGCGCCGGCCTTGGCGGCGGGGTGCACGCTCGTGCTCAAGCCGCCGCACCAGACGCCGCTCACCGCGCTGCGCCTCGCTGCGCTCGCCGCCGAAGCGGGCATGCCGCCGGGCGTCGTGAATGTCGTGACCTCATCGGATGCGGGCGCTGTGGGCGGCGTTTTGTGCGATAGCGCGCACGTGCGGAAACTGTCGTTCACCGGGTCCACGCCGGTCGGCAAAAGGTTGGCGGCGCAATGCGCGCCGACGATGAAGCGCGTGTCTCTGGAGCTTGGCGGCAACGCGCCGGCTTTGGTGTTCGCCGATTGCGATCTTGAACGCGCGGTGCGCGAGGTGGCCATCGCCAAGTTCCGCAATGCGGGACAGACCTGCGTGTGCGCCAATCGCGTGCTCGTGGAATCGTCCATTCACGACGCCTTCGTTGAGGCGTTTGCAGCGCATGTATCGACCATGAAGGTTGGCCCTGGGTTGCAGGATGGCGTTCGCATCGGACCATTGATCGAGGAGCGCGCCGTCGCGAAAGTCGAGCGTTTGGTCGCCGCCGCCGTGGCGGATGGCGCGCGCGTCGTCGTCGGGGGCGCGCGACATACCGCCGGCATGCGCTTTTTTGCGCCGACCGTCGTCGCGGGCGCGACGCAAGACATGGCGATCGCGCAGGAGGAAATCTTCGGGCCCGCAGCGCCGATTCTGCGCTTCGACACGGAGGCGGAAGCGATCGCCATCGCAAACGCAACGCCCTATGGCCTTGCGGCCTATGTGTTCACGCGCGATCTCGCGCGCGCGTTTCGCGTCACCGAAAAGCTCGCCTTCGGCATGGTGTCAGTGAACGACGGCATCCTCTCCACCGAGGTCGCGCCGTTTGGCGGCGTCAAGGAGAGCGGCCTTGGCCGCGAGGGCGGCGTGGAGGGATTGGAAGAGTTTCTGGACACGAAGTTCACCAGCTTTGGCGCCATTGCGTGACGGTCAGTCGAACGCGCCGCCGCGTCCGGCGCCCGCCGCGAAGCGCGCGGCGCCGGCCTGACCTTCGGCCTCGATGATCGGGGCGCCCTTCACCGCCTCCATGAGCATCGCCTCATGCACGTCGCGGCTCCATCCCGCATAGGCTGACGCGCGATCGGCGCGCAGGCACGCTTGCGGAAACTTGGCGATCTCGTGCGCCAGCGCCAGCGCGGCCGCGCGCGCCTCGCCTTCGGGCACGAGCCGGTTGGCGAGGCCCCAGGCATAGGCTTCTTCGGCGCCGACGGCGCGTCCGGTGAGGATCATGTCCATCGCCCGGCCCTGGCCGATGATCCGGGGCAGCCGCATCGTCCCGCCGTCGATCAGCGGCACGCCCCAGCGGCGGCAGAACACGCCGAAAATCGCGCTTGTCGAGGCCACGCGCATGTCCGCCAGCAGAGCCAATTCCAGGCCGCCTGCGACCGCGTGGCCCTCCACGGCCGCGATCAGCGGCTTCGACAGCGTCACGCCAGGCTCGGCGACCGCGCGGTCGCTCACGAGCCGTGTCGGTCCCAGTGGCCCTGCGCCCCAGACGGCGGGGCGAAACCTGTCGCCGCGCCCCACGGCCTTCAGGTCGGCGCCGGCGCAGAAAAAGCCGCCCGCGCCGGTCAGCACGGTGGCGCGCACGCCGTCATCGGCCTCCGCCGCGCGCAGCGCCTCGAACAGGAGCGTGGCGGTTTCGCCGTCCACGGCGTTTCGCGCCTCGGGGCGGTTGATGGTCACAACGGCAATCGCGCCATCTCGCTCTGTCAGGACTTTCATGGCTTCTCCTTCCGGCAGGCCCGCTGTAACGCCATATCAGCGATTGGGCGCTGGCGTCAGCGCGGAGGGACGGACGACGACGATGCGCATAGCCGTGCAGATGGACCCGATCGAAACAATGCTGGTGGAGCGCGACACCTCGCTTGCGCTGATGGTCGAGGCGCAGGCGCGCGGCCATGAGGTTTGGTGGTTCCGCCCCGACGATTTGTTTTATGACTCCGGAACGATCCGCGCCTACGCGCATCGGGTGCGCGTCGCGCTCGATCCGGCGCGGCATTACGAAACGCTGGAAAGCCGCGTCATCGATGCACACGCGTTTCGCGTCATCCTGATCCGGCAGGATCCGCCCTTCGACATGGGCTATGTGTCGAACACCTATCTGCTCGAACGCGTCGACTCGGGCCGCACTTTGGTGCTGAACCATCCGCGCGGCGTGCGCAACATTCCCGAAAAGCTCTCCACGCTCGCCTATGCCGATCTCACGCCGGCGACGTTCGTCGGGCGCAATCTCGACGCCATTGAAGCGTTCGCACGTCGCTTCGATGCGGTGGTGCTCAAGCCGTCCTTCCTCGCCGGCGGCGAAGGCGTGGTGAAGGCGCGCGCGACCGACCCCGAC
The DNA here is from genome assembly GCA_033764725.1 of Hyphomonadaceae bacterium. GTDB lineage: Bacteria > Pseudomonadota > Alphaproteobacteria > Caulobacterales > Aquidulcibacteraceae > RI-43. The sequence continues at coordinate 47,173 of JANRIR010000074.1, forward strand.
TTTCGCTGGCGGGCCGGCAAATTCATCGACGAGGCCGGCCGCGAGCCGATCATCGTGCAGGAATTCATGCCCCGCGTCAGCGAAGGCGACAAGCGCGTGTTCGCGCTCGGCGGCGCAGCGATTGGCGCCGTGCGCCGCATGCCGCAACAAGGCGATTTCCGCGCCAATCTGCATGTCGGCGGAGTCGCAGTGGGGACCGAATTGGACGACCGCGACCGCGAGATCGTCGCGCGCGTCGCGCCGCTCTTGGCGCAGGAAGGCGTGCTGTTCGCGGGGCTCGACGTTATCGACGGGCGCCTCACCGAGATCAATGTGACCTCGCCGACGCTGCTGCAGGAGCTTAAGCGCTTCAACGGCATCGATGCGCCGAAATTGTTCTGGGATCACGCCGAAGCGATGGCGGCCGCCCGCTCTTAGACGCCGTTGCGCGCCAGCTTCATGAATTCCTCGCGCGTGCGCGGATCGTCGCGCACCACCCCGATCAGGTGCGAAGTGATCAGCCGCGATCCGGCCGTGTTCACGCCGCGCAGGGTCATGCAGGAATGTTCCGCTTCGACCACGACGCCGACGCCGTGGGGATCGAGAATCTCATGGATCGCCTGGGCGATTTCAGCGGTCATTTTCTCTTGGATCTGAAGCCGTCTCGAAAACCCGTTCACCACGCGCGCAAGCTTTGAGATGCCCACCACGCGGTTGCGCGGCAGATAGCCGACATGCGCCTTGCCGGTGACCGGCAGCATGTGGTGTTCGCAAAAGCTGACGACGCGGATGTCGCGCAACACGACTAGCTCGTCATAGCCGCCCACCTCGTCGAAGGTGCGGGAAAGGTAATCGTGCGGGTCGGTTTCGTATCCGGAGAACAATTCCCGGTACGAGCGCGCCACGCGGGCCGGCGTGTCGCGCAGGCCCTCGCGGGTCGGGTCGTCGCCGGCCCACTCGATCAGGGTGCGGACCGCCGCTTCGGCTTCTTCTTGGGTCGGTTTGGTCATCGTGAAGATTTAGGGTCCTGCGGCGGCCTCGCCCAGGCGCCGTGGCGAATTCCGCCCGATGCGGGCGCGTCATGGTGCCCCAGGCCCGACTCGAACGGGCACGTCCTTGCGGACGGCAGATTTTGAGTCTGCTGCGTCTACCGATTCCGCCACTGGGGCGCTCGTGCATGCACGGGCGAGCGAGGGTGGTAGGCGGCGCGCCCATCAGAAGTCAATTCCGCTGGCGCTCTGGCCCGGGGGCGCGGCTTCCGCTAGGTGCAGGGCCGACGCGACGGAGCGGCCGTGCGCGGGGCAAAGGGGCTTGCGTGACCGCCGAGACCGACCGCGACCGCCTGTCCGACGATGCACAGCGCGGATTCATCGCCACCCTGGCCGCCATGGCCGACCGCGCCGAGCGCGACGCGCCCGGCGGCTCGGTCGCCATCGCCACCCTGGTCGATCAGCTCGACGAACGCGCCTTCGGGCTGCTGCTCTTCCTGCTGGCGCTGCCCTGCCTGGTGCCGGCCATGCCCGGCGCGCAGATCATCGCCATTCCGATCTTTCTCCTTGCGCTGCAATTGGCCTTCGCCCGCAGCGAGCCCTGGCTGCCGGGCTGGTTCCTGCGGGCGACGGTCAAGACGAGCTGGCTGCGCGCGACCGCCGATTTCGCCAGCCAACGTCTGGCCTGGGCCGAGCGCATCGCCCGTCCGCGCCTGACAGCGCTGGCGTCCGGCTTTGCGGAGCGCGTGCTTGGGCTGATCCTGGCGCTCGCGGCGCTGACGATCATGCTCCCGATCACCAACACCGTCCCATCGCTGGGCGTCACCCTGATCGCAATGGGGCTGATCCAGCGCGACGGCCTTTTCACGCTGCTTGGCGCAGCGGTGGCGTTCGCCTGGCTGGCGCTGGTGATCGGGGTCGTCGCAGCGCTCGCGACCGGGGCGGGATTTGCGGTTTCGCTCGCCCGGGAGCACGCGCCCTGGCTGGCTGACTGGCTCGCCCGGTAAGCGCGGGCGCAGCGGCGCGGCGGCGCGCCGCACCGGTCCGACGCCGGCTTCGCGCTAATATCGTGAGAATGGGCGTCATCTCCCTTTGGCTCCAGCCGCGCTGGCCGCTGGTCGCGCTGCTTGCATCCGCCGCGATGCTTGCGGCGGCGCACGCGTTCGAGCGCCTGGGCGGTCTTGCGCCGTGCGAATTGTGCCTGCGCCAACGCGAAGTCTATTGGGGGGCGATCGCGGTCGCCGCAGCGGGCTTGCTGGCGCTGCGGTTCTGGCCCCGCCGCGGGCTGAAGCGGGGCCTGGCGGTGTTTCTTGGGCTCGCCTTTCTGACCGGGGCGCTGGTCGCGGGCTACCATGTCGGCGTCGAGCAGGGCGTGTTCTTTCACCAGTGCGACGCCGCCATCGATCCCGGCGCCATCACCACCATGTCCGCCGGCGGCACGTTCTTCGCGCCGCGCTGCGACGCGCCTGCCTGGACCGCTTTCGGGATTTCCATGGCGGGGTACAATGCAGCGATCTCGCTGGCGTTGGCGGTCGGCAGCTTCCTCGTCGCCTTCGCCCCGCAGAAAGAGGAATTGCGTGACTGAGGCTGATTACATCCCCGGAGACGGCGCGCGCGCGCAGCGCGAGGCGCAAATGATCCGCGTCGACCATGCCGGCGAATACGGCGCCGTGCAGATCTATCGCGGCCAGCGCGCGGTGTTCGAGGCGGCGCGCGGCAAGGCCGCCATCGCCGCCTTGATCGCGGAGATGGAAGCCGGCGAAGCGGCCCATTTGCGCACCTTCGATCGCTTGATCGCGGAGCGCCGCGTTCGCCCGACTGCGCTCGCGCCCGTCTGGCGGGCGGCGGGCTATGGTCTCGGCGTCGTGACCGCGCTGATGGGCGAACGCGCCGCCCATGCGTGCACCGCGGCGGTCGAGGAAGTGATCGAGGGTCACTACGCCCAACAGGCTGCGGCGCTCGGCGACAGCGATCCCGAACTGCGCGGCGTGATCGAACAATTCCGCGCCGACGAAAGCGGCCATCGCGAAACGGCGCTCGCGCATGGCGCTGCGGAAGCGCCGGGTTACGCCGCCCTCTCCGCCGTGATCAAGTTCGGGTGCCGCGCGGCGATCCGCCTATCGGAGAAGATTTGACGTCCGCGCCGTCGCTTCGTCTCGCGGGCGACGCCGATCTCGATGTCGCCGCAGCGGTGCTGACGGACGCCTTCGTCGATGAAGACGGCCTGAATTACTGGTTGAAGCAAGGTCCGCAAAAGGATCGTGCGCGGCGGCGCTTTTTCGACGCCGGCGTGCTCGATCTGATCAGCCCAAAACGCGCGATCTGGCTGGCGCATAGCGACGGGGCGCCGGTCGGCGCTGCAATCTGGCTGCCGCAAGGCGCAACCGCTTTCGCGTTTTCGCCGCTGCGCCAGGTGTTGATGCTGCCGCTGCTGATGGGGATCGCCGGCGTTGAGGGGATGCGGCGCGCCTTCGCCGTCGGCGATGCGTTGGCTGCGCGGCACCCCGCCGAGCCGCATGCGCATCTAGTGTTTCTGGGCGTTGCGCCCGCCGCGCAGGGCAGGGGCGTCGGTGCGGCGATCTTGAAGCGCACCTTGGCGGATGTCGACGCCGCCGGCGCTGCGGCCTATCTTGAAACAACGACGCCGCGCAATGTCGCGCTCTATGAGCGGCATGGCTTTGTCGTGACCGATCATTTCACGCTGCCGGGCGTCGCGTTCTGGACGATGCTGCGACCTGCCGCATAAACAATTAGCGCGGCGCTTTTTCGCCGGCGCTGCGCTCCTGCACATTCAACGCATCGGCCAGCCGCATGGCGGCGCTGCCAGGCTTCAGCGGCGTGGGCTGCGACGGCGCCGGCGCCCACCCCGTCATGGTGATCAGTTCGAATGTCGCGCGGATGCGCCCATCAGGTTCGGCGAAGCGCCCTTGATACGCAGCCGTCGTCTGCGCGAGCAGAGCGCGCGACAACGGCCGCGGGCGATCACGCAGCGCGCCGGTTTCGCCCATCGCGCGCAGATCGTCGAACAGGCGCAGCGGCTCACGGTAGCGCACCTGCACGACATCGCGATCGGCGGCCGGCAGGGCGAAGCCGGCGCGTTGCAGCAAATGGGCGAAATCTTGAACCCCGCCGAACGGGGCGATCCGCGCGCTGGCGCCGCCGGTCAGCGCAGACTCCGCTTCGATGAAGGCCAGCCGCGCCTCGCGCAGCGTGTCGCCGCCGAATACGGTGGCGATAAACAAGCCGTCTGGCCGCAACGCGCGCCGGATCTGGATCAGCGCGCCCGGCAAATCGTTGCACCAATGCAGAAGCAAGGGCGACAGCGCGAGATCGAAGGCCTGGTCGGCGAACGGCAGCCGTTCGGCGTCGCAGGCGACCGCGCCGAGCGCCTCGCTCGGATCGGCGACGATGATGTCGCCGAGCCGCGCCGCCAGCGCAGGACGAGCGCGCAGCGTGCGCTCCAACACCCCGCCGCCGAGGATCAGCGTGCGGGCGAAACTCCGGCGCACCGCTTCGAGACGATCGGCGATGTCCTCGGCGGCGCGGTGCGCCAGGAAGGCCTCGTCGCCGAGGCGCCGTGCGGCGCGCGCCCTATGCAAGCGCAGCAAAAGCGGATCGAATGGCGCGGCGAGGTCTCCCATGGCGCCACCCTATCGCGCACTGCGGCAAAGCGGGAAACGCCCCTTGCTCGCGCGCGCGGCCGATGTCGTGTGGCCGCCGCGCTCGCTGTTGAGCGACCGCGTAGTCGAACGGCCCGGCGTCATCGACGGGGAAGCATGGGCCATGCTCGCCTTCCTGGGTGAGCCCGCCTGTTTCCGCTGCGGTTTTCCCTTGCCGGACGCGCTGGTCCCGGAAGCCGTATGCGGCGCGTGCGCGGCCGCGCCGCCGGCCTATGATCGCGCCCGCGCCGCGCTCGCCTATGACGACATCTCGCGCAAGCTGGTGCTGGATTTGAAGCGCGGCGGGCGGCGCGACGGGTTGCCGGCGTTCGCCGCCTGGATGCGCCACGCCGCCGCAGCGCTTTTGGACGAGGCCGATCTCATCGTGCCTGCGCCGATGCATTGGACGCGTCTGGCGATGCGCAGCTTCAACCAGGCGGCGTGGCTCGCCCAGGCGCTGTCGCGCGCATCGGGCGCGCCATGGACGCCAGCGGCGCTTGAACGCTGGAAGCGCCGCCGCAGCCAGGAAGGCCTGTCGGCCGATCAACGCCGCCGCAACGTTGCGGGCGCGATCCGGGCGACGTCGCGATGGACGGCGCGGCTGCAGGGCAAGTGCGTGCTGGTGGTGGACGACGTCTACACGACAGGGGCGACCGCTGAAGCCTGCGCGCGTGCCCTGCGGCGGGCGGGCGCTGCGCGGGTCCACGTCGCGACCTTGGCGCGCGTTGTCCGCCCCGTCGACGCCCTTATATGAAAAGCGCCGGAGGTTCGTGATGGCGAAAGTCACCATCTACACCAAAATGCTGTGCCCGTTCTGCGATCGCGCCATCGCGCTTTTGGAGCGCAAGGGGGCGGAAGTGACCGAGATCAAGGCCGGTTTCAACCGCACGCTGACGGAAGAGATGGTGGCCCGCTCCGGCCGCCGCACCTATCCGCAAATCTTCATCGACGACCAGCATGTCGGCGGATGCGACGATCTCTACGCGCTCGAGGCGCAGGGTCGTCTCGACCCGCTGCTGAAGGCCGTGTGATGGCCCGCTCCGTGCGCGTCGGCGTCATCCAATTGCGGTCCGGCATCGATCCTGCAGCGAACCGCGCCGCCGCGCTGCCCTTCATCCGCGAGGCCGCCGCCGCCGGCGCGAGGCTCATCGCGACGCCGGAAAACACCGTCCGCATGGATCGCAACCGCGCGCGGCTATTCGCCGCCGTCGGCCCGGAAGAGGGCGATCCGGAATTGAAGGCGTGGGGCCGCCTGGCCGCCGAGTTCGGCGTGTTCCTGCTGCTCGGCTCCGCCGCCATTCAGGCCGCGCCGAACAAGGTGTTCAATCGCAGCTTTTATTTCACGCCTGACGGAAAGATCGCGGCGCGCTACGACAAGATCAACATGTTCGACGTCGATCTCGGCGCCGGAGAATCCTATCGCGAAAGCGAAACGGTCGAGCCCGGAACCCGCGCGGTTCTCGTCGAAGGCCCGCACGGGGCCAAGCTCGGCTTGTCGATCTGCTATGATCTGCGTTTCGCGGGCCTCTACGCCGCGCTGGCGCAGGCCGGGGCCGAGATCATCGCCATCCCGTCGGCGTTCACCGTGCCCACAGGCCAGGCCCATTGGGAGGTGCTGATCCGCGCCCGCGCGATCGAAACCGGCGCCTTCGTCATCGCGCCCGCGCAGGGCGGCCAGCACGAAGACGGCCGCGCCACTTGGGGGCGCTCGATGATCGTCGCGCCCTGGGGCGAAATCGTCGCCCAGCTCGATCACGACGAGCCCGGCGCGCTTATCGCCGACCTGGATCTCGACAAGGTCGCCGAGGCGCGCGCGAAAGTGCCGGCCTGGCGCGGCGGACGGAGCTTCTCCGCCCCATGATCCGCTACGCCTTGCGCTGCGCGATGGGCGATGAATTCGACGCCTGGTTCGGCTCGATCGCCGACTATGACCGGCAGGCGGCCGAAGGTCTGGTGGCGTGCCCGCAATGCGGGTCGACCAGCATCGAGAAGGCGCCGATGGCGCCGATGGTCGCGCGCAAGGACCGCGATGCCGCGCCGGATCCGCGTGCGGTCGCCATGGCGATGGCTGCGCAAGTGAAGGCCCACATCCAGGAGAAGTTCGATTATGTCGGCGAGCGCTTCGCCGACGAGGCGCGCAAGATCCATTATGGCGACGCCGATGAGCGGCCGATCTGGGGCGAGGCGACGCCGGACGACGCCAGGGCGCTCGTCGAGGAGGGCGTCGCCGTCGCGCCGCTCCCGCCGGACCTCGCGCCCACGCCGCCGCGCAAGCTCAATTGAGCGCGCTGGCGCTGAAGGCGGCGGCGACCGCGCTTTGGTTTGCGCTCGTGGCGGTGTGGGAGCGGATCAGCCCCGCCGCGCGCGAACCGCAGACGGCGCCGCGCTGGCGGCGTGCGCGCAATGGCGGCCTCTGGCTGATGAACGCCCTGCTGAACCCTCTGCTCGGCGCGCCGATCGCCTTATGGGCGACGCAGACGGATGTGTGGACGCGGCCCGATTGGGCGTCGGGCGCGGCGGGGATCGCGCTTGATCTGATCGTCCTCGATGCGTGGATGTATGCGTGGCACCGCTGCAACCATGAATCGCCGTTTTTGTGGCGATTCCATGCGATCCATCATCGCGACGAATGGCTCGACGCGACGAGCGCGGTTCGGTTTCACCCCGGCGAAATCATTCTCGCGGCGTTCGCGCGCGCGCCGGTCCTCATGCTGTTCGACATCACGCTCGCGGCTGTGATCGTCTACGAGACGCTGGCGCTGGCGAGCGCGATCTTTCAGCATTCCAACGTGCGGCTCTCGCAGGGCTTGGAGCGAAGTTTGCGGCGCGTCATCGTCACGCCGTCGCATCATTGGCTGCATCATCATGCACAACGACGCGCTGCCGACTCAAACTACGCGACGATCCTCACGATGTGGGACCGCGCGTTCGGCACCTATAACGCTGCGCCGCGCACGCCAAGCCTGTCGATCGGGCTCGAGGGCGCGCGCGACGCGGGCTTGCCGAGCCTGCTGCGCGCGCCCTTCGCCGCGAACGCCGGCGCGCGCTCCGCTTAGGATTGTTGCAGCACGCGCGCGCCGACATAGCAGGGCGCGATCGTGCAGGTCTTCAGGAGCAGGCGCACCGAGTAGGTTCCCGACGCGGTCGGCGTAAAGCTGACCACGGGATGATCATCGGGCGCCGCATCGCTGGCGACGACCGCGCCGCCCGCGTCGCGCACTTCGAGGTCGACATTGTTGCATTCGTTGTCGCAACCGCCGACCACGCGATACGTCACGCCGGCCGAAACCGGCACGGTGAAATCATGATTGGTCAATGGCTGCAGCGGCGCGATCGATTCCCCGCCCGACGCGAGCGGCGAGAAGCCGGCTGCGTACTGCGCCGCGCTGGCGCTCAGATAATCACGGATCACGCCCTCGAGCTGCGCGCGCTCGTCGGCGGAGAGATTGTCTTGCGGCGTGCTGATGCGCGCCATTACGCGTTCTGTGGTCGAAGCGTCATTCGCCGTCGATGCGTCCTTGCCCTGGTCGCCGCCTTGCCCACAGGCCGCCAAAGCGAGCGCCGCCAACGCGGCCAATCCTATGCGCACAGCCATGATCTTTTCCTCCACCAGGCCCCCAGCCCGCTTCGCGCTTAGGCGATTGTACGGGCGAAGTCCACGGAGGCGGCGGTCAGGGCTCCCGGCGCGCGCCCGCCATCATGTAGTTCATCGATGCGTCGCCGCTGCGTCGCCAACCGCGGCCGCCGATCTCGTAGGAGAGCCCGACAGGCGCGCCCCAGTCGATGTCGGGGGCGGCGCGGCGAATTTCTTCAGGCGTGACCAGCTTGTCGTAGTCGTGCGCGCCTTCCGGCGCCCAGCGCAAAACCCGCTCGGCCGCGAACAACGCCAAGGCGCGCGCCTTCGCCGTGCGGTTGATTGTCGAGACCACAAGCCGGCCGCCGGGGCGCACGAGGTTGGCGCACGCCGCCACGAAGGCCTGCGGGTCCTGGACATGCTCGATGACGTCGAGCGCCGTCACCAGATCGAACTGGGCGCCCTCGGCGGCGAGGTCCTCCACCGTCGCGCAGCGAAATCGGGCCCCGACGCCGGCCGCCGCCGCCCGCGCGCGCGCCGCGCCGATCGCTTCCTCGGCGGCGTCGATCCCGAGCACATCGGCGCCGAGCCGCGCCAGAGGCAGGCTCACCAACCCTCCGCCACAGCCGACGTCCAGGGCGCGGACGCCCGACAGCCGCTTGGGCCCAGCGCGCAGGTCGGTGGCGGCCTCGATGACGAACGCCAGCCGCGCCGGGTTCATCCGGTGGAGCGCCGCGAAGGGGCCGTCCTGGTCCCACCATTGCGCCGCAAGCGCGCTGAATTTGGCGATTTCGCCGGGGTCGATAGAGGTCATAGAGGGGAGGTCGGGCGCCGGCCCGTCGCGGTCAAGCGCGGCGCCCTTGAATGTCGCAGCGGCAGGCGCTCCATAAGGCCGCAAAGCCTGCCTCAAGAGGAGACGCCCATGCCCGACGCCTACATCATCGACGCCTGCCGCACGCCGCGCGGGATCGGCAAGATCGGCAAGGGCGCTCTCGCCGACCAGCATCCGCAATTGCTCGGCGCCACGGTGCTGAAAGCGCTGAAGGAGCGCAACGATCTGAACACCGCGGAAGTCGACGACATCATCTGGGGCACGAGCACGCAGCGCGGCAAGCAAGGGCTCGATCTCGGCCGGATGTCGGCGTTGTACGCCGGCTATGACATCAAGGCGTCGGGCGTGACGCTCGACCGCTTTTGCGGCTCGGGCATCACCACGGTGAACTTCGCGGCCGCCTCGATCATGTCGGGCATGGAGGACCTCGTCATCGCCGGCGGCTGCGAGATGATGTCCTACACCGCCTCGCTCGCCGATCCGAACGCGCCGCCGACCCTGATGGACGCCGGCAATCTCGGCCTGCGCGCCAAGCATCCGCAAAGCCATCAGGGCGTGTGCGGCGACGCGATCGCGACGCTGGAAGGCATTCCGCGCCAGGCGCTGGACGAATTGGCGTTGGAGAGCCAGCGCCGCGCCGATATCGCGATCAAGGAAGGCCGCTTCGACCGCAGCGTCGTGCCGGTCTATCGCGAGGACGGCTCGCTGGCGCTGGCGCACGAGGAGTTTCCGCGGCCCGGCACGACGATGGAGGGCCTTTCCGCGCTGAAGCCGTCCTTCGCGGCGATGGCGAACTTCCCGCTGGACGACAAGGGCACGACCTTCGCGGGCCTGATCAAGCAAAAATACACCGATCTTGAGATCACCCATGTCCACCATGCCGGCAATTCGTCCGGCGTGGTCGACGGTTCGGGCGCGGTGCTGCTTGCGTCAAAGCGCTACGCGGAGAAGAACGGCCTGAAGCCGCGCGCGCGCATCGTGGCGATGGCGAATGTCGGCGATTGTCCGACCTTGATGCTCAACGCGCCGGTGCCCGCGGCCCGCAAGGTCCTGGAGAAGGCGGGGCTGACGGTCGACGACATCGATCTTTTCGAGATCAACGAGGCGTTCGCGGTGGTGGCGGAGAAATTCATCCGCGACCTTAAGCTCGATCGCGAGAAGGTCAATGTGAACGGCGGGGCGATGGCGCTCGGTCACCCGATCGGCGCGACAGGCTCGATCCTGATCGGCACGATCCTCGACGAACTCGAGCGGCGCGACCTGAAGCGCGGCCTCGTGACGATGTGCGCCGCCGGCGGCATGGCGCCGGCGATCATCATCGAGCGGGTGTAATTGCGGCTCAGCCCTGCGCGAAGGTCTGCGCGCTGGGCGGGTCGCGCCAAGCGCATTCGGGACCGGACGGGTCGAACGGCGCGTCCGGATCGCCGCCGAGCACGCGCTCGACATAGTGTTTCAGCCGGCGCGTCATGGAGGTGGCGTCGCCGCCCACATGCTCGTGCGGAATGAGCGGGCCGAAGGTGAGCCTGTAGGTCTTGCCCTCTTTGTTGAGCAATTCGTGAAAAAGCGTGATGTCGCGCAATTCCTTCGACACCTTGTCGAACAGGTGGAACCAGAACGCGTAGGGCCCCTCGACGTGCACCGGCAGAATCGGCAGCGCATATTTGCGCGCCAGGCTGACGCCGGTTGACATCCATTCCGGATCCGTCAGCACGCCGTTGCGGACCCGCGCCAGCCGGCCGGCGGGAAAAATCAGGATCGGCCTGCCGGCCGCGATCGCCTCATTGGTCATTTTCAGCGTCACCCGCGTGCGTTCGCGCGTGCGCTTGGCCTGCACCCATTCCACGGGGATGAGGATTTCGTCGAATCGTGGGCAAACGCGATGCGCGTCCGAATTGGCGTAAATCAGCAGGTCGGACCGCGTCTGCTTGAGCACGTCGAAGGCGGCCACGCCGTCCGTAATCCCGGTCGGGTGATTGGCGACGATCAGGAACGCGCCGTCGCCGGGGATCCGCTCGGCGCGGCGCGTATCGACGTTCAGGCGCAGCATGGCGCTGATCAGGTCCAGCGCCTCTCGCCCGCCGATCGGGGCGATGGCGTCGGCCATCCGCAGCGCCTTGCGGTGGTTCAGGATGGCGTAGAGCGGCGGCCGCATGAGCGGCCAGGCTGGCCCGGTCGACAGCCTGGGCGCGCGCTCCTCGATCAGCACGTCCACGATATGCTTGACGGCGCTCGGGCGGTCCCCGGCAAGGGCGAATCGGTCGGCTGCGGCGTCAGTCATGGCAGGGCGCGGAGATGACCACGGCGCCTACCCCCTTGGAAAGGCCCCCTTCAGGCGCTGGATTTTCGAACTGTCGTTTCGTATGGCCGCTCAATGATCCTGCGCAGCAATCTGCCGAAAGTGTACGCCCTCGCCGGGGCCGCCGCGCGCGTGCTCGACGCCGGCGGCGGCCGCCATCCGCTTAACCTGGCGACCCATGTTCTCGATCTGAAGCCCTATGACGAACGCGACCATTACGGCGCGCTGGACCCCGAGAACCCGAGGCGCTTCACGGCGGAAACGTGGATCGTCCATGACGCCTGCAAGGCGCCGTGGCCGTTCCCAGACAAGTTTTTCGACTTTTCCTTTTGTTCTCATTTGCTTGAGGATGTGCGCGACCCGCTGGCGGTGTGTGCGGAATTGGTGCGCGTGTCGAAGGCCGGCTACATCGAGACGCCGTCGCGTGCGCGCGAGATTTTCGCCAAGGCGCGGTTTTTCGGCGTGAAGTCCTGGCTGGGCCGGATGCCGGACGTCGGCTTCAATCACCACCGCTGGTTCGTCGAGATCGACGGCGCGCATGTCGTGTTCACCGCCAAGGACCAGCGCCTCCTGAATGACCGCCGCCGCTACATCACGCGCAGCGATCTCGGGCGCAAAATGCGCGAAGGCGAGAGCGGCGCGGCGCTGTTCTGGGAGGGCGGCTTCACCTGCGAGGAGCGCCTCGTGGACGATTCCGGCGCCGATCTGACGGCGTATCGCGCCGCGGCTTTGGCGCAGCTGCGGCGCGCGGGCGGCGCGGGCGCGTGACCACTTCCGCGGCGCCCTGTGGAAATCGGCCGCGTCTCAAAAGTTTCATGTTGGCTGGGTTGCGCAAATCAGCCCAAGTGCGGTCTACACGCGCAGGACGAGAACGAAGCTTGATGTTCATCGGCGACTCTTCAGCGCACATCCGACGGCCGGCCCTGGCCGGCGCGTTGGCGCTGCTTGCTTGCGTCGCCGTTCTGGGCGCAGCCGGCGTTTTGGCGCGCTTGTCTGCCGAGCGGGAGGGCGCGCCCATCCTTCTGGCCAACGCCGCTTCGATCGAGTCGGAATGGGTCGCCCACGGCGGCGATGTGTGGGTGCTGACGACGCCGGATTGCGCAGCCTGCGGCGCCGCTCTGAACGACGATCTCTCCGCGCTGGCGGACGCGGGCGCCTCGGTGCGCATCATCGAAGCCGCGGCGTGGCGCTCCTCGCCGGTCGCCGCGATCATCCGGGCGCTGACGGATCAGGCGGAGGCGTCGACCGGGTTGTCCGTTCGGGCCCTCGATGCTGCGCTCACCCAGCGCGCCAGCGCCTTGCCGGCCCCGATCTTCATTTGGCGCGGTCCCGACGGCGATTGGCGCGCCATGAGCGGCGCCCGCGTGGACGCCGGGCGGCGCATCGCCGGCGAGCTGCGCGGCCGCGCCTGAGCGCGCGCACATGGGCGCCGTGCTTGACGCCTATCGCGCCCGCATCGGCTCAGGCGGGCTGACACCCGATCCGGCGCAAGCCGCAACCGCCGCCCTGCTTGACCAGCTCAATGACGCGCTGGCGCGCTGGCGGCCGGGCGGGTGGTTCGGGCCGAAGGCGCCGCCGCGCGGGCTGTACATTCACGGCCCTGTGGGCCGCGGAAAGTCCATGCTCATGGATCTGTTCTTCGAGACCGCGGCAATCGCCCGCAAGAGGCGCTGGCACTTCCATGAATTCATGCTCGCGCGCCACGCCTTCATGCGCGAGGCGCGCGCCCGCGCGCGGGATGGTGACGGGCAGGACGCCGTGATCGCCGCCGCGGCGCGCGCCGTCGCCGAGGAATCGCAGCTTTTGTGTTTCGACGAGGTGCAGGTCACCGATATCGCCGACGCGATGATTCTCGGGCGCCTGTTCGAGCGCCTGTTTGCGCTCAATGTCGTGATGGTATGCACGGCCAATCGCCCGCCCGATCAGCTGTACAAGAACGGCCTCAATCGCCAATTGTTCTTGCCGTTCATCGCGCTTCTACAGGAGAAGCTGCAGGTCGCCGCGCTTGATGCGGCGCGCGATTATCGCCTTGAGCGGCTGATGGCGGCGCCGGTCTATTACACGCCGCTGGGGCCGGCGGCGTCCGCTGCGCTCGACGCCGCCTGGGCGCGTCTGACCTTCGACGCCCAGCCGCATCCCGTGCAGCTCGATGTCGGCGGACGCGCGCTCGTGGTGGAGCGCCAGGCCGCTGGCGTGGCGCGCTTTAGTTTCGAGGATTTGTGCGCAAAGCCGCTCGGCGCCGCCGACTATCTCGAGATCGCAGAACGATTTCACACGGTGCTGATCGAAGACGTGCCCAAGTTGACGCCGCAGAAGCGGGATGAGGCCGCACGCTTTCGCAATCTTGTGGACGCGCTGTACGAGGCGAAGGCGAAGCTCGTCATGTCGGCCGACGCGCCGCCGGCGCAACTTTATGTCGAGGGCGACCAAAGCTTCGAGTTCGAGCGCACCGCCTCACGCCTGATGGAGATGCGGTCGCAGGATTATCTGGCGCTGCCGCGTCGCGACGCGGAATGGAAGAAGGGCCTTGTGGACTGACGCGCCTAGAGGCAGTCAGCCGCGCTCGCCAGCGCCCGCGCCCAGGCGGCGTCGTAGGCGTCGGTCCAGTCGTCGCCGAGCGCGCCCTTGATCACATCGCGCGTCACCACAAAAAAATCTGGAAACGCCTCGCGCGACACGCCGAGATTTTCGTGGTTCACGCGCTCGCTGGCGATGAAATTGCCGCCATAGGCGTTCCGCCCCAACAGATCGGCGAGAACGTCGATGGTTTCGCTCAGCATGTGGCGCCGGCGCCCGCCATCGACGTCGAGCGCGAACAGCCGCTCCAGTTCGGGATGGCGCGCAAACAGCGCCGCGTAGATGGCGTCTGTCGGATCGCCCGCGCGCGCAATTGCGGCCTCCACGCTCGCCAGCAGAAGGGCGGCTTCGCTCACCGGCGCCGGCGGCGCGGCGTGCCGAAAATGCCGCGCATCAGCTCGCGTGCGATGGTGGAGAACACGCCGTTCGCAACGCGCCCGGTCACCCGCTCGACCGGCGTCGTGCGCGCGCTGGAGCGGCGCGCAGACGATCGCCCGCCGCGCGGCGCGCCCTTTTGCGCCTCGCGTTCGGCGCGCTCGGCCTCCTTCTCGGCCTGCTTTGCAGCGGCCGCTGCGCGCTCCTCGAGAATTTCATAGGCGCTCTCGCGATCGACCGCCTTGTCGTAGCGCTTGCCCAGGCCGCTTTGCGCCATCAGCGCCTTGCGCGCCTCAATATCGACGGGTCCAACGTGCGAATTCGGCGGGCGCACCTTGGTGCGCGCGACTGGCGTCGGCGCGCCCTTGTCGTCGAGCGTCGAGACAAGCGCCTCGCCGACCGCGAGCTCCTGAATTTCTTTTGCTACATCGACGCCGGGATTGGCGCGAAACGAATTCGCCGCCGCGCGCACCGCCTTTTGGTCCGATGGCGTGTAGGCGCGCAGCGCGTGCTGCACGCGGTTGCCCAACTGAGCCAGAACCATTTCAGGAATGTCAGCCGGCGATTGGGTGATGAAATAGATGCCGACGCCTTTCGAGCGGATCAGCCGCGCGACCTGTTCGATGCGGTCGAGCAATTCCTTTGGCGCATCCTTGAACAAGAGGTGCGCTTCATCGAAGAAAAACACGAGCTTTGGCTTTTCGAGGTCGCCCGCTTCCGGCAGCTCCTCCCATAATTCGCTCAGCAGCCACAGCAGGAACGTGGCGTACAGCCGCGGCGATTGA
The DNA here is from genome assembly GCA_033764725.1 of Hyphomonadaceae bacterium. Classification (GTDB taxonomy): domain Bacteria; phylum Pseudomonadota; class Alphaproteobacteria; order Caulobacterales; family Aquidulcibacteraceae; genus RI-43. The sequence goes on from JANRIR010000074.1 coordinate 62,239, forward strand.
ATGAGCCGTTCGGCGGCCAGAAGATTGACGACGCCGCGCCCGTCCGGCGTGGTGCGCATCAAATCCGCCAGCTGCAGCGCCGGTTCGCCGAAGAAACGCTCCGCGCCGTCCATCTCCAATTGCAGCACTTTGCGCTGCAGCGCCGCGATCGATTGTGGCGTGACGAGGCCGTACTTCTTGCCGATGTCGTCGGCGTTCTCCGACATGTAGGTCAACAGCGCCCGCAGATCCTTCAAATCGAGCAGAAGCATGCCTTCTTCGTCGGACAGCTTGAACGCGATCGTCAGCGCGCCCTCCTGCGCATCAGTGCAATCCAGCACGCGCGACAAAAGCAGCGGACCCAATTCGGTGATCGTAGTGCGCACGGGATGACCGAGATCGCCGTACACGTCCCAGAAGACGACCGGCGCCGCGCGCGGCGTGATCGTCACGCCGCATTCCTGCGCGCGGGCGGTCGCCCAGGCGGGCGCTGGATCGCCCGAGGCGGCGATTCCGGACAGATCGCCCTTTATGTCGGCGGCGAAGACGCTGACGCCCGCGTCGGCGAACGCCTCCGCCAGCACCTGCAGCGTCACCGTCTTGCCGGTGCCGGTTGCGCCCGCGATCAGGCCGTGGCGGTTTGCACGCTTGAGGGCGAGTGATTGAGGCCCGTCGGGGCTCGCGCCGATCAGGATCGAATGCGCCATGGCGGCTCCGCTAAGAA
>JANRIR010000081.1:0-34071 GCA_033764725.1 Hyphomonadaceae bacterium
CTGCGCTGCGCTGCGCGGCGGGGCCGCCGGCCGCTTGCACGCTCGCCGCCAACGGACGCGCGCCGCCGCCCGCGGCCACCCCGCCCAGCACCGCGCCGGCCCACAACCCGCTGACGGCCGCGACGGCGGCGGCGAGCACGACATTGCGATGAGCGGTGAGATAGGACGCGACGGAAGCCAAAAATGCTTGGACGTTCATTGCGCCTGTCTCCCACACCCGCATCGTGCTTTTTTGCGACTGTGCACTAGGCCGTGCGGGCGCTCAAGAACAACATTACGAATTTGCAATATTTAAGGCGTGCGCTACGCAAGGCGACGCAATCGGTCTAATCGCGGTTTTGTGACGGCGCCCGCGCACCACCGAATCTTGGACATCTCGCAGCCGCTTCGGCCGACCACGCCGATGTGGCCGGGGGATACGCCGTTTGCACAAAGCCGCGTGATGCGGATGGAGGCGGGGCAAGCCGTGAATGTCGGGGCGATCAGCATGAGCGCGCATGCCGGCGCCCACGCCGACGCGCCCTGGCATTACGACCCCGACGGCGCCCGCGTCGGCGGGCTAGACCTGACGCGCTATGTCGGCCCGGCGCGGGTGATCGATGCGCGGCACGCCATCGGCTGCGTGCGCCCGGGTGACATAAAAGCGTGCATGGACGCCGCCCCACCGCGCATTCTGCTGCGCACCTATGAGCAATTTCCACACGAGGCCTGGCGCAGCGATTTCACCGCCATCGCCGCGGAGACGATCGACTTCCTCGCCGATCGCGGCGTCGTCCTCATCGGCGTCGACGCGCCCTCGCTCGACCCGGAAACCTCCAAGACCATGGATGCGCACCAGGCGCTGCGCCGCTGCGGCCTCTCGGTGCTGGAGGGGCTTGTGCTGGATCACGTCGCACCGGGCGACTACGAATTGATCGCCCTGCCCCTACCCGTGGCGGAAATGGACGCCGCGCCCGTGCGCGCGGTTTTGAGAGCGCTCCCATGAAGCCGGACCAGTTCGTCATTCCGCCCGGCTGCCTGTACCTGGCGGGACATTCGCTGGGCCCCTCCCCCAAGGCGGCCGCAGCCGCGCTTGACCAGACGCTGCACGCGCATTGGGGCGCGCGCGGTGTGCGCGCTTGGAACGACGCCGACTGGATCACGCTCGCCGAGCGTGTGGGCGCGCAGATCGCGGCGATCCTGCGCGTGAAGCCGGACGAGGTGATCGTCGCCGACAGCGTTTCGGTGAACCTGTTCAAGCTCATCGTCGCCGCCTGCGCCGCCCAGCCGGACCGCAACGAGATTTTGGTCGAGGCCGACGATTTCCCGACCGACGCCTATGTCGCCGAAAGCGCCGCCAAGGCGCTGGGCAAGCACGTCGTGCTCGCCCCGCGCCAGGGTCTCGGCGCCAAGGCCACGCGGCAGACGGCGGTCGTCGTCACCAGCCATGTGCATTATCGCAGCGCCCATCGCCAGCACATGGCGGCGATGAATTCCCAGGCGGCGACCGTCGGCGCGCCGGTGATCTGGGACCTGAGCCATTCGACCGGCGCCGTCGATGTCGATCTCAAGGCCGAGAGCGCGCATTTGGCCGTGGGCTGCGGCTACAAATACCTGTCGGGCGGGCCCGGGGCGCCGGGCTATCTCTATATTTCACAGGCGATGCAACGATTGCTGCGCAATCCGATCGCGGGCTGGATGGGGTGCGCCGATCCGTTCGCGTTCGCGCAACGCTACACGGCGAAGCCGGGCGCGGCCGCGTTCGCGGCCGGCACGCCGCCGATCCTTTCCCTTGTGGCGCTGGAGGCCGGCGTCGCGTTGGCGGCGTCGGTAGACCCCGCCGCGCTCGAGGCGCAAGCGGCGGCTGCAAGCCAAGCCTTCATCGCTGCGCTTTCGCCGAAGGAGCAGCAGGGCGGCTTGACGCGCGCTTCGCCCTACAGCGCCGACGAGCGCGGCGCCCATGTCGCCTATCGGCATCCGAATGCGTACGCCATCGTTCAGGCTCTGGCGGAGCGCAACGTGATCGCGGATTTTCGCGCGCCTGACGTCATGCGCTTCGCGTTCGCGCCGCTCTACATCTCGACCGATCAGGCACGCGCGGCCGCCGCGGCGCTGGTCCAAGTGCTCGACAGCGGCGCCTACAAAGACAAGCGCTTTTCGCAAGCTTCCGTGGTGACCTGATGGATTTGACGATGACTGCGCCCGCCCTCACCGACGAGGAGCGGCGCGCGCTGGCGCGCATCGATGAGCGCCTGTTGTGGCTGGCGTGCTGGACGATCCACAACGCCAATCATCTGCGCGACAGTCGCGACGGCCTGAAGGTCGGTGGGCATCAGGCGAGCTGCGCCTCGATGACGACGCTCATGACGGCGCTCTATTTCAAGGCGCTGCGGCCGCAGGATCGCGTCGCGGTGAAGCCGCACGCAAGCCCGTTGTTCCACGCCGCACAATATTTGTTCGGGCGCCAGACGCGCGCGCAGATGGAGCGCTTCCGCGGCCTGGGCGGCGCGCAATCTTATCCGTCGCGCACGAAGGACGCCGATGACGTCGATTTCTCCACCGGATCGGTCGGTCTGGGCGTGGCCATCACGGCCTTCGCTTCGCTGGTGCAGGATTATCTTGAAGGCCGCGGCTGGCGCACCGAGGCGGAGCGCGGGCGCTTCATCGCGCTTTTGGGCGACGCTGAACTCGACGAAGGCAACATCTACGAGGCGCTGCTGGAATGCTACAAGCATGACGTGCGCAATGTGTGGTGGGTGGTCGATTACAACCGCCAGAGCCTCGACGCGACGACGCCCGAGCGCATGTTCGACCGCTTCGACGACATCTTCGCCACCGCGGGCTGGCGCGTCGAAACGCTGAAATTCGGCAGATTGCAACGCGAAGCCTTCGCCCAGGCCGGCGGCTTGGCGCTGCGCGAGTGGATCGAGGCGGCCCCGAACGATCTCTACGCCGCGCTGACCTATCAGGGCGGCGCCGCCTGGCGCGAACGCCTCAGCGACGACCTCAAAAGCGTACGCGGCGCGCGCGCGCTGATCGATGCGCGCAGCGACGACGACCTCGAAAGGCTGATGACCACGCTTGGCGGCCATTGCCTCGACACCATGGTCGAGGCCTATGCGCGCGCCGCCGCGAACGACCGCCCGCATTTCATCCTGGCCTACACGATCAAGGGCTGGCGCCTGCCCTTCCAGGGCCACAAGGATAACCATGCCGGCCTGATGACGCCGACGCAGATCGACGGCGTGCGCCAGAAGCTCGGCGTGCCGCAAGGCCAAGAATGGGAGCCGTTCGCCGGCTTGAGCGATCTCGAGCGCGCCGCATGCGAGCGCCAGGTGAAGGCCGCGCCGTTCGCGGTGGAGACGCAACGCCGGTTCGACGCGCAGATCGCGCCGCCGCCGCATTGGGAAAGTTTCCCCAAGGCGCAAGAGAGCGACATCTCCACCCAGGTCGCCTTCGGCAAAATCATGAACGATCTGGCGCGCGAAGAAAGCGATTTCGCCGCGCGCCTCGTCACCACCTCGCCGGACGTGACGGTCTCGACCAATCTCGGCGGCTTCGTGAACCGGCGCGGAATCTTTGCGCGCGAGCGTCATGACGACGTGTTCCGTGCGCGCAAGATCGCCTCGCCGCAGACATGGACGCAAGGCGCGCAGGGCCAGCACGTGGAGCTTGGCATCGCGGAGAACAATCTGTTCCTCGTGCTCGGCGCGCTCGGGCTTTCGGCCTCGATGTTCGGCCAGCGCCTCCTGCCGGTGGGCACGCTCTATGATCCGTTCATCGCGCGCGGGCTCGATGCGCTGAACTACGCCTGTTATCAGGACGCCCGCTTCATCCTCGTGGCGACGCCGTCCGGCTTGACGCTCGCGCCTGAAGGCGGCGCCCACCAATCCATCGCGACGCCGCTCATTGGCATGGGCCAGCCCGGCCTTGCCTCCTATGAGCCCGCCTTCGCCGACGAGGTCGGCGCGATCCTGCATCACGGCTTCGGGCTGATCCAAAAGCCGGAGGGCGAGTCTGTCTATCTGCGGCTGTCGACGCGCAAGATCGCCCAGCCGCGCCGGCGGGACGAATCCTGGCGCGCCGGCGCAGTTGCGGGCGGCTATTGGCTCGAGCCGCCGGCGCCGGGCGCGCGCCTCGCCATCGCCTATGCCGGCGCGCTCGCGCCGGAGGCGATGGAGGCCTGGCGTCTGTGCCTCGAGGACGAGCCCGGCGCCGGCCTGCTCGCCGTCACCTCGCCCGATCTTCTGCACCGCAGCTTCACCGCGGGCGACGGCTTCGTGGAGGGCTTGTTGGCGCCGTTGGCGGCGGACGCCGGCATCGTCACCGTGATCGACGGCGCGCCGGCAGCGTTGTCGTGGCTCGGCGGCGTGCGCGGCGCGCGGGTGCGCGCGCTGGGCGTGGAAACGTTCGGACAGACGGGCGACCTGCCCGACCTCTATCGCGCCTACAAGCTCGACGCCGACGCCATCCTGGACGCCGCCGCCCGCCTGTTCGTGTGACGGCCGCGACCGGTTGAATCGCTCCCGCGACCGTGCTCCACACACGGACGAGACACGCCGCATGGGCAACATGCGCCAGGGAGACGCCACCGTGACAGACGCCGCGCCGCAACGCATTCCAGGCACGAACGGTTTTCCCGCCATGCCGATCGCGCAGGCGCACGCACTGCTCAACCAGCCCGGCGGGCCGCTCGAAATTGAGGAGCGCGACGTGCGCGGCGTGCGCATTAAGGTCTGGAAGAACGCCCCGCCGACGCTGCGCGAGGTCTACGCCTTGAGCGCGCCCCATGCCGCGCGGGACCACCTCGTCTACGAGGACGAGCGCGTCACCTTCGCGGCGATGAATAAGGCTGTCGCAGCGCTCGCGGCGCGCCTCCAGGCCGGCGGCGTCAAAAAGGGCGACCGGGTCGCGATCATCATGCGCAACGTGCCGGAATGGCCGGTCGCGTTCTGGGCGGCGATGTTCTGCGGCGCGATCGTCACGCCTCTCAACGCCTGGTGGACCGGCCCCGAACTCGAATACGGGTTGCAGGATTCCGGCGCCAAGGTCGCCATCGTCGACATCGAGCGTTGGGAGCGCATGCGCGAGCACATCGACGCCTGCCCGGCGCTCACGCACGTTTACGCATCGCGCGCCAATGACGATATGCATGACCCGCGCGCACAGCGCCTCGAAAGCGTGATCGGCGCGCCGAATTCCTGGAGCGCGCTGCCGGAAGCAGCGCTCCCGCAGGTCGCGCTCGATCCCGACGACGACGTCACCATCTTCTACACCTCGGGCACGACCGGAAAACCAAAGGGCGCGGTGATCTCCCACCGCAACATCATCTCCAACATGTTCAACGCCGCGAGCGCGCAGGCGCGCGCCTTTCTGCGCCGGGGCGAAATGCCGCCGCAGCCCGATCCGAATGCGCCGCAAAAGGCGTTCTTGATCTCGGTGCCGTTCTTTCACGCCACGGGATGCTTTGCGATCATGATCCCGACGCTGATGGGCGGCGGCAAGATCGTCATGCAGCGGCGCTGGGACGTCGATCAGGCGCTGCCGCTGATCGAGCGCGAGCGCGTGACGAATGCGGGCGGCGTGCCGACCATTGCGTGGCAGATCCTGGAGCACCCGAGATTCAACGATTACGACCTCTCGTCGCTGGAGACGATCTCCTACGGCGGCGCGCCTTCGGCGCCGGAATTGGTGCGGCGCATTCGCGAGCGGTTTCCTAAGGTGCAGCCTGGACAGGGCTGGGGCATGACGGAAACCTCAGCGACCGCAGTGTCCAATTTCGCCGAGGATTACGAGCGCAAGCCGGCGAGCTGCGGCGTGCCCTCGATGACGGGCGAAGTGAAAATCATGTCGCTGGACGGAAACGAAGTCCCCACCGGGGAGGTCGGCGAATTGTGGTACAAGGGACCAATCGTCGTGCGCGGCTATTGGCAAAAGCCGCAGGCCACGGCGGAGACGTTCCACGACGGCTGGGTGAAGACGGGCGATCTCGCGCGCGTCGACGAGGAAGGCTTCGTCTATATCGTCGATCGAGCGAAAGACATGCTGATCCGCGGCGGCGAGAACATCTATTGCGTGGAGGTCGAGAACGCCCTCTATGATCATCCGGCCGTAATGGACGCCGCCGTCATCGGGTTGCCGCACAAGGTGCTGGGCGAAGAGCCCGCCGCAGTCGTTTTCCTGAAGCCGGAAACGTCGGCCACCGAACAGGAGCTGCGCCAATTCGTGGCGCAGAAGCTGGCGGCCTTCAAAGTGCCGGTGAAAGTTGCGTTCTGGCACGAAACGCTGCCGCGCAACGCCAACGGCAAGATCATGAAAAAGGAATTGCGCGCTGCGTTTCCGGAGGCGTTCGTCGAAGCCTAGCGCAGGCTTCCTCTCCCTCCGCGAGGTGGGAGAGGGCTGGGATGCAGGTGAGGCGAAACCTTTTGAAGCGTAGCGCCGCCCCCTCACCCTGCCCTGTCCCCCGCGCGCGGGAGAGGGAGCACGCGAACGACCGGAGACATCATTCCTGGAGTGCGAAATGGTTCTTGTTATTGAGAAAGAAAGCGGCGTGGCGGTCGTTACGCTCAATCGCCCCGAGGCGATGAACGCGCTTTCGAACGCTCTGCGCGCCGCGCTTGCCGACGCGTTCGCCGCGCTGAACGAGGACGACAGCGTGCGCGCCGTGGTGCTGACCGGCGCCGGCAAGGCGTTCACCGCCGGTCTCGACTTGAAGGAATTGGGCTCCGACGCCTCCGCGCTCGGCGCAGCGAACGCGACGACCCCGCAAAAAAATCCGGTCAAAGCCATCGAACAATGCGCCAAGCCCGTGATCGGCGCGATCAATGGCGCAGCGATCACCGGCGGCTTCGAAGTCGCGCTGGCGTGCGACATTCTCTACGCGTCGACCAACGCCCGCTTCGCCGACACGCACGCGCGCGTCGGCATCATGCCGGGCTGGGGCCTGTCGCAGAAGCTGTCGCGCGTTATCGGCCTCTATCGCGCCAAGGAGCTCTCGCTGAGCGGCAATTTCCTCGACGCCCGCACGGCGGAAAGCTGGGGCCTCGTCAACCGCGTGTTCGAACCGGAAGCGCTGCTGCCGGCGGCCAAGAAGCTCGCCGCCGACATCGCCACCGCCCCGGCGGACAAGGTCGCTTCGTACAAGCGGCTGATCGACGAGGGCTTCGCCCGCAGCTTCGGCGACGCCATGGCGCACGAGCATGCTTTCTCGTCCGCCGCGAACAGCGCTGTCACGCCTGATGCGGTCGCTCAGGCGCGCACCGGCGTGATGGCGCGCGGCCGCAGCCAGACCGAGCGCTGAAGACCTCAGCCCAAATGGGCCTCGACGAACCAGAGGTCCTTGTCGGTCTGGCGTGAAATGCCGGTGAAGAGGTCCGCGGTGTCCTTGTCGTCGGCCTCATCGGCTTGATCGATGGCCTCGCGCGCGCGCTTGCCGAAGGCCGCCAGCCGGTCGGCGACGGCTTTCACGTGCTCCTTCTCGGCGGTGATCGTGGTCGGATAGGGCTCGAGCGTGGTGTCCTTGGCCGCGACCTGGACAGTGCCGGCCGCGATTCCGCCAAGCGCGACGGCGCGCTCGGCGATGTCGTCGACATAATCGGCGACACGCGTGGCGATCTGATCGAACAATTCGTGCAGGGCGATGAAGGACGGCCCCTTCACGTTCCAGTGCGCCTGCTTGAGCGCATTGCGCAGATCGAGGGCGTCGGCCAGGCGCGCATTGAGCAGCGCGATCATGGCTTTTCGGGTGTTGTCGGGGAGATCGATCCGGGTGGCGGCCATGGCGGCGTCCTTTCGTTCCATGCGGCTGATGTGAGCGCGACCGCGCCGCTTCGCAATGCCGGGCAAGGGCCCGCGCCGCGATGGTGGCGCTTTTTCAGAGAAACGATAGAAGCGGCCTATGCGTTCCATCGATCCGGCCCAGGCTGCGCCCGCGCGGCGCATCCCGACAGCGGCGGTCGTCATGCTCTCCATCGGGATGGTGGTGGGCGCAGGCATCTTCAAGGCGCCGGCCCAGGCCGCCGACGCCGCCGGCTCCGCGTACTGGCTGTATGCCGCCTGGATCGCCGGCGGCGCGCTCTCCCTGGTGGGGGCGCTGTGCTACGCCGAATTATCGACGGCCTTTCCGCATCCCGGCGGGGACTTCCATTTTCTGCAGCGCGCTTATGGCCGCGGCGTCGCGTTCGTCTTCGCCTGGACGCGCTTCACCGTGATCAACGCCGGATCGGCGGCGTTCCTCGGTTTCGTCATCGGCGACTATCTGAACGCAACGCCCGGCTTATCGCTCGGGCCGGATGGGCCGGCGGTCTATGCGGCGGTCTCGGTGCTAGCCCTCACGATCTACAATCTCCGCGGCGCCTGGAAATCCGCCGGCGATTACGCCGTCACCGGCCTCGAAATTCTTGGTCTCGCGATGCTGACCTGCGCAGCCCTGTGGCTGGCGCTGCGCGGCGTCCCGCCTTTGACCGACATGGCCGGACCCGACCTTGCGGCGCCGCCTGCCTCGTTCGGCCTGTCGCTGGTCTTCGTGCTCCTGGCGTTCGGCGGCTGGAGCGAAATGGCGACGCTGTCGGCCGAAGTGAAAGACGCCCGGCGCGGCATGGCGCGGGCGCTCATCATCTCCGTACTGGCGATCACGGCGCTTTATCTCATGGTCAATTGGGCGTTCCTGCGCGGCCTTGGCTATGCCGGCCTCGCAGGCGACGACGCCCCCGCCGCGACCCTGATGCGCGCGGCGTTCGGTCCGAACACGGCCTGGCTCATCGCCATCGCCGTGGCGTTGGCGGCGATCACGTCGATCAACGCCACGCTCATCGTGGGCGCCCGCACCACCTACGCCGCCGCACGCGACTATCCGGCGCTGCGCGCATTGGCGCGCTGGGATCCCGCCCGCGGCGCGCCGGCCCGCGCGACGCTGGCGCAAGGCGCGATCTCGTTGGCGCTCGTCGGGCTCGGCGCCTGGACGCGCGACGGTTTTGCGACGCTGGTCGATTACACCGCGCCGGCGTTCTGGTTCTTCCTCACCTTGAGCGCGCTGGCCGTCATCATTCTGCGGCGCAAGCATCCCGACATCCCACGCCCCTTCAAGACGCCGCTCTATCCGTGGCTGCCGCTGCTGTTCGCGGCGGCGAACGCCTGGGTGCTGATCTCTTCGCTGACTTATCTCGCCAGCCTGCCGAGCGTGCGCATCGGCGCTTTCGTCGGGATCGCGGTGACGGGTATCGGCGCAGCGTTGTACCTCGTATTGCGGCGCAGTGGCCCCGCGCCGGATTGATCGCACTTACAACGTCGCCAGCCAATCGATCAGGTGCGCGGTGACGGCGTCGGGCGCCTCCTGCTGCGTCCAATGCCCGATTCCAGGCAGGAGATGCGCGCCGCGCAGGTCTGGGATGGAGGCCTGCATGAGCGGGAACAAATCGACGCCTGGAAACATCTTCAGCACAAGATCGCGGTCGCCGCCGACGAACAGCGCCGGCTGACGCAGCACATGATCTTGACGGGCGGTGAGGAATGCGTGGTCGCGGCGATGATTGCGATAGCGATTGAGCGGGCCGCGAAAGCCAGACTGCGAGAATTCGGCGACGTAATAATCGAGATCAGCAGGGCTGAGCCAAGCCGGGAAGGGCTGCGGGTCGGGCAGACGATGCATCAGCGTCTCGCCGTGTTTCTTGTCGAGCGGCCAGGTTCCGTCAGGCGCGTCTCCGCTGATCGCGTAATAGAAGCGGCGCAAGCCGCCCCGCACATCGGCCTCCCATTCCGCCTCCGCGACGCCTTCGTCCTGAAAATAGACCTGATAGAAGAACAGGCCGCGGCGCGTAAAAATCTCATGCGCCATGTCGATGAAGGGCGCCGGCCCAGGCGGCACATAGGGCACCGAAAGGCCCGCCACCGCGCGCACCCGATCGGGATGCAGCAACGCCGTGTTCCACGCGATCGGGGCGCCCCAATCATGGCCGATCACTACGGCCGGCGCCGTCGGCGACAACGCGGCGATCACGCCCGCCACGTCGCCGGTGAGGCTCTCCATGTCATAGGCCTCGACCGGGTGCGGCTTGTCGGAGCCGCCATAGCCGCGCACATCGATCGCACATGCCGTGAACCCCGCCGCCGCCAGCGGGCCCATCTGATGGCGCCACGAATACCAGCTCTCGGGAAAGCCGTGCACCATCACGACCAAAGGCCCCGCGCCCTCGATCGCCGCGCGCAGGCGCACGCCATTGGTTTCGATCATGCGGAAGTGCGGCATCGTCCTCTCCTCGAAGCGCTTCGCCGCCGTGCTAGACCCTTGCGCCGGGCGCGGCTACACACTTCCCCTGCGTGACCAAGACCGTTCTCATTCTTTTCGCTCATCCCGCCTATCAGCGCTCGCGCGCCAACCGGGCGCTGCTGGACGCCGTGCGGGACCTTGACGGCGTCACCGTTCACGACCTTTACGAGCTCTATCCCGACATGCTGATCGACGCGCCGCGCGAGCAGGCGCTGTTGATCGAGCATGACGCGATCGTGCTGCAGCATCCGCTCTATTGGTACTCGACGCCCGCGCTTCTGAAGGAATGGCAGGATCTGGTGCTGGAGAACGGCTGGGCCTATGGCGAGGGCGGGCATGCCTTGCGCGGCAAGATTTGGATGCACGCGCTCACCGCCGGCGGCCGCGAAGAATCCTACGACAAGGACGGCTATAATCGTTTCTCCATCGAAGAACTACTTACGCCGTTGCAGGCCACCGCCCATCTGTGCGGCATGCATTGGCGGGCGCCCTACGTGCTGCACGCCAGCCGCACGACAAGCGAGGCGTCGCTGAAAACCGCCGCCGCCGGCTATCGCGCGCATATTCTCGCCCTGCAGCGCCACTGAGGCGACACGGAAAGACGTCTCATGGATCATGGCCTCCCACTCGCGGAATTCTTCGTCTTTCTCGCCGCCTCGGTCGCGTCCGTGCCGATCGCCAAGCGGTTGGGGCTCGGCTCGGTGCTCGGCTATCTGATCGCCGGCGCAATCATCGGCCCGTTCGGACTCAAGCTTCTCGCCGACCCCGAAGCCGTCATGCATACCGCCGAATTCGGCGTCGTCATCATGCTGTTCCTGATCGGGCTCGAGCTTCGCCCCGCGCTGTTGTGGACGATGCGCAATTCCATTCTGGGGCTCGGCGGGCTGCAGGTGCTGCTCACCGGCGCCGCATTGACCGCCGCTGCGATCGCCGCGGGCGTGGATTGGCGCCAGGCGACGGCGATCGGCTTCATTCTTTCTCTATCGTCCACCGCGATCGTGCTGCAGAGCCTGCGCGAAAAGGGACTCGCAGCGACCGATCCCGGCCGCGGCGCGTTCGCCGTGCTGTTGTTCCAGGACATCGCAGTGATCCCGATGCTGGCGCTGTTTCCGCTGCTGGCGATGGCGCAGGCCGGCGAAACCGCGCATGCGTCCGGCGGGCTCGCCGCGTTGCCGGCCTGGGCACAGGCGCTGGCGGTGTTCGCCGCCGTCGCCGCCATCGTGCTCGCCGGCCGTGTATTGATGCGGCCGCTATTCCGCTTCATCGCGGGCGTTGGTCTGCACGAAATCTTCACCGCCGCGGCTCTGGCGCTAGTCGTCGGCGTCGCCCTTCTGATGCAGACCGTCGGCCTTTCACCGGCGCTCGGCGCCTTCGTTGCGGGCGTCGTCCTGGCCGACAGCGAATATCGCCACGAAATCGAAACCGATATCGAGCCGTTCCGCGGCCTTCTGCTCGGGATCTTCTTCATCTCCGTCGGCGCGACGATTGATTTCGCGCTGATCGCCGCAGCGCCCTTGTTGATCGCGGCCGTCGTGCTCGGCCTCATCGTGATCAAGAGCGCCGTGCTCTTTGGGCTTGCGCGCGCGTTCAAGCGGCCCGCCGCCGATTCCGCGCTTATTGCGCTCGCATTGGCGCAGGGCGGCGAGTTCGCCTTCGTGCTGTTCACCTTCGCGCAAACCGAAAATGTGCTGAGCCAGGCCTTGATCGACCCGCTTACCGCGGCGGTGGCGATCTCGATGGCGCTCACGCCGCTCTTGCTGCTCGCCGCTGAGCGCCTATCGACGAAACTCGACGCGCCGGAGGAGCGCACAGCGCCCGCCGATCTCGACATCGACGCGCCGGATGTGATCGTCGCGGGCTTCGGCCGTTTCGGCCAGATCGTGCATCGCGTGCTCAGCGCCAATGGCTTTAAAACGTCCATTCTCGAGCACAACGCCGATCAGGTGGAATTGGTGCGCGGCTTCGGCAATCGCGCGAATTACGGCGACGCCAGCCGCGTCGACCTACTGCGCGCCGCAGGCGCGGAAACGGCGCGCGCTCTGGTCATCGCCGTCGATGACAAGGAAAAGGCGCTCGAGATCGCCGCCACGGTTCGGAAATCCTTCCCGCATCTGAAAATCTTCAGCCGCGCTTATGATCGCGGGCATTATTACGCCCTGCTCAATCTTGGCGTCGACGAGGCCGAGCGCGAAACGTTCGAGGGCGGCATCAAGCTGGGCGTCAAAGCGCTCAAGGCGTTGGGCTTCCGCGCCCATCAGGCCGAACGCGCCGGGCGCATCTTCCGCCGACACGACGAGCGCGGCCTCGCCATGATGCGGCAAATGTGGGACGAACTGGACGACGACGCCTACCGCTCCGCCGCCAACGAGCGACAGGCGCTCATCGAGGAATCCTTGCGTCGCGACCTGACCCAACACGGCGTGTCCGGCGCTGCGGACGACGCCTGGGGCGCAGACGAGCAGGAAGCCGAACGCCGGCGCGCCTGAGCCGCCTCAGGCGAGAGCGCCGTTGAGGCGCCCGCGGATAAGCGCTTCCGCCTCGCGCACGATGCGCTCGACGAGCTCTTTCACGGTCGGGATGTCGCGGATCAGGCCCTGGATCATTCCCGCCGACCAGATGCCGTAATCGGGGTCGCCGATCTCATACACGACGCGGCCGCGCGCGCCAGCGACCAGTTCGCGCACTTCCTCGAACTTCGCGCCCTGCTTCTCCATCGCCACGACCTGCTGGGAGATGGCGTTCTTCGCAACACGCGCCGTGTTGTGCATGGTGCGGAAAATCAGGTCGGTCGCGCGCTCGTCATTGGCGACCATCTGTTCCTTCACCTTCTGGTGGATCGGCGCCTCCACCGTGGCGCAGAATCGCGTGCCCATATTGATCCCGTCGGCGCCGAGCGCGAGCGCGGCGACCAGTCCGCGCGCGTCGCCAAAACCGCCGGATGCGATCATCGGGATCTTGATCTTGTCCGCCGCGGCGGGAATGAGGATCAGCCCCGGAATGTCATCCTCGCCCGGATGGCCGGCGCACTCGAAGCCGTCGATGGAGATCGCATCCACGCCCATGCGTTCGGCCGACAGCGCGTGGCGCACCGCCGTGCATTTATGGATCACCTTCACGCCGTGCTTCTTGAACTCGTCGACGTGTTCCTGCGGCTTGTAGCCCGCGGTTTCGACGATCTTGATCCCGCTTTCGATGATGGCGCGGCGGTATTCGGCATAGGGCGGCGGATTGATCGCCGGCAGAATGGTGAGGTTCACGCCGAAGGGTTTATCGGTCATGCCGCGGCACCGGGTGATTTCAGCGGCGAGCGCCTCTGGCGTCGGCTGCGTCAACGCGGTGAGGAAGCCGAGCGCGCCGGCGTTCGCCACTGCGGAGACCAACTCCGCTTTGCCGACCCACTGCATCCCGCCTTGCGCGATCGGGTGATCGACGCCGAACATTTCCGTAAAGCGCGTGCGGATCATGCCTTGCCTCCCTTGTTTAGGGCGGCACCGTGAGCGCTGCGGGCACGCTTGCCAAGACTGCCGCGGCGTCATTTCGGGCGGCGATCGCGCGCTCGCGCGCGGCGCGAATCACTTAAAGTGCGGAGTCTTCCCAACACTGAGGAGCGCGTCATGCGCGATGGATCTGAGCTTGCCGCCGTGGTGGCCGGGAAAGTGTGCCACGACATGTTCGAGCCTCTGAACGCAATGGTCCTGAACCTTGACCTGCTCAAGAGCGATCCCGCCGAGGCCGGCGCGCAGCTCGAACAGAGCGTGAAAAAACTCTGGGCCAAGCTTGATTTTTATCGCTTCGCGGTGGCGACGTCGCATGTCGAGGCCGACAGCGAACTCGCCGAAGCGCGTGAGGTACTGACGAAAGTGTTCGGCCACATGCGCCCACAGCTGAACTGGAGCGCGCCGCCGATTGCGATGCCGCGCCCGGCGGTCTGCGTGGCGGCGCTGCTGGCCGTGGTCAGCGCCGATTGCGTGCCGCGGGGCGGCGTCGTGGACGTCGGCGGGGCGGCCGGCGAGGTGCGCATCGTCGCGACCGGAACCAAGGCGCTGCTGCGGCCGGAGATTTCCGCCGCCATCCTCGGCGAGTTCGACGCCGCCGAGCGCCGCTCAACCACGATCCTGCCGATGTTCGCCGGCGTGCTGGCGCGCCAGGCCGGGCTGGAGCTGCGCGTGCGCGAAGGCGAGGAGCGCGTCGAGTTCATTGCGCTGTCGGATCGGATCGCCTTGCGCGCCGCCGCGTAAATTCCTGTTAACGACCGCAGCGCACGATCCGAATCGGGGCGCGTTGCATCTCGGCCGCCCCAGGCTGGCGGCGATGGATGATCTGATCCCGGATTTTGCGCTCGAGGCGCGGCGCCTGCTGGACGCCGCCGACGCCGCCCTTTTGCGCGCGCAGGAGGGCGATCGCGTCGCGCGCGACGATCTTCTGCGCCGGCTGCACACGATCCGCGGCGCCGCGGGCTGCGTCGGCCTGATGCGGATCGAGGCGGCCGCGCATGCAGCGGAAACGATTGCGGCGGTCGGCGTCGACGGCGTCTCGCGCAAATTGCTGCAAAGCGCGCTGTTGGGCCTGCGCAGTCACGTGGCGGCGCTCTCGCGACCCGATGCGGCGCCCGCCAGCGAAGCGCCGCGCCCGCTGGCTGAAGCCTGGACATTCGCGCCGATCTTCACCGCCGATGCGGCCGAAACGCTCGGCAAGAAAATCGGCTTCGAAGCCCAGGGCGGCGACATCGAAGCGCCGCCGCGTGAAATCGCGGCCGTACGCGCGGCGCTGGTGCATCTCGTGCGCAATGCCTGCGATCATGGCCTGGAGACGCCGGATGAGCGGCGCGCCGCCGGCAAGCCCGAAACCGGGCAAATAGTCGTCCTGGCGCATTATGTGCGCGACGGCGTGGCGATCGACATCGCCGATGACGGCCGCGGCGTGACGCCGGCGATCCTCGACGGCTTGTTCGTGCAAGGCGTGTCCACCGCCGCCGCGGCGCAGCGTTTTTCCGGCGCCGGCGTCGGCCTGTGCGCTGCGCGCGCGCTGATCGCTGAGATCGGCGGCGCGCTCGATCTGCGCCGCGACGCGCCGGTCGGCGCATGCTTTCGCATCACCTTGCCGCGCACGCCCGCACGCATCAACGCCGCTTGAGAAGGAAACCGCCGCGATGAAATCCTGCCTCGTCGTCGACGACAGCCGCGTCATCCGAAAAGTCGCGCGTCGCATCCTGGAAGATCTGCGCTTTACGATCGACGAAGCGGGCGACGGCCTCGAAGCGCTGCAATCGTGCCGGAAGACCATGCCCGACGCGATCCTTCTCGATTGGCGCATGCCGGTGATGAGCGGCGTCGATTTCCTGAAGCAATTGCGCAAGGAACCTGGCGGCGACAAGCCTGTCGTGGTGTTCTGCACAACCGAAAATGACGTCGCCCATATTTCGGAAGCGATCAAGGCCGGCGCCGACGAATACATCATGAAGCCGTTCGACGGGGACATCCTTCAGTCGAAGTTCACCGAAGTCGGGCTGGTGTGATGTTGAGCGATGCGCATGTCGCGGAGCTGGCGCGCGCGGCGCGCAGGCGTGTGGGCGTCGCGCTCGATCCGAGCAAGGCGCAAATGTATCATCTGCGCTTGACGCCGATCGCCCGTCGCGAAGGGCTGACGCATCCGGGCGAACTGATCGAAATGGGGCTGATGCGGCCGGACGACCCCGCCTGGGACGTGATGGTCGATGCGCTGTTGAATGCAGAGACGTCGTTTTTCCGCGATCGCACGCCGTTCGACGTGTTCTCGAAAGCGATTCTGCCCGAACTCGCGCACAAGCGCGGCGAGAGCGATAAAATCCGCATCTGGAGCGCCGGCTGCTCGACCGGGCAGGAAGCCTATTCGCTCGCGATGCTGCTGCATGAAGCGCGCGAAGAAGGCCGCTGCGGCCCGTTCGAGGTGATCGCGACCGACATATCGGAGCGCCTGCTCGATCGCGCGCGCTCCGGCGCCTACAGCCAGTTCGAAGCGCAGCGCGGGCTCTCGATCCGGCGCCTGATCCGTCATTTCGAGCGCGCTGGCGACACCTGGCGCATCTCGGATCGGCTGCGCGCCAGCGTCCGCTTCATCAATCACAATCTGCTGCACGACGCCGGACAGCTGGGCATGTTCGACGCGATTTTCTGCCGCAATGTTTTGAGCGCGTTCGACGCCGAGACGCGCGCCGACGTGCTGGAGCGCCTCGGCGAGGCCGCGCACAACGACGCCCCGCTCTTTCTCGGCGCGGACGAAGACATCGCAGGCGGCATGCGCTGCTTTACGCCATCGCGCGTGCACCAGGGCGTTTTCACGCGGATCACCGGCCGCGCCGTAGCGGCTTGACCGGTCCCGTCAGCGCGCAAAGCGCTGAAATTTGATCCGACTCGGAATGATTTCCGTCAGGCCGAGGCGGCGCATCTTGTCCTCCTCATAGGCCTCGAAATTGCCCTCGAACCATTCCACGTGGCTATCGCCCTCGAATGCGAGAATGTGGGTGGCGAGGCGGTCCAGGAACCAGCGATCGTGGCTGATCACCACGGCGCAGCCGGGGAAGTCCTCCAGCGCACTTTCCAGAGCCTGCAGAGTTTCAACGTCCAGATCGTTCGTCGGCTCGTCGAGCAACAGCACATTCGCGCCGGAGAGCAAAGTCTTGGCGAGGTGCACGCGATTGCGTTCGCCACCGGACAATAACCCCACCTTCTTCTGCTGATCCGATCCCTTGAAATTGAAGCTCGAAACGTAGGCGCGCGACGGCACATCGCGGCCATTGATCGTCAAAACGTCGAGCCCGCCGGAAACTTCCTGCCAGATCGTCTTGTTCGGATCGAGCGCATCGCGCGATTGATCGACATAACCGAGCTTCACGCTGTCGCCGATCGTGATGGCGCCGCTGTCCGGCTTGTCTTGGCCGGTGATCATGCGGAACAGCGTGGATTTGCCCGCGCCATTGGGCCCGATGATGCCGACGATGCCGCCCGGCGGCAGTTTGAACGTCAGATCCTTGATCAGGAGCCGGTCGCCGAACCCCTTGGTGAGATGCTCGACGGCGATGACGTTCTGCCCCAGGCGCGGCCCGGGCGGAATCTGGATGGTCGCGAAGGTTTGCTTTTCACGCTCCGCCGCGCTCGCCATTTCTTCATAGCGCTGCAGGCGCGCCTTGGACTTGGCCTGACGCGCCTTCGGCGATTGGCGCACCCACTCCAGCTCGCGCGACAGCACCTTTTTGCGGGCGTCGCTCTCGGCCGCCTCCTGCGCCGAGCGCTTGGCCTTCGCTTCAAGCCATGCGGAATAATTCCCTTCATAGGGAATGCCTTTGCCGCGATCGAGCTCAAGCGTCCATTTCGTCACCTGATCGAGAAAATAACGATCGTGGGTGACCAGGATTACGCACCCAGGGAAGGATTCCAGATGGTGCTGCAGCCACGCGACGCTCTCGGCGTCGAGATGGTTCGTCGGCTCGTCCAGCAGCAGCATGTCGGGCTTCGATAGAAGCAAGCGGCAGATGGCCACACGACGGCGCTCCCCGCCCGACAGCTTTTCGACGCCGGAATCGTCGGGCGGGCAGCGCAGCGCATCCATCGCCATGTCGATCTTGGAATCGATGTCCCATGCATCGGCGGCGTCGATGCGCTCCTGCAGCGCGGTCATTTCCTCCATCAAAGCGTCGCTATAATTTTCACCGACTTCCATCGAGACCTCATTGAAGCGCGCGACGAGCTTTTTCTCTTCGCACCACGCCTCGACGTTTTCGCGCACGGTGAGCGCAGGATCGAGCGCCGGCTCCTGCTCGAGATAACCGCGCTTGACCCCCGCCATCGGGAACGCCTCGCCGGTGAAGTCGGAATCGAGCCCCGCCATGATCTTCAAGAGCGTCGACTTGCCCGAGCCATTGACGCCCACGACGCCAATCTTGGCGTCCGGGTAGAAGCTCAGCCAGATGTTCTCGAACACCTTCTTGCCGCCGGGATAGGCCTTGGTGAGGCCCTGCATCGTGAAAATGTATTGCGCCGGTTGCGCCATGGGGGTCGCTCGCGAATGTGCGGAAAGCGCGGGATGTAGCGAGGGATCGACCGGGCGTCGAGCCCTTGGCGTTGGCGCGGCTGGCCGTTAGCCTGCGCGCATGCGCTTTTCAGTCTTGTGCGCGCTCGCCGCGCTCGCCGCCTCGCCCGCCGCGGCGCAGGCGCCAGGCGCGCCGCTCACGGCGGAGCGCATCTTCGCAAGCCCCGATCTCGCCGGGCCCCGGCCGATGGAGCTTCGCTTTTCGCCAGATGGCCGCGCCATAACGAGCCTGCGCCCGAAATCGAGCGACGGCCGTGCGCTTGATCTCGTCATCCAGGACGTCGGCGGCGGCCCCGTGCGCGTCTTGATCGACGCCGACGCGTTGAGCCGTGACGACGCGGCGCTGTCGGAGGCCGAGCGGGCGCGCCGCGAGCGCATGCGCATCAGCCAGCGTGGCGTGGTCGCCTATCAATGGGATGCGGCGGGAACGCACCTTTTGGCCCCTGCTGGCGGCGACCTGCACATCGCAGACGCCGCAACCGGCGCGGCCAGGCAAATCACCGCAACCGAAAGCGACGAGATCGACGCGCGCTTCTCGCCCGGCGGGGCCTATATCGGCTTCGTCCGCGATGGCGATCTTTATGTCATCGACCGTAAGGACGGCGCCGAGCGGCGCATCACGACGGACGGCGGCGGCGCCGTCGCCAACGGCCTCGCCGAATTCGTCGCCCAGGAAGAACTGGGTCGCTACGCCGGCTATTGGTTCGCGCCGGACGATTCTCACATCGCCTTCACACGCACCGATGAAAGCGCGACGCCGCTGGTGCAGCGCGCTGACATCAACGCCGATGGCGTGATCGTCACCGCGCAACGCTATCCGCGTGCGGGAACCGCCAACGCCGCAATCGAGCTGTTCGTGGAGGACTTGCGTTCGCGCGCGCGGGTGCAGGTCGATCTCGGCCCCGACCGCGACATCTATCTCGCGCGCGCGGACTGGAGCGTTCGCGGCGACGCGCTCTATGTGCAGCGCCTGTCGCGCGATCAGAAACGCCTCGATCTTTTGCGCGTCGATCCCCGAACGGGCGCATCGAGCCTCGTTCTCAGCGAACGGGCGCGACATTGGGTGAACGTGAACGACGGCTTCACCGCACTCGGCGACGGCGGCTTTCTGTGGCTCTCCGCGCGCGACGGCTTCGCGCATGTCTATCGCTATGACGCGCGCGGACGCTTGCGCGCGCGGCTGACGCGCGGGGCGTGGCCGGTGCGCGACGTCATCGGCGTCGACGAGGCGCGCGGCGCGCTTTACATCCAGGCCAGCCTCGATTCGCCGTTGGAGCAGCACGTCTATCGCGTTCCGATGGCGGGCGGCGCGCCCGTGCGCCTGACGCACACGCCAGGCTGGTGGCGCGCTGCGTGGAGCAGCGATTTCAGCGCCTTTATCGGCGTTTTCTCCGACGTCGCCACGCCGCCGCAGGTCGGTCTCTACCGCGCCGATGGCGCGCGCATCCGTTGGATCGAAGAGAACGCGCTGACGGCGGCGCATCCGTTTGCGCCCTACGCCGCGCGCTATCCCGAGACGCAGTTCGGCGCGATCGCCGCGCCCGGCGACTCCGCAACGCGCCTGCATTACCGCCTTGATCTGCCGGTCGGGTTCTCGCCGGATCGCCGCTATCCCGCAATCATCGACGTTTATGGCGGGCCGGGCGTGCAATACGTCTCGCGCGCTTGGACAAGCCCGCGGCGCCGGCTTTACCAGGAGCGCGGCTATGTCGTGTTTTCGCTCGAAAATCGCGGCGCGACGAACCAGGGCGCAGCGTTCGAAGCTGCGCTCGTCGGACGCCTGGGCGATGTCGAAGTGCGTGACCAACTCGCCGGCCTTGCGCATCTGCGCACGCTGCCGTTCATCGATGAGGCGCGCATCGGCGTGACGGGCTGGTCCTATGGCGGCTTCATGACTCTGATGCTGATGACGAAGGCGCCCGAGGCGTTTCGCGCAGGCGTCGCGGGCGCTCCGGTGACAGATTGGAAGCTGTACGACACGGCGTACACCGAACGCTATCTCGGCATGCCGGATGCGCCGGGAGACGCCTACGCGCTGTCCTCGCCGATCGGCGCGGCGGCGCAAATCCGTGCGCCGCTTTTGATCGTGCACGGCATGGCGGACGACAATGTTCTTTTCGAGCACACGACGCGCTTCGCGACGGCGCTGCAGCAGGCGGGCGTGCGCTTTGACATGATGACCTATCCGGGCCAGCGGCATGGACTTTATGCGCCATGGGCCGGACGCCATGCGCTCGAAACCACGCTCGACTTTTTCGATCGCACGCTGGCGCCTGCCCGATAACGAAAACGCCAGCGTCGCTGCAGCGGCGCCGGCGTTTCCTCGTGCGATGGGTGCGATGATCAGACGGGCGTCCAGGCGCCGTTCGGCCCGCGGCAAAAGGTTTCCGGCGGCAGGTTTTGACGCCCTTGCGCGGGATCCGAGATGGTGGCGGTCACGCGCCGGCACTCGGAATAGTTCGGCACGGTCGTGGGCTGCGGCGTATTGACCACCAGCGAACGCGGCGCGCCGTCATCGCTCTGCCAGGAATCGTTCACCGACGCGTTTGAATCCAGCGAACGATAATAGGCCTGCTCGACCCGCTGGCGCGACCGCGCGTCGAGCCAACGGCACACGCCATACGTCGCCAAGCCGCCCGCCGCAGCGCCAAGCGCCGCGTTCTCGCCGCGATTGTCTTCCGAACCGATCAAGGCGCCGGCCACGGCCCCCACGCCCGCGCCGACCAGCGCATTGCGCATGCATTGCGACAATTGCGTGCCGCCGCCGTAGCCGCCGCCATAGCCGCCGCCCGTCGTCTCACAGCTTGCGAGCGCCATCGCCGCCGCAAGCGCGATGCTGAGTGTGCGAAGCCCCATCATGACTCTCCTGCAATGCTAAGCCGCCATCGGGCGGCGCTCAGCGTGTCCCTGTGCTGCGCTTTTTAGGCCGAATTGGGCCGAAACGCCGCTCAATTCTCTGTGGCGCACTGCGTTTGTGCGCCGCCCGCCGCCGCCCAGCGCGCGACAGACCCGTCGCCGACGAACGTGCCGGCCGCTCCGCTGAAGCGAAATCCTTCCGCCGTAGGTTGCGCGGGCAGCGACACGGCGCGCTGCGCATTGACCGCGATGACCGCGACGTTCGGCTGGCGCGCAAACGACACCGCGAGCTCCGTTCCGTCGACGCAGCGATAGGCCTCCTGGCGATAGACTTGGCCGATATCGGCGGGACACGGCGTGGCGCAGGCCGCCAAAGCGGCCAGCGGCGAAGCCAACATGATCAAGGCGCGCATCGAAGCCCTCCCCTCCGCCCAAGTATAGCGCGCAGCGCGGCTTTACGCACCCGCCGGCGGTCAGCGTCAGCGCGTCGGCGCAGGCAGGGCCGCGCCGACCTCATACACCAGCGACACTTCAGCGGTGTAGAGCTGCGGCTCCGCGGCGATCGTCGGCGCGAGAATCGCATCGGCGCTCTCGCTGCGCGCGATGGGCGCTGCGAACATCGCCCGATTGCCGCTCTGCGCGATCATGTTCGATCCGCCCTCCTCGACCAGCAACAGACGGCCCAGCCGAAAGCCCGCGCCCTCGGTATAGACGCGCGCCTTGTCGACCGCATCGCGCACCGCGGCCTCGCGCGCCGTGCGGCGCGCGGCGTTGGTGTCGCGGATCGAGAACTGCACGTCCTCGAAGGCGTCGGGTTGCGCATTCATGCCAGCCTCGACCGCGCGGCTGAGCTGCGCGAGATCGCGTACGAGGATGGTCGCCGCGGCAGTCGCCTCATAGCCATTGATGCGGTCCGGGCGACCTTCCTGCGTCGGCCGCATCACAGGGCGAACCGTGATGTCGGTGCGTTCGATGACGACCGTCTGCGGATCGATCGCGCGCACCGCAGCCTCCAGTGCGCGCGCGCGCGTCGTGACCGCCTGCGTCGCCTCGGCCGCAGTGCGTGCAGGATTGTAGAACCGCACCGCGACGCGCGCCTGATCCGGCGGCAAATACACCTCCGCCCGCCCCGCGACGCGCACGATCGCTGGATCGTATGGCCGCAGCGGCTGCACGACCTGCGCCGTCGCCGGGGTGGCGCAGGCGACGATCGCCGCGAAAAGAACTGCACGCATGTTTGCTATCCCCAATGCATTCAAGGCGTTCATGTGTTGCGGCGGTTGCGGCGGGATCATGGCGATTTTGCATCGCCTGTGCGGCGCGGGTCTTGTAGTCTGTCGTTTTGGGGGCGCTCTCTGCGGAGGCGGCGGTCATGCTGCGCAGCGTCACCCTTTTGGCCGTTTGCGGTGTCGCGACGGCGTTGGCCTTGTGGCTGGCGGCGGCGCCGCCGCTGCTGGCGCAGAGCATCGGCGATCGCCCGCGCCTCACGCCGCCGCCGAATGTTTCGGACGCCTGGCCCGAGCAGCTCTTCACGATGGAGTCGACGGGCGCGCCGACGCGCTTGTCTTTGCGTTTTCAGCCTGGCGCGGCGGGACGCGTCGTCGGCCGCTGGCGCACTTTCGCCCTCCAAGGCTGGCGCATCGCCGATCCGTCGGGCGAGCGCGCCGCATGGATCGCCTATCGCGAAAACGGGCCTGGCGCCGCTGACGATGCGCCCGCCTTGCTTTTCACCGCAGAGCGGGACGCCGCCAGCGGGGCGTGGCTCGGCGCGACCTACGCGCTGAGCGCAGCCGACGGCGGAACCGCGCTCGCCAACGGCGCCGGCTTCCGCGCCCTGCCGCTTTTGCAGCGCCGGTTCTGCCCAGGCGGGCCGTGCCCGCCGCCGCCTGCGATTCCAGCAGCGCCGGCGACGACATCCACGCCGCGCTCGCTCGCAACGCCGCTTCTGGCCTTCGTCGACGCCAACGGAACGACCGGCATGATCTATGCCCGAGCGACCGCCGGCGGCGATGTAACGGGGCGCTTTTTGTTCGACGACATCCGTGGGCACTATGCGGCCAGCGGCGGCGCGATCGCGTTCCTGCGCTTCAACAACGGTCGGCCGATCCAGGGCTATGTCGGACTGTTGCAAAATGATGGAAGCATATCGGGGCGCGGCTTTCCTGTGGCGCGGGAGGGGGGCGGGCCCGCGTCCTATGATTGGCGGCATGCGCACCTGGACACTGTGGTTGCGGGCATCGGCTCGTTGCGCAATCAGGATTGTCTCGACGTCGATGGCGACGCTTCCACGACCGGCGCGTTGCTGATCACAACGCCCTGCGACGCCGCCGACGGCCATCAAGTGTGGGGGCTGATCCGCACCACCGCGCAAGGCTGGCAAGCGGTGTCGATGCCGTCGGGCTTGTGCATGCGCACGCCGCTTTCCGGCGAGACGCAATATCGCCTCGCGCCCTGCGCTGCAGCGACTACGCAACGCTGGACGATCCAGGGCGCCGCGCCAGATCCCAGCGCCGTGTCGGGTTGGTTTATCGCGCCCATCGATTCAGCATCGGACTTCGGGGTGTTTCCGCAATTCGAGCTGAACGGTCCCGGCGCACTATGCCCTGGCATCTATACGGAAGGGGGCGAACGGGTCAGCGCGCTCGATTGCTTCGATGCGGAAGACTTGTTCACGTCGCAGGGCGAACTGAACAACCGCACCTATTGGGCGCTGCGGTGACGCGCCTCTAGGCTTCAGGGTCCGCGTGGATGAATCCTGA
This sequence comes from Hyphomonadaceae bacterium, assembly GCA_033764725.1. Lineage (GTDB taxonomy): Bacteria > Pseudomonadota > Alphaproteobacteria > Caulobacterales > Aquidulcibacteraceae > RI-43. The sequence continues at coordinate 23,923 of JANRIR010000081.1, forward strand.
GGCGGGGTGAACGCGCCGGCCAAGCGCGCCCTCGGAGGCGCTCCAAACGCGCACCGCGCTCCAATCGCCGACGCCGGAGACGTCGCGCACCAGTGCGCCGCGCACGATCTCGCCGCCGCCTTCCCAATCGGCATGATCGACGAGAATTTCCCGCTGATTGAGCACCCGCGACACCACCGCCACGTGACCGCCCGCCGCGCCGCCAAGCACGAGCACCGCGCCCGATTGTGGCGCGTGCGAGCGCTGGTAGCGGCCGGCGGCCTGCATCCACCAGCTGTCGGCGGCGCCGCGCAGATCGAGCGTGGTCCGCAACCGCGCATAGGTGACCCGATCGAGCGCGGGGCCGGTGCGGTCGATGCTGGCGCGCTCGGCGAGCGCGAGCACATCGGCGCCGGTGACCTTAGGAGCTATGATGACCAATTCGGCGGAGAGCGGCGGCGCATTCGGGTCTGCGGCGGCGAGACCCTCGTTCAGCGCCGGCGGCGGAGTCGCTGCAGCGGCGCTCGCCGCGCCGACGCCCAGCCGCCGCACCGCATCCGGACCCGCCAACGCCACGGCCGCCATGCCGAGCGCCGCCACAGCGAACGTTGCACCCACGAGGCGCACAAAGCCCAAAAGCCCACTCATCTCCAACCTCCAGCCCCCCGGAAGGCGACCAATTAACTAACACTTAATTCACAGCTTCGCCAGACGCGCGAAGCGGTTTGCGGGCCGATGCTGGACTTTTGGGCGTGCGACATTTCTAACGGCCCTCGCCGCGCGCAAACGTTCGCGGGCCCGTAGCTCAATGGTTAGAGCCGGCCGCTCATAACGGTCTGGTTGTAGGTTCGAGTCCTACCGGGCCCACGCGCGGCGCTGGGTGGAATTGGCTGAGCTTGCTTTGTGAAACCAGATGTCCGGATTGGCCGTGACGGCCGCCATTCGCCTGCATCTGAGCAGAGGTCGGAAATCACCAGAAGCGGACGCTAGTCACACTGGTCTTTGTGACCCTCTCGCGCCAGCCGAGCGCGGAGTGCCAGATCGTCCCCACGATAACGCAGGCAATCAACCTCCATGCATTTCATCACTTCAAGCATGAGATCGAACTCGCCGCTGTTCGCGAGTTGGCGACTGACGAAACAATGACCAGGGTATGGAATCTGCTCGTCCCAAGTGAAAAGATCGGGGGCGATGTCCATCGGAACGCCGCACGTAATGCAGCATTCGTTCTCGATGTAGAAGGGGCCCGGCACGTTTCTCGGATAAGGTTCGGCCATCAACGCGCTCCAGTTCGGAGGCATGATCCTATCGGCACCCGGTCACTGCGCCAATGTCCGCGATGGGCCAATCGCCGCCTGAGAGACACAAATTTACGAATGCCCGGTCACGGCCCCAGCAAATCCGATTAGCCTCGCGGCTTCTGTCGCGCCCGCTCGGGCTTCGGGGGAGGGTGCTATGTCAAAATCCAGCGCCCAGCTTCGCCCTCCTCGGCCCACGCGCAGCGCGTTGGCTGGGATTAGTCCTGCCATTTATCAAGACGTTCGCCTTCCGGATTGGTCTCGACAACCGCCGAGAGCGCACACCTGCAGGGGCGCCGGAACTGGCCGGCAACGAAGGTTGAATGCTGCAATCGCCTGCGCGTCGTGGTAATGAAAAAGACTGTGATTGCTCTCCTGATGACGAACTCACTCGACCTGAGCGACGAAGAATTCGATCCCATCGGCCTTCTGGTCGACATCGAGTCCGCCTTTGGCCTCCGCCTGTCTGACGAAGAAGCGGCGCTGGTTCGGACCATGGGCGACCTACACACGCTCCTTATGCGTCGTATCGGCCCCTCCGAGGGTGAGACCTGCCTCACCACGATGGCGTTCCTTCGCCTTCGTCGTGCGCTCTCGCCTATTGCGCCGAATATCCGGTTGCGTCCCTCAACATTGCTTTCGGAACTTCCCACCACCTCGCCGAGGGCATTGTACGGTTCAGTGCAACTGGAAAATGAGTTGAGACTGCCGGCGCTGGCGATGGGTAGTCTCACGAGTGTTGGTGGCGTTCTCTTACTATCTTTATTTGCGCTGCCGCCGATCCTGGCGATCTTCAGGGCGTCATGGTTGGAAATTGGCGGCGTAGTCCTCGGTGTGATCGCTTTGATCTGGGTGCTTCAGCGCCTTGATCCACTGCGCTTTCCGCGAGACTGCAAGACGCTTGGCGACCTTTCTCGAGCCGTAGCCGCACACAATGCCGGGGCTCTCGCCCGACAAGGGGCGAAGCTAGACTCGGAGGCGATTTGGCAATCTTTGGTTCAGATCGCCACACAATACGCCTCCACTCCAAAGCCTGACATCAGTCGCGAGACGACAATCTTTCGCGGCGCGTCCGCTTAGCGCCAGTGGACAACAAAGAAGCGCCGCGTTGCGGTTGCTGATTTATAGCCTCAAGTCGACCCGAAAAACTCGCCGCCGGCTACGCGCCCGTACTTGCCGCTGCTCCCGAACCCTAACTGGCCAAGCGTGCTGCGTCCTTGCGCAGCACCGCCGCGCACACGATCTCCAGCGCCGCCGTCAGTCGCGCGCGGCCAGCCTTGTTGCGCACGCCGAGGCCGCCCCAATCCTCTGCGGCGTTGCGGTTGCGGATCGCGATGTAGTGCACCGCTGCGCCGAGCAGACTTAAGAGCGCATTGGCGTCGGCGGCGCGCGCATCGTCGCTGGCGAGTTCCGGCAAATATTGCGGCACGATCGCTTGCACCCACGCCAAGCGCGCGCGATCCAGCGCGTCCGTCAGCTCCGAACGCTGCGCAGCTTCCCACGCCAAAATCTCACACGTGATCGGCCGACGCGCGAGCGCCTCGGCGAAGTTCGAGAGAACGCGCGAGAGCCGCTGATCGAGCGGCAGGTCCGCGATCGCGCCATTCTCCGTCACCTCCTCCACGCTCGGCCAGTGATCGGCGCTGGCCGCATAGGCGTCGAGCAGCCCAGGCAGGCCGCCGAAATAGCGCCCGACGAGCATCGGATCGACGTCCGCCTCGCGCGCGACCGCGCGCACGCCGAGACTGGCGAAGCCTTCGCGCGCCAAAAGCGCGCCGACGGCGGCTTTGAGCTTGGCTTCGGTCGCCTCGCGGTCTCGCGGGGCGGCTTTTCGCTTCGACGCTGTCGGCATCGCGCCCTCCATAGCGGTCATGAACTTTTTTCTACGACTGTAGATTTAGGCTTGCAAGCTTTCTCTACATGTGTAGATATCTTGTCTACGTCCGTAGATAATGCGGCGTTCGGAGCAACGCGATGTACGATCTTATCCCCTATGCGCCGGCCGAGCGGCTGGACAACCCCGCCACCGGCGAGGTCGCCGAAATCGAGACCTCGGCGCTGGCCGACGGCGGCTGCGCCTCGATCCTGTTCACGCTGCCCGCGCACGCTGAGGGCGCGCCGCCGCATTTCCATACGAGCTATGACGAAACGTTCGCCGTGATTGAGGGCGCGCTTGAACTGCGCATCGGGCCGGCGCTTGAACGTCGCATCCTACACGCCGGCGAATACGCGATCATCCGGCGCGGCGCCTATCATGCGTTCCGCAACGCCGGCGCGACGCGGGTGACGTTTCGCACCGTGGCCTCGCAGGGCCGCAGCTTCGAGCGATTTATCCGCGCATGGTACGGGCTTGGCCGCAATGGCGACTTCGCCAATGGCGCGCCGCGCAATCCGCTTCATCTCGCCATGGCGCTCGACGCCGGCGACATCAATCTCGTCGGCCCGCCCGCTGGATTGCAGCGCGTCTTGCGGCGCGCGCTTGCGCGGCTCGCGCGTCTCAGCGGCGCCGACAAGGCCGTGACGCAACACTGGGAGACAGCGGATGTCTGAGCCACAGTCAGAAGACCGACGCTGGTTGACGGGCGCGAGCGCCATCGCCATGGCGATCGGATTTAACGCGCCATACGCTGTGCTGGCCGCGACTTACGACTATCCAGACATTCTGCGCCGTCCGGCGAGCGAAGCGCTCGATGCGTTTCACGCCGGCGGACCGGACCTGATCTGGACCTGGTACGGCTTCGGCCTCGCCGCGTTCGCGCTCGCGCCGCTGGCCATCGCGCTGTCGCTCACCTCCGCACGCATCGTGCAGCGTCCTGCGCTTGCAATCGGCGCCGCCCTCGCCGGCTTAGCCGCAAGCGTGACGCAGGCGATCGGCCTGTTCCGCTGGGTGTTCGTCGTGCCAGGTCTTGCGCGCACCCACGCCGATCCCAGCACGAGTGAGGCCGCACGCGATGCGGCGGCGCGCGCCTTCGATGTGCTCAACGCCTATGGCGGCGTCGCGATCGGCGAACATCTGGGCCAGCTGCTGACGGCGCTGTTCGTCGCGATGCTGGCGGCATTGCAGGCGCAGGAGCGCAAGGCGGCCACCGCTGCGCTTGGCGCCATCACTGCGCTCGCCATCACGATCGGAACGGGCGAAGGCCTCGCTTTGTCGCTGGGAAACTCCGGCGAGGCGTTCTCGCTGTTCACTATCGCCGGCTTCGCCGGCCTTGCGCTGTGGCTCATCGCCGTCGGCGTCGGGCTCCTGCGCGGCCGCTGATCGCTCAACCCCACTCACACAAGGAATTTGACCATGAAACGCATGCTCGCGCTCACCGCACTCTTCACCATCGCACTCGCCGGCTGCGCGACACACGAAACGGGTGTTCGCGATCCGCAAATCTTCCGCGCGGTCGCCGATCGCTTCGTCCTGCTTAGCGAACGCCCGCATGCCGAGGTGGCCGCGTGCTTCCAAGAGCGCGCCGCGCTGCTGCCGATGAGCGCCTTCGTCGCTGCGAGCGATCAGCAGATCATCTATCGCTTGCGCGGCTTCGGCTACACGTTCGAGGAGATCGACTTCGACGCCTCCAACGCGGGCAGTATGGTCACCGTCATGATCGCGCCCGGCGTCAATGACCGCTGGCGGCGCGACTTCACGCGCGACCGACTGCGGCCGCTTCAGGACTGCGCTGCGGCCTTGGCGTCCTGACGTTCGCCGCAACGCGCGCGCTTGGTGATGCGAGTCTGCCGCAAGACCTCACGGCGCTTAGCGCGCGCAGCGCAAACGGCCGCCGATTTTGCACCGCATTGCCTAGCGGTGGCGCCCCGCGCTATTGCGGCTCATGCCTGAAACAGCCCTCGCCGACCTGCCCCGCGAAAAATCAGCCCGCTATGCAGCCGTGGGCGCCGAAATCGCCGCCGTGATCACAGGCGAGCCGAACGTCACGGCGCGCTTCGCCACTGCGGCATGCCTGCTGGCGCATGCGTTTCCTGAGACTTTTCTCTGGACCGGGTTCTATGTGGTCGATCCGGACAAGCCGAACGAACTCGTCGTCGGGCCTTATCAGGGCACGCTGGGGTGCCTGCGCATTCCCTTCGGCAAGGGCGTGTGCGGCGCCGCCGCGGCGCAACGCAGGACCATCATCGTCGACGACGTGCACGCCTTCCCCGGCCACATCGCCTGCGACAGCCGCTCCAACGCCGAAATCGTCGTACCGGTTTTCGACGCGCACGGCGCGCTCGCAGCCGTCCTAGACATCGATAGCGAAACCTACGCCGCATTCACAGCAGAGGATCAAACCGCCCTCGAGGCGATCTGCGCGGTATTGTTGCGGTTTGATGACAACAACCGCTGAAAATGGCGACTCGCCATTCCGCGCACATGTCGATACGTTGCAGTCGACGGTTGAGGTGGGAAGCAAGGTGCGAGGGACATCCAGCTAGCGGCGCAGGCCATTGGGGTCGGGGCGCGGTCGCGATGTCGCGACGCTCTGCAGACACTCCGCTTGGCATCGCATGGCGGCGTTCGAGACGATCTCGGTCAGTCGTAGCGTACGTCTGAATAGCATTTGGTATCCGCTCTCGCCCGGTTCAGGAGACGAATGCTCTGAGCGTCATAGACTTCCTTAGTCCCTTCTCATTCAATGGCGCATCGCCTGGCGTTAGCAACAATTTTCTCCGCCCGATTCAGTCCACCAACACCTATTCGGTGTTTCAAAACTCGGCCTCCAACTGGATTGTCGAGTTCACACCTCCATTCGGCGGCGTCGCGTTCGTCGAATTCTTCCCACCGGCCGGGCAAACCTTGGTGCCCGGTCCAAACACCTTTGAAATGTCGCCCTTCGGCGTCATCGGCGCCATCGTCGCTTACAACAGCGCCGGGCAAGCCGTGGCGATTTTCGACGATCTGGCGGGACTGGGTCTGCGCGCCGATCAATTCATCGCCAATCCGACGCTCCTGGTTTCGGGCGATGACGACTTTCTCGGCTCAGCCCAGGTCGACACCCTCTATGCCGGCGCCGGTTTGGACATCCTCGACGGGGATGGCGGCGACGATATCTTGTTCGGCGAGGCTGGAGACGATCTCCTCCTCGGTGCAAACGGCAACGACGCGCTGAGCGGCGGCGACGGCGATGACATCATTGTCGGAGAAGCCGGCGCCGACGCGCTTGATGGCGGCGCGGGTTTCGACACGGCGTCGTATGCGACGGCTGCCGCTGGCGTGACGGTCAATCTCGGCGCTTTGGCGCAGAACACCGGCGAGGCGGCGGGCGATAGTTTCACTTCCATTGAAGCGGTCGAAGGCTCGACGCTCGGCGATTCGCTTCTCGGCGACGGCGGCGGCAATGTCCTGCGCGGGCTCGGCGGCGCCGATTTCATCGCCGGCGGCGGCGGCAACGATCTGATCGAAGCCGGCGACGGCGGCGACGTCGCCTATGGCGGCGATCTCGACGACGTCGTGCGCGGCGGCGCCGGCAATGACGGCCTGTTCGGCGAACAGGGCTATGACCAGCTGTTCGGCGAAGACGGCGACGATTACATCGAAGGCGGTTTGGGTCCCGACGAATTGCGCGGCGGCGACGGCTTCGACCAATTGCTCGGCGGCGACGATCGCGACTTTCTCGACGGCGGCGCGGTCGGCGACATCGTCAATGGCGGGGCCGGCGACGACGTGATCGTTTCCGGGTCCGGCAATGATTGGGCGATCGGCGGCGACGGCGCCGACGTCGTCGACGGCGATGCGGGCGACGATTATATGCAAGGCGGCGCCGGCGGCGATCTGATGCGCGGCGGCGACGCGTACGACCAGATCCTCGGCGAAGCCGGCGACGACGTGCTGCAAGGCGGCGCAGGGCCGGATGAATTGTACGGCGCGGCCGGCTTCGATCAATTGTTCGGCGGCGAGGCGCGCGATCTGCTCGACGGCGGCGGCGACGGCGACGTGCTCAACGGCGAGGGCGGCGACGACGTGCTGCGCGGACAGGACGGCTCTGACGGCGCATTCGGCGGCGACGGCAATGACGAAGCCTTCGGCGGCAGCGGCGACGACTTCATCGACGGCGGCGCAGGCATAGACGGCCTGTTCGGCGAAGCCGGCGCAGACCGCCTGTTCGGCCAGGCCGGCGACGATTATCTCGACGCCGGCGGCGACAACGACGTGCTCACCGGCGGACAGGGCGCGGACCGCCTGCTCGGCGGCGCCGGCAACGACGTCTTCCTGTTCAACCTCGCCGACCTGCAGCCCGGCGTGACCGATCAGATCCTCGATTTCGAAACCGCGCCCGGCAGCGACGACGCCATCGGCCTCATCGGAATCAATCCCAACGCCGTAACCTTCGCCGATGTCGCCGGCGGCGCAACCATCACCATCGATCTTGAGGGAACCCCAGACGCAACCCTCTTCATCGCCGGACAATCCGCAGCAGCCCTCCAGGACGACATCTTCTACGGGTGAGAGGGGGGTCGTGACGACCGCGAAGGCACACGCTAAAAGATAGACGAGGCGCTATAGCAATCCGTTGCGCGATTGCCAGATGGAGTGGTCCGCATGCTGCACTGGCACAATCGCGATGTTTTTGTCCGATCATTGGATACGATGATCGGCGCCGTCGGGCCGCGCTTCGAGACGCCGGTAAGCTTCAGCGCCTCGTGCGCCTGCTGCGCGGGGGGAGAGCACAAATACTCGGTATCCGCGCCAACCATCGACGTCGGCTCTTGGGACCCAAACGCCCTCAACATCCCGGGAAATGCGAGCACGCAAGCGACCATTACCGCGCCCGGATCCCGCACCGATCTCATCGAGACGATCGGCGATTCCGACTGGTTTCGCGTCACGCTGGTCGCGGGGCAAACCTATTCCTTCGCACTCACCGGATCAGGACAGACTCCGCTCGACGATCCGTTCCTCACGTTGCGCAACGGCGCGGGATCGGCGCTGACATTCGATGACGACAGCGGCCCCGGCCTCAATGCGTTCATCGCCTCTTTCACGGCCGCGACCACCGGCACCTATTTCCTCGACGCCACAGGATTTGACGACGCCACAGGCCAATATACGCTGGAGGTGTTCCTGCAAAACAGCGGTCCGCCGGACTCGATCCCCGGGGACGCCACAACGACGGCCAACCTCTCGCTCGGCGGCTCCGTGTCCGGCGTCGTGGATACCGCCGGCGATGACGATTGGTATCGCGTAGAACTGGTTGCAGGCCAATCCTATGTCTTCACGCTGAACGCATCCGGCTCTACGCCGGTCTCGGACGCTTATCTGGAGCTGTTCAACGCCGGCGGCCAATTGATCGCGCGCGACGATGACGCCGGCGTCGGCCTGAATTCGCTGCTGCGCTTTACCGCCCAGCAGTCCGGAACCTATTACCTCAACGCGCGCGCGTATGAAGAGGAGAGCGGGCCGACGCTTACGGGCGGCTATACGCTCAACGCTGCGCTGGGCCCACCGCAGGATCCTCTCGACACTATCGATCTCGGCTTCGCCCTGAACACGGCGAACGTTTCCGTGTACTTTGCAGGCGCGGGCGAAACGTTTGGGGGCCTGACCGCATCGCGGGGATGGACAACGAGCGAAATCAACGCCGCCTTTTTGGCCATGGCCACCTACTCAGCCGTGACTAATTTGACGTTTACGCAGTCGGCCTCTCCCGCTGGGGCTGTATGGACGCTGATGCTCACCGACCTGCCGGGCAACACTCTAGGTCAGTTTTCGGGCAACCAATTCGGAGGCGTTGGCGCATTCGACCCCGGTGTCACTTCGTGGAATTCTTCAGGCTTGGCCCCAGGCGGATTAGGTTTCGTAACACTCATTCATGAATTCGGTCACGGCTTAGGTCTCGCCCACCCACACGATAATGGCGGCATTGGCGACAACGATTCAGAAATAATGCAGGGCGTTCTTGATGACTTCCAATCCTTCGGCACATTCGGTTTGAACCAGGGCGTCTTCACGACGATGAGCTACAATGACGGCTACCCGGCCGTCTTAGGCTACGGCCAGAATACCTTCGGCAATCAGGCGACGCCGATGGCCTTGGACATTGCGCTTCTGCAACAGCGATATGGCCAGGACACAACGAACAATGCTGGGGACAACCTCTATTACTTTCTCACCGTCAACATGACGGGAACCGGATATCGCGCGATCTGGGACACAGGCGGGACCGACACGATCATAGCTGTAGGCGATCAGAACGCGACTATCGACCTGCGACCCGCAACTCTGCTCAACGCCGTTGGCGGCGGTGGGTACGTGTCCTACGTCAGCGGCGGCATCCGTGGAGGATACACGATCGCCAATGGCGTCGTGATTGAAAACGCCACCGGCGCAAATGGCGCTGATACGATTACCGGAAACAGCGCCGGAAACGTACTGTTCGGCAATGGCGGTGCGGACACCATCGACGGTCTCGACGGCGACGACATCATCGAAGGCGGGCAAGGCAATGACACCCTGCGCGGCGGCGCTGGCCGTGACACGGCTGCATTCGCGGGATCAGTCGCGGTGTCAGTCAATCTCGGCATCGCTTCCGCTCAGGACACAGGCCTTGGCCTAGATGTTTTGGTTGGATTCGAAAACCTTCGCGGCTCGACACAAAACGACACCTTGATCGGCGATGCTGGAGCGAATGACCTCATCGGCGATGCTGGCGCCGACGCACTTACAGGCGGCGACGGAAACGATATTCTTCAGGGCGGCGATGCAAACGACTATCTCGATGGCGGCGGAGGCATCGACACGCTTATCGGCGGAGCCGGCGACGACACCTATGTCATCAGCGACACCTCGGATGAACTTCAGGAACAAGCCGGCGGCGGCGTCGACAATCTATATTCGTACCTGTCGGCGACCCTCGGTGCGAACTTTGAAAATCTGGTCTTGCTTGGG
>JANRIR010000079.1:0-95068 GCA_033764725.1 Hyphomonadaceae bacterium
TTCGCGATGTTGTTGATCAGCTCCTGGATCAGCACCGTCTTGCCGACGCCGGCGCCGCCGAACAGCCCGATCTTGCCGCCCTTCGAATAGGGGCACAGCAGATCGACGACCTTAATGCCCGTGACCAGCATTTCCGGCACCGGCTTCTGATCCACGAAGGCCGGCGCGAGCTGGTGGATGGCGCGCTTGGCTTCGGCGCGCACGGGGCCTGCCTCGTCCACCGGCTCGCCGATGACGTTGAGGATGCGCCCGAGCGTTTCTTCGCCCACGGGCACCGCGATCGGGCCGCCGGTGTCGGCGACATCCTGGCCGCGCACGAGGCCGTCGGTGGTGTCCATCGCGATCGCGCGCACGGTGCTTTCGCCGAGGTGCTGCGCCACTTCGAGCACCAGCCGGTTGCCGCGATTGGTGGTCTCGAGCGCGTTGTAGATGTCCGGCAGGTGGCCGTCGAACTCGACGTCGACGACCGCGCCGATCACCTGCGCCACGCGGCCTTTCATGGGTTTCGTCATCGCTCTTCTCTCTTGCAACTCAATACGGGATCAGACGACCACAAGCTCGACCGGCATGTTGCCGCGCGTGGCGTTGGAATAGGGGCAGACCTGGTGCGCCGCTTCGACCAGCGCATGCGCCTGCGCGGCGTCCATGCCCGGGATCGACACGGTGAGCTTCACCGCGAGCCCGAAACCGCCCGCCGCGTTCGGCCCGATGCCGACTTCGCAGGACACTTTCGATTTCGATGCGTCGATCTTCTGCTGGTTGGCCACGAACAACAGCGCCGAGCCGAAGCAGGACGCATAGCCGAGCGCGAACAATTGCTCGGGGTTCGAGCCTTGGCCGTCGCCGCCCATGTCCTTGGGAATCGATGTGGCGACCCAAAGGCCGCCCTCGTCGAGATGCGTCTTGCCGTTGCGCCCGCCGGTCGCGGTCGCTGAGGTGCGGTAGAGAACTTGGGTCGGTCCAGTCATGACGCGCTCCTACAAGGCTTCGGCGCCGGAGATGATCTCGATCAGCTCCTTGGTGATGTTGGCCTGGCGCTGGCGGTTGTAGCGCAACGTGAGCTTCTTGATCAGGTCGCCGGCGTTGCGGGTGGCGTTGTCCATCGCGCTCATCTGCGCGCCATAGAAGCCGGCCTGGTTCTCCAGAAGGCCTTGCAGAACCTGGCCGTCGATATAGCGCGGCAGAAGCGCCTCCAGGATGTCGGCCTCGCTCGGCTCGTAGATATAGCTTGCGCCCTTCAGATCCGGCGCGGTCGCGCCCTCCGGCGCCTTGGCCGGGATCAGCTGGCGCGCGGTGGGGACCTGCGAAATCACCGAGCGGAACTTGGAGAACACCAAAGTCGCGACGTCGAACGCGCCGGCGTCGAACATGGCGCGCACCTTGTCGCCCACGATCTGCGCCGCGCTCGCGTCGATGGAGCGATAGCCGGACAGATCGATGTGATCGACGATCAGGCTCGCATATTGGCGGCGCAGCTGATCGCGCGCCTTCTTGCCGACGGTCACGATCTTGACCGTCTTGCCCTGCGCCTGCAGCTCGGAAATCTTTTCGCGCGCCAGGCGCACGATCTGGGTGTTGAAGCCGCCGCACAGGCCGCGCTCGGAGCTCGTCACCACCAGCAGATGCGTCTGATCGCTTCCGGTGCCACGCAACAATTTCGGCGCGCCGTCGCCCTGCACGGACGACGCCAGATTGGCGATGACACTCGCCATGCGATCGGCGTAAGGCCGCGCCGCTTCCGCCGCGCCCTGCGCGCGCTTCAGCTTGGCCGCGGCCACCATCTGCATCGCCTTGGTGATCTTCTGCGTGGACTTCACGCTGGCGATACGGTTGCGGAATTCTTTTAAGCTGGGCATCGCTTTATTCCGCCGCGTTCAAGAAGCAGGACAACACGCCGTTCTGCACATCGTTGCGCGCAGCACCGCGCTCGACGAAAGTCGCCGTGCGGCCGGCGGGGATCTGATAGCCGTCGAAATCCTGCACCGCGTCCCAAACGATCGTCGCGGGCCCGCGCACCTGGCAGGTCGCCTGGCCGAGCGCGCGGCCATTGACCATGACCGCGCCTGTGCACGTCGCGCTGCCTTGGGTGGCGCGCAAAGTCGTCTCGCGGCTGGCCTCGCGTTGCACGACGGGCAAGCCGGCGATCCGGCCGGGATCGAGATTGGCGCGCGCGCACGCCGTTGTGGTGACGCGCGGCGTGCGCGCCGTCGCGGTCGTCTGTTGCGCCTGCGGCGCAGCTTGCGCCGCCGACGGCGCGGATGGCGGGCGCGATGCGCCACGCGCTGGCGGCGCCGGTTGCAGCATCGGGACGCCCTGCAAAAGGCACCGCGTCGAGCCGCCTTGCAGCGTGAACACCGCTGTCTGGCCGGCCGCGATCACATTGTGCGCCATGCCGACATCCGCCCAGATCACGGCGGGACCGACCACGTTGCAATTGACCCGGAAGTCCTGCAGCGGCCCGCACACCGCCGTACCGGGCGTCGCCTCGATCACGTGCTCGCCAGCATAGAGACGCTGCAGCGGCTGACGCGGCGCACCCTGCTGCACCGCACACGCCGCAGACCGCGTTTGCGCGGCCGCCGGCGCCGCGCACAGCGCGAGCGAGGCGGCGATGGCGGCCGCTGCGATGGTCACGTGGGCGATCGACATCCGCGCGCGTCCCGCTTCAGGCCGCAAACGCGTTGGCGAATTCGTCGAGCGCGTCCTTGATCTTGCCTTCGATGCCGTCGGCCTTGATGTCCTTCTTGGTGCGGATCGCGGTGAGCAGATCCGCCTTCTTGGCGCGCAGCCAGGACACCAGCTCCGCCTCGTAGCGGCGCACGCCGTCTGTCGGCACCTTATCGAGATAGCCGCGCGTGCCGGCGAAGATCAGCACGATCTGCTCCTCCACCGGCACCGGCGCGAACTGGTCCTGCTTGAGCAATTCCGTGAGCCGCGCGCCGCGCGCGAGCAGGCGCTGCGTGGCGGCGTCGAGATCGGAGCCGAACTTCGCGAACGCCGCCATTTCGCGATATTGCGCAAGCTCGCCTTTGATCGCGCCGGCGACCTGCTTCATGCCCTTGATCTGCGCCGACCCGCCCACGCGAGAGACCGAAAGGCCGACATTCACCGCCGGGCGGATGCCCTGATAGAACAGGTCGGTTTCCAGGAAGATCTGGCCATCCGTGATCGAGATCACGTTCGTCGGGATATAGGCCGACACGTCATTGGCTTGCGTTTCGATCACCGGCAGCGCGGTGAGGGACCCATTGCCGTTGTCGTCGTTCAGCTTCGCGGCGCGCTCGAGCAGGCGCGAGTGCAGATAGAACACGTCGCCCGGATAGGCTTCGCGGCCCGGCGGGCGGCGCAGCAGCAGCGACATCTGGCGATAGGCGACCGCCTGCTTGGACAAATCATCATAGATGATCAGCGCATGCATGCCGTTGTCGCGGAACCACTCGCCCATCGCGCAGCCGGAGAACGGCGCCAGGAATTGCAGCGGCGCAGGCTCCGACGCGGTGGCGGCCACGACGATCGAATATTTCAGCGCGCCGCGATCTTCGAGCGTCTTGACGAGCTGCGCCACGGTGGAGCGCTTCTGCCCGACGACGACATAGATGCAGTAGAGCTTTTCGCTTTCCGGCAAATTCTTGTCGTGCGCGTCGCGCTGATAGAGGATCGTGTCGACCGCGACGGCGGTCTTGCCGGTCTGGCGATCGCCGATGATCAGTTCGCGCTGGCCGCGCCCGATCGGGATCAGCGCGTCGATCGCCTTGATGCCGGTCTGCATCGGCTCATGCACGCTTTTGCGCGGAATGATGCCAGGCGCCTTCACATCGACCGTGCGGCGCTCGGCGGCCGCGATCGGGCCCTTGCCGTCGATCGGCTCGCCCAGCGGATTGACGACGCGGCCGAGCAGGCCCTTGCCCACCGGCACGTCGACGATCTCGCCCAGGCGCTTGACGGTGTCGCCTTCCTTCAGGCCGCGGTCTTCGCCGAAGATCACGACACCGACATTGTCGCGCTCGAGGTTCAGCGCCATGCCCTTCACGCCGCCGGGAAACTCCACCATCTCGCCGGCCTGGACATTCTCCAGGCCATAGACGCGCGCGATGCCGTCGCCGACGCTCAAGACGCGGCCGACATCGGCGACCTGCGCCTCGGCGCCGAAGCCCTTGATTTGTTCTTTCAAAATGGCGGAAATTTCTGCGGCGCGGACGTCCATCAGTGCGGCCTTCCTTCGGTCAAGCGGATTTGAGCGCGAGCTTCATGCCCGCGAGTTTGGATTTCAGCGAGGAATCGAACTGGCGCGAGCCGACGCGCACGATGAAGCCGCCGATCAGGCTCTCATCGACGCTGGCTTCGGCCTCGACCTTGGCGCCGATCGCCTTCTCGACGCCGGCGACGATGGCGGCGCGCTCGGCCTCCGACAGAGGCGCGGCCGAGATGATTTCGGCCTGGCGGGCGCCGCGATGGCGCGCCAAAAGCGCGCGGAAGGCGCGCGACACCAGCGGCAGCGCCGCCGCGCGGCGGTTCTTGGCCACCGCGCCGACGACATTGCGGCCCAGCGTCGTCAGGCCGATCTTCTCCGCCACGGCCACCAGGGCGCGGGTTTTTTCTTCCGGATCGATCAGCGGCGAGGCGGCCGCGGCGCGCAGGTCCGGGCTGGCCGCGAAGGCGGCGTCGAGCTTGGCGAAATCGGCCTCGAGCGTCTCCAGCGCGCCCGCTTCGAGCCCCAGCTCGAACGCGGCTTGAGCGTAGCGCTCCGCCGCTTCCGCCCCTGCCGCCATGACCGCGTCCGACACGTTCGCCCCGCAGATTGCGCCATCGGTCGCAGCCTCCGCGGCGCACTGCCAAGCGCACGGGGCGTCCGAAAGCTGAGGGTGGAATACTCGCCCAAAGGCTGGGTGCGCGGCGTCGCCGCCCCGCTCGCCCGCCAACAGCGCGCGCCGGATAGCACGCGCCGTTCCGGCTTGACAACCGGCGCGCCAGCCCCCCGATCAGCGACAAAACCGCCCGAACGCGGGCCGGGCCGGCAAACAGGGGAGCACGGGAATGGCGGAAGCGTCGGCGCAGGCCGAATTGGGCGAAACCTCGCCTGAAAAGATGCGCACCGTCGTGGCGGCCTCCGCCGCCGGCACCGTGTTCGAGTGGTACGACTTCTTCATCTACGGCTCGCTGGCCGTGATCATGAAGGATCACTTTTTCGCCAACCTGCCCGACGCCCAGGCCTTCATCTTCACCCTGCTGACCTTCGCCGTCGGCTTCATCGTACGGCCGTTCGGGGCGCTGTTCTTCGGCAAGATCGGCGACAGCAAGGGCCGCAAGGGGGCGTTCCTGGTCACCATCACCCTGATGGGGATCGCCACCTTCGCCATCGGCCTGTTGCCGACCCAGCAGACCGTGCCCGAGAGCCTGGCGATCCTGCCGCCGATCCTTTTGGTGGCGTGCCGGGTGCTGCAGGGCTTCGCGCTCGGCGGGGAATATGGCGGGGCGGCGATCTATGTCGCCGAGCACGCGCCCCGCGGCCAGCGCGGTTGGGCCACGAGCTGGATCCAGACCTCCGCCGGCCTCGGCCTGATCGGCGCGCTCGTGGTGATCCTGACCACCCGCACGATCATGGGCGAAGAGGCCTTCCGCGAATGGGGCTGGCGCATCCCCTTCCTGCTGTCGATCGGGCTGTTCGGCATCTCGATCTGGATCCGCATGCAATTGGAGGAAAGCCCCGCATTCCAGAAGCTCAAATCCGAAGGCAAGACCTCCGAGCGCGTGTTCGCGGAAAGCTTCTTCGAGTGGAAGAACCTGCGCGTCGTGATCCTGGCGCTGTTCGGGCTGATGATGGCGCAAGGGGTGGTGTGGTACACCGGGCATTTCCACGCGCGCTACTTCCTCGAGACCGCGCTGAAGGTCGAAGGCCGCACCGTCGATTATTTCATGCTTGCGGCAACGGCCGTTTCGGCCGTGCTCTACGTGTTTTTCGGCTGGCTGTCGGACAAGGTCGGGCGTAAGCCGGTCATGCTGTTCGGCATGGCGCTGATGCTGGCGAGCTATTTCCCCGGCTTCCATTACATGACGCAGGCCGCCAATCCCGCTTTGGCGGAGGCGACGCGCACCGCGCCCGTGACCGTGCTCGCCGATCCCGCCGATTGCAGCTTCCAGCTCGACCTCACCGGCGGCGCGGCGCGCTATTCCTCGTCCTGCGACATCGCCAAGGGCGAGCTCGCCAGCTTCGGCGTCAGCTACACCACGATCGACGCGCCGGCGGGCGCGCTCGCACAGGTGCGCATCGGCGATGCGGCGACGATCGACAGCGTCAACGGACAAGGCCTCGACGCCGCCGGCCTGCGCGCGCTGAAGGTGGAATACCGCACGCGAATCCGCGCCGCGCTGACCGAAGCGGGCTATCCCGCCCGCGCCGATCCGGAGCGCATCAACGCCGCCGGCGTGATCGGCATGCTGATCGTGTTCGTCATCGCGGCGACCGCGCTGTACGGCCCGCAGGCCGCAGCTTTGGTGGAATTGTTCCCCACGCGCATCCGCTACACTGCGATGTCGTTTCCGTATCATGTCGGCACCGGATGGTTCGGCGGGCTTTTGCCGACGATCGTGTTTGCGATCGGCGTCTCCACCGGGGACATTTACGCCGGGCTTTGGTACCCCGTGGTGGTGACGGCGCTGGCCTTCGCGATCTGTTTGTTGTTCTGGCCGGAAACCAAAAACCGCGACATTTCGGATTAAGGGAGCAGCGCCCATGCCGCTTGCGCCAATCGACGCGCGCGCCTTCGCCAAAATCGCCATCGGCATCGACCGGCCGGAGGATGTCGTCGTCCTGAAGGACGGCCGCATCTACGCCGCCGATCATCAATGCGCGGTGGCGGAGCTTCACGCCGATGGACGCTTCACCCGTCTCGGCCCGCGCTTCGGCGCGCCCAACGGGATCAATGCGGACCGCGACGGCCGCATCCTCATCGCCAATTTCGGCATATATGACGGCATGCCCGGCCCGCTCGAGCGGTTCGATCCCAAAACGGGAACGCGCGAAACGCTGGTCGCCGCGATCGGCGGGCGCAATCTCACCAGCTCGAATTATCCGATCCTGGATTCGGCCGGCAACATCTGGTGCGCGAACTCCACGTTCGCGCCCACCTGGCCCGAAGCGCTCGACGGGCGCGACGACGGCCTGATCTATGTGCTGCGCCCCGACGGGCGCGCGGAAATCGTTGCGGAAGGATTGAAATTTCCTAACGGCCTGGCGCTTGCCGCAGATGAGAAGCACCTGTTCTGCTGCCAGACCTCGGCCGCCAATGTGGTGCGCTTTCCGATCCTCGACGGCGGCGCGCGGCTTGGGCCGCCTGAGCCTTACGGCCCCGCGCTCGGGCCCATCCTGCAAGGCCGCGTCGATCCCGATAATCCGGCGCCGCCGGAGGTGATGCACAATCTCGGCTACACCGACGGATGCGGCATGGATGCGGAAGGAAACCTGTGGGTCACGCTGCCCGCCGCGAACAAGATCGTCGCGATCACGCCGGCGCGCGATGTGTTCGTCGTCGCGCACGATCCCGGCGGCGCGGTGCTCAATCATCCCACCAATGTCGCCTGGGGCGGGCCGGATTTGCGCGACCTCTATGTCGGCTCGATCCGCGCCGATTACGTGCTGAAAGCGCGCAGCCCCGTCGCCGGCGCGCCGCTCGTGCATCAGCGCTGAGCGGAAGCGCATTTCCTTGGATGATAGCGCAAGTACCCCTCATCCGTCAGCTTCGCTGACACCTTCTCCCACAAGGGGAGAAGGCGATGCGCTGGTCCTTCTCCCCTTGTGGGAGAAGGTGGCGCGTAGCGCCGGATGAGGGGTGTCGGCGCCGCCCTCTACGCCTCCGCGCGGATCGGCGACGGCGCCCGCGGGTTCAGGTAGCGGCGCAGATCGGCCCAGGGGATGCGCACTTCCGCGCCGCCCAATGCGCCGGCCCCGCCGAACGTATAGGGCGGGAAGAGCAGAACCAGCGCATCCTGCGTGATCAGCCACAGCGACGGCTTGGTGACGCTGTCGCGCACATCGCTTTGCGGCGGCCTGAACCCGTCGTCGCGAAATTGCGCCGTCAGCGCGGCCATCGCGCGCGTCGTCAAATAGCGCTCCCAGCCCGAGCCGGGCTGAAACACCGTCTCCGCCGCCAGCGGCGCGCCGGTCCGCATGTCCACCGTCACCGCCTTGAAGCTGGTGTTCGGGTGCGCCGCGCCGAGTGTGAGTTCATAGAGATCGAACCGCACCGAGACGAGTTCGGGCCCGGCATAGGCGATCTGATAGGTGACCTGCTCTTCCGTCTGGTCGTCCAACTGATATTGCGGATTTTGCGCGACCAGCGCGTTGAAGCGCTGCGCCTGCGGCGTGGCGGCGCCGTCGATGCGCGGATACCGGATATTGCGCACGATCGCCGGCGGCGCCGCCTCGGCCAATCCGCTCGCAGCCGCCGCTTCCGCGGTGACGGCCTGCGCATCCGACACCTCCACGGATTGGAACGTATAGCCGCCGATCTGCTGCACCGCCTGGCCGGCCTGGTCGGCGCGGGCGCGCAGCGACGATTCAAGGCAGCGCGTCTGCTCCGTGGTCAGCGCCGCGTCGGGGTCGATGATCCCGCACGCGACGCGCTGGGCGGCGAGCCAGCGCTGCTGGTTCTGCACGATCAGGCGCGCGCCCTCGTCGCTCACCGAAGCCGCCTCGGCGACGAGCGTCTCGCGGATGCGCCCATCGAGCGCCGCAAGCGATTCGGTTTCGCACAGGGTGCGGTTGAAGCCCGCGACATCGCCGGCGCACGGATTGAGCGCCGCTTCGAGGCCGCCGCCTTCCGGCGAGGGCGCGGCCGGCTCGGAGCGCTGGCCGCACGCCGACAGCGCGAGCGCGCACGCCGCAAAGCCGATCTGTCGCAGCGCCATGCGCCTTCCTCCCGGGTCGCGCTGGTGTTGCCATACTCGCGTCGTCTCGTCACGCCGCGGCTGCGGGTCGACGCCGGCGCACCGTCTCGCTAGGAGCCCCTATGCCCGTCGACGCCGCCTATCGCCCCGATCCCCTGTTCCAGAGCCTCGGCCCCGCTTTCGCCGACACCGTGACGCCGGCGCGCTTCCCTGTTCACATCCCGCGCTTCACCAACCGCTTTTGGGCCCGGCGCATCGGCCTTGGCGATTTCGACCCGGCCGAATGGGAGCGCTGCTTCGCGCGCTTCGAGCCGCTGCCCGACAACATGGAGCGCCCTTTGGCGATCCGGTATCACGGCCACCAGTTCCGCGTGTACAATCCCGACATCGGCGACGGGCGCGGCTTTCTCTATGCGCAGCTGCGCGATGATCGCGGCCGCCTGCTCGATCTCGCCACCAAAGGCTCAGGCCAGACGCCCTATTCGCGCCTGGGCGACGGGCGCCTGACGCTCAAGGGCGGCGTGCGCGAGGTGCTCGCTGCGCAAATGCTCGACGCGCAGGGCGTCTACACATCCAAGCCGTTCGCGCTCTACGAAACCGGCGAAGCCTTGACGCGCGGCGACGAGCCGTCGCCGACGCGCAGCGCCGTGCTCACGCGCTTGTCGCATGCGCACATCCGCTTCGGCGTGTTTGAGCGCCTCGCCTTCGTGAACGATCCCGACGCGATGCGCGCGCTCGTGGATCATTGCGCCGAGGCGTATTTTCCCGAAATCGCAAGCGTCTCGGACGGCGCGCGGCCCGCCGCGCTGCTCGACGCGGTGGTGCAGGAAACTGCGCGTCTTGTCGCCTCCTGGATGGCGGCGGGATTCGTGCACGGCGTGATGAACACCGACAACATGACGGTCACCGGCGAAAGCTTCGATTACGGGCCATGGCGTTTTGCGCCCGCGTCGATTCCTGGGTTCACCGCCGCCTATTTCGACCAACAAGGGCTTTATTGCTTTGCGCGGCAGCCGGAAGCGGCGGCGTGGAATCTGGCGCAGCTCGGCGGCAGCCTGACGCTGATCAGCGACGCCGCGCCGCTGGAAGATGCGCTGCGCGCTTTCCCCACGCGCTATCGGTCGGCGCTGCGCACGGCGTTGTTCCGCAGGCTGGGTCTGATCGAGGGCGATCTCGAGCGCGACCTCGCGTTCGTGCAGGCGCTGCTCAGCTGGCTGACCGACAGCGCGGCGCCCTGGCCCGCCTTCTTCCACGATTGGTTTTGCGGCGCCGCCAGCGAAACGCGCGCCATGGAAAGCCCCGCTCAGGCCAATTATCAGCGCGCCGATTTCGCACCGATCCGCGACGGCTTCGCGGCGCGCACGCCGGAGCGGCCGGAGCGGCTCACGCATCCTTTGTTTCAACGCGATGCAGCGGTCAGCTTGCTGATCGACGAGGTGGAGGCGCTGTGGGCGCCGATCGCGGCGGACGACGATTGGTCCGCGTTCGCGGCGAAGCTCGACGACATCGCCGCCTTGCGCGAGGCGCTGGCGATCGCCAATCCGATGTGAGGCGGTTGTTGTGCGTTTTGGGAAATGTTGAGGGGAACTGTAATTTTGAGGCGATGGGCCCCGGCCTTCGCCGGGGCCCACAGCCCTATTCGGCTGCGCTGCGGGCCGCGGCAGGCGGCGACGTGCGCCGTACGAAGCCGCGCGGATAAAGCAGACGCGCGACATCGACCGCCGCGAGGACTTGCGCGGTGTCCTTGTCCTTTTCGGCCTGGGTGAGATCGTCCCACGGCTTCAGCTGATTGTGGATCATGAGGTCGTTCGAGCGCTGCGCGCCGGGCTGCCAGCCGGACATCAAGCGCTCCGCCATCCACCGCGCATGTTCGGTTTCCGACAGCGCGGCCAGGAGGTCCGGCGCGATCGCCGGCGCGGTGTCGCCGCGTTCGGCGCCGTCGGCGGGGCGCCAGCCGGCGTCCCACAGCTTGACGATGGCGGCGTCCGAGGCGGCGCGATTGGCGGCGCGGTATGTTTCCAGCACCTCCGACCAGTCGCGCATCGCCGCCTGCAGCTCCTTCAGCGACATCGCATCGGCGTCGGCGACGCCCTTGTTGTAATGCTCGTGCGCAATTGCCGCGCCGCGATCGAGCCGACCGTCGAGAATGCGGCTGCGCGTCGCGATTTTCTGATGCGCGCCGAACGCCTGCAGATAGGCGTCGAGCTCTTCGGTCTCGTCGCCTTTGGCGTATTCCTCGGAGAATTCCGAACGGCTCGCCTCTTTCATGAAAATGGGAACCGGCCACACGAAGCCCTGATTGCACACGCGCTTGAGCGCGAGCGCGAGCTGGATGTTTTCGGTGTCGAGGCCGGTGGAGACGACGAGCGCCGTGGGCTGACCGCGGGTCGCCTGAACGCGCTGCAACAGGCCGTGATCGACCGGCGCGTGCGTCCAGTCGAACGGCAGAAACGCTACATCGGCCGCCCACAAATGCGGGTGCGCGACGGCGTTCGGATAGCGCGCCTGAAAGCGGGCGCGATCGCGCTCTGGATCGGGGCTGAGCACGGTGATGCGCGGCGGCGGCCGCATCGCCGACCAAAGGCTCATCAGCGCGCGCGCGATGACCGCGTCGCTGGCGTCGTCATAGCCGAAGACCGCAAGATGCAGACGGTCATGGCCGAGCGCTTCGGCGGTCTTGAGCAGGGTGACGGTTTCGCGCTGCAACAGATCGCGCGCGGCGAGCTCGTCCATCGAGAACGGCTTGGGATCGACGCGCAGGCGCGGCGGGCGTGCATGCGCGGCCTTGGCCTTCTCCATGCGGGCGCTGTGCTTGCGCATGGCGTGCGCGCCCATTTCACGCGCTTCCTTCAACAGCATCGGCGAGCGCATCGACACGTGCACGCGGATCATGCGGCGGCTCTTGTCGCGCTGCACGAGGCGGCGCATCGCCGCTTCGATCTGCAGATTGGCGCCGTCCTCGCTTTCGAACGCCACGACATGGGCGGCGCGATGCGCGCGCGCCGCGCGCAGCGTTTCGATGCGGCGCCCGTCTCCCTCGACCACGGTCACGCCCTGGCGGCGCAGCGACCATGCGGTCTCTTCGGTGAAGCGGCCGCCCACGAGCACGACGGAATCGCCGCTCTTGCGGCAATCCTGCGCCAGCGAAATCGCCGGCGGATCGTCGCCCGCAATCACCACATGGCGCGCTGCGCCGGCGAAGAACACTTGCGCGAGCGAGCGTCCCAGCTGGCCGGAAAACGCGAAGGCGATGCCGATCACCGGCACGGCGAGCCCGGCGAAGCGCGCGACCTCCAGCCAAACATTGCGCGGCGCAAAAAACACTTCGGACGAGGCGATCGCGCCAAGCGTGCGATACACCGCCTCCGACGCCGGATCCGAACCGGGGCGCTCTTCGGCGAACTGCGCCATAAAGCCGACATAGCCGGCCCAAATCCAGATGGCCGCGAGCGCGATCAGCACGCCCCAGCGCAGCGCCGGCGCGCGCATGTGGCTCCAGGCCATGAGGCCGGCGGCGGCGCGAGACCAGATGTTGCCGTAAGCGCGCATCGGGCGACCTTTCTGGACGCGATCCCTGTAGCGACCCGCGTCGCGACGACCCGTCTGCGGCCGTCGCGCGTGGCGACCCCGGCAGGATTCGAACCTGCGACCATCTCCTTAGGACGGAGCCGCTCTATCCAGCTGAGCTACGGAGCCGTAGCCGTGTTATGACGGAGCGGCGCTGCGGCGTCGATGGGAGGGGGCGCATGCGGGTTGCGGCGAGGATCGGCGCGCTGATCGCTGCGGCGGCGCTGGCGGCGTGCGGCCCCGATTTCGGCGCCCTGGAGCCCGGCGAAAAAGGCCGCGTCGCGCGCGTCTTCGACGGCGACACGCTCGCGCTCGACACCGGCCTGCGCGTGACGCTCACCGAAATCGAAGCGCCCTATGGCGACGAGCCGTTCGCCGCCCAGGCGCGCGCCGGGCTGGAGCAGATGGCGCTCGAGCGTCCCGCCCGGCTCGCCTATGGCGGCGCGCGCCGCTATGCGCCGCGCACGCGCCCGGCCAAGCAGGGCGAAGCGCCGGCCGAAGCGCCGGCGGAGACCGCGCTCGCGCATGTCTACGTGCAGTCCGAAGGCGGGCGCTGGATCTGGCTGCAGGGCGCGATGGTGGAGCAAGGGCTGGCCTTCGCCCGCCCGCGCAAGGAGAACCACGCGCGCACGCAGGATTTGTTCGCCGCCGAGGAGCGCGCGCGCGCCGCCGGGCGCGGCCTGTGGGGCGAGCGGGCCTATCGGGTGCGCACGCCCGCGCAACTCGTGGCCGAGGTGGAGACGCTGCCGCCGAGCTGCCGGCGCGGGCCGTTTCGCGTGGTCGAGGGCGTCGTGCGCAGCGTGTCGGCGTCGGACGACCGGGCTTACTTGAACTTCGGCGACGATTACCGCACCGACTTTACGATCGCGATCTACGAAGAAGATATATCCTCTTGGCGCGAGAGCGGGCCGGATTTCCAATCCTTTCAAGGACAATCAGTGCGCGCGCGCGGCCGTGTCGGCGCGCGCGGCGGCCCGCTGATGTGCCTCGACCATCCCGCGCAGATCACCATCGCCGCGGCGCGTTGACGGAACGCCATGCTTCCGGAAAACTGAAATAGACATTACAATTTGCAAATTGCGGAGAACGCCGCATCATTTCCGACGGCGCAAGGCTGAGGGCGACCTCTGACCACATAAAAGCGCGGGGAGGAAATGATGGCACTTGGAAATAACGCCTCGCGGTGGGCGCTGCTGGCTGCATTGGGGACGATGGGCTGGTCCGGCGCTGCGGTCGCGCAAGACAGTTCCGACAATCCGGAAATCGTGGTCACCGGCTCGCTCATTCGCGGCACGCCGGAAGACGCTTCGCTTCCGGTCGATGTGTTCACCGCCGTCGAGCTGCAGCGCTCCGGCACGCCGACGATCACCGAACTCGTGCGCACGCTCGGCGTGTCCAGCGGCATCGACGGCGCGACCAACCAGTTCACGTCGAACGGCCTGGAAGGCCTGTCGAACGTGAACCTGCGCGGCCTCGGCGCCTCGCGCACTTTGGTGCTGATGAACGGCCGCCGGCTCGCCTCCGCGCCCTACGGCATCGGCGAGAGCGCGCAATCCTTCGTCGACACCAACCTGATCCCCGCCAACGCCATCGGCCGCATCGAGGTGCTGAAGGACGGCGCGGCCGCGACCTACGGCTCAGACGCCATCGCCGGCGTCGTGAACTTCATCACCCGCCGCGGCTTCGAGGGCTTCGAGATCGGCGGCGACTACACCAGCATCGACGGATCCGACGGCGATTACGGCTACAACGCCACCTGGGGCTATCGCGACGGCCCGCTCGACATTCTCATCGCGGCAGCCTTCCAGCACCGCTCCGAACTCACCACCAAAGAGCGCGACTGGGCGCTGCCGGCCTATGCGCAAAACCCGGAAGCCGGCTGGTCGTCCATCGCCAATCCCGGCCGTTTCGTGTCGCGCAATACGGGCGCCGCGCGCGTCGATCCGCAATGCGCCGTGCTCGGCGGCTTTGTCGGCCAGGGCGACGGCGCCTGCCGCTTCCGCTTCACGCCGTTCGACAATCTCGTCGAGGAAGAGGACCGCTGGCAGCTCTATGGCGAATTGAATTTCGAGGTCGCCTCGAACGTCGATTTCCATGCCGAAGCGCTGATCGCGCAGACCGACGTGCCGGAATGGAAAACCTCGCCGTCCTATCCGCCGCAGGTTTTGACTGCGCAGGTCGTGCCGCAAAACCATCCCGGCCTTTTGAGCCTGATCAACCAGACCGGCGGCGCCTCGTCGCCGTTCCAGGCGCTGAACGGTTCGCTCGGCTCGCTCTTCATCGGCCGCAGCTTCGGCCTCGGCGGCTATCCCGGCAACAATGGCGGGCCGCAGGTCGGCTATCGCAATTACGAAGCCTATCGCGTGTCCGCGGGCCTCAGCGGCGATCTCGAAAACGGGATGGGCTGGGATTTCAACGTGACCGTGATGGAGGACGTCGGCGAGCGTCTCACCAACGACACCTACATCACGCGCCTGGCGTCTGCGCTGCAGGGCCTTGGCGGGCCGAACTGCACGGGCACCACGCCGGGGGCGAACGGGTGCGTCTATTACAACCCGTTCTCCACCGCCATTCCGCGCAGCTTCGTCAATGGCGCCGCCAATCCGCTGTACGATCCCACCGTCGCGAACTCGGCGGCGCTGGCGGATTGGCTCACCGATCCCTCGCAGACCGAAGCAACGACGCGGCTCACCGTGTTCGACTTCGTGCTCAATGGGCAGACCGGGTTCGAACTGCCGGGCGGCACGGTCGGCTGGGCGCTCGGCGCGCAATGGCGCGTCGATGAATACGAACTCGATCCCAATGATCTGGCGGACCTCACGGTCAATCCCTGCCCGATCCTCGGCGACACGACGTGCGTCGGCGGCACCGGGCCCTTCGCCTTCCTCGCGGGCACCACGCCGGCCAATCTCGACCGCAATGTCGGCGCGCTGTTCGGCGAATTGAGCCTGCCGATCTCGGATTCGATCGAGGCGCAATTCGCCGTCCGCTATGAGGATTATGGCGGCGATGTCGGCTCCACCGTCGATCCCAAACTCGCGGTGCGCTGGCAGGCGACCGACATCCTGGCCTTCCGCGGCTCAGTCGGCACGACGTTCCGCGGGCCGACGCTGAACCAATTGTCGGGCCAGTTCACGACGCTGCAATTCGTGGCGCCGACGAACGCGTTCAAGGCCATCGACACGTTCGGCAATCCCGATCTGCAACCGGAATCGGCGCTCACCTACAATGTCGGCGCCTTGGTGGACGCCGGCGGCTTCTCGGGCTCGATCGATTACTGGAATTTCGAGTTCGACGATCCGGTGACGGTGGAGCCGTTCGACGCGATCCTGAACAGCGTTCTGGCATCCGGCGCGGGCTGTGCGACCAATCCGCTGTTCAATCGCGTCACGTTCGCCACGCCGTGCGTCGGCGCGACGGTGCAGCGCGTGCGCACCAACATCATCAACGGGCCGACGATCAACACGTCCGGCATCGACGTGAACGGCGAGTATGAGTGGGGCGGCGTCTATGGCGGCGATTTCACGCTCGGCGCCAGCGCGTCCTATCTCTTGGAGTACGAAGTCGGCCCGCTCATCGTTCAGGGCGTGCGCATAACCGGCGTGCAGGACCTCGCGGGCAAGCTCAATCGCGGCACGGGCTATCGCTCGCTGCCGCAGCTCAAGGGCGAGGTGTTCGGAAACTACAATATCGGCAACCACAATCTGCGCTGGATCGCGCGGTACGTGGATTCCTATGTCGATCAGCGTCTCACGCCGTTCGCGCCGCGCACGACAGACCTGATCACGTCAGGCATCAACAACGGCAAGACGATCCAGCAGCAATGGACGCATGACTTCACCTATGTGTGGGAAATGCCGTGGGGCACGCGCCTGTCCGCCTCGGTCAACAACGTGTTCGACGAAGATCCGCCCCAGGCGCGCCTGGATCTGAACTTCGATCCCTACACGCACAATCCGCTGGGCCGCACGTTCCGCATCGGCCTGACGCAGCGCTTCGGCGCGAACTGACATCACGGCATATGCAAGCGAGGCCCCCAGCACACGCTGGGGGCCTTTCTTGTTTGGCGACAGCGGCGATCAGACCAGCCCGCGCGCTTCGGGATCGCTCATCGAGCGCGTGAGCGCCGTGCGCAATTTGCGCAACGCGACATG
The DNA here is from genome assembly GCA_033764725.1 of Hyphomonadaceae bacterium. Lineage (GTDB taxonomy): Bacteria > Pseudomonadota > Alphaproteobacteria > Caulobacterales > Aquidulcibacteraceae > RI-43. The sequence continues at coordinate 16,605 of JANRIR010000079.1, forward strand.
CTCGATCTGGCGCACGCGCTCCTTGGAGATGCCAAGCCGCTTGCCGATGGCGTCGAGCGTCTCGCCTTCGTCGTCTGTGAAGCGGCGCGCGCGGATGATCATCAATTCGCGCGGGTTCAATTCGGCCAGCGCCGCGCGCACCCACCGCGCGCGCACGGCCGCGTCGTGGGTCTCCATCGCCTCTTCGTCCGGGCCGGGTCGATCGTCGGCGAGGATATCCTGCCAGGAGGCGTCGGACTCGTCGGTCGTCGGCGCATTCAGCGAGCGGTCTTGCGCCGACAGGCGCGCGGCCATCTGCTCGACGTCGCTTTCCGGCACCTGCAATTTCGTGGCGATCGCAGCGCGGGTCTCGGGCGTAATCGCGCCGCCGCCGACATCGTCGATCTGCGCGCGCAGGCGGCGCAAATTGAAGAACAGCGATTTCTGCGCCGCGGTCGTACCGGTCCGCACGATCGACCAATTGCGCAGAATGAAATCCTGGATCGAGGCGCGGATCCACCAGGCCGCATAGGTCGAGAACCGCACCTGGCGCTCAGGCTCGAACCGCGCCGCCGCCTGCATCAGCCCGACATTGCCTTCCTGCACGAGATCGGACAGCGGCAGGCCGTAATGGCGGAACCGCGACGCCATCGCCACCACGAGCCGGACGTACGCGCCGGTGAGCTCATGCAGGGCGCGCTCATCGCCGTCGCGGCGCCAGCGTTCGGCGAGGTGCTGTTCGCGCTCGGCCGAGAGCAGCGGGGCCTTCATCGCCGCCTTGGCGAACCTTTGCGCGCCTTGGCGCATCTCCAGGGTCTCGGTCGTCGCCATGATCGTTCCCCATGTCCGAGGCCGGCGCGGCTGCCGACGCTCTGGTTACGACGCACATGGGGAATGGTTTGCGTATCTGATATAAAAAACGATGGCGCAGCGATCACGACCTCGTGAACGGCCTTGATCCATAAACCCAGTCGATCAACGCGATAGAAAAAGGGCCGCGCAGCATTGCGCGGCCCCAATTTCTTGGACTCTTGTGAGCTGGGACGGTCGCGCGCTCAGGCGGCCGCGGCTGCCCGCTTGGCCTGCAGCGAGGCCGACAGCTTGGCCACGGCGGCTTCGCGGTCGATCTTCTCCACCGCGGCGAGCTCGCGCGCCATCCGGTCGAGCGCGCTCTCATAGAGCTGCCGCTCGGAATAGGATTGCTCGGGCTGGTCGCTGGCGCGGTGCAGGTCGCGGACGACCTCGGCGATGGCGACCAGGTTGCCGGAATTGATCTTCGCTTCGTATTCCTGGGCGCGGCGGCTCCACATCGTGCGCTTGATGCGGGCGCGGCCTTGCAGCGTCTTGAGCGCGTCATTGACGATCTGCGTCGACGCGAGCGGGCGCATGCCGCAGGACTTGGCCTTCGCGGTCGGCACGCGCAACGTCATTTTGTCCTGCTCGAACGAGATGACGAACACCTCCAGTTCGAGCCCCGCCACCGTCTGCTTTTCGACCCCGAGAACGCGGCCCACGCCGTGCGCGGGGTAAACGATGTGGTCGCCGGTCTTGAAGCCGGCGGACGAAGACGCTGCAGTGCTGGCCATGTGTGTTCCTTACTCCATATCCCAACGCAGGCCCCGGCTTGATCCGCGGGGCTGTGACGCGATGCTGTTCCGCGAGGCGCGAGACCTCGCCCGATCGGCGTGCTGAACTCCCTATTGTTGCGCGAATGACGAAGCCGCGATGATGGCCGCTCTCCGTGAAGGCGCGGGCGCAGCCGCGCGGACGAAGCCGACCCCTTCGTCTTGCGAATTCTCTATCACAGAATGTTCATTTATGGAAGCGCCGCTGCTGCGCGCCGGCTAATCGCCGCCGCCGGGCTTGGGCGAAAAGTATTTCTCGAATTTACCTTGCTCGTCCCGGAAGTCGTCGGCGTCCGCCGGCGCGTCTTTCTTGCGCGTGATGTTGGGCCACGTCTTGGAAAACTCAGTGTTGATCTTCAGCCATTTGCCGTCCGGCGTGTCTTCAGTGTCCGCCTTGATGGCGTCGACGGGGCATTCCGGCTCGCAGACGCCGCAATCGATGCACTCCTCCGGATGGATCACCAGGAAGTTCTCGCCCTCATAGAAGCAATCGACGGGGCAGACCTCGACGCAATCCATGAATTTGCAGCGCACGCAGGCGTCGGTGACGATATAGGTCATATCCCATGCTCATTCGGCGGCGGCGGAGCGCCCGGCGTGGTGTGGCTGTCTGTTGCATCCGCGTCAAGAAAGCCCGCGGCGAAGGCGTAAAGCGCGCGCGCTTCGGTCGCGGGGCCGCGGCGAACGCCGAGCGCGCGGATCTCCAGCGCCGCCAGCCCTCGGGCGCTCGCCACCAGGATCACGTCGCCAGCCCGCACCGGGGTCGCCGGCCGATCGATCAGCCGCACGGCGCCGGCCCGCGACAGCCGCACCGCGCCCGCAGCGACGGCGCCAGCGGCGACGCTCCTGGTCTTGAACAGGCGCGCGCGCCAGAGCCAGACGTCGAGGCGCGCCGTCTCTCCGGGTTCGCTCATGATCCGCCCGCCGCGCGACGCAAGGCGGCCAACGCGGCGAAGCTGCCCGCGGCGTCGGCCTGCGGCCGCGCCTTGCGCGCGCTCGGCGGGCGCCACAGCGTCGGCGCGCCGGTCGCCGGGTCGCCGCGCGCGGTCACCCGATAGCCGAGCGCACGCAGGATCACCGCCACGTCGCGCGGCGGACGTCCGACCAGGCTCCCGAGCGCGGCGGTCTCGGCCAAATCGGCCCCGACGCGCGCGCGATGCAGAGCGCCCGCCAGCCGCTCGACCGCGTCGATGCGCACCGCGAACGGCCCCACCGGGCGAAATCCCGCCGCCGCATAGGCGGCCCAGGAATGCGCCTCGTTCCGCGGCGCCGACAGCGCCCGGCGCGGCGGCAGAAACACGCTTTCTGCCGGAGACGCGCTCGACCAATGGCGCAGCAGCGCCAGCAGCCGCAGAGCCCCGCGGCCCGAGAGGCCGGCGACATAGATCGTGTGCCGCCCGATCCGGACATGTGCGGCGCCGAGCGCGCGGCGATCGTCGCGGGTCAGCGTGTCGACGATGTCGGCGCAGGCGGCGCGATCGAGCGCGCCGGCGTTCTCCAGAAGCCGGAAGGCGAGCCCGCGCGCCGGCCCGCGCAGCGCGCCGGACTCATAGGCGTCGGCCAGCGCCTTGAGCGGCGCGAGATCGCGCGCGATCGCCTCCGCGAGCCAGCGCTCCAGCCGCGCCGCGGCTGCGCGCCGCAAAGCGTCGGGGGCATCCTCCGCGCCCTTCAGGCTCACCCTGGGCGCAAGCCAGGCGCCGCCTGGCGCGAGCTGCGCGACCGTCGCGCCGCGCCAGCGCAGGCCGCCATCGACGGCGAGCGCGATGGCGGAATCGGCCGCGGCCTCAATGTCGCGCAGGCGCTGCGCCACCACCGGCGACAGCGCGCGCGCCGCGGCGTTGCGCACCGCGCGGCCCTCGAGCCCAAGCGCGCCCGGATCGGGGCGAAACGCGAGACCCTCGAGGCGCCCGACATGGTGGCCCTCCACCGCAACCTCGCCGTCCTCCGTCACCGAGGCGAGCAGCGCATCTTCCCGCTTCAAGCCGCGCAACAAGGCGCTGGTGCGCCGATCGATGAAGCGCTGCGCCAACAGCGCGTGCAGCGCGTCCGACAGCTTGTCCTCCAGCGCGCGCGTGCGGCCGCGCCAGTGACCGGAATCCTCCAGCCAATCGGCGCGATTGGCGATGTAGGACCAGGTGCGCACATGGGCGAGCCGCGCCTGCAGCACGTCGAGATCGCCCTCGAAGCGCTCGAGTTGCCCCATCTCGCGCGCGATCCAATCCTGCGCCAAGGCGCCATGCGCGCCGAGAAGATCGCGCGCGACGCGGCCCACAAGGCGCGCATGATCATCAAGACCGGCCTTGCGGAAATCCGGCATCTGGCAGGCTTCCCACAGACGCCGCACCGCGCGCTCGCCACGGGCGCGATCGAGAATGTCATCCTCCAGCATCAAGCGCTTGAGCGTCTCTTCGTCGTCGGCGCCGCGCGCGCGCAACAGGCCCGGCTGATCCGGCGGCGCTTCGAGACTTGCCAGCAAGGACTGCGGGCTGCGGAAATCCAGCCGCTCGCTGCGCCATTCGAGCGCATCGACGGCATCGAATTCGTGGCTCTCCACCCGTTCGATCGTCTCTTCGTCGAACGGCGGGCACTCGCCGGTCTCGCCGAAACTTCCATCGGCGCGAAAGCGTCCCGCGCGGCCGGCGATCTGGGCGACCTCGTCGGGCCGCAGCACGCGATTGCGCCGCCCGTCGAACTTCGCCGCCGCCGCGAAGGCGACGTGATCGACGTCCATGTTGAGGCCCATGCCGATTGCATCAGTGGCGACGAGAAAATCCACCTCGCCGCTTTGATAAAGCGCGACCTGAGCATTGCGCGTGCGCGGGCTGAGCGCGCCCATCACCACCGCCGCGCCGCCGCGATGGCGGCGGATCAGTTCCGCGATCGCGTAAACATCTTCCGCAGAGAACGCCACGATCGCGCTGCGCTTGGGCAGCTTCGTCAGTTTCTTGTGGCCGGCATAGGTCAGCGCCGAAAGGCGCTCGCGCCGGCTCAGCTCTGCATGCGGCAACAGCCGGCGGATGATCGGCCGCATCGTATCGGCGCCGAGAAACATCGTCTCGCCGGCGCCGCGCGCGTGCAGCAGGCGATGGGTGAACACGTGGCCGCGATCGGGATCGCGCGCGAGCTGTATTTCATCGACGGCGAGAAACTCCGTGCGCCGATCGAGCGGCATCGCCTCCACCGTGCAGACGAAGTATCGCGCCGTCTCGGGGGCGATCTTTTCCTCGCCCGTGATCAAGGCGGCGCTGGCCGCGCCCTTGGCCTTGACCACGCGGTCATAGATTTCGCGCGCCAACAGCCGCAGCGGCAGCCCGATCATGCCGTCGCGATGCGCCAGCATGCGCTCGATGGCGAGGTGCGTCTTGCCGGTATTGGTGGGCCCCAACACCGCCTTCACCAGAGCCGGGGCGCGCGCTTGGGTCATCCGATGGAAGGGATGGCGCGCGGCGGGGCTGATTTCAAGGGATCGCTGCGCCGCAGCGTAAGGCCCTTTCGCAGGCGCACGCGCCGCCGCTAGACTGGCGGCCATGTCGCAGAAGGAAACCCCGACGGAGATGTTCAAGCGGGCGCTTGCGCAATCGACGCGCGCGCTCGCCGGGGCGGAAGAGCTCGAAATCGCCTTCGGCGCGGAGGGCCCCAAGCTCGGGGCCGACCGGATCACGCTGCCGCACCCGCCACGCGTGCTGAACGGCCCCGACGCCGAGCGCCTGCGCGGCCACGCCGACGCGTTAGCCCTGCGCTACGCCCACCACGACGAGGCCGCGCACGCCAAGGGACGGCCGAGCTCGATCGAAGCGCGCGCCCTGTTCGATGCGGCGGAGGACATGCGCATCCAGGCGCTCGGCGCGAACGCGATGCAGGGCGTGTCGAACAATCTCGCCGCCGCCCTGGCCGAGACCTACGAGCGGAAAGGCTTTCGCGCGTCGATGGAGCGCGCCCAGGCGCCGCTGGCCGATGCGCTGGCGATGATCGTACGCGAGCGGCTGACCGGACTGGCGCCGCCGAAGGCGGCCGAAGGCGTCGTCAACGCCTGGCGCAGCGAAATCGAGGCCAAGGCCGGCGCCGCGCTCGACCGCCTGAGCGGCGCGGCAGAAGACCAAGCCCAATTCGCCCGCATCGCCCGCGACCTGATCCGCGATCTCGACCTCGGCGACGAAATGGCCGCCGAGCCCGACGACAGCCAGGCCCAGGAGCCGCCCCAGGATCAGCCCTCGCCGCCGGAAAGCGGCGACGACGACGGCGATCCCGAAGGCCAGGATCAGCAAGAGCAGGTGCAGATGGAGGCCTCTCAGCAAGAGATGGACTCCGACCAGACCGCGCAGATCGACGCCGAAATCGACATGGACTCGGAAGACCAGGCGCCGCCGGACGACGAGGGCCAAAAGCCTGTGCGGCCGCCGATGCGCGACGACGTCGACGATCCCAACGCGCACTACAAGGTGTTCACCCGCGCGCATGACGAGATCGTGCAGGCCGAAGAGCTCTGCGACGGCGAGGAATTGTCGCGCCTGCGCGCCTATCTGGATCAACAACTCAAGCCGCTGCAAAGCGTCGTCGGCCGCCTGGCCAATCGTCTGCAGCGCCGTCTTATGGCCAAGCAGAACCGCGCCTGGACCTTTGATCTAGAGGAAGGCCTGCTCGACACCGCGCGGCTGACGCGCGTCATCGTCGATCCCTTGTCGGCGTTGTCGTTCAAGCAGGAAGACGAGGCGGATTTCAAAGACACCGTCGTGTCGCTGCTGCTCGACAATTCCGGATCGATGCGCGGCCGGCCAATCATGATCGCGGCGCTCAGCGCGGACATTCTGGCGCGCACGCTGGAGCGCTGCGGCGTGAAGGTGGAGATCCTCGGCTTCACCACGCGCGCCTGGAAAGGCGGCATGTGCAAAGAGGAATGGCTCAAGGCCGGCAGGCCGCCGCAACCGGGGCGGCTCAACGATCTGCGCCACATCGTCTACAAAAGCGCCGATGCGCCCTGGCGGCGCGCGCGGCGCAATCTCGGGCTGATGATGCGCGAGGGCTTGCTGAAAGAGAACATCGATGGCGAAGCGCTGTTGTGGGCGCATGATCGCCTGCTTGCGCGCGCAGAGCAGCGGCGCATCCTGATGGTGATTTCAGACGGCGCGCCGGTGGACGATTCCACATTGTCTGCAAATCCCGGCAATTATCTCGAGCGCCATCTGCGCGCCGTGATCCAATGGGTTGAGACGCGCTCGCCCGTGGAGCTGATCGCCATCGGCATCGGCCACGACGTGACGCGTTATTATCGCCGCGCCGTAACCATCGTCGACGCCGAGCAATTGGGCGGCGCGATGATCGACAAGCTGGCCGAGCTGTTCGACGAAAACCAAAGCGCGCCTGCGCCGGAGTATTCGGCGGCGCCGACGCGACGGCCGCGCGCCGCATGATGCGCGTTATCGCTGCGCTTGCGCTGACGTGCGCGGTTGCGTGCGCGCCGGCGCGCGCGACCGACGGCGACGGCTGGCGCGCGCTGCAGCTGTCGAGCCGCGCCGTGCTGTTCGAGCCCGACGACGAAACCATCACGCGCGTCGGCGGCCTCGCCTTCGCCGGCGGCGTGGAGCTCGCCTCCGACGACCCGGACTTCGGCGGCCTCTCGGCGCTGGAGATCACCGAGGACGGCGCGCTTTACGCCGTCACCGACGAGGGCGGCTGGTTTTCCGCGCAGATCCATTTGGACGCCGAAGGGCGGCTGGACGGCGTCACCGGCCCACGCTTCGGCGCGCTGCGGGACGAGAACGGCGCCCTGTTCCCGACCAAGCCAGAGCGCGACGCCGAGGGGCTTGCGCTGCTGCCGGACGGGCGCTTCGCCGTCAGTTTCGAGCATTCGCAATCGATCCGCCTCTACGATCTCGCACGGCTTGGGCCGGCCGGGGCCGCGACCGCCGGCCCGCGCCTGGCCGGCACGGCCGCGCTCGATCCCAATGAAGGGCCGGAAGCGCTGGCGGTCGATGCCGACGGCGCCTTGATCGTGGGGGCCGAGCGCACCGGCGGGCCGGCGACGCTGATCTGGCGCGCGCCGCTCGACGCCGTCGAGCCGGCGGCGGCGGACTATCGGATGCCGCTCGATTTCGGCTACGGCCTGGTGGCGCTGGATCGCCTGCCCAATGGCGATTTCATCGCCGTGCAGCGGTTTTTCGCGCCGGTGATCGGCCTGCGCATCCGGGTGCTGCGCATCGAGGCCGCGTCGCTGCGCGGGCCGCCGGGCCAGGTGCGCGCCGCCCAACTGGCGGAGCTGCGCCCGCCCTTCACCATCGACAATTTCGAAGGCGCAGCCGTGACGACCGCGCCGGACGGCGGGGTGCGGCTTTATCTGCTGTCGGACGACAATTTCAATCCGCAGCAGCGCACGTTGCTGCTCGCGTTCGACCTGATCGGCGCGCGCTAGAGCGCTTAAGCGGCCGCCTGCTCGCCGAGCTTCTTCTTGAGATCGCGGCGGATCTTGGCGGCGCGGGCCGAGAGGGCGTCTTCGCCGGTTTTCAGCAGGAAGGCGTCCAGGCCGCCGACATGATCGACGCTGCGCAGCGCGGCTGCGGTGATGCGCAGACGGAAGCTCTGGTTCAGCGCATCGCTCTGCAGGGTGACGTCCACCAGGTTCGGCTTGAACTCGCGCTTGGTCTTGATGTTCGAGTGGCTGACGGAATGGCCGATCTGGCGGCGCGTGCCGGTCAGTTCGCAAACGCGGGACATGGGTGAACCTTCAGGGCCTTGGGGGGCGCTCGACCCCCTGCAAAACGAAGGCGGGTGCGTACGCGAACGCCGCCGGCCGGTCAAGCGGTGGCGCGGCTCGCGTGGGCGGACTTGGCCTTGAGCCGCTTGTCGACCACCGCCACCAGACCCCGCACCAATTGCTCGCGCTCGACCATGGCGCTGGAGCCCAGCACCGCCAGCGTCTGCAGTGCGTCGATGTGGGTGCTGACCACCTCCATATCGAGGCCGCCCGAGGCGCCGATGCCGGAGATGTAGCGCGAGAACGAGCGCGCGGCGTCGCCCAGCGCCTGATCGCAGATGTCGTCGGCGAGCTGCTCGGTGTCGCGCACGGCCCCGTAGATTTCGCGCAGCTTGGCGCGGTCGTTCGGGGTGAGCCCCTTGGCGATCTCGCTGATCCGGGTGACGCAGGCGCGCACCAGATCGCGGTTGCACTCGGCCTCCCACGGCTGTTCGGTCTCGTCCGCCAGGGGGTCGGAGAAGCGCCGCAGCGGGCCGCCATACTCCTCCAGCATGCGCCGGCGTCGGCACGGGCCGACATAATTGAAGCTCTCGATGAAGCGGCGCGGGCGCTTGATCACCGCCTCGACCCGCGCCAGCAGCGCCGCCGCCGCGAACGGGCGCACCAGCATTTCATCGACGCCGCTGGACTGCGACGCCTCCAGAAACGCCGTGGTCGGCGTGTTGGTCATGATGATGATCGAAGTGTTGCGCGGGATCGAATGATAGCCGCGGCGGATCAGGCGCGTGTATTCGAGCCCGGAAATGCCCGGCACCCGCGACGACGTGATGACGATGCGCGGCCGCATCTCCTTCGTCAGGGTCAGCAATTCGTCGCCCGACCGGCAGGTCTCGACCAGATTGAAGCCGACGCTGCGCAGCACGTCCGTCACCAGGCGGCGCGTGTGGGCGTTGTCGTCGCACACCAGGATCGGAATATTGTTCGAAAGCGCCATGCCGCGGACCGCACCCCTTGACCTCGCCCTTATGCAGAAACCCAGTGAAAACATGCTTAAGCGGCGTCGTATTTTTCGTATTTCGCCGGCGCCACGGCGTCGCCGCATTTGATTCATTCCCCTCTCAGCAACACCTCGTTAACAGCCGGGGCATGACGGAGCGCGCGCCCATGAAGACCCGATTTGCGTTCGCCGCCCTCGCGGCTTTGGCCCTCGCCGGCGCGAGCGCTGCCGCCCACGCCCAGGCCCAGGCCCAGGCGGCCGGCGAGCGCGCGTTCAACGCCACCTATTCCGTGCGCCTCGGCTCGGTCGCGGCCGGCGAGTTCACGTTCAGCGCCCGCGTCGCCGGCGGCGCCTACACCGCGACCGCCGCGCGGCGGACGACCGGGCTGGCGCGCACCATGCTGGGCGACAGCCAGGATTATCGCTACGCCACGCGCGGCGCGCTGACGGCGCAAGGGCCGCGCCCGGCCGCCTATGAGCACCGCGGCGGCCGGCGCGACCGGGTCGTCAACGTCACCTGGGCGCAAGGGCTGCCGACCACGGTCGCCAACCCGGTCATGGGCATGGGCGACCCGCCCGCCACCGACGCGCAGAAGGCCAACACGATCGACCAGGTCTCGGCGCTGGTGGCGATGTTGACCGCCCAGGGCGATCCGTGCGGGCGGACCCTGCGCGTGTTCATGGACGGGCGCGCGCGCTTCGATTTCGTCATGAGCGGCAATGGCCGGGAAAACTACCGCTCGGGCGCGTGGCGCGGCCAGGCCGTGCGCTGCAGCGTGCAGTTCCGGCCGATCGCGGGCTTCTCCGATCCGCAGGAGGCGGCGACGCTCAATTTCCTGTTCGCGCCGCTGCCGAACGGCTGGTTCGCCCCGTTGCGCATCTCGATGCCGACCGACAACGGCCTGGTGACGCTCGACGTGCGCACCTTCCAGGGCGGCTAGCTGGTGTCGTGCGCGGCCGGCGCGGGGCGTAGCATCGCCTCGACATGAGGCGCGATGGCGCGCTGCACTTGGGCCAAGGCGTTGTGCGGGGCCGTCGGGCGGCGGGCGGCCAGGCGGGCCAGCAGGCCTGACTCCCGCCCGAGGCGGCGCGCCATGCGGCGGATCAACGGCGTCGGGTCGGCCAGCGCGCGGGTCAGCGCCTCGAGGCGGATGGCGAGCGCGGTGCCGTCGACCTGGGCGGGGCGTTGCGCGGCGGCGGACCGCGGGGCGCGGCGCATGCGCTTGGCCGGGGCGGACGGCGCCACACGGAAAGCGATTCCGGTCCAGTCGGCGGGATCGTCGGCGCTGAGATCGCGGCGGCGACGCGGCGCGGATGCGGCGCGGGCGCGCGGCGCCGAAGGCCGGGGCGACGCCGCCGACACTTCAGGCGCTGCGCGCGCGGCCTCGAGCGCCAGGAGCTGGCGCAGCGTCCGCTCCAGCGCCGCGATCGCCCGCCGGGCGATCCGCGCGAACAGGCGCTTCATCGGGCCGGGCCGCGGCAGGCGGTCCTGGCGCCGCCATGTCGCGCACAACGCGCCCGAAACGGCGCGCAGCTGCGTCCAATGCAGATCGAGCGTCGCGCGGGGGATGGGGGCCAAGGTCACGCGCGCAGCCTAAAGCCGCGCCGCGCCCGGTCGGATAGAGCGCCGGCGGCGGCGCCTTGGCGTGCAGGATGCGGTGTAGTCTTGTGTGTTACTTAAGGGTTAACCACTAAATATAGCCGTGATCGAATCCAGAACGAATCAAGTGAAGCGATTCGTCGGTGATTCGTTCTGCTTTAGTTTTGGGGGGTGTTAAAAGTCTAACCCGCGCCCGACAGCGCCGCTTTCGAGCCGGCCTCGACCTTCGCCAGCGGCACGAGGCGCAGGGTCGAGCTGGCTTTGGCGAGCACGGCGCCGGCGGAATCCTTCAGCGTGCCTTCGGCGAAGCAGGTGGTTTTGCCGGCGCGCTCGATCCAGGCTTCGGCGATAACGAGGCCCGGCCGCGCCGGCGCGAAGAAGCTGACCTTCACCTCCAGCGTCATCGGCGCGATGTCGCGGCCGAACTGCCCCATCACTGCATGCGCCATCGCCGCGTCGATCCACCCGGTGACGAACCCGCCCTGCACCACCCCGCCCGAATGGCACATGTGCAGCCCGGCCTCGTATTCGATGATGGCGCGCCCACCCTCCATGGACACGAGGCGGCGCTGGCCGAGGGTTTGGTGGATGGAGGGGGGATCGGACGGAGCGGACATCGCGCGAGCATCGCTGTGCGCGGGGTCGGCGTAAACCGGCGCCCTCGCGTCAGCCCGCGCCCGGGTCCGGCAGGCGATAGACTGAGCGCGCCAGGCCGTCGGGGAAGGTTTCGCGGGCGATGACTTCGCCGCCGAGTTTCAACGCCAATCGCCGCGCGGGTTCGTTGTCGTCGTTCATGTGCGTCTCGACCAGGGGCCAGCCGAGCGTCGCGTAGCCGAAGCGCACCGCCGCGCGCGAGGCCTCGAACGCGTAACCATAGCGGCGCATCGCCGGCATAATCCACCAGGTGAGCTCAGAGCGCGGATAACCCTCCGGATGCCACAGCCCGCATCCGCCGATCATCGCGCCTGTAGCCTTCACCACGACCGACCAGCGCCCGAACCCGCGCAGCGCCCAATGCCCAAGGTCGATCGCCAGCACGCGCCAGGCGCCCGCAGCATCCATCGGCCCGCCATAAGCGCGCGACGCCTCCGCATCGGCGAAGAACGCGCGATAGATAGGGTAATCGCCGGCATTGGGCGCGCGCAGCACGAGGCGCTCGGTTTCGATGGTGGGGATCATTGGGGAGGATGTAGCAAAGGGCGTGGTAATACGCGTGTGTCGTGTGGCGTCTTTGGCGATACGCATGCGGCCTGCTGTGCACGGATTGGGCGGAGTCTGGCGATGCTTATCGTGTTGAGCGGCCTGCCCGGCGCAGGCAAATCGTCGATCGCGCGGGAGATGGCTGCTGCGCTGATCTCGTTGTCATCAACCGCACAACAATTCGATCAGATAGTTCGCCGCGCCGGCCACGCCGAGAAGCGAAAGCACGCTCAACGCAATGGCGCGCCTGAATCGAACAACGTCACGCGAAATTTCGTCGTCATCAATGTTCGAAAGCATAGGCAGCGCAGCCAAAGCGGCATTGATGTCGTTCTGCCATGCAAAATGCTTGCTCCAGTGATCCTCGGGTCCCGGGGCGAGACTTGCAAGAATTTCCGGATGCCGCTCTTTCAGCGCACTCCGGATTCGTGTGCCCGCTCCAACGCCGTCAAATGAGCACCATGTGAATGAGATAAGCGCCGCCATCAGCGCAGCGGTCACCCAAATTAGCATGTCGGCCTGTTGATATGGCCCCATGCAGCAGCTCCACTAAACACTTCCAGGCGCGCGCTCAATCTTCAAGTCTTGAGACGATCGGCTTAGACGCCCGCCTCCGCCAAGATCAATTCAAGTCCAGCCAGGTGAGCCGGACGCAGCGGCGCATCAAACGGCACTGGCGGCTCTTCCGGCCACGCGCCGTCAAGCCGATGCACATGCGTGACGCGCGCGCCGAGATCGATCACCCAATACTCGCGCACGCCATATTCGCGATATTTGGGGCCTTTGACGGTGAGATCATCCTGCAGCGACGTGTCGGCGATCTCGATCAGCAGCAACACGTCCGCCCCGCGCACTTCATCGACGTGCAGACGCTCAGGGAACAGAAAAAAATCCGGCTCCGGCCAGTGCGCATCGGCGAGGCGGATGGTCCGCTCGCAAGCGACCGAAACGCCCGCCGGCGCATTGAGGATCAGCCATTTGTTGAGCCAAACCGCCAACCGCCCATGCGGCGGCCCCTCGGAGGCCATTTCCCAAATCTCCCCATCCAGCAGCTCGACGCGGTCGCCGGCCAGCGCGCCTTTGGCGATGAGCGCGAGCACCTCCTCGCCCGTGAAGCGCTTTCGCGACGGGGTTGTGGGACGCGGGGCAAGCGAAGCCGTATCAGGCATGACCCCGATCTACCAAAAAAACGCCCCACACGCCACTTTAACCCGTGTCGCCGCCTCCGGCAGATCATGGCCGAAGGCGCACTGGTAGAATTCGCCCCCCGTCGACCGCTCCAGATCATCGCACTTGTTCAATAATGTCATGCAGAAGACGAGGCTTAGACTGCTGTGTCCTCGAAAACAGGAACATGCCGACCAGCTCTAGTTGTTTTCGGGCGTGAACTCCATACGCCTTGCGTCAAACACGCGGCCACGTGAACGTTGATATGCGTACCAAAAAACTAACCCGCCCAATAACAGTCCTGGCAGCGAACAACCCAACAAAGTAGCGACTCCTCCATCCAATCGTTGAATGTACAGGTCATCGAATTGCCTCCACCGAAAATTCGCCAAACCGGAGGCTTCGGCCACGCTCGGCGCGCTCGACACTGCGCTCAATAGGGGACCCGCTATGGCCGCAACTTGCACACCCCAATGAACGGTGGGTTTCGACTTTGTTCTGATTAGGTGCAGAAGTGTTTCCAGAGTTATACTGTCGCCCCAAGCGACAACGATCCAGTCAATGAAATCCGCATCACCGCGCTCTTGTCCATACGCGTCGCCCGCAGCGCCCGCAGCTGCTAGTCCAAAGAGGAAAATGCCAAGGCCGCCCAAATGCAGCACCCAGGTGTGGGCAATCCAATTGTCCACAATCCTAGCTCCTTAAAGGACATCGACGACAACTGGCCTAACTCGGACTACTGTAGTTTCAACACTCCCACGCACACATTGAAGCGCCAAAATCGCGGCCAGTTCGGCAAGCATTTGTCTCTCAGAACTAGGAATGCACAACGCGGTCGCTCAATCGCACAATACAGCGCCACATCAATTTCTCACGCCACCTTCACCCGCGTCGCCGCTTCCGGCAGATCCTGGCCGAAGGCGCGCTGGTAGAATTCAGCCACGGTCGGCCGCTCCAGCTCGTCGCACTTGTTCAGGAACGTCATGCGGAAGGCGAGGCCGACATCGTTGAAGATGTCGGCGTTCTCGGCCCAGGTGATGACCGTGCGCGGGCTCATGACGGTGGAGATGTCGCCGTTCATGAAGGCGTTGCGCGTCATGTCCGCCACGCGCACCATCGCGGCGATCTGGCGCTTGCCTTCGGCGTGATCGAATTGCGGCGCCTTGGCGAGCACGATCGCGGCCTCCACGTCGTGCTCGAGATAGTTCAAGGTTGCGACAATCGACCAGCGGTCCATCTGCGCCTGGTTGATCTGTTGGGCGCCGTGATAAAGCCCGGTCGTGTCGCCCAGGCCCACCGTGTTGGTGGTTGCGAAAAGGCGGAAATATTTGTTCGGCGCGATGACGCGGTTCTGGTCGAGCAGCGTCAGCCGGCCCGAGGCTTCGAGCACGCGCTGGATGACGAACATCACGTCCGGCCGGCCGGCGTCGTATTCGTCGAACACGATCGCCACAGGCCGCTGCAGCGCCCAGGGGAGAATCCCTTCGCGGAATTCGGTGATCTGCTTGCCGTCCTTCAGAACGATCGCGTCCTTGCCGACGAGGTCGATCCGGCTGACATGGCTGTCGAGATTGACCCGCACCATCGGCCAATTGAGCCGGGCGGCGACCTGCTCGATATGGGTCGATTTGCCGGTCCCGTGATAGCCCTGGACCATGACGCGCCGGTTGAAGGCGAAGCCGGCCAGGATCGCCCGCGTGGTCTGCGGATCGAAGCGGTAGGCCTCGTCGACCTCCGGGACCCACTCGGTTTTCTTGGAGAAGGCGGGGATCTTCATGTCGGCGTCGACGCCGAACGCGCGCGCCGACACCTCCTTGTCGGGCTTCATCGTCAACAGGTCGTCGATCATTGCGGCGGCGTCTTTGGTCATGCTGTGTCCGTCAGGTGGCAGGGCTGCATTTTGGCGCGGCGCGGGCGCGGTGGCCATCGCCTTTTGCGGCTTCCGCTGAGGCATTTCGCGCAGGCCGGGCAAATGGGCGACGCTTCACCCAAAAGATGTTACCAACACCGTGACGGGGTACGCCATGCCGAAATCGCCGATCACGTTGCCATCCGAAACGCCACTGGAGTTCCTGGCCGCGCAGGCCGCTGGGACCACGGTCACAAAGTACATTTGCGCCGCCTGGGCGGCTTACGCCTACCAGTACGATCCGCGCGCGCCGGTGCAAGGCTGGACCCCGGTGGCCAGCCGCAAGCTGGGAGGCGGCTTTTCCGGCTTTGCAGTGCGCCACGAGGCATCTTCAACCATCGTATTCGTCAGCGTTGGCGCGAACGCCTGGATCGACTTTTTCGAAGGCTTCGAGGCCGCGTTTGGGGACTTCAACGGCCCGCTGGAAGACGGCGTAAACTTCATGACCGACGTCATGACGAAGTCACAGTTCCGCCAGAAGCGTGGCAGCGTGACCGCCCTTGCGACAGCCGGACATTCTTGGGGCGGCGCAATCGCTGAGGCGCAAGTGGCGCTCGCGCAGGCAGCGCTCGGGACCGCTACTCCCGCAGCTGTGTTCGGCGTCGGCATGGGCTCGGCGGGATTTGAGGCCGCCACGAGAGCGATGGCGGCGCGACGGGGATGGCTGATCGACGACGAGGCCGAGTGGAACATGCGCCACTATATCCGTCTCGGCGATGCGATCCGCGGCCAGCCCGACCACGACGTCATCGGCGGCGAGCTGATGCCGCCCACGATCTATTCCGAGAGCCGCCAAACGACGCGCGGCAGTCCGATCCGAGACTGGGAAATCACACCTGACTTCGGCGCCAATCACAACGCGACGCTCTACTTCAAAATGATGGACCTAAGTCCCCAAACTCATCTGTTTCGATCGCGATCTGGGCGCTTCTATCTTTTCGACGGCGCGAAGCCGGCGCGCACGTTTTTCGGCACGAATCGGCCAGGCGTCTTTTTGGACTGCCCCTGAACTAACGCGCACCGCGCCTACGCCAGGCCGCCGGCCTTCAGCGTCTGGTAGGCGCGGATGACCTTGTCGAGCAGCGCTTCCGCCGAGCGGTCGCCGCCGTTGGAATCCGGGTGGTAGCGCTTGACGAGATCGGCATAGCGCGCGCGCACGGCTGCGGCGTCGGCGTTTTCGTCGAGATCGAGCGCTTCCAGCGCGAGCGCATGCAAGCGTGAGAGCCGCCGCCGCGCGGGTCTTTGCGCCGCCTCGCGCTGGCCGCGGAACAAGCCGTAAGCGTCGTCGCGCTTGCCGGCGTGAAAGCTGCGCATCGCCGCCGACAGCCGATCCGTGCGCGACGCGCGAAACGACCAGGTCGGCCGATGGCCGTATTCCGCCGCCTTCTGAAACGATTCGAAATCGGACTGGCTCATGTCCGCGAAATAGTTCCAGCGCTTGTTGTAATCCGAGGCGTGCTCGGTGCAGAAGCGCCAATACGCTTCTGAGCCCGGCTCCTTCGGCGCCTTGTGGGCGCCCACGCGCGCGCAGCCCACATGATCGCATGCAGGCTCATCGCTTCTGCGTGACCGCGCCCCGTCGCCGGGCTTGTTCACCCGAATATCGACGAATTTCGGCCGGTATTGGAAAGCGCCGGACATGGGCGCAGAGTATGGGCGCCGCCGGCCCTGGGGACAAGGAATTGACAGCATCGGAAAAAGGCGCCTCCCGCGCCGCACGCATCGAAGCGCGCTTGCGCGCGGCCCTGCAGCCGACAGCGCTTGAGGTGATCGACGATTCGTACAAGCACGCCGGCCACGCCGGCGCACATCCCAGCGGCGAAACGCATTTCACCGTTCGCGTCGTCGCGCAGGCGTTCGACGGGCTGTCGCGCGTGTCGCGCCAGCGTCTGGTGAACGATGCGTTGCGCGATGAATTCGCCTCGGGCCTGCATGCGCTGGCGATGGATTTGAAGAGTCCGCGAGACTCCTAAAGCTGCGCGAGGCGCAGCGCCGCCAGCCGCGCGATCGCCAGCGTCATCGCCTTGCGCCGCGCGCCGGCGAGCGGGGTGTCGGCAGGCGTGCGCAGGATCGCGCCGCCGAAGCCGTCGGCGACGATCAGCCCGACCTGCGGCGGCACGAGATCCTGGGGAAAATCTTCCGCCACGGCGAAATAGAACCGGTCGCAATACTCCCCATAATCCGGCCATTTGGCGTCGGCGGTGAAATCCGCGCGGCAGGATTTTGTCTCCACGATCCAGACCTCGCCCTTCGGGCCGAGCGCTGCGATATCGGCGCGGCGGCCATTGCCGAGCGGCAGCTCCAGCACCGGCGCGAACCCGTGATCGACGAGCAGGCGCTGCACGCCGCGCGCCAGGCTTGCGGTCACCTGCGCGCGAAGGATCGTCTCTCCCATGCACGACAGCTTGGCGCGCGCGGCGTCTGCGGGCAACCGCTCAGACCGCCTGCCCCGCCGCCCATCCGCTCGACCAGGCCCATTGGAAATTGTAGCCGCCGAGCCAGCCCGTGACGTCGACCGCTTCGCCGATCACGAAGAGGCCTGGCGCGGCGTGCGCGGCCATCGTCTTTTGCGACAGGGCGGAGACGTCGACGCCGCCGAGCGTGACTTCGGCCTTGGAATAGCCCTCCGTGCCGGAGGGCGTGACGCGCCAATCCTTCAAACGCTGCATCAGCGCGCGCAGCGCCTGATCCTTGACGTCGCCGATGGGGCCTTCCGGCGCGTCTTGCGCAAAGTGCGCCGCGAGGCGCTCGGGAAAGAACGCGGCGAGACACGTGCGCACCTGTGCCTTCGGGCGCGCGCGCTTGGCCTGCGCAAGCGCATCGACATCGAGCGACGGGGCCCAATCGATCGTCAGCGGTGCGCCGGGGCGCCAATAATTCGACGCCTGCAGGATCGCAGGACCCGAGAGGCCGCGATGGGTGAACAGCGCCGCTTCGTGGAACGCCGGCCCGTCCGCCCGGGCGACCACCGGCGCGCTGACGCCGGCGAGCGCGGGGTCGTGCGCGGCGAGCGTCAATGGCACGAGCCCGGGCCGCGGCGGCGCGATCGGCAGTCCGAATTGCCGCGCGAGGCGAAGGGCGATGTCGGTCGCGCCGAGTTTGGGGATCGACAAGCCGCCGGCGGCAAGCACGAGCGCCGGCGCCTGCGCTGCGCCGCGATCGGTCTCGACAACGAAGGCATCGGGCTTGCGCACCGCGCCGATGTCGACCTGCGTGCGGATCTCGACGCCGCCGGCGGCGCATTCGTCGAGCAGCATGCGCACGATCTTCCGCGCCGACCGGTCGCCCTCGCAGAACAATTGCCCGAGGGTTTTTTCGTAATAGGCGATGCGGTGCTTTTCGACTAAGGCGATGAAATCGCCCTGCGTATAGCGGCTCAGCGCCGAGCGCGCGAAATGCGGATTGCCGGAAACGAAGCGCTCCGGCGCGATGTCGCGATTGGTGAAATTGCAGCGCCCGCCGCCGGAGATCAGGATTTTCGCGCCGACCTCGGCGTTCCGCTCGAGCACGAGCACGCGCTTGCCGCGCTGGCCCGCCGTGAGCGCGCACATCAGCCCCGCCGCGCCGCCGCCGATGATGATGACGTCGACCGCCTGCATGACGGAGGGTTTAGCAGGTTTGTCGCCGGTCTGGCCTAGTCTTGCGCGCAGCCGACGATCTGCGGGCGATTGCGCCGACACCCCTCATCCGGCGCTCCGCGCCACTTCTCCCACAAGGGGAGAAGGACATGGCGCTGTTCCTTCTCCCCTTGTGGGAGAAGGTGGCAGCGAAGCTGACGGATGAGGGGTGTTTGCGAAACGGCGCAAATAATGGCGCCGCCCCCTCCGTCGCGCTGCCGCGCGACACCTCCCCCTCGCGGGGGAGGACGGGAAACGCGACCGTCGTCTCCCCGCGTTGAGGGGGAGGTGGATCGCCGCGTAGCGACGAGACGGTGGGGGCGGCCGTTCTATTCCGCCGCGATCTTCGACAGCGCGCCGGTATCGATGCCGAAATTGATCGTTTGCAGATAACGGATGCCGTCCTCGGCGATGTCGTCGCCGACCATGCGGTCGCCTTCGGCCTTCAGCTCGTCGAGGTTGACGTACATCGCGTAGAAGCTGCGCGTGCGGTCGGTGATGATGCCGGCGTTGAGCAACGTCTTCACAAGCACGCGGAAGATGTTGGTCGATTCCTTCATCCGCTCGCGGCGCTCATCATCGGTCGCGACCTTCTGGAACTCTTCCATCACCTTCATCGGGTCGAGGCCGAACTGGGCGTAGATGTCGGACATCTGGTGCGGGGCGACGAGGTTGAACAACAGCGTTTGGAAGCAGTGCGCCGCCCAATTCTCGACGATCTCATGCTCTTCCGGAGACAGCTTCGGGATCGTGCGGTCGGCCCAGATCTTCCCGAACTTGTGGTGGAACGCTTCGTCCGTCATCACCAGCTGCGTCAGCTTGCGGGCGAGCGGGTCCTTCCACTCGTTGTAGATCGTGGCGAACGCGCCCATGGCGAGCCCTTCGACCAGCATCTGCATGCCGACGATCTTCTTGTACACTTCCGGCGCGTGCACGATTTCCTTCAGGAGATCGGCAAGCACCTGGCCGCATTCGCGCGGGCTGCCCCAGCGGGCCTTGATGTATTTCGCGAACGCCGTGACGTGGCGGCCTTCTTCGCGCGTCTGGTTGGCGGCGTATTCCTGGGCGCCAGGATCGCGCAGCACGTGGCACAGCGACGCGGAAAGGTTCAACGCGCCCTGCTCGCCGTGCAGGATCGCCGACAATTGCCAGCGCGCCATTTCGTTGACGAAGCGGATGCGCTCCTTCGGCTTGTCGGCGAAATAATCGCGCACGTAATCCGTCTCGAGCGCCGGGACCATGTAGTCCGGCATGATCTGTTCGTTCTCGAGATCGAACGGCTCGCTGAAATCGATGTATTTCTTGTCCAGCGGATCCCAGAAATGGTCGTGCGTGGCGGAGATGATCTTATCGAACGCGGTCGAGCGGTTCATGTGCCGGTCGATCGCCAGCATCGCGCCGAAATCGGTCGGCGCCACGGCGTCATAGACTTCGTCCTTCGTGATCTGGCGGGGTTCAGCGCCGTCAGCGGCCATCGATCGTCTCCCTCAATCTGGCGGCGGCCGCGCACGGGGCCGCTCTCGCGATGCCGCCACAGAAGCACGCCCCTGGGGAGAAATCAACAAAAATGACGCCAGCGTCACCGTTCACGGGGGCGTGAGAGCGGCGGCCGGCGCGCCGCCCGGCCACCGGCTCCCCTAAGGCGCCCTTTGGACGGCGGTGATGTCGAACGCCCAGGGCAGCGCCGCCCCGCAGAAGCCTTGCCTCAGCGGTGCGAGCGCGGCCCGCTGTGAAACGACCCCTATGCGAATGTTCACATGGTCGCCGCCCTCCTTCGAGGAAAAGATCGGCGATCCGCATTCGCCGCAAAATGCAGTGGTGACGCACTCGCCGCTCGAGCCGATCTTGACGTACCGCTTGGGGTCGCCGTGCAAGTCGAAGTTTGCATGAAGCGCCGGCACGTTCACCCGATAGGGCGCGCCAGACATCGTCTGACAATCCGTGCAGTGGCAGAGCGACACGAGCCGAGGACTGACCCGGGCGACAAATCGAACCGCGCCGCAATGGCACGCGCCGTCGATTTTCATGACGCCGCCCCGGCGCCGGTCTGCGGATCCGCGGCGCGTCGCACATTGGCGGCGTCGATGTCCGGCTTCACCGCACTTGCGCTGTTCTCATATCGGAAAACGCACTGGGCGGCGCCGGTCGATTGGGTGCTCGGCCTTGTGATGGTGAGGGACCGCTTCGAACGATTGATCACATCCATCCACGCGCGATCCGCTTTGCAAAACACCAGCGTCACGTCGCTTTCGCCATGGCGGCGGAAAAAATCGTTATAGGCGCAGCCCTCGATGACCAGCGCATAATGATCGGGCCCGACATCGTCCTTGGCGAGCATGTCTTGACCCATCATGCGCCGGAGCGATTCCGCCATCCCCAGCCTCTGCAGAACACGAAGCGGATTGGGCGCGAGCGCCAGAAGCAGCCTGAACTGGTTCTTTGGCGCGGCTTGGCTGATGTCGCGATACACGGCGCCGATCACATCGATCGCTTCGGCGCGCACGACGCCAAGCTCCACCGCGCACCGCACGCTCGCCAACACCAGCGCGCGATGACTTTCCTGATCGCGGCTGGCGTCGTCGGGCAAGGTGTCCGCGCGCTCTGCATAGAGCTGGGCGCCCATAGCGGCCGCAGCGGCGCTGAACGAGTCCCGCCGCGCTGTGTCCTGCGGGAACAGCGCACGCGCCGCCGCCGCCAAAAACCGTCGCGCAAAGCGCGCCTGCCGACCGCTCGCAAACCCGGGCATGCGTCCCACCTCCCGGAGGCGACCATTACCGCGCTAGCGAACCTGGACCAAGATCACCGACGCCGTGCGCGACCCCGCTCAATCCCCCACATCCTCCACGCGCACCTCGACCTCCACGGCGCGGTCGCCGCGCAGCACGGAGAGGCGCACCGGGCGGCCGATTCCGGCGCTTTCGAGCGCGTTGGTGAAATCGGCCAGGCGGCGCACCGGCTGGCCGTTGGCGGCGGTGATCACATCGCCCAGCACGCCGCGGCGCAGGTCAGTGCCGCGCAGGCCGGCGCGGGCGGCAGGCGAGCCGTTCTGCACGCCATAGATGATGATGCCTTCCAGGCCCATGCGCGCGGAGACGCTTTCGTCCGCCGCGATGATGCCGATGCCCGGCGTCGGCACCCGGCCGGAGCGGATCAGCTCGGTGGCGACCCGGTTCACGGTGTCGATCGGGATCGCGAAGCCGATGCCGGCATAGGCGCCGGAGGGCGAGAAGATCGCCGAATTGACCCCGATCACGCGGCCGGCGCTGTCGAGCAGCGGCCCGCCGGAATTGCCCGGATTGATGGCGGCGTCGGTCTGGATGACGTTGGCGATCTCGCGGCCCGAGGCGGTCGGCAGACGCCGCTCCAGCGCCGAGATCACGCCGGTGGTGAGTGTGTGGTCGAGGCCGAACGGGTTGCCGATGGCGTAGGTCGATTGGCCGACCTGCAGCGTCGCCGATTGGCCGATCGCCGCCGGCGGCGGCGGTCTCTCCGCCCCCTGCAGCCGCAGCACGGCGATGTCGTAATTCGGGGCCCGGCCGACGACCTGGGCGCGCAGCGTGTCGCCGCCGACCAGCCGCACCAGCACGGTGTTCGCGCGGCCGACGACATGCGCGTTGGTGACGATGTGGCCGCGATTGTCCCACACGAAGCCGGAGCCCGAGCCGACCGCCTCGACGCCGGAAATGGATTGCGCCACCTGGACGACCTGCACGACCGACGGCGCGGCGGCCTCGAAAATCCGGATGGTCGACAATTCGCCCGAGGCGAACTCGCCCCGCGCTGCGATCTGGCGCAGCGACGGCCCGCTCGATTGCTGCGCCTCGATGGAGACCGGCACCAGGGGCTGCACCACGATCGCGGCGATCACGCCGGCGACGGCGCCGCCGGCGATCCAGGCCCAACGCTCGCGCTTCATCCTCAGCCTCCGTTGCGACGCCCGCTGCTGCACGGCAAATGCGTCGTTTACATGATACGGCGGCGAAACCGCGTTAGTTTGGGTCCATGTACGCTGAAGCCGCCGCCCCTTCGATCGACGACATCGCAGCGCTCGCGGAGACCGCCTGGCGCAGCCTGCCGGCCGCCTTCCGGGAGCTGGCGGGCGATATCGCCATTCGTATCCTGGATTTCGCGGAGGACGAGGTGCTGCGCGACCTCGACATCGAGGACCCGTTCGAGCTGACCGGGCTTTATGTCGGGGTCGATCTCACGCAGCGCTCGATCATGGACCCCACGCCCATCCAGCCGCGCGTGTTTCTGTATCGCCGGCCGATCCTGGACGAGTGGATCGACCGTGGGGACGAGCCGCTCGGCCACCTCGTGGCGCATGTGCTGATCCACGAAATCGGCCACCATTTCGGCCTCAGCGCCGAGGCGATGGATGCGTTGTTGGAGCGGGCGGACGAGGCTTAGCGGTCGTCCATCCGGCTGACCGGCACGGCGAGGCGATCCTGCATCCCGAGGCGCGCGCGGCAGATCTCTTCGGGGCTGTCCATGTGCGGGCGCAGCGCGTCGGCGTCTGCGGCGCGCTGCGCCCGGAGGACGCAGCGGTCCCAGGCGCGGACGTCGCGCATGCGCTCCGTCGTCGTGCGGGGATCGTCCGGAACCGCCGGCCCGGGGCGCTCGCCGGGCACCACGATGGTCGGCCCCGAGGGCGCGGGCGAAGCCCCCTCCTGCGCCAGGGCGGCCGTCGTACAGGCGACGCACAAAGCCGTCGCCGCCAGAAAAACCCGCATCATCACAATGCTCCCACTGCCGAACGTCCCCTTACCGGCGGCTCGCGGCAAGATCAGGGCGCCCAGGCGTGCGAAAAACCTGCGCGGACGCGATACAGTTCCCGGCGACGGCAAGAGTGTTCGCCGCCGCGGCGCAGGATATCGCCACACTTTGCGCACATTTCCTCGCGCGCCGCGCGCAGAGGGACAGACTTGCCGACCGCCCATCATAGTTTCGCGAATGAATATTTTGTCAGAAAACTTCATTCCGCTTTTATTTCCGAATGTTGGTCAATAATGACGCGTTCCGAACATTACCGCGGAACGGATTGACCTCAGGATCGTCTTGCGTTTAGCGGTTCGCGGGGGCTTTGAGAGAGGGTTAGAGAATGCGTTTTTTCAAGCTGGTGGCGATCGCGGGACTCGCGGTGACCGCCGCCGCCTGCGCCAGTCGCACCGGCGATCAAACGATCGCGGAATATTGCGCCAATCCCGACCGCGCCAATTATGACATCTGCAAACAACATGCAGACACCGAAAATGTCCGCACCACGCTCAGCGGCCGGATCGCGGAAGTGTTTGGCGTCGCCACCGACGCGCGCTCGCGCGCCGATCGCGCGCAATCCACCGCCGATCAAGCCATGGCGCGCAACATGCAGTGCGAAACCCGCACGCTGAACAATCGCCAGACCGGCTCGTGCGAAAACGGATATACGCTGACGAGCTGCACGCAGACGCGCTACACGACGCGCGCCGGCGGCATGGCGATCCTGCGCTCGATCAACGATTCCGAGTGCCGCTTCAACAGCCGCGTGCTCGAGATGCAGGTGCGCTGCTGCTATGTCGGCGCGACGCCGCCGCCGACCACGGTCGCAGCGCCCACGCCGCCGCCGCCCACGCCGGCGCCGCGTCAGCCGACGCCGACGTCGTAATCGCTTCACCGATTGCGAAAACAACGAGGGGTCGGCGCAGGCCGGCCCCTCTTTCTTTGATGCGTCGCCCTTATCCGC
The DNA here is from genome assembly GCA_033764725.1 of Hyphomonadaceae bacterium. Lineage (GTDB taxonomy): Bacteria > Pseudomonadota > Alphaproteobacteria > Caulobacterales > Aquidulcibacteraceae > RI-43. The sequence continues at coordinate 41,109 of JANRIR010000079.1, forward strand.
GCAGCGCGTACTCGGCTTCGAGCGTGTAGACGCTCGGCGCATTGCGCCGCAGGAAGCTGGAATAAATCCCGAAACGATCGACGCGCCACGCCTCGGTGGCGAACAAGCCGAGGCGCTGCTCGAAATGCGCGGCGCGATCGAGCGGCGTTCCCGAAAGATACGCGACCGTGACGTGCGGCATGAAGCTGCGCGGCTCGGGCTTCAAGCCGCATGCGCGCGCCGCGCGCTCGCAGCGTTCGGCCAGACGCTGCAGCGCCTCCGATTGCGCCGCGCCCAGCCACAAGGCGTGCGGCTGCGCGCCGCCGAAAAATCCCGCGCCGCGCAAGGCGACGTCGAACGGCGCGACGCGCCCCGCCGCCTCGTCGAGCGCGGCGTCGAGATCTTCCGCCAACCGCTCGCTGATCTCGCCGAAGAAGCGCAGCGTGATGTGCAGGTTCTCGCGCGGTCGCCATGCGGCGCCGGGCACGCCGCGCATCACGGACAGGACGCGCGCGGCGATCTCATCGGGCAGCGCGATGGCGGCGAACAGACGAAGGCTCATCGGCGACGCTTTAGCGCGTCCGCGGCGCCAAGGGCACACCCTCTCCGCTCGATCCGCGCGAATGCGAGGACGGAACGGCGCGCATAGGCCAAACGTGTGCATAAAACGCGCCCGCGCACCGACAGCGGCGACCGTTCGTTGCCGTTTTGTTCAAGCAAACAGCTCCATATGCTGAAGCGCTTTCGCAACGCCGGCCGCAAAGAGACACCCGCTTTTTGTTGGCCAAGGCACGGCCAAGCGGACTGCGATGTCCGGCGCCGAGTGCGGTTTTGCGCGATGGGTTTTCCTGGCGCTGTTCGCTGCAGAGCGAAGTCTTTTGGAAGCCGCTCGCGCCATCGCATTCGACGTCACTGGATGCTGAACCTCGATCACCCAAACGTCAAGCGCAACAATGCGGCTACACATCCACCGCCGCGTCGAGCGCGTTTTCCTGGATGAATTCGCGACGCGGTTCGACGACGTCGCCCATCAGCTTGGAGAACATTTCGCCGGCGTCCTCCGCGTGCTCGACCTTCACCTGCAACAGCGTGCGCGCTTCGGGATCGAGCGTGGTTTCCCAGAGCTGGTCGGCGTTCATTTCGCCGAGACCTTTGTAGCGCTGGATGGTCACGCCCTTGCGCCCCGCCGCTTCGATCGCGGCGAGCAGCGACAACGGGCCGTGCACCGGCGTCACCTCGCCGCCGCGGCGCAATACGGAGGCGCGTGCATAGGTTTCGCGGAGCGCCGCCGCGCGCTCGCTCAAGCGCCGCGCATCGGCCGACGACAACAGCAGGCGATCGAGCGTCACGCGGTCCGTCACGCCGCGCACGACGCGCTGCAGCACCAGCGCATGATCGGGATCGAACCGCCCTTCCCAAGTCGCCTCGCCTTCCTCTGCGAGCGCATTGAGCCGGCGCGCGGCGTCCTGCGCTTCGGCCTCGCCTGCGTCCGGTGAAAACGCGCCGGCGATGGCGGCCTGCTCCAGCACGCGATCGGGCGCGCGCTGATGCAGGCGCGCGATCAGCGCCTTCACGCTCGCCGCCTCGCGCGCGAGACGCTTCAAATCTTCGCTGGCGATCTGCGCGCCGTCCGCCGTTTCGAGCACGGCGCCGGCGGCGCCTTCGTCGATCAGGAACGCTTCGAGCTCCGCATCGTCCTTCAGGTAACGATGCGATTTGCCGCGCGCGGCCTTATAGAGCGGCGGCTGCGCGATATAGAGGAACCCGCCGTCGATGGCCTCTGGCATCTGGCGATAGAAGAACGTCAGCAGCAACGTGCGGATATGCGCGCCGTCGACGTCGGCGTCGGTCATGATGATGATCTTGTGGTAGCGAAGCTTTTCGACCTGGAAGCCCTTGGCCGAGCCGTCCTCCGACGGCCGGCCGATGCCGGCGCCTAGCGCCGTGATCAAGGTGCCGACCTGTTCGGAGCCGAGCATCTTGTCGAAGCGCGCGCGCTCGACATTGAGGATCTTGCCGCGCAGCGGCAGCACCGCCTGCGTCTCGCGCGAGCGCGCCTGCTTTGCCGAACCGCCGGCGCTGTCGCCCTCGACGATGAAGAGCTCGGATTTCGCGGGGTCCTTCTCCTGGCAATCGGCGAGCTTGCCCGGCAGCGAGGCGACGTCCTGCGTCGTCTTGCGGATCATTTCGCGCGCCTTGCGCGCGGCTTCGCGCGCGGCGGCGGCCTCGATGACTTTGGTCATGACGAGCTTGGCCGGCGCGGGATTTTCCTCGAACCACTGGCCGAGCGCCTCGATCACCAGGCTTTCGACGACGGGACGCACCTCGGACGAGACGAGCTTGTCTTTCGTCTGCGATGAAAATTTCGGATCGGGCACTTTCACTGAAAGCACGCAGGTCAAGCCTTCGCGCGCGTCCTCGCCGGTCACATCGACCTTCTCGCGCTTGGCGATGCCGCTGGTCTGCATATAGGTGTTGATCACGCGCGTCAGCGCGCCGCGAAAGCCCGCGAGGTGCGTGCCGCCGTCGCGCTGCGGGATGTTGTTGGTGAAGCACAACATCGTTTCGTGATAGGAATCGTTCCATTGCAGCGCCACTTCGACGGCGATGCGGTCGCGCTCGGCGGCGATGTAGATCGGCTGCGGCGTGACGGCGTGACGGTTGCGGTCGAGATGCTGCACGAAGGCGCGCACGCCGCCCTCATAAAACAGCGTCTCGACGAACGGCTCCGGCCCGCGCAGGTCGGAGAAGATGATCTTCACGCCCGAGTTCAGGAAGGCGAGCTCGCGCAGGCGGTGTTCGATCGTCTTGCGGTCGAACTCCACCATGGTGAAGGTTTCCGTGGACGGCAGGAAGCGCACGGCCGTGCCGCGCTTGCCGCCGGCGTCCCCGCGCACCGCCAAGGGCGCCTCGGCGACGCCGTGCCGGAAGCGCATGAAATGTTCCTTGCCGTCGCGCCAGATCGTCAGGTCGAGCCATTCCGACAGCGCGTTGACGACCGAGACGCCGACGCCGTGGAGCCCGCCTGAGACCTTGTAGGAATCCTGGTTGAATTTCCCGCCGGCGTGCAGCTGCGTCATGATCACTTCCGCCGCGGAAACGCCCTCCTCCTTGTGGATGTCGGTGGGCACGCCGCGGCCATCGTCGGTGATCTCGGCCGAGCCGTCGGGGTGCAGCGTGACGGTGACGTTCTTGGCGTGCCCGGCGAGCGCCTCGTCGATGGCGTTGTCGACCACCTCATAGACCATGTGGTGCAGGCCCGAGCCGTCGTCGGTGTCGCCGATATACATGCCCGGACGCTTGCGGACCGCGTCCAAGCCTTTGAGAACTTTAATGGAATCCGCGCCGTAAACGGGCGGCTGAAGATCGTCTGCCATGCGGGGTCGATTCGGAAAGAAAATGGACCCTCAATATAGGCGGAAGCGTCGGAAAAGTCTTGGATTTTTATGCGCTTGATGCAGCGCTCAGGGCGCGGCCGGCGCCGCTTGCGCCGCCTCGTTTTGCATGCCCTGGCCCATCGCATAGGCGGCGATCATCGCACGGGCGCGCTCGGCGCGGGGGCCGCCATGCGGATCCTGCGCAAACGGGGTCAGGGTGGCGATCGCTTCGCGGTACCGCCGCGCGGCGGCGAGCTGCGCCGCCGCATTCGCGCCGATCTCGAACACCTGCGGCGCCAGATCGTGCGCGCGCAGCAGCACATCGAGGTCGCGCGCCGACAGAGGCTGGTTGAGGTCGGTGAAAGTCTCGACATAGCGGTACAACGTGGGCACGTGCGCGTCGTCCAACCGGAAGGCCCGCACGAACGCGCGCCGCGCCTCCAGCCGCGCCGCCGCATCGCCCGCGCGCGCATCGCGCAGCCAGGCGAGGCCGGTGATGTAGTGGGCGTTGGCGTCGTTCGGATCAGCGGTCAACACGGGCGCGATGCGGGCGCGCGCAGCGGCGGCGTCGCCATACAGCGCGAGAGCGTACGCATGCGCGCGCACAGCGTAGGCGTCGCCTGGATAGCGCGCCGCAATCGCCGCGATGCGCGCGACGAGGTCTTCGGCGACGTCATCGGATACGCCGAGGCGCAGCCGCGCCATCGGCAACAAAAGGTCGTCCGCCGAGCGCGGTAGGCGCGAGATCGCCACCTCGGTCACCAGTGGCTGGCCGAGATTCAGCGTCGTGAAGGTGACGCGCCCGCGCACATATTGGCGCAGGCGCCGCTCGATCGCGTTCTCGTCCATGCCGAGCGCCGCGTACAGCGCCTCGTCCGCCGGTTCGGCGTTGGCGATGCGTTGGAAATAGTTCTGCAACGGCGCCCGGTTCTCTGGGACGCTCAGCATGAAGTGCGTCAAGAGCCAGCTTTGCGCGTAGAAATAGCCGACATCGTCTCCACGATCGATCGAGACGCGCCGAAGCACCTGATTAAGCGGCAATTGATCGCCGCCGTTCAACAGCCACGAGCCGCGGATCGTCGTCGGACGACCCCAGCTCAATCGCGTGGCGGAAACTTCCGCCGTCTGCATGTATTCCGCGAAACCCTCGATAAACCAGCCCGGGTAGGGAAAGTTGAAATTCTGATACAGGAAGTGATGGGCGTATTCGTGAAACAGTATTTCTTGCCCATCGACGTCAAATCGCCGCCCTGCAACGCTGAAGGCTGCGACCATCTCTGTTCGCGCGGCGTAAAATCCGGCGACCGACTCACCAAGGCCCGGCTGCACGATCGCCAGTTGCGGCTGCGTCGCGAGAAGATAGACCTCAAGTTTCTGCGCTTCCGCCGGCGGGGGTTGCTGTGTGACGAGCCGCAGCAAGTGATCGAATTGTTCGAGCTGCTCGGCGGCTTCGCGAACGCGCTGCGGCAACTCGTTCGAATAGAGCACGAAATGACGCGTTTCGGCGCGGAGCCAGCGTCCATCTTCCGCCCAAGCGGCGGCGGCCGACATGAGGCAGGCGACCGCCCAAAATGCAACCCTGATCATCTCGCGCTGCGTCCGTCGTCTCACCCACGGTTGAGACTAGTGCGGACTTCGCGGCAGGTCCAGCCGCGCCCCTACGCGACGATGCGCACGGGCATGTATTCGTAGCCCTTCACAAAGCTGGAATAGACGCGGCGCGGTTCTTCCAGCACTTCCACGTTCGACCAGCGCTTGAGGATTTCCTCCCACACGATGCGCAGCTGCATTTCCGCCAGGCGATTGCCGACGCAGCGGTGAATGCCGAAGCCGAACGCCATGTGCCGGCGCGCATTCGGGCGATCGATGACGAGGTCGTGCGCGTTCTCGAACATGTCGGGATCGCGGTTGCCCGAAATGTACCACATCGCCACCTTGTCGCCTTCGCGGATCATCTGGCCGCCGATTTCGGTGTCCTGCACGCAGGTGCGGCGCATATAGGCGAGCGGCGTCTGCCAGCGGATGATCTCCGACACCATGTTCGGAATGAGCGCCGGATTGCGGCGCAGCTTTTCGTACTCGGCGGGGTATTTGTTGAGCGCGTAGAGCCCGCCGGTGATCGAATTGCGCGTCGTATCGTTGCCGCCGACGATCAAGAGGATGATGTTGCCGAGATATTCCATCGGCTCCATGTTCCGTGTCGATGGGCCGTGCGCCAGCATCGAGATCAGATCGTGCTTGGGCGGCGCGTTGACGCGCTCGTTCCACAGATTGGTGAAATAGCCGAGGCATTCGAGCAATTCGGCGCGGCGCTGTTCTTCGGTATCGACGATTCCGGCGCCGGGGATTGCGGTGGCGACGTCGGACCAGCGCGTCAGCTTGGCGCGATCCTCCCAGGGGAAATCGAACAGCGTCGCCAGCATCTGCGTGGTGAGCTCGATCGAGATCGCCTTCACCCAATCGAACGGCTCGCTGCGCGGAACCGCGTCGAGCAGGCCTGCGGCGCGCTCGCGGATGACGCTTTCAAGCGACGCCAAATAATCCGGCGCCACGATGGGGCTCACGGTTTTGCGCTGCACGTCATGCTTGGGCGGATCCATCGCGATGAACATCGGCAGCACGAAATCTTCGTCGAAATTTCGCAGCGTGATGCCGCCCTTGAACGCGTCCGACGAGAACGCCTGGTGATTGGTGTCGACCGCCATGATGTCGGCATAGCGCGTGATCGACCAATAGCCGCCGATGCCCGGATCGTCCTCGCCGCCGACGCGGCCCTCGCCGAAGCTGCGGCGGCTGATTTCGGGCGGGGTGAAATGCACCGGCGCCTCTTTGCGCAGGCGCTCGAAATAGGGCCAGATCGCATCGTTGCGGAAGAGGTCCGGATCGGCGGGATTGAACTCTTCGAGCGGCAGCTCGGCCGCCTGGGCGAGAAGTTGCGCGCGAGTGAGGTTAGCTGCGCCGTCGGCCATGGTTCTCTCCCCGACGAGCGAAGTTGAGACGCCCGTCATCTTTTGTTGAGAACACCAGATTTGGGCCGGTTTGTCACGCCGCCGGCGCGACCGCGCCTTCCCCCACCCGAAGGTGCAGCGCGCGATCGCCGAACGCGTCGAACAAGCCCGCGTCCGTGCCGGTGAGCCAGGCTTGCGCGGGGTTTGACAGCAATTCCTCGAACAAGGCTGCGCGGCGATCGGCGTCGAGGTGTGCGGCCGCCTCGTCGAGCAGCACGAAGGCCGGCCCCGCGCCGGGATCGTCGGCGAGCGCCCGCGCCTGAGCGAGAATGAGGCCGAGCAGAAGCGCCTTTTGTTCGCCGGTCGAGCAGAACGCGGCCGGCATCGCCTTGGCGACGTGGACGACTTTCAGGTCGCTGCGATGCGGGCCGTCGAGCGCGCGGCCGGCGGCGGCGTCGCGGTTGCGCGCTTGGCGCAGACGAGCGGCGAAGTCTTCCTCCACTTGCGCGCTGACGGCGCCCGTGGCGAACGCGTCCTCCAGCGCACCCTCGAGCGCGATCTCGGCTTTCGGGAAGGCGCCCGGCGGGCGCGCCGCAATGGCGGCCTGCAGCACGCCCAAGGTCTCCACGCGGGCGGCGGCGACGGCTGCGCCATGGGCCGCCATTTCGCGCTCCAGTCCCGAAAGCCAGGCATCGTCGAGCCGCCGCTCATTAAGCAGGCGCTGACGCTCGCGCAGCGCGCGCTCGTAGGCGGCGGCGGCGAAGCCATGCTCGGGCGCCCGCCCCAAGACGAGGCGGTCGAAGAAGCGGCGCCGGTCGCCGGCGCCGCCGGTGAACAGGCGATCCATCGCCGGGGTCACCCAGATCATGCGCGCGTCGCGCGCGAGATCGGATGCGCCGACCGTGCGGCCGTCGCGCCGCACCACACGCTTGACCGACCCGTCGGCGGCGCGCTCGGCGCCGACGCCGAGCGTCACCGCCTCGCCGTCGCGCATCAGCCGCAGCGATGCGGTCCACAGACGCGCGGCCGGGTCGGCGCCGATCCGCGCGATCTCCTCCGCCGCGGCGCCGCGCAAGCCGCGCCCCGGCGCAAACATCGTCAGCGCTTCGAGAAGATTGGTCTTGCCCGCGCCATTGGCGCCGTAAAGGCACACCGGCCGCGCATCGAGCGTCAGGTCGAGCGCGGCATGGTTGCGGAAATCCGTAAGCGCGAGCCGGGAGATCCAAGTGCGGCTTTGCGCCGTCACTGCGCCCTCTCGGCCAGTAACGGACCAATGATCTCGACAGCATCCGTCGAAACGCCCCCGCGCCATCCGGCGGGCACGCGATCGAGCGTCGCTGCGTCATCGATGCCCGATGCGAGCAGCGGGCCGCCTGCATCGATCGGTCCGATCAGCACCACCTCGCTGCCGGCGGCTTGCATGCGCGACACAAACAGATCGGGCCACCCCCACGCGAAGCGGGCATAATTGATCGGCGCGAAAACAATGGAGTCGCGACACGCTTCCGGCGTCACGCCCAGCCATCCAAAGAGAACGTAGTCCGTCGCGCAGCGCCGCAATCCGCGGCGCGTGACGACCTTATATTCGGGCCGCAATGCATCGAGGCGACGCGCCGGGGCGCCGCCAAAAAACGCGAGACGCTCCGGACGCGCATGCTCGATGGCGTCGAGATAGGCGGCCATCGCGTCGCCTTCGGCGGCGTCCGACCCTTTGAAGTTCACCAGAAAGCGGCGTTCGGGGAAGGCCGCGAGCACTTCGCCAAGCGTGGGCATCGCGCCGACGCCGCGACCGCGAAAGGGAAACGTCGCGCCGCCGTCATGCGTGTATCCATAGCCGACATCAAGCGCGCGCAGCGCCTGCATCGTGTGGGTGCGCGTAACACCGTGGCCGTCGGTGCGGCACTCCAGCGTCCAGTCGTGAAACACGGCGAACTCGCCGTCCGTCGTCGGATGGACGTCGATCTCCACCATGTCGGCGCCGGCGGCGAACGCAGCCTCGATCGAAGGCAGCGTGTTTTCGAGGAATGCGTGCGTCGGCGGCAAAATGCGCGCGGCTGTGCATGTCTCGTTCGTCAAGCCTTCGGTGTGGAAACGTTGGTGTACGCCGCGATGCGCCAGAACAAACGCGACGCCTTCAGGCTTGCCCCAGAACGATGCGTTCATCCCGAACACGCCGCCCAAAACGGCGGCGACGGCGATGGCGACGATCCAGCGCTTCTTCATGTCGCCGTCACACGCGCAAGGGCATCAGCACGTAAAGCGCATCGGCGCCGGCCTCGTCGCGCACGAGCGTCGGCGAGCCGGAATCGTTGAGTTCGAAGATCGCGTGCTCGCCGTCGATCTGCGCGGCCACATCGAGCAGATATTTCGCGTTGAAGCCGATTTCCAGCGGATCGCTGGCGTACTCGGCCGCGATGTCTTCCGTGGCCAAGCCGGCGTCGGGATTGTTCACGGTGAGCGTAACCTTGTCGGCCTCGATCGACAGGCGCACCGAGCGCGAGCGTTCGGCCGACACCGTCGCCACGCGATCGACCGCTTCGGCGAAGCTTTTGTTCTCGACGCGCAGGGACTTGGCATTGCCCTTCGGAATGACGCGGCCGTAATCGGGAAACGAGCCGTCGATCAGCTTCGAGGTCAGCACCGCCGCGCCCAGCGCGAAGCGGATCTTCTGGCCGGTCACGCCGATCGACACGACGTCGGCGGCGTCATCGAGCAGGCGGCGCAATTCGTTGATCGTCTTGCGCGGCACGATGACGCCGGCCATGCCCTTGGCGCCGGCGGGCGCCTCCGCATCGGCGAGCGCCAGGCGGTGGCCGTCGGTGGCGACGGCGCGCAGCTTCGGCTCGCCGCCCTCGGTCGCGCCGTGCAGATAGATGCCGTTCAGGTAATAGCGGGTCTCCTCCGTCGAGATGGCGAAGCGCGTCTTGTCGATCAGCCGCCCGAGATCGGCGGGATGGATGTCGAACGTCGTGTCGAAGCCGTTAGCCGGCATCAGCGGAAAATCGTCGGCCGGCAGCACCGGCAGGTGCAGCCGGGTGCGCGCCGCGGAGATGAACAGGCGCGGATCGTCGCCCGACAGCTCCAGCCGAACCGGGACGTTCTCGGGCAGTTTGCGGGCGAACTCGTAGAGATTGTGCGCCGGAGCCGACGTTGCGCCCGCGCGCTCCACCTCGGCCGGCGCGATCTCGGAGATCTCGATGTCGAGATCGGTGGCGGACAGCTTCAGCCCATCGGACGAGGCCGACAACAGCACATTGGACAGGATCGGGATCGTGTTGCGTCGCTCGACGACGCTTTGAACGTGGCTGAGCGCCTTCAAGAGCGCGGCGCGCTCAATGGTCAACCGCATCGGGACATCCTGTCGCTGTGGGCCGCCGGCGAAGGCGGCATGCGTTGCACGGCCGGCCTCGCGATTCGCAGCCGGGCAGCGACCCTAGAGCCTGATCGCTTCAGATTGAAGCAATCTGAAGCGTGAATCAGGCTCTAAATCCCAACTTAGAGCGTGATGGCCGCCAAAACCGGCATCCGCTTTTGGCCATCACGCTCAGGGGCGTGAGGGCCGAAAGTGGAAAGTGGTTTTCCACGCGGTTGCGAAGGCCGGCGCCGGCGGCGCCCGCGGCGCTGCAAAAAGGGGCGCCGCTTTCGCCGCGCCCCTTATCGCTTCGCCTATACTGTAATTTCGATCGGGCGATCAGGATTCGCGCCGAATGAGCTTTTTCAATGCGTCGATATCTTGACGCAGTTTTTCATCTGTATTGAGGCTTTCGATGATCTTGTCGCGCGAATACATGACCGTCGTGTGGTCGTAGCCTTTCGGCTGCTCGCCCTTGACGGCGGCCGGCGCGAACCGCCGCCCGATGTCCGGCAGCGACGCTTGGGTCATCTGCGTGCACAGATAGAAGGCCACCTGCCGCGGATAGGCGACCGCGCGCTGCCGCGACCGGCGCAGCAAGTCCGGCACGGTCATGTCGAAATACCGCGCCACCACCTTCTGCACGAGCTGTATGGTCACGCGCCGGTCGCCGCCATCCGGCGGAAGCTTGCCGCGCAATGCGTTTTGAGCCGCGTCCACCCCAACCTCCAATCCTGACACTCTCGCCTCGACCACCAATTGATTGACGATGCCGTCGATCATCCGACCGCCGCCGTCGAGCCGGCTGATGATCATGTCCATGGCCTCATCCGTCACCTTGAACCCGGGCATCCGCTCCGCCTGGAGGCGGACCTTCGTCTCCAGGATCCGCCGGCGCAGCGCGTCCGTCGGCTCGCTGATTTCGCACACCGCCGCGCTCTTGAGGCGCTGGCGCAGCCGCTCGTCGAGGCCCGGCAATTCGTCCGCGCTCTGATCGGCCGTCATCACGACGGACCGGCCGTGGCGATTGAGGATCGCGATCGTGTCGAACAATTCCTCTTGAGTCTTCGGCTTGTTGAGGAAGCGATGGCAATCGTCGATCAGCAGAAGCTCGACCTCGCGCACACCCCCCTTGAACGAGGCCGCATCGCGGCGATTGAGATAGTTCTGGAATTCTTCGGTGAATTCCTGCGCCATCATCAGCCGCACCTTGCGCGTCGGGTGCAGGCGGCGCCATTCGGCCTGGATGGCGTGCAGCAAGTGCGACTTGCCGACGCCGCACGGCCCGAAAAACAGCGTCAGCGGAAACGGCAGCGGCGCGCCGCTGGCGATCATCTTGGCGGTGATGGCGGCGCGGGCGTTCGTGGCGTCCTCGCAAAAGGTCTCGAAGGTGTCCTGCGCGCCGGAAAGAGCGTCGGTCGGCGTGTAGGCCGGCGCGGTCTCCGGCGGCGCAGCCGGCGCCTCGTCCAGAAGCGGGCGGAGAACCGCCGGCAGCTCGGCGGCGACCAGAACCTGCGACGGCTGGGCGACCTGCGTGTAGGCGCGCAGCCGGGCGTCGATCCGGTGCAACGCGGTGCGCCGCACCCAGGCGGCCGCGACAGCGTTGTCGGCGAGGAAAATCAACGCGCCGTCGAGCTCCGCAAGAAGACGAAGCGGCTCCAGATAGGACCGGAAATCATTGGCCCCAAACTCGGCGGTCAGCTCTTTCCTGACCATGCCGTAGGCGCGGATAGCGCCCGTGCTCGCCGTCAACGGGCGAGCGCCATGCTCGAAAATGTCCATGCCCCCGCACCTCCTCGTGCGCCCGCGGACGCGCCCAAGCGCCCGCAAGATCCATCAGCAATCCATGCCCCTGCTGGAGACGCACTTCACCCGCCATGCGCCCGACATGCGTCGGGAGCAGCCCACGCCCATTACTTTTATGCGTTGGTGTGCGGACGAAGTTTTCGCCAGCGAGGCGTATGGTTACTCAGGCCGTTTTTGGAATCAACGGAACATTCGGACACCGGCCCAATAAATTAGACATCTTTTAACTAAGCGCTTGGAATCCTTACTGAAAACATCCCCATCGCGACGCCGCGACAGGCTGTCGTTTCGGCTGTGCAAAAGGCCGTGTGCGGACGGAAAGACACCCGTCCGTCATACGACAAAATTGAGTGATTTTCGCGTCTTGCGGGAGCCGCGGGACGCCGCCTCGGGCCCTAAACCTTGGCCAGCGCCTTCACGCGCTTGCTCAGCCGGGAGACCTTCCGGGCGCTTGTGTTCTTGTGGATGACGCCCTTGCCGGCGGCGCGGGACGTTTCGGACTCGGCCGCGCGCAGCGCCGCTTCGGCGGCCTTGGCGTCGCCGGCGGCGATCGCCTCTTCCACGGCGCGCCACGTGGTCCGCATCCGCGAGCGGCGCGCCTTGTTCACCGCAGTGCGGCGCTCAATGACCCGGATCGCTTTTTTCGCGGACTTCGTGTTCGCCATGTCACCCTCGGCCCACAATCGGGGCGCTGCAAAAGAGCCGGGGGATATACCCATGCGCCGGCCCAGCGTCAATTCGCCGAACGCCGCGATTGCGTGTCCCGCGCTTAGCGGTGCGTGAAATTCGGCGGCCGCTTGGCGATGAAGGCGGCCATGCCTTCCTTCTGGTCGTCGGTGGCGAACAGGGCGTGGAACACGCGGCGCTCGAATTTCACGCCCTCCGCCAGCGTCGTCTCGAAGGCGCGGTTGATGGCTTCCTTGCATACCGACACCGACGGCTGCGAGAAGCCGGCGATGATGCGCGCCGCCGCCAGCGCTTCGTCCAACAGCTTTTCCGGCGCGATCACGCGCGCGACGAGGCCGGAGCGCTCCGCCTCGGCGGCGTCCATCATGCGGCCCGTGAGGCACAGATCCATGGTTTTGGCCTTGCCCACCGCACGCGCCATGCGCTGCGATCCGCCCATGCCGGGCATCACGCCGAGCTTGATTTCCGGCTGGCCGAACTTCGCGGTCTCGGACGCGAAGATCATGTCGCACATCATCGCCAATTCGCAGCCGCCGCCGAGCGCGAAGCCGGACACCGCCGCGATGATCGGCTTGCGGAAGCGCGTCAGCCGGTCCCAGCCGGCGAACAGATCCTCGCGCAGCACGTCGGCGTAGGATTTGTCGGCCATTTCCTTGATGTCGGCGCCGGCGGCGAAGGCGCGGTCCGACCCGGTCAACACCACGCAGCCGATGGCGCCGTCGTCTTCGAACGCGTCGAGCGCTGCGCTGATGTCGGCGAGCACCTGGCGGTTGAGCGCGTTCAGGGCTTCGGGCCGATTGATGCGGATCAGGCCGACCGGCCCGTCGGTTTCGACGATCAGCGTGGCGTATGTCATGGCGGCCTCGGCGATGCAGCGTGCGGGCGGCATCGATAGCGCAGCCGCCGCGCGCCGTCAGGCCCTAGAATGGCGGCGGCCCAGATTGGTCGGTGCGGCGAAATGCGCTACGGTCTCGCGCAGGACGCGAACCGGCTGAAGCGATGTGGGGGCGTGACGATGAAGCGCGTTTGGCTGGCTCTCGGCATTGCAGGCGCGCTCCTCGCGCTGGGCCTCGGCGCCTTCATCGCGTTCTTTCCCAAGGATGCGGCGATCGCGGCGCTGGAGCGGCAGATCGAGACGACGACGGGGCGCAGCGTGACGATCGAGGGCGAGGTCGGGCTGACGATCTTCCCCGCCTTGGGCCTGTCGGCCGAGCGCGTCGCGCTGTCGAACCCGAGCGGTTTTCCGCAAGGCGATTTCATCGCCGGGCGCAACGCGGCCTTCGCCGTTTCGGTGCTGCCGCTGCTGCGCGGCGCGATCGAGGTCAAGCGGCTGACGCTTGACGATGCGCTGATCGATCTGCGCGCCACCGCGGAGGGCGCGGCGAATTGGACGTTTCCCGCGGCGCAAGCCGAGTCCCAACAGCAAAACGAGCTCAAGGCCTTGCGGCTGGAGAATGTGCGGCTGCGCAATGGCCGCGTGCGCTTCACCGGCGACAGCGGCGAACCGATCGAGCTCACGGCGATCGACGCCGGCGTCACGCTCGACTCGCTCGACGAGCCGGCGCGGATCGCCGCGGCGTTCGATTATCGCGGCCAGCGCATCGATTTGACCGCCGAGATCGCCGCCCCGCGCGCAGCGCTCAATCAAGGCGAGACGCCGATCACGCTGCAGGCGCGCGCGCCTGTCATCGCCGCCTCGCTGACCGGCGCGGTCGACACCGCAGCGGGCGCGGTCTCCGGACAGATCGACGCGCGCGGCGACAGTCTGCGCGCGCTGATGGCGTGGATGGGCGCGCCTCTGCCCGAGGGCGACCAGTTCGGCCCCTTCTCGATCGCCGGCGCTTTGACCGCAGCCGACGGCGCGGCGGCGATCGCGGGCGGAACCTACCGTCTTGATGCGATCGCAGCGACCGGCGACGTCGGCCTGCGCAGCGCCGCGCAGGATCGCCTAACGGCGACCGGCGCGCTGCGCATCGCCGCGCTCGATCTCAATCCCTATCTGCCCGCGCCGACGCAGGCGAACGCCGGCGCCGAAGGCGGCGTGAGCGTCGGAACGGCGTGGAGCGCAGCCCCGCTCGACCTTGCAGGCCTGCGCGCCATCGACGCCGATTTCGCGCTCGATCTCGGCGCCCTGACGTTCCAGCGCATGCGCTTTTCCGACGCGCAATTGCGCCTGCAGATCGCCGCCGGCGCGCTCGACGCCACGCTGTCGCGGGTGTCCTTCTATGGCGGCGGCGGAACCGCGCGGCTGCGCGTGGACGCGCGCAATGCGACGCCGGCGGTCGCGATCGATCTCGACGCGCAAAACATCCAGGCGCTGCCGCTGCTCACCGCCGCGATCGGCTTCGACAAGATCGAGGGGCGCGGCCGCCTGCGCGCCGCGCTCGCCGGCCAAGGCGCCTCGCAGGCGGCGATCATGCGCAGCCTCGACGGAACCATGGCGTTCACGTTCAATGATGGCGCGTGGCGCGGCGTCAATCTGGCGCGCGTGGCGCGCATGGTGCAGGCCGCCCTGTCGGGCAGCGAGGTTGGACCCGACAGCGCCACCGACTTCGCCGAATTCGCAGCGACCTTTGCGGTGACGAACGGCGCGGCGCAAACCACCGATCTGCGCATGCTCAATCCGTTCGTGCGTCTCGAGGGGCAAGGCGCAATCGATATCGGCGCGCAGACGATCGATATGAAAATCACGCCGCGCGCGGTGCGCTCCGCGCAGGGGCAGGGCGGCGCGCTCGACGCGGCCGGTCTCGGCGTGCCGTTCCGCATTTCCGGCCCGTGGACGCAGCCGCGCTATCGCCCCGAACTCGGCGACCTCGTGCGTGACCGCGCCCGCAGCGCCATCCAGGACCGTCTCGGCGGCGCGCTCGGGCAGCGCACGGGCGAACAGGCGCGACCCAATCCGCTGGGCGATTTGTTGCAGAGACGGTGAAGCATGCGGGGTATGAAGCATGGACGACCTCGTCCATGCTTCGGCGTTCACGAGATCGCGCGTTGCACGGCGCGGACGAGGTCGTCCGCGCTCCTTGGGCTTAACGCTGACAAACCGGGCAGTAAAAGCTCGAGCGCCCCGATTGGACAACGCGCCGGACGACGCCTTTGCATCCCGGCTTCGCGCACGCCGCCCCTTCGCGGTCATAGACGTTGAAGCGATGCTGAAAATATCCGAGCGCGCCATCGGCGCCGGCATAGTCCCGCAAAGTCGATCCGCCCGCCTCGATCGCCTCTTCCAAAACCGCGCGCACCGCAACGGCCAGCGCCTCCAGCCGCGCGCCCGAAATGCGCCCGGCCATGCGCTTCGGCGACACGCCGGCGCGATGCAACGCTTCGCAGACGTAAATGTTGCCAAGGCCCGCAACGATGCGCTGGTCGAGCAGCGCCGCCTTGATCGGCGTTTTCTTGCCTTTCAGTTTTTCGGTCAGCAATGCGGCGCTGAAGCCGTTGCCGAGCGGCTCCGGGCCCATGCCCGAAAAATAGGGATGCGTTTCGAGCGCGGCTTCGGGGATCACATCCATGTAGCCGAAGCGGCGCGGATCGTTGAACGCCAGCTGCGCGCCTTTCTCCAGCGCGATCTCGACATGGGTGTGCGCGGGATCGGGCAGCGCCGCAAAATAGAAATCGCCAGGCCGCGCGGCGATGTGGGGCGCGGTGACCGTGAACCGGCCCGTCATGCCCAGATGCGTGATCCAGACCTCGCCGGTGTCGAGCCGCGCCAGCAGATATTTGGCGCGGCGCGAAAGCGCTTCGACGCGCGCGCCAGCCAGGCGCTCGGCGAACCGTTCGGGAAACGGAAACCGCAGATCAGCGCGGTTGAGCCGCACGCTCTCGATGCGGCGGCCTTCCAGCGCCGGAGCGAGGCCCCGCCGCACCGTTTCCACTTCAGGCAATTCCGGCATGAAAAACCGTTGGGAGACAAAGCCGATGGGGCGTTTCGCCCTGCCGCGCGATATAGCCCTTCAGGCCACGCATCGCTATGTCAGGACCGATGAGCAGCGCCCCCGACACCGCCAGCTTCGGCTTTCAGGACATCCCCAGGAGCGAGAAGACCGGCCGCGTGCGGGCCGTGTTCGACCGCGTGGCAAGCCGCTACGACCTGATGAACGACGCCATGTCGGGCGGCCTGCACCGGCTGTGGAAGGATGCGGCGGTCGCCCGGCTCAACCCGCAGCCCGGCGAAACCATCCTCGACGTCGCCGGCGGCACCGGCGACATCGCCCGGCGCATCCGCCGCCGCACCGAGGCCGCCCGCGCCCGTCGGGGCGGCGAGCCGGCGTCGATCGTGGTGGCCGATATCAACGCCGAAATGCTCGCGGCCGGCCGGCGGCGCGGCGAGGACGGCCTCGCCTGGCTGTGCGCCGACGCCCAGGCCCTGCCCTTCCCCGACCGCTGGGCCGACGCCTACGTGATCTCTTTCGGCATCCGGAACTGCGCCGACATCCCCGCCGTGCTGGCCGAGGCGCGGCGTGTGCTGAAGCCGGGCGGGCGGTTTTTCTGTCTCGAGTTCTCTCGCCTGGCGATCCCCGGGCTGGACGGGGTCTATGACGCCTATTCCTTCCGGGCGATCCCGGCGATGGGGCGGCTTCTCGCGGGCGATGCGGACTCCTATCGCTATCTCGTGGAATCGATCCGCAGGTTTCCGGATCAGGAACGTTTCCGCGCTATGATCCAAGACGCCGGGTTCAAGCGGGTCGGCTTCGAGAACTATGCCGGCGGGGTCTGCGCCTTGCACTGGGGTTGGGCCCTCTAGCCGCGGGCGGGATAGGGAGACGCATGCTCGCCGCCATCGGCCACACCTTCCGGCTGCTCCGGGTCGCGTTCACGCTGGCGCGTTACGACGCACTCGCCCCGAGCGAGTACCGCCAGCGCATGCCCGCCGCCTATCGCGTGCTCGGCGCGCTGCTGACGCCGATCGTGCGGGCGCGAAAGCCGAAAAGCGTCGGCGCGCGGCTGGCCATGGCGCTGGAGCGGTTGGGGCCCGCCTATGTGAAGTTCGGCCAGTTTCTCGCCACCCGGCCCGACATTATCGGCGTCACCGCCGCGCAGGACATGGCGCGCCTGAAGGATCGGCTGCCGCCGTTCTCGCGCGTCGCCGCGCTCGACACCATCAACGCCGAACTCGGCGGCACCGAGAGCCTGTTCGGCGCGATCTCGGAAGCGATGGCGGCGGCCTCGATCGCACAGGTCCACCAGGCGATTCTGCCCAGCCGCGAGGTGCGCGCGGTGAAAGTGCTGCGCCCGCGCATCGAAAAAAAGCTGGCGCGCGAGATGGCGGCGCTGCGATTCGCGGCCCAGGCGGTGGAGTTCTTCTCGGTGCGGTCGCGCCGGCTCGAGCCCGTGCAATTCGTCGACACCGTGTCGAACGCGCTGGCGCGCGAACTCGATCTGCGGCTCGAGGCGGGCGCTGCGGCAGAGTTTCGCGAGGTCGCAGCCGTCGACGGGTATTTGTCGGTTCCGGCAATCGACTGGACGCGCTCGGCCAAGCGCGTCATGACGCTCGACTGGATCGAAGGCGTCGCGCTGACCGACAAACGCGGCCTGGAGAAGGCCGGCGCCGACCAACCGGCTCTGGCGATCGCGGTCACGCGCGGCTTCCTCGCCTCGGCGCTCGATCACGGCTTCTTCCATGCCGACATGCACGAAGGCAATCTGATCTACGGCAAGGACGGCAAGCTCTGGGTCGTCGATTTCGGCATCATGGGCCGCATCGGGCACAAGGAGCGCCGCTACCTCGCCGAGATCCTCTACGGTTTCCTGCGGCGCGACTACAAGGCGGTGGCGCAGGTCCACGCGGTCGCCGGTTATGTGCCGGAACGCTTCACGGTCGAGGAGTTCGCCCAGGCGCTGCGCGCCATCGGCGAACCGATCTTCGGCAAGACGGCCGAGTCGATCTCGATGAGCCGCCTGCTGCTGCAATTGTTCGACGTCACGCACCTGTTCGGCATGCATTTGCGGCCCGAGCTGGTGCTGCTGCAAAAGACGATGGTGCAAGTCGAGGGCGTCGCGCGCGCGCTCGATCCGCAGCACGACATGTGGGCCGCTGCGCGCCCGATCGTCGAACGCTGGGTCAAGCGCGAGCTCGGCGCCGAAGCGATGACGCGGCGCGGGCTCGCCGAAGCCGGCGACGCCTGGACCGCCGTGCGCCGCCTGCCGAAAACGCTCGCCGCGCTGGAGGCTGCCGCGCGCACCGTGGCCGACGGCGCGCCGGAGGCGGCGCGCGCGCGCTTTCATTGGCGCAGCTTCTGGATCGGTCTCGCGCTCGGCGCGCTTGTGCTTTTGGCGTTCGCGATGCGCGCGCCGCGCATCGTGCTGCCGGCGGAATTTTCGCGCACCGAGCAGATCGAGCGTAGCCTGCAAGACGAGCGGGCGAAGGCGCTTGCGGAGGAACACCGCCTGCAGCATGAAATTTTGCGCCTGAGGCAAGAGGCGGAGGCGCTGCGCAACCGGCAGGCGCCGATCGGCGCGCCCGCCGAAACGCAAGCCGCGCCGGCGCCTGCCCAGCCTTAGCGGCGGGCGAACACGGTAAGCGCTGCGTTCATCATGTCCCCAAACGCTTTTTCAAGTCGCCTCGAGGCATAATCGCGGCTCCGCCTGCACGGGTAGACCGCCATGTTTCGACTTTTCGCGCGCAAAGCGCCCCGCCGACCGGTCGTGGTGGCGCGCCTCAATGCGCGGCTTAAGCCGCTGGATCGCGGCGCGGCGTTCGGTGACGCGGTCGATGCTTGGCTAGCGGAGAACGGCTTTGGCGAAGTCACCGGCGGCGGCACGGCGTTCACCCCCGGCGAAGGCGTTTCGAGCTGCGACCTGGAGGTTGAGGCGGAAGCCGTGACGCCCGAATTCCTCGCAGCGCTGGCAGAGAAACTCGATGCGCTCGGCGCGCCGGTGGGCTCGAAACTGATCCTCGACAACGGCGGCGAAATTCCCATTGGCGTCGACGAAGGCCTTGCGGTTCACGTCAACGGCACGGACCTGCCTGACGCCGTCTATGAAAGCTCCTCGCTGGAGGAATTGCGCACGCTGCTGGACTCGGCGCTCTCCGGGCGTGGCCGCGTGCTGAGCGATCACCACGGCGCAACCGAAAGCAGCCTTTATCTCTATGGCGAGAGCGCCGCAGCGATGCGGACGGCCATCGCCGACGTGCTGGCCACCTACCCGCTGTGCGAGCGCGCCCGGTTGGAGAAAATCGCCTGACCGCGGCGCCCGATTGCGACGCCGCAGCGCAGCGCCTATCTTCGCGCCAGTCCTGATCGCGAGCACGCACGGCCATGCCGACCAAGTCTGAACACCCCGCGCCGCGCCGCGTGCTGCTCATCGTCGGCGGAGGCATCGCCGCGTATAAAAGCCTCGAACTGGTGCGTCTGTTGGCGAAAGACTCGATCCGTACGCGCGCGATCCTCACCGCCGCCGGCGCGCATTTCGTCACGCCGCTCTCGCTCGCTGCGCTGACGGAGGACAAGGTCTATACCGACCTGTTCAATCTCACCGACGAGCATGAGATGGGGCATATCGAATTGTCCCGCGCGGCGGATCTCGTCGTCGTCGCGCCGGCGACCGCCGATCTTCTCGCGAAAGCCGCCAACGGGCTGGCCAACGATCTCGCCTCCACCGCCCTGCTCGCCACCGACAAGCCGGTGCTCTATGCGCCGGCGATGAATGTGCGCATGTGGGAGCATTCCGCCACGCAGCGCAATGTTGCGCAATTGCGCAAAGATGGCGCGCGCTTCGTCGGCCCCAATGACGGCGCCATGGCGTGCGGCGAATTCGGCGCAGGGCGCATGGCCGAGCCGGACGAAATCCGCGACGCCGTTCTGGCGCACTATCGCGTCGGCCCATTGCGCGGCAAGCGCATCATCGTCACCGCCGGCCCGACGATCGAGCCGATCGATCCGGTCCGGTTCATCTCCAATCGCTCGAGCGGCAAGCAGGGTTTCGCCATCGCCGCAGCGCTGGCCGATCTCGGCGCCGATGTGCGCTTGATTGCGGGGCCCGTCAGCCTGCCCGATCCCGCCGGCGTGCGCGTGAGCCGTGTGGAGAGTGCGCTCGAAATGCTCGGCGCGTGCGACGCGGCGCTGCCGGCCGACGCCGCCGTGTGCGTCGCCGCGGTCGCCGACTGGCGCCCCGATCGTTGCGAGGACGTCAAAATAAAAAAGACTGCCGCCGGCGCGCCGCCGCAGATCAGTCTGACGGAAAACCCGGACATCCTCGCCGCGCTCTCGAAGCCCGGCAAGAAACGCCCGAAGCTCGTCGTCGGCTTCGCGGCCGAGACCAATGATGTGGAAGCGCATGCGCGCGCCAAGATCGCTAAGAAGGGCTGCGACTGGATCGTCGCGAACGATGTGTCCGGCGACGTGATGGGCGGCGCGGAGAACGAGGTGCTGCTGATTACGCGGCACGGCGCAGAGGCCTGGCCGCGCATGGCCAAAGAAGCGGTCGCGCAGAAGCTCGCCGCCGCCATCGCCGCAGCGCTCGACGCCGCAGCGCCCGCCCGCGCTTGAGCGATGGCCTGGTCGCGCCGCTATGACGGGGCCGAACCGCAGCGCATCAACAAATGGCTGGCGCAGCAGGGCGTGTGCTCACGGCGCGACGCCGAAGACCTGATCGCGCGCGGCCTCGTCGCCATCGACGGCGAGCGGATCGGCGATGTCGGCCGCAAGATCGCGCCGGGGCAGACCTTGACGTTGAGCGACGCCGCTCAGGCCGAACTGGCGCAGACCACCAGCGTGATCATTCACAAGCCGGTGAATTATGTCTCGGCCCAGCCGGAGCCCGGCCAAGTTCCCGCCGCGCGGCTTTTGACGCGCGCAAACCTCGCCGGCCCCGAGGCGCCGATCCCGGCCCGCGATCACGCGCTGGCGCCGCTCGGCCGGCTCGACCACGATTCGCGCGGGCTGCTCATCCTGTCGGACGACGGCGTGCTGGCGAAGGCGCTGATCGGCCCGGCCTCGACGCTCGACAAGGATTATTCCGTGCGCGTGTTCGGCCAGATTACGCCGCGCAAGCTGGAGCTGTTGCGGCACGGGCTTATGCTCGACGGCCGCGCGCTGAAGCCGGCGCAGGTCACGCGCACGGGCCCCGACATGCTGCGCTTTGTCCTGAAGGAAGGGCGCAATCGCCAGATCCGGCGCATGTGCGATCTCGTCGATCTGCGCGTCGTCGATCTGTTTCGCACACGTATCGGGCCGTTGCAGCTGGGCGATCTGCCGGAGGGCAAGTGGCGCCATCTCACCGCGGATGAGCGCGCCGCACTGCTCAGCCCGGGCGCGCCGCCCCGCAACTCGCCCCGCCCAGCACGCAAAAGCTCGCGCAATAGCGGTGATTGAGCGGCACAGCGGCGCTGGCCTCGGCCAACGTCGCGCCGAGTTCGAAGTGCGCGTCATACGGCACAAGCGTGCAGGCCAGCACCGCGGGCGCCGCCGCACCCTTGCGCTTGACCACCATGCGCGCGCTCGCGCACATCACGTCGTCCGGGCTTTTGTCGAGAATGCCCCAGCAGGCCGTGGTGATTTCTGGCGGATCGGCGTCGGGCGTCATTTCCGGAAAGATCACGAGCCGCGCGGGATCGGCGGCGTCGAGCTTCAGCCCGATGGCGTCGAACAGCGCCTGGAAGCGCGCGCGCAATGCGCCTTCCGGCTCGTGGGAAAAGCCGCGCCCGGCGATCTCCACCGCGAAATCATGGGCGATCAGCCAGCGCAAGCCTTCGAGCGTCGCCGCGAAGGCGCCCTCCCCGCGTTCGGAATCGTGCAGAGCGAGATCGGGATCGTCGAGCGACACGCGCAGGCGCAGGCGCGCGCCGTGTCGCTCGTGCAGGGCGCGCAAGGGGGTCTGCAGGCGCTGCATCGGGCGCATGGCGTTGGTCAGCGCCAGCACCTCGAAGCCGCGCGCGAGCGCATCCTCCAGCATCGCGATGATGTCTGGGTTCATGAACGGCTCGCCGCCGGTGAAGCCTATCAGCTGCGCCGGCAGGCGGTCGCGCGCGATCTCGTCGAGAAAGGCGGCGACCTCGGCGCCGGTCAGATAGGCCAGGCGGTCGTTGCGCGGCGAGCTTTCGATATAGCAATGGCTGCACGTGATGTTGCACAACGTGCCGGTGTTGAACCACAGCGTGTCCAGCGCGCGCAGGGCGACGACCGCGCGCGGTTCGCCCTTGGCGGTGATCAGCGGATCGCGGAATTTCTCCGCGGCGCGCGGGCTCAATGCGGCGTCGATGGTCAAGCACTACCCCTTTGGTCGCGAATCCGATTTTGGTGCCTTATGCATACGCCTGTCATCACGCTACCGGTTTCGCCCTTGCCGCATTTCGCGGGGCTCGATCTGCCCGCTTATGCGACGCCGCAATCGGCCGGGCTCGATCTGCGCGCCGCCGTCGCGGAAGATGCGCCGGTGACGCTGGCGCCCGGCCAACGTGCGCTGATCCCCACGGGCCTCGCCATCGCCCTGCCCGAGGGCTACGAGGCCCAGGTGCGGCCGCGGTCCGGGCTGGCGCTCAAGCATGGGATCACGTGCCTGAATTCGCCGGGCACAGTCGACGCCGATTATCGCGGCGAATTGCAGGTCCTGCTGATCAATCTCGGCCAGGAGTCGTTCACGATCCGCCGCGGCGAGCGCATTGCGCAAATGGTGATCGCGCCGGTCACGCAGGCGGCTTGGGTCGTCGTCGATGCCCTGCCGGAAACCGCGCGGGGCGCCGGCGGGTTCGGCTCAACCGGAAAGGCGTGAGCGCTTTACCGCGCCGCCGGCGCACGCCACGCTAGGCTCTCTTGAGGGGAGCCGCATGGCGTTCTGGACCAGACGCAAACCGATCGAGAGCGAGCCGCCCGAGGGGCAGCGGCTGCAGCGCACGCTGTCCTGGCCGCATCTGATTGCGCTCGGCGTCGGCGCGATCGTCGGCACCGGCATCTATACGCTGATCGGCGTGGGCGCGGGGCTGGCGGGGCCTGGCGTCATCGTTTCGTTCGCCATCGCAGGCGCAGTGTGCGTGTGCGTGGCGCTGGCCTACGCCGAGCTGGCGGCGATGATGCCGGCCTCCGGCAGCGCCTACACCTATTCCTATTCCGCCTTGGGCGAAGGCGCGGCGTGGCTCGTCGGCTGGGCGCTCATTCTGGAATATTCGGTGGTGGTGAGCGCAGTGGCGGTCGGCTGGTCGGGCTACGCCACGAGTTTCCTCGCCGCGGTCGGAATCGATCTCCCGCTCGCGCTGACGCAAGGGCCGCACGTCGCGGGCGGGATGATCAATCTACCGGCGATCGCGATCATCGTCGCGGTGGCGGGTCTGCTGCTGGTCGGCACGCGCGAAAGCGCGACCATCAACGCCGTACTCGTCGCGGTGAAGCTCGCCGCGCTGTTGGCGTTTCTGGCGATCGCCGCACCGCATTTCGACGCCGCGCGGTTCGAGCCCTTCATGCCGTTCGGTTTCGCCGCGCACCGCGCGGGCGACGCCACCGTCGGCGTGATGGCGGCCGCCGCCATCATCTTCTTCGCCTTCTATGGGTTCGACGCGGTCTCGACGGCAGCGGAGGAGACCAAAAATCCGGGCCGCGATCTGGCCATCGGCATCGTCGGCTCAATGGCGCTGTGCACGGCGCTCTACATGGCGGTCGCCGCCGCCGCCATCGGCGCCATGGATTACGGCTTGTTCGCCTCCTCGACCGAACCGCTCGCCTATATCGTGCGCACGCTGAGCGGCGACGCCGCCGCCGCCTGGATCGCCGGCGCCGCGGTTGTGGCGATCCCCACGGTCGTGCTTGCGTTTCTCTATGGCCAAAGCCGCATCTTCTTCGTGATGGCGCGCGACGGGCTGTTGCCGCGCCGCTGGGCGGCGCTCGATTCGCGCACCGGCGCGCCGTTTGCCGTTACGCTGTTGACCGTGATCGTGACCGCCGGGCTCGCGGGATTCTTGCGGCTCGATGAAATCGCCGCGCTCGCCAACGCCGGCACATTGGCGGCGTTCGTCGCCGTCGCGGTGAGCCTCTTGGCGCTGCGCCGCAGCGCGCCCGAACGCCCCCGACCCTTCCGCGCGCCGCTGGCCTGGTTCATCGCGCCGGCCGCGATGATCGGCTGCGCCTATCTGTTCATCAGCCTGCCGCTCGAAACGATCGGGCGCTTCTTCATCTGGATGGCGCTGGGCGCGCCGGTCTATCTTCTGTTCGGCGCGCGCGAGAGCGTGCTGGCGCGCCCCTGATCGCGACCTGGTCGCGATCGGATCCGCGCACGCCCAGGAGGACCGCCATGAGTGCGCTTCCCCATGACGCCGCATGGCGCGCGCGCGCCGCGAAGGTGATCCCCGGCGGCATGTACGGGCACCAGGCGACGACGCTGTTGCCGGACGGCTTTCCGCAGTTCTTCGCCCGCGCCGAGGGCGCGCGGCTCTGGGACGTCGACGGGCGCATGTTCATCGACATGATGTGCGGCTATGGCCCGAACCTGTTCGGCTATGGCTGCCAGAAGATCGACGCAGCGTTCCAGAAGCAGCTTTATGCCGGCGATTGCATGACCGGCCCCTCGGCGATCA
The DNA here is from genome assembly GCA_033764725.1 of Hyphomonadaceae bacterium. GTDB lineage: Bacteria > Pseudomonadota > Alphaproteobacteria > Caulobacterales > Aquidulcibacteraceae > RI-43. Next base: position 65,760 of record JANRIR010000079.1, read on the forward strand.
TGGTGGAGCTGGCCGAGGCCCTCACCGCGATGGTGACGCACGCCGACTGGGCGATGTTCTGCAAGAACGGAACCGACGCGACGACGATGGCCGCCACCGTCGCGCGCGCACACACCGGCAAGCGCAAGCTCCTTGTTGCGCGCGGCGCCTATCATGGCGCGGCGCCATGGTGCACGCCGCGGCCTGCCGGCGTGCTGCCGGAAGACCGCGCGCATGTGCTGTCGTTCGTTTACAATGACGTGAACGATCTCGCGCGCGCCTTCACCGAGGCGGGCGACGATGTCGCCGGCCTGTTCGCCGCGCCGTTCAAGCATGACGCCTTTCAGGATCAGGCGGATGTCGATCCCGCCTATGCGCGCGCCTGCCGCGCGGCGTGCAACGCGACAGGCGCGCTGCTGATCGTCGACGATGTGCGTGCCGGCTTTCGGCTGGCGCGCGATTGCTCCTGGGCGCGCGTCGGCGTGCAGCCGGATTTGTCGGCGTGGGGCAAAGCGATCGCCAATGGCCACCCTATTTCCGCGCTGCTTGGCGCGGAGCGCGCGCGCGACGCCGCGGCGTCGATCTATGTCACCGGCTCATTCTGGTTTGCAGCGGCGCCGATGGCCGCCGCGCTGGCGACGCTGCGGATGATCCGCGAAACGGATTATCTCGAGCGGCTCGAGACGCTCGGCGGCCGCCTGCGCGACGGAATCGCCGCACAGGCCGCGCGCCATGGCGTTCCCGTGCGCCAGACCGGGCCGGTGCAGATGCCGCAGATCCTGCTCGGCGACGATCCCGATTTCCGCAAAGGCTTCCACTGGGCCAGAGTCGCGCTCGATCATGGCCTTTATGTGCACCCCTGGCACAACATGTTCCTGAACGCCGCGATGACAGACGCCGACATCGACGCCGCGCTTGCTGCGACCGACGCGGCCTTTGCTGCAGTGGCGAAGAACGGCGCGTCGCTGCCGCCGGTTCCCCAATTGCGCGGCCTGTTCGCGTGAAGCGGGCCTAAAGCGCGCGGCGCCGCTTCTCTTTGGAAGAGCCCGCGGCCGCGGGCTATACTCGCCGCAAAGGAGCGCCTTCATGCCCGACACCGCCAAAACCCCCGGCCGCGGCCGCATCTACGCCAATATCACCGAAACCGTGGGCGACACGCCGCTGGTGCGGCTGGACAAGCTGGCCAAGGCGCATGGCGTGGACGGCGAAATTCTGGCCAAGCTGGAGTTCTTCAACCCGATCGCGTCCGTGAAGGACCGCATCGGCGTCGCCATGATCGAGGACCTCGAGCGGCGCGGGCTGTTGAAGGCGGATTCGGTGCTCGTTGAGCCGACATCGGGCAATACCGGCATCGCGCTCGCCTTCGTGGCGGCGCAGCGCGGTTACAAGCTGATCCTGGTGATGCCGGAAACGATGTCGATCGAGCGGCGCAAGATGCTGGCTTTTCTTGGCGCGGAGCTGGTGCTGACGCCGGGCCCGGAGGGCATGCGCGGCGCCGTCGCCAAGGCCAAGGAAATCCTCGAGACCAACCCGAAGGCGGTCGCGCCGGGACAATTCGTCAATCCGGCCAACCCGGAAATCCATCGCCGCACGACGGCGGAGGAAATCTGGACCGACACGGGCGGCGCGCTCGATTTCTTCGTCGCCGGCATCGGCACGGGCGGCACCATCACCGGCGTCGGGCAAGTGCTGAAGCCGCGCCTGCCGCACTTGAAGATCGTCGCGGTGGAGCCCGAGTCCTCGCCAATCCTGTCGGGTGGCGCGCCAGGGCCGCACAAGATCCAAGGCATCGGCGCCGGCTTCATCCCGGAAATCCTCGACGTCTCCGTCTACGACGAAGTCGTCACCGTCTCGAACGAGGAAAGCTTCGCCTTGTCGCGCGAGGCGGCGCGCACCGAAGGCTTGCCCGGCGGCATTTCCACCGGCGCGGCGTTGGCGGCGACGTTCAAAGTCGCCAAACGCTCCGAAAATCGCGGCAAACGCTTCGTCGTGATCATCCCAAGCTTCGCGGAACGCTATCTCTCCACCGCGCTGTTCGAAGGGTTGTGAGGCGCCCCTCCTCCGCATGCCGGAGAACGTGGCGCACTTTACGTGTCGTGGTGCTCGGGGCCTGAGGCCGCATGGCTGTCCAAGTTGTCCGCTGCATCGGCCTTCCGGACATGTTTGCGCAACTGCGCGATGCCGCGCGCGCGGAAGGGTATGCGTTTCTCGATCGTCTCGACGCGCGCTGGCGCAACGACGCCTATGACGGCGACGCATCCGCATGTGTGCTCGCGGCGTTCATCGACGGCGACATCGCCGCAATCGGCGCGCAAACCTTCGACGAATACGACCCGCACCCCGATCATCGCCGCCTAAGGCATGTCTATGTGATTCCGGCGCACCGACGCGGCGGCGTCGGCCGCGCCGTCGCCGGCGCCCTGATCCAGGAAGCATTCGCCATCGCGCCGATCCTACACGTGCGCGCCACCCATGCCGGCTCGATCGCGTTCTGGGACGCGATGGGCTTTGAGCGCCTGCCCCGACGTCCCGATCGGACCCATTGGCTGACCCGCGCTTGACAGCGCCGAGACGCGGCGCCACTCTTCTCCTTACTTTTGGTAAGGATACCAGCTATGGTGGCGGCGACGTTGACCTCGAAAGGGCAATTGACCTTACCGAAAGACGTCCGCGACGCGCTGGGCGTCGGCCCCGGCGACAAGATTGACTTCGTACGCATGCACGATGGCGCCTTCGCCGTGATGGCGGCCACGCGATCGGTCAAGGGCCTCAAGGGCTCGATCCGCGCGCCGAAGACGCCCGTCTCGCTCGCGGACATGGACGCCGCAATCGGCCGTCCCAGAACCGCAAAGTGATCGGGCTCGACACCAACGTTGTCGTTCGCTTCCTCGTCCAGGACGATCCTCAGCAATCCGCCCTTGCAACGCAGCTCATGGAAGGCTTGACGCGCGAGCGGCCCGGTTTCATCGGCATGGTCGTGCTTGCCGAAATCACGTGGGTGTTGTCGCGCGCCTACAAGGCGTCGCGGCAGGATATCGCGAACGCTGTGGAAGGCTTGCTGCGCGCAAATGAAATCGTCGTGGAGAACGCCGAGGCGGGCTATCGCGCCGTCGCGGCGTATCAACGGGCCGGCGCCGGCGAGTTCGCCGACGCGCTCATCGCGCAGACGGCGTCGCTTTCCGGCGCAAGTGAGATCGTGACATTCGATGCGCAGGCCGCGAAAGCCTTCGGCATGCGGGCGTTGCGGTGAACGGCGGAATGCGGCTTTACTGGGCGCGGCACACCGCCAGTTCAGAACGCAGCATGTTCAGCCCTGAAGAACGCGACCGCTACGCGCGCCACATCATGCTGAAAGAGATCGGCGGCGCAGGGCAGCAGCGCTTGAAGGCTGCGACGGTGGCGCTCGTCGGCGTCGGCGGGCTCGGCGCGCCGGCTGCGCTCTATCTGGCCGCGGCGGGCCTCGGACGGCTGCGGCTGATTGATGACGACCAGGTGTCGCTGTCGAATTTGCAGCGCCAAATTCTCTACGTCTCAAGCGATGTCGGCGCCGACAAGACGGCGCGCGCCGCCGAGCATCTGCGCGCGCTCAATCCCCATGTCGTTATCGAGGCGCGGCGCTCGCGGCTCGCCGATGCGAATGCGGCGAGCCTGCTCGCCGGAGCGGATCTCGTGCTCGACGGATCGGATTCTTTCGCGACGCGCTTCTGCGTGAACGCGGCGTGCCACGATGCGGGACTGACGCTGATCTCCGGCGCGGTCGGCCGCTGGACCGGCCAGGTCGCGACCTTCAAATCCGGGCAGACCAGAACATCGCCCATGGGGGAGCGCCTGCCTTGCTATCGCTGTTTCGTGCCTGAAGCGCCGCCGAACGCGGAAACCTGCGCGGAGGTCGGCGTCGTCGGCGCCTTGACGGGCGTGATCGGAACCTTGATGGCGCTGGAGGCGATCAAGGAGATTGCGCGCGCCGGCGAAAGCCTTGCGGGGCGCCTGCTGATCTTCGACGGCCTTGAGGCGACCAGCCGCACCGTGCAGCTGCCTGTCGATCCCGCCTGCCCGGTCTGCGCGGCGCCGCCTTGAGGGTTGTTCGCCGCCGCCCACGCCGATAAAAGGCTCGCCGACGCGAAAACAAAACAAGATCGCCTGTCGGCGAAGTGGGGCTTGGGATGCGCGCAGCTTTGACCTTCGTGCTTGTGGTGCTGGCCGTGATCGCGCTGGCGCTCGTCGGCGGCTGGTTCGCGTTGCAGCGGCCCGATATTCCTTTCGCGACGCTGCAAGAAAAATACGGCGCCGCGGCCGACCGCGTGTTGGACATGCCCAGCGGCGAACGTGTGCGCTACCGCGACCAGGGCGATCGCAACCGCCCGCCTTTGGTGCTCGTGCACGGCTACGCCGCATCGCTCGACACGTGGGAGCCATGGGTTGCGCGGCTAGGCGAACGCTATCGCCTGATCAGCCTCGACTTGCCCGGCCATGGCCTGACTGAAACCCCTGCCGATTACGCCGTGTCGACGGAGCGCTATGTCGCGGTGGTGAATGCGGTGGCGGACGCTGCGGGCCTGCAGACGTTTTCGCTCGGCGGCTCGTCGATGGGCGGGCGCGTGGCGTGGGAATACGCCCTTGCGCATCCCGATCGCCTCGACGCCCTGATCCTGGTGGACGCCGCCGGCTGGCCCTTCGAGCAGCGGCCCGGCGGCGCGCCGCTTGTGTTCCAATTGCTGCAGAATCCGATCATCGGCCGGCTGTTGAGCAATCTCGACACCACCGCCTTGACGCGTCAGGGCCTGCAGGCGTCGTTCGTCAATCAGGCCCTGGTCGATGACGCGATGGTGAACCGCTATGTCGAGCTTTCACGGGCGCCGGGGCATCGCCCGATCCTGCGTGCGCTGCAGCTCGATTACGGCCGCTTCGCCACGCCCGAACTGCTCGCGGGCATTTCCAAGCCGACGCTTATCCTCAGCGGCGAGCAGGACAATCTCATCCCGGTCGAGCATGCGCGTCGCTTCGCGCAGGCGATTCCCGGATCCGAGCTGATCACGTTTCCGAACGTCGGGCACCTGCCGCAGGAAGAAATCCCCGACGCCTCGTCGGAGATCGTCGCCAATTTCCTGGCGCGGGTTTATCGCAGCGAGCCCTCAGCTGAAGCGCTCGCCGCCGCCGCGGCCGCGGCGCGCCCGGCGCCGTGATCGTCGTCAGACGAACCGTCATCAGACTGCGTTGGACCGGCGCTAAGACGCAGGCCGCTTGATTCTCGAGGAGCCCGCCATGTTGACCACGCGCCGCAGCCTGCTCATCGGCGCTTCGCTGTCGGCGGCGCCGACCGCCGCCTGGGCGCAAGCGCTGCCGCGCGGCGCGTTCACCCACGGCGTCGCGTCGGGCGACCCCACGCAAACCAACGTGATCCTCTGGACGCGCTTCGTCCCCAGCACGGGCGGCGATGCGCGTATCGCCTGGGAGATTTCGGAGGACGAAAACTTTCGCCGCACGGCGCGCCGCGGCCGCGCGGTCGCCTCGCCGGCGCGCGATTATTGCGTCAAGGTCGATGTCGGCGGCCTGCAGCCCGGCCGGCGCTATTTCTACCGCTTTCTGAGCGGCGCCGACCCCTCCCCCACGGGCCGCACGATGACGGCGCCGCGCGCCAGCGCAGCGCAGATGACCCTTGCGCTATTCTCCTGCTCCAATCTGCCGTTCGGCTATTTCCACGCCTATGGCGACGCCGCGCAGGACGAGCGGATCGATCTCGCGCTGCACACCGGCGATTACATCTACGAATACCAGCGCGGCGTTTATCCCGCGGCCGATCAGGTCGTTCCCGGCCGCGTGTTCGAGCCCGAAGGCGAGATCGTCCGCCTCGGCGATTATCATCAGCGCTATCAATCCTACCACCTCGATCCGGATCTGCAGGAGTTGCGGCGCCTCAAGCCGCTGATGGCGGTGTGGGACGATCACGAGCTGACCAACGACGCGTGGCGCGACGGCGCGCAAAACCATCAAGACAACGAAGGAACCTGGGCCGATCGCGTCGCCGCGGCGGCGGGCGCGTATTTCGATTGGATGCCGATCCGCCGGCCGGATCCCTCTGCGCCGCGCCTCTATCGCAGCACGGACTGGGGCGATCTCGCCCGCATCGTGATGCTCGACACGCGCCTCATCGGGCGCGACCGCCAGCTCGACGCCCGCACGCTCGCGCCGGTCCTGGCGCAAGGCGGACCGCAGGCCATGCAGGCGATCCAGAACTTCCAACAGCAGCTCAACGACCCGAACCGCCATCTGCTCGGCGCCGCGCAGGAGGCCTGGCTGCGCGATCAATTGGCGGGCTCCAAGCAGGCCGGCCAGTCCTGGCAGGTGCTGGTGCAGCAATTGGTCATCGGCGAGCAATTCGCGCCGGCGGGCCTCGGCCGCTTCCTGCCGCCCGACGCTTCGCAATTCGTGCGCGCTTATGTGGCCGGCGGCGCGCAGCTCGCGCGGCTTGGCGTCAGCTGGAACATGGATTCTTGGGGCGGCTATGTCGCTGCACGCCAGCGTCTGCTCGAGATGTGCGCCGCGCAGGGCGCCAATGTGCTCGCCGTCGCCGGCGACAGCCACAACGCCTGGGCCAACAATCTGCCGGCGCCGGCGGGCGGCCGCCTCGCCGCGCTGGAATTCGCCGGCGGGTCGGTGACGTCGCCGGGCCTAGAAAGCGCCTTGTCGCAAGCGCGGCCAGGCGAGCGCGAGAACGCGCTCACCGGCATGAACGAAAACCTCGCCTGGTGCGACGTGTCGCGCCGCGGCTACGCCGCCATCACCTTGACCCGCGCGGGCGCGACGACCGAATGGCGCGCGTTCGACGATGTGCGCACGCCGACGCGCGCGGCGCCGAGCGTCTCCACCTTGACCGCCGAGACCAGCGCCGCGGCGGGCCCAAGCGCTTGGCGCGTGTCCTAGCAAGGCACGACATTCCCCGCTTCCGCGTAGGCGCCGCGCCGCAGCAATGGCCGGCGGGCGAATTCGTTTGCAATCTGTGACCGCCGAAACACGCTCGCGTGGAGACTTCATACTTATGTGTCAGGATGTGAAACCAAACCGGGGGCGGCAAGCGTCTATCCCACATGACCAGGGCGCATCTCTTCGCGCCGGATGAGCAGGAGCTCTCCGAGCATTATCCGAACCGTCACGAATGGACGGCGGATGGGATCGTCCACGCCTTCGGCATTTTTCTCGCCATCATCGGCGGCGGCGTGTTGTTCTTCATCGCCTGGGAGCGCGGGGGGCCGGCGCTCGCTACGACGGCGATGCTCTACGCCTTGTGCCTGATCGCGATGCTCGCCTGCTCGGCGGCCTACAACCTGACGCGGCCCTCGCCCGCGCGGCGCATCCTGCGGCGGCTCGACGAAGCGGCGATCTTCCTGCTCATCGCGGGCTCCTATACGCCCTTCACGGTTCAACACTTCGACGGTTGGCACGCTTACGCCGTGACCGGCGCCGTGTGGGCCATCGCGCTCGCCGGCGTGTTCGGGAAAGTGTTTCTCGGAAAAGTGCACGAAGTCATCTGGTGCGTGTTCTATGTCGCCTTCGGCTGGCTGTCGGTGCTGATCCTGCCGCCGATCTCCAGCGCGATGCCCTTCGTGGCGCTGGCGCTGTTGGCGGCCGGCGGGCTCATCTACACGTCCGGCGTTCTGGTGTTCCTGTCGCCAAAGGCGCCATTCCGCCGCGCGATCTGGCACGGCTTCGTGCTGGTCGGCGCCGCGCTGCATTATGGCGCGATCCTGCTGGACATCACGCACGTCGCTTGAGCCTGCCCCAAAAAGAATGAAGCGCTCCCTCTCCCTCCCGAGGCAGGGAGAGGGCTGGGGTGAGGGTGGAGCGCTTCGGCCTGAACGGGTTACGCGGCCCCCTCACCCTGCCCTCTCCCCCATAACTGGGGGAGAGGGAAAGAGTGTTATCAAAAACGGCGGCGTCAGCCCTTTTTCTTTGCGGCCTTGCGCATCGCGTAGCGCAGATCGCGCGCAGCCTTCTGTTCGGCGGCGAGGATTTCCGCGGCTTCGATGGCGGCGAGGCGATCGATCTCGGCCTGGCGGGCGGCGGCTTCGGCGGCTTCGCGTTCCTGGCGCGCACGTTCTTCGGCTTCGAGCTGCTTTTGCAGCTTCTCCATCTCGACGCGCTCGCGGCGTACGCGCTCGGCTTCGGCGCGGCGCGCCTCGCGCGCGGCGTTGGAGGCGGCTTGGGCCGCGCGGCGCGCGGCTGCTTCGGGATCGGTGGACGCGGCGCGGAATTTCTCCAGCGCAGCTTTCTTCGCGTCGGCCGAGGCTTTCGCGCGATCGTTGAAATCAGGGTTGAACTTCGGGGACGCCATGGGAGCCTTTGCCGGTGAGCGGGAGCGCGCTCGTAGCGGATTGTGCGCCTCCGCGCTAGCGCTGCGCTGTCACATCGGCTTCAGCGTGCGACTTACAACATCGCGGGGATCACGCGATCGGGCGGCTTGTGGCCGTCGGCGAAGGTCTTGATGTTGACGATGACCTTCTCGCCCATGTCGATGCGGCCTTCGAGCGTGGCCGAGCCCATGTGCGGCAGCAGCACGACATTGGTGAGCTTCTTCAGCTTCGGGTTGATCGCAGGTTCGTGCTCGAACACGTCGAGGCCGGCGCCGGCGAGCTCCTTCTTCTCCAGCATGCGGGCGAGCGCGGCCTCGTCAATCACTTCGCCGCGCGCCGTATTGACGATGAAGGCGTGCGGCTTGAGCAGCGACAGGCGGCGCGCGCTGAGCAGGTGATAGGTCGCGGGCGTATGCGGGCAATTCACAGAGATGATGTCCATGCGCGACAGCATCTGGTCGAGGCTCTCCCAATAAGTGGCGTCAAGCTCCGCCTCGACATGCGCCGCCACCTTGCGCCTGTTGTGATAATGGATCTGCAGGCCGAACGCCTTGGCGCGCCGCGCGACGGCCTGGCCGATGCGGCCCATGCCGATGATGCCGAGCCGCTTGCCCCAGATGCGCCGGCCCAACATCCAGGTCGGGCTCCAGCCCATGAAATCGTCCGCCTCGACGACGCGGACGCCCTCCACGATGCGCCGCGGCACCGCCAGGATCAGCGCCATGGCCATGTCGGCGGTGTCTTCCGTCAGCACGCCGGGCGTGTTGGTGACGGTGATGCCGCGCTGAACGGCGGTCTGCACGTCGATGTTGTCGACCCCTGCGCCAAACTGGGCGATCAGCCGGAGGCGATCGCCGGCGCGCGACAGCACCCGCCCGTCGAGACGGTCGGTCACCGTGGGGACCAGCACGTCGGCGCGGGCCATGGCCGCGGCCAGCTCCTCGGCGTTGAGGGGCTCGTCCTCATGGTTGAGCTCGGCGTCGAACAATTCGCGCATGCGCGTCTCGACCGGATCCGGCAGGCGCCGGGTGACGATCACTTTGAGCTTGGACGTGGGCATGGGCATGGTCTCGATGCGGCAAACCACAGCCATACCAAGCCGCACCGCTTGGTCACAAGGATACGCGCGGCCGCGGGAAAAATTACATGCCGTCAAGGCGCCTTTAACGGCGCCGGGCGCATCACCGCCTCCTCCCTCTCGAAGAAGGGGTCGGGTCATGGCGGGATTGTCCACCCGCGCCGCCGGTTTGGCGGCGCTTGCATTGCTTGCTTTCGCGGCGGCCGCCAACGGCGCGTCGCGCGCCGGCGCCGGGGAACGGGCGTCGCCGGGCCCGGCTGCCGCGAGCGCGGCGGTCGTCGACGGCTATGTCAGCCTGGCGCGCGACCGGGTGAATGCGCGGCGCGGACCCGGCCTCGAGCATCGCGTCGACTGGGTCTATACCCGGCGCGGCCTGCCCTTGAAGCTTCTTGGCGAAAGCGGCCCGTGGCGGCGCGTGCGCGATCCCGACGGCGCCGAGACCTGGATCCTCTCCGATTATCTCGCCCCGGCGCTGACGGTCTATGTGCGCGGCGACGCCCTCGGCTCGACCGCGCTGCGCCGGCGCGCCGATGGGACTGCGCCGGTCGCGGCCTATCTCGGCCGTGGGCTTGTGGCGCGCCTGGAAGCCTGCGCCGGCGATTATCGCCTGCTCAAAGTCTCCGGCGCGCAGGGATGGGCGCACAAGGACGAACTCTGGGGCGCCGACGCCTGCGCGCACAGCTAGGCGGGCCCGCGCCGTAAAGCTTTTGACAAGAGTCGCCGCACGCGCTGAAACCGTGCCGCTCCGAGGGCGAGCGGGATGAGCGGCGATGGATTACATTCTGGCGTTGTTGCAGGATCCGGCCGCCTGGGCCGCGTTCATCACGCTGGTTGTCATGGAAGTCGTCCTTGGGATCGACAACCTTCTGTTCATCTCCATCCTGACGAACAAATTGCCTGAAGCGGACCGCGCGCGCGCGCGCCAGATCGGCATTTCGCTGGCGCTGATCATGCGCCTCACCTTGCTGGCGACGATCGCCTGGATCGTGCAGCTGACGCAGCCGCTCTTCACCGCCTTCGGCCACGGCTATTCCTGGCGCGACCTGATCCTGATCGCCGGCGGCCTGTTCCTGGTCTGGAAGGCGACGTCCGAAATCCATCACACGGTCGATGCCGACCCCAATCCCGGCGTGTTCGCCGGCAAGGCCGTGACGCTGACCTTCAGCGCGGCGATCGTGCAGATTCTGATCCTGGACCTGGTGTTTTCGATCGACTCGATCCTCACCGCCGTCGGCATGACCGACCACGTCCCCATCATGGTCGCCGCAGTGCTGATCGCGGTTTCGGTGATGCTGTTCGCCGCCAACCCGGTGGCGGACTTCATCCACAAGAACCCGACGGTCGTGATGCTGGCGCTGAGCTTCCTGCTGATGATCGGCATGACGCTGATCGCAGAAGGCATGGGGTTCCATGTGCCCAAGGGCTACATCTACGCTGCGATGGCCTTCTCCGCCGGCGTTGAGGCGCTGAACATGCTGTCGCGCGCGGCGCGGCAGAAGAAATCGCAGGCGCAGGCCGATCATTAGAATCGGCCTGCACGCCGGAATAGTCGCGAGAACTTTCAGCAGCCTTGACGGCGCACATTAAATTTCTGTCGTGCGACTGTAACGATTCTCCCTGCGCGCAAATAAAGGCGCAAGCAAAGCTTGGCCGTTAACTTGCGCGGTAAGGGCGCTTAAAGAAAGCTGTACGGGTCGATATCGATCTGCACGCGCACCGCGCTCGACAATTTCACGCGCGCCACCCACGCCGCCATGAATGCGGAGAGATCGACGCCGCGATCGGCGCGCACCAGAAAGCGCCGGCGGCTGCGTCCGCGCACGACCGCCAACGGCGCGGGCGCGGGCCCGTACACATCGACGCCATCGGCGGCGGGAACCTTTTCGCCGAGCGCCTCGGCTGCGAGATCGACAGCCTGATCTCCCGGCGCGGAGAGGATCAGCGCCGCAAGACGCCCGAAGGGCGGCATGCCAAGCGCTTCGCGCTGCGCGGCTTCCGCGGCGAGGAAGCCGTCGCGGTCCATCGCCGCCAAGGCCTGCATCAACGGCTCTTCCGGCAGATAGGTTTGGATCAGCGCGCGTCCCGGCCGTTCGGCGCGGCCGGCGCGGCCGGCGACCTGACTCAAAACCTGGAACGTGCGCTCGCCGGCGCGCAGATCGCCGCCCTTGAGGCCGAGATCGGCGTCGATGACGCCGACGCAGGTGAGCAGCGGGAAATTGTGGCCCTTGGCGACGATCTGCGTGCCGATCAGAATGTCGATCTCGCCCGCGGCCATGCGCGCCACCAGCGCGCGCACCGCTTCGCCGGTGGGCGCTGTGTCGGACGAGAAGATCTCCGTGCGCGCCTCGGGGAAGATTTCCTTCACTTCCTCGGCGATGCGCTCGACGCCGGGGCCGATGGACACGAAGCTCTCCGGCGCGAGGCAATGCGGGCATTGCTTCGGCTTCGGCATCGAGAAGCCTGTGAGATGGCACACCAGCCGGCCGGAATATTTGTGCTCGACCAGCCAGCTCTGCGTGTCGGGCGATTGCATGCGGTGGCCGCAGGCGCGGCACAGCGTCAACGGGGCGTAACCGCGGCGGTTCATGTAAAGCAGCGTCTGCTCGCCACGCGACAGGGCTTCGGCTGTCGCAGCCACCAGCGCGGGCGATATCCATCGCCCCTTCTCCGGCGGATCGAGCTTGAGATCGATGAGGCTGATGTCGGGCAGCGTGGCGGCGCCATGGCGGCTGCGCAGGACGATGTGGCGGTAGCGCCCGGCTTGGGCGTTCACGAGCGTTTCCAGCGACGGCGTCGCGCTTGCGAGGACGACCGCACAGCCCCCTAGCTTCGCCCTCGCAACCGCGAGATCTCGCGCTTGGTACGCGACGCCGTCGTCCTGCTTATAGGAAGGATCATGCTCCTCGTCGATGACGATGAGCTTCAGATTCGGAAACGGCAGAAACAGAGCCGAGCGCGCGCCCAGAACCAGACGCGCCCTGCCCTCGGCGATCTCGCGCCAGGCGCGGCGGCGTTCCTTGTGGCCGATCGCGGAATGCCACTCCACCGGGCTTGCGCCGAAGCGCTCAGTGAAACGCGCCATCACCGCCTGCGTCAGCGCAATCTCGGGCAGCAAAACCAGAACCTGCGCGTGCGCGTCGCGCGAAAGCGCTTCGGCGACGGCCTCCAGATACACCTCCGTCTTGCCGGCGCCGGTGACGCCGTCGAGCAGCGCGGCGGCGAAGGCGTCTTCGCGTACCATCGCCTTCAGCGCTTCCGCCGCTTCGCTCTGCTGCGCAGACAGCGTCCGGCCGGGCCGCGCGAAATCCAGCATGGGATAAGGCGAATCCTCATCGCGGCGCAGTTCGCGCAGCGCGCCTGCCGCGATGAGGCCTTTCACCACCGACGGCGTCACGCCGGCGCGCCGCGCCAGCTCGGCCATGCCCCCTGGCGCGATGCGCGCCTGTTCGAGCACCCGCGCGCGCGCCTCCGACGAGCGCTGCGGCGCTGCATCCGTCGGCGCATAGACCGAAACGGTGGGCGAGGGACGCAACGCCTCTTCCGAGCGCACCACCATGCGCAGTATCTGCCCCGGCGAACCGGCCACGTAGCGCGCCGTCCATTCAATGAATCGGCGCGATATCTCCGGCAGCGGCGCGCCGGGCAGTTTTTCGTCGATCGGCTTCAGATTGTCGGCGCCAGGCCCCTCCTCCACCGACCATACGGCCCCGCGCACCAGGCGCGACCCGATCGGCGCGATGACATGGTCGCCCGGCGCGACGCGCATGCCCGCGGGCACGCGATAATCGAACGGCTCCGGCAGCGGCAAGGGAAACAGAACGCGCGCGCGCAAGGCGGCGCCGGCGGGCGCGGCGCCGTCTGCGGTTTCGAACAACGGCCCTTGCTGCGCGGCCTGTGGTCGGCGTGCGCGCAAGCTGGCGCGACGCGCATGCATGCTCATCAGCGCAGCATAGTCGAAGCGCGCGCAGACACAAAAAGTCGACACTGTCCGCGATCGGCGCTAAAGGCGAACAGTCCTTAACGCATGCGATGGCGGTCGATACGACGAAAGCGCCTCTCACCGAAAGCGCTCATGCTGCGCTGAACGCTTGGCTCAACCATCTGCGCGACGAACGCCGATACAGTCCGCGTACGCTCGACGCCTATGCCCGCGACGTCTCCGCGCTGCTCGATTTCCTAAGAGACCATTGCGGCGCGGCGCCGACGCTTGGCGCCTTGCAGGACGTTTCGCTGCGCGACCTGCGCGCCTATCTCGCCTTTCGCCGCCGCCCGCCCGAACCGCTCGCCGATCGCTCTATCGCACGCGCGCTCGCCGCCATTCGCGCCTTTTTCCGGTATCTGGCGCGTCATCACGGCGTGGCGAACCCGCACATCAGCATTGTGCGCGGACCCCGCATGAGACGCGGACTGCCGCGCCCGATCGATGAACAAGGCGCAAACGACATGCTTGCGCTGGTCGAGAAGGATGCCGGCGCAAGCTGGACCGCAGCGCGCGACGCTGCGGTTTTGACGCTTCTGTACGGCGCAGGCCTGCGGATCGCCGAGGCGCTGAGCCTCACGACTGCGGGCGCGCGTGCGCGCGACGCGCTTCTGGTCGCTGGAAAAGGAGGGAAGGAGCGGCGCGTGCCGCTGCTGCCCTATGTGCGCGATGCGATCGACGCTTATCTCCGCGCACTGCCGTTCGCGCTGGGCGATGACGATCCCGTATTTCGCGGCGAAAAAGGCGGCCCACTGTCGCCGCGCATCGTGCAGCTGCGCGTGGAAGCGCTGCGCGCGCGTCTCGGCTTGCCTGAATCGGCGACGCCGCACGCCTTGCGACACGCGTTCGCGACGCATTTGTTGGCGAACGGGGCTGATTTGCGCGCGATCCAAGATTTGCTCGGACACGAATCACTTTCGACGACGCAAGCCTATGCGGACGTAGAATTTTCGCGGCTGCTCGAGGCGTATCGCTCTGCGCACCCCAGGGCGTGATCCGATTTTCTTATGTTTTTCAAGGTGTTGATAGAGTTCACGATGACATTTCAGGCAAAACGAGCGGCATCTCAAAAAAATACAGTCTTCGCGTTCTTAGAAACCAATCAAAAACCAATATCGGCGAAAAGTCAGTCCCGGAGAGCAAAAAAACTCCCACCCAACCCAGTACCAACACTAGTAAAGATGGAGAAATGAAGATGGCGAAAATGGTTAAGAAGGCGGCCAAGAAAACCGCGAAGAAGGTCGTCCGCAAGGCCGCTCGCAAGACCGTCCGCAAGGCGGTGCGCAAGACGGCGAAGAAGGGCGTGCGCAAGGGCGTTCGCAAGGCTGCCGCGAAGAAGACGGTCCGCAAGACCGTTCGCAAGGCCGCGAAGAAGGCCGTCCGCAAGACCGCCAAGAAGGGCGTGCGCAAGGCGGCGAAGGCTGCTCGCGGCCGTCCGGCGAAGACCGTTGCGAAGAAGACCGGCCGCAAGCCGGGCCGCAAGCCGGGCCGCAAGGCCGCTGCGAAGCCGGCGTCCGCTCCGGCCGTCTAAGGCGTCATGGAGACGGGGGGAGGACGCTCCCCCCGTCGCCGTTTCAGCGAAGCGCTTTTTTGTTCCATTTTTTGTTCATTGTTTAGTTCAGCGCAGCTCTAACGAACCGCCCCGCTCTTTCGATCGCCGTCCGCGCCGGCTCCAGGATCGGATAGAAGATGTGCCAGACATGCGTCATGTCGGCCGCTGTTTCGAGCTCAGACGATACGCCGGCCGCCAGCGCACGCTCATGAAAGCGCACCGCGTCGCTCAGCAGGATCTCGGCGTCGCCGACCTGCGTTAAAGTCTTGGGAAGGCCTTTCAAATCGGCGAACAAGGGCGAAGCGCCATTCGCGCGCCGATCGCCGTCGGGCCCCACATAATCGGTGGCGAAGTCTTCGAGCGCCTGCTTCGTCAACACGGGATCGTGCGCGGCGCGCGTCGCGTAGCTGTCGCCGGATTGCGTGAGGTCGAGCCAGGGCGAAATCAACGCCAGCGCCGCCGGCGCCGGCCTGCCCTGCTCGCGAATGCGCAAGGCGGTCGCGAGCGCAAGGCCGCCGCCGGCTGAGTCGCCTGCGATCGCGAGGCGCTGCGGCGCAAATCCGCGATCAAGCAATTGTTCATAAGCGGCGAAAGCATCGTCGATGGCCGCCGGGCAGCGATGTTCCGGCGCCAGGCGATAATCGAGCGCGAAGGCCTGCACGCCCGCGGCATGCGCAAGCTGCGCGACGAGCCCGCGATGGCTCGCCGGCGAGCCCAGCACATAGCCGCCGCCATGCAGGTACAAGATGGCGGCGTCCTGGACGATTCCCGGCCCGGCGTGGCGCTGGGCAGGTCGACCGAGCGCGTCGTCTTCGATGCGCCAGTGTTCCGGCAGCTGCGCTGCATCGCCGAAAGCATCCATCGCGGCGCGGCGCTCGGACAAGGATTGCGGCGGCGCGTCGGGATTGCGCATTTGGGCCAGCATGGCGCGCACGACATCAATTTCCGCCATCCCGAAGCCTCATCATTTCTTGCCCGGAACGAGCCTAGACTGCGCATCGCTTGACGCAAAGGGGAGGCGAACGCTCTCTTGTCTGCGCCGCCAGGAGGCCCGACGTTGCGCCGCTTTCCGGCATCCGCGCTGACCGCTTTCGGCGAGAGCGTGCTGGGCGCGTTGGGATCGCGCACCGACGAGGCGCACGCCGTCGCCCGCCATCTCGTCGACGCCAACCGCGCCGGGCATGACAGCCACGGCATCGCCCTGCTCCCGACCTATGCGCGCCATGTCCGCGCCGGCGCCGCCAAACCGAACGCCGCTGTGCGCGTGACGCGGCAGGCCGGCGCGATCCTCCAGATCGACGGCGACCGCGGCTTCGGCGCCGTGGTGGGCGCCCGCGCTGTCACGCAAGCCGGCGCCATCGCACGCGAAGGCGGCGTATGCGCCTTGACCATCGCCGGCAGCCATCATCTCGGGCGCATCGGCGCGTTCGGCGAAATGGCGGCCGACGACGGCCTCGCCTTCATCGCCTTCGTCAATGTCGTCGACCATGGCGGTCTCGTCGCCCCGCATCGCGGGACGGATGCGCGCTTCGGCACCAACCCGATCTGCATCGCCCTGCCCGCTGGGGATGCGCATCCGGCGTTCCTGCTGGACTACGCCACCAGCCGCCTCGCCTTGGGCAAAGTGCGTGAGGCCGCCGCGAAAGGCGAACCCGTGCCGTTCGGCAGCGTGCTTGATGCGCGCGGCGCGCCGAGCGACGATCCGACGGGCATGGGCAGCCATGATTACGCCGCCCATGTCGGCGCGCTGGCGTTCTTCGGCGAGCACAAGGGCTATGCGCTCGGCTTCGCGGCGGAATTGCTTGCGGGGCTTCTATCCGGCTACGGCACGCTGCAGCCAGGCGCGCCGCGTCTGGGCGGCATCATCAACACGATGTTCGCGATCGTGGTCGATCCCGCGCGCTTCGCGGATCCCGCCTGGATCCGCCGCGAGCAGGACGCGATGATGGCGTACGCCTTGGCCTCGCCGCCGGCGAACCCCGACGCGCCCGTGCTGGCGCCGGGCGATTTCGAGCGCGCTGCGCGGGCGGATCGGGACGCGCATGGCGCGCCGCTTTCCGACGGCGTGATCGGCCATTTGCGCTCGCTGGGCGGCGAGCTTGGCGTCTCCACGGCGCTGTTCGACGGCTGACGCGTCAGGCCTGCATCACCCAACCGTCGACGCCTTTGGCGGCTTCGCGGATCGCTTCGGACATGGTGGGGTGCGCGTGGCAGGTGCGGGCGATGTCTTCCGCCGAAGCGCCGAACTCCATCGCCACGCAGACTTCGCCGATCAATTCGCCGACGCCCACGCCGACCATGTGCGCGCCGATCACGCGCTTGGTCGCCTTGTCCTCGATGATCTTCACCATCCCGTCGGTTTCGTGATTGGTGCGTGCGCGCGAATTGGCCAGGAACGGGAACTTGCCGACGGCGATGTCGAGGCCCGCCGCCTTCGCCTCCTCTTCCGTCATCCCGACGTCTGCGACTTCCGGATCGGTATAAATGACGGACGGAATGATGGCGGGGTTCACATGCCCCCACAGGCCGGCGCAACGCTGTGCGACGGCGACGCCCTCCTCTTCCGCCTTGTGCGCCAGCATCGGGCCATGCGTGCAATCGCCGATCGCCCACACGCCGGGCGCGCTCGTGGCGAAATGGTCGGTCTCGATGAAGCCGCGCTGATCGAAACGCACGCCGGCCGCTTCGAGGCCGAGATCGGTCGTGTAGGGACGCCGCCCGACAGCGACCAGCACGATGTCGGCCTCCAGCGCGCGCCGTTCGCCGCCCTTCGCCGGTTCGATCGCGACGTGCACGGCCGATTTCAGCCGCTCGACGCCGACGACCTTCTGCCCGAGCTCGAATTTCATGCCCTGCTTGGTGAGGATGCGCTGGAACTGCTTGGCGATCTCGGCGTCGACGGTCGGCGTGATGCGGTCGAGATATTCCACCACCGTCACTTGCGCGCCCAGGCGGCGCCAGACCGAACCGAGCTCCAAGCCGATCACGCCGGCGCCGATGACGATAAGGCGCGGCGGCACCGCGGCGAGCGCCAGCGCTCCGGTGGACGAGACGATGCGCTCCTCGTCGATCTCCACGCCAGGCAGCGAGGTCGGCTCCGATCCGGTGGCGATGACGATGTTCTTGGCGTCGTGAACGATCTTGCCGGCGCCGTCGCTGGCGATCTCGACGCGCCCGGCGCCGAGCAGGCGGCCCGTTCCTTTGATGTAATCGACCTTGTTTTTCTTCATGAGGAATTCGACGCCCTTGGTCAGGCCGTCGACGGCTTCGCCCTTGGAGGCCATCATCGCGTTGAGATCGAGGCCGAGGCCGTCGATCTTGACGCCCATGTCGGCGAAGCGTTTCTGCGCCGTTTCATACCAGTGCGACGCGTGCAGCAGCGCTTTGGAGGGAATGCACCCAACATTGAGACACGTGCCGCCGAGCACGCCGCGCTTTTCCACGATGGCGGTTTTCAGGCCGAGCTGGCCGGCGCGGATTGCGCAATTGTATCCCCCGGGGCCGCCCCCGATGATGATGACGTCGTAGCTGCTCATGAAGGCGGGATCCCGAAAATCAATGACCGCTATGTAAAGCAGCTCGGCTGAAAGTGGAAACCGGTTCTGCCGCGCGTCGCGCGCCAAACGTCTGTTTCGGCGCGCTATTCGCTCATCCGCTCGGCCCTCGCGAAGGCGAGGGCCCATCACATTGTAGAAGCGGCGTCGCTGCATTGCTCTCGCGATGGGCCCTCGCCTTCGCGAGGGCCGAGCGACTTGGGTTCGTCTACAAACGGTTGGCGTTTGCGATCACGCTTCCAGGCGGCGCCAATACGCGCGGTCGGCGCCGTCTACGGCCAGGATCGCAAGCCCGACGACCAGCAACACCCCAATCGGGCCGTAATCGGCGACAGGATACGCGGTATCCAGCGCAAGGCCGCCATTCTGCTGCTTCCACAGCGCCCAGCGCCCGCCATAGAGCGCAAACCCGATCAGCCACATCCAGAACGCCTGCGTGCGGCGGATCAGGCGCACCATGGCGATGAACAGGAACAGCGCCGCGCCATACCAGAGGCCCGCCTCAAGCGGCGAGGCCGCCGCGCCGAGATCGGCGAGCGTCGACGACACTTCGGCGATTTCAGCGGCGGGCGCGTTGAAGCGCTGCAGCGTCGTCACCCCGGCGGGAAACAGACACGCAGCGACATAGACGAGCAAAATCAAAACCAAAGGCCAGCGGAGCAACCACATCGTCCCCTCCCCGAACGGCGGCGACGTCCCCACGTCGCTGCGGGCGCTTCGATGAACCGGATAATCGGCGGCAGGGCAAGCCCAGCATGACCGGGGCTCGTGAGGCCTCTGCGGCTAGCGCCAAGCCGCCGCATCGCCCCGGACAGGCGGAGCCTGATCCGGGGCCCATGTTCAGTATCCGTTGAAAACATGGGCCCCGGTCCTCGCTTCCAGCGAGACCGGGGCGATGGAATGCTGAGTGACGAGTCCTTCGCAGAGGTCTCTACAAGTCGAGCAGGAGCCGCTCGGGATCCTCCAGGGCGTCCTTGACGCGCACCAGAAACGTCACCGCCTCGCGGCCGTCGACCAGACGATGGTCGTAGCTGAGCGCCAGATACATCATCGGGCGAATGACGACCTGCCCGTTGATGGCCACCGGCCGTTCCTGGATCTTGTGCATCCCCAGAATGCCGGATTGCGGCGCGTTGAGGATCGGCGTCGACATCAGCGAGCCATAGACGCCGCCGTTCGAAATCGTGAACGTGGCGCCCTGCAATTCCTCCAGCTTCAACTGCCCGTCGCGCGCGCGGGCGCCGAGATCGCCAATCTCCTTCTCGATCTCCGCCATGGATTTGTGATCGGCGTCGCGCAGCACCGGCACCACGAGGCCGCGCTCGGTGCCGACGGCGACGCCGATGTCGTAGTAATTCTTGTAGATGACGTCGTCGCCGTCGATCTCGGCGTTGACGTTGGGGATTTCGCGCAAGGCCGACACGCAGGCTTTGACGAAGAAGCTCATGAAGCCGAGCTTCACGCCGTGCTTCTTCTCGAAGCCGTCCTTGTATTTGTTCCGCGCCGCCATGATCGCCGACATGTCGGCTTCGTTGAACGTCGTCAGCATCGCGGCGGTGTGCTGCGCTTCCTTCAGGCGGCGCGCGATGGTCTGGCGCAGGCGCGTCATGCGCACGCGCTCCTCCCGATCGTTCAGCGCGCGCGGGACGGCCGGCGTCGCCGGCACAATGGCCGCCGGCGCGGAAACCGGCGCCGGCGCGGTCCGGGGGGCGGCGACGGCGGCGAGCGCGTCCGCCTTGGTCGGGCGCCCGTCGCGTCCCGTGCCGGCGATTGCGGCGACGTTGACGCCGCCTTCAGCGGCGATGCGCTGCACCGAGGGCGGCGCGACGACGGCGGCGGCCGGTTGAGGCGTGGCTTGCGGCGCGGGTTGGGGCGGCGCGGAAGCGGGAGTCGGAGCCGTTTGCGCAGCCTTCGCCGGCGCGGCGGCCCCGTTCGCCAGGCGGCCGAGAAGCGATCCGATCTCCACCGTCGCGCCCTCTGCGGCGAGGATTTCGCCCAGCACGCCGTCACCCGGCGCAGCAACCTCGACAGACACCTTGTCCGTTTCGAGTTCGACGAGGGTTTCGTCCCGCTTGACGGCGTCTCCCGGCTTTTTGAGCCATTTGGCGACGGTCGCTTCCGTCACCGACTCGCCCAAAGTCGGCACCACGATATCGGTCATGTCCTGCTCCAAAAATTCGCCGCGCGGGGGCGAACCGATCAGCCGAGCGCTTCGTTCAGCAGCGCTTCCAATTCCTTCAGATGCTTGCTCATCAAGCCCGCGGCGGTCGACGCCGAAGCGGCGCGCCCGGCGTAGCGCGCGCGCTTGGCGGCCAACGGCAGCTTGTCGAGCGTCAATTCGAGCCACGGGTCGACGAAGGTCCACCCGCCCATATTCTTGGGCTCTTCCTGGCACCAGACGATTTCGGCGCCGGGGAAGCGCGCCAGCTCCGCGTTCAACGACTTGATCGGCCACGGATAGAATTGCTCCAGCCGCAGCAGGTAGATGTCGTCGTGCCCGCGCTTCTCGCGCTCTTCCAGGAGATCGTAATACACCTTGCCCGAGCACAGCACCACGCGGCTGATCTCGTGATCGGGGCGCACCTTGATCGTGGTCAGCCCATTATTGAGGCGCGCGTCGCCGTCGTCCCACAGGACGCGGTGGAACGTCGTGCCAGGGCCCATATCGGCCAGCGTCGAGATGCAGCGCTTGTGGCGCAAAAGCGATTTTGGCGTGAACACGATCAGCGGCTTGCGGAAGTCGCGGTGAATCTGGCGGCGCAGCACGTGGAAATAGTTCGCCGGGGTCGTGCAATTGACGACCTGCAGGTTTTCTTCCGCGCAGGCCTGCAGGAAACGCTCGATCCGCGCGGAGGAGTGCTCGGGCCCCTGCCCTTCATAGCCGTGCGGCAAGAGCATCACGAGGCCGCTCATGCGCAGCCATTTGCGCTCGCCCGATGAGATGAACTGATCGATGACGACCTGCGCGCCGTTCACGAAATCGCCGAACTGGGCTTCCCAAAGCGTCAGCGTGTTCGGCTCCGCGAGCGAATAACCGTACTCGAAGCCCAGCACCGCCTCTTCGGAGAGCGCGCTGTCGATCACTTCGTAATGCGCCTGGCCCGCGCGCAAATTATTGAGCGGCGTGTAGCGTTCTTCGGTGGTCTGATCGATGAGGTGCGAGTGGCGCTGGCTGAACGTGCCGCGGCAGGAATCCTGGCCCGACAGGCGCACGGGGAACCCTTCGTCGAGCAACGTCGCGAAGGCGAGATGCTCGGCGGTCGCCCAATCGAGGCCAGCGCCGGCGTCGATCGCCGCGCGGCGCGCTTCGATGACGCGCCGCACCGTCTTGTGCGCGTCGAGCGTCTCGGGAATCGCCGTCATGCGCTGTCCAAGCTGCTTCAGCTTGGCGATGTCGACCTGCGTGCGGCCGCGGCGATCGTCGTCTGACGGCAGGCCCAGGCCCGCCCATTTGCCGTCGAGCCAATCGGCCTTGTTCGGCTTGTAAGCTTTGCCCGCGTTGAATTCCGCATCGAGGAAACGCTCGAACTCGTTGATCCAGGCATGCGCCTCGCCCGGCTGGATGACGCCTTCGCGCTCCAAGCGCTGGGCGTAGATGGTCGTCGTCGTCGGCTGGTCCTTGATGCGGCGATACATCAAGGGCTGCGTCATCGTCGGATCGTCGCCCTCGTTATGGCCGTAGCGGCGATAGCAGAACATGTCGATAACGATGTCCTTGCCGAACAATTGCCGATACTCGGTGGCGATCTTCGCGGCGAACGTCACCGCTTCGGGATCGTCGCCGTTGACGTGGAAGATCGGCGTCTGAACCATCAGCGCCACGTCGCTCGGATATGGCGAGGAGCGCGAATAGCGCGGCGCAGTGGTGAAGCCGATCTGGTTGTTGATGATGAAATGGATCGTGCCGCCGGTGCGGTGGCCGCGCACGCCGGAGATGGCGAAGCATTCGGCCACGACCCCCTGCCCCGCAAACGCCGCGTCGCCGTGAATCAAAAGCGGCATGACGCGCGTGCGCAGATTGACGAGGTCCTCGTCCGCCGCCCAGGTCTGCAATTGCGTCTGCTTGGCGCGGACTTTGCCGAGCACGACCGGATTGACGATCTCGAGATGCGACGGGTTGGCCGTCAGCGACAAGTGCACGGTGTTGCCATCGAACGACCGATCGGATGACGCGCCCAAATGATACTTCACGTCGCCGGAGCCGAGCACGTCGTCGGGCGTCGACGAGCCGCCCTGAAACTCGTGAAAGATGACGTTGTACGGCTTGCCCATCACCGCGGCCAACACGTTGAGGCGCCCACGGTGCGCCATGCCGAGGACGATCTCCTCCATGCCCATCGCGCCGCCGCGCTTGATGATCTGCTCCAGCGCCGGCAGCATCGCCTCGCCGCCGTCGAGCCCGAACCGCTTGGTGCCCGGAAAGCGCTTGTGCAGGAACTTTTCGAAGGTCTCGCCTTCGATCAATTTTTTCAGGATCGCGCGCTTGCCCTCGGGCGTGAAGGTGATCTCCTTGTCGGGGCCTTCGATCCGCTCCTGCAGCCAGGATTTCTCTGTGCCCTCGCCGATATGCATGAACTCGACGCCGAACGTGCCGCAATAGGTGCGGCGCAGGATGTCGAGCATCTGGCGCACGCTGGCGGATTCAAGACCCAACACGCCGTCGAGGAAGATCGAGCGGTCGTAATCGGCTTCTGTGAAGCCGTAATTCGCCGGATCGAGTTCGGCGGGCACATCGCGCGTCTCGATGCCCAGCGGATCGAGATTGGCGATCAGGTGGCCACGCGCGCGATAGGCGCGGATCATCATCAGCGCGCGCACGCTGTCGCGCGCCGCCGATTGCACATCGACGATCGAGGCCTTCGGCAGGCGCTCGCGCACCTTGGCCTCCACCTTGCCGCTGAGCGCCGCCCAATCGCCGTCGAGCAGGGCGGTCGCCTCCGATTTCTGCGGCCGGGCGATCTCGGGACGGTACCAGGACGGCCCCTCCTGCGCCTGGCGCACCGTTTCCGGCGCGTCGCGCCAGGACTGGAACAAGGCGCGCCAGGACAGATCGACAGATTCGGGATCGTCCAGGAAGCGGGCGTGCATCTCCTCCACGAAGAGGGCGTTCGCGCCGGACAAGGCTGAGGTTTGCAGAAGGGCGGCGCTGGGTGCGCCTCGGGCGTCGTCCGCCATGGAATGAGCGTCCTCGTGAGGAAAAGCGGCGCGCCAAGACAGCCTGCGCGACGCGACGCCTGCATCTAGCGCGCCTCGCGCCGCACTTGAAGTGTAGGCCCTGTGTGAAATTCGCGGGGCAGGCGTGCGCGGTTACGCGCGCAGGATCTCAGCCATGGTCCGGCCGAGCGCGGCCGGGTGCGGCGCGACCGTGATGCCGGCCGCCTCCATGGCGGCGATTTTGCTCTCCGCGTCGCCCTTGCCGCCGGAGATGATCGCCCCGGCATGGCCCATGCGGCGCCCAGGCGGCGCGGTGCGGCCGGCGATGAAGCCGACGGTCGGCTTTTTGCGGCCCTTCTTGGCCTCGTCGGCGAGGAATTGGGCCGCGTCCTCCTCCGCCGAGCCGCCGATCTCGCCGATCATGATGATCGCCTTCGTCTCCGGATCGGCGAGGAACATTTCGAGCATGTCGATGAATTCCGTGCCCTTCACCGGATCGCCGCCGATGCCGACCGCAGTGGTCTGGCCCAAGTTTTCATTGGTGGTTTGGAACACGGCCTCGTAGGTCAACGTGCCCGAGCGCGAGACGATGCCGACATCGCCCTTGCGGAAAATCTGGCCCGGCATGATGCCGATCTTGCATTCGTTTGGCGTCAACACGCCTGGGCAATTCGGACCGATCAATCTGGACTTGGACTTCTGCAGCTTCGCCTTCACGCGCACCATGTCGAGCACCGGGATGCCTTCGGTGATGCACACGATCAGCGGGATCTCCGCGTCGATCGCCTCCTCGATCGCCGCGGCGGCGCCGGGCGGCGGGACATAGATCGCGGTGGCGTCGGCGCCGACCTTCTCTTTGGCTTCGGCGACGCTGTTGAACACAGGCAAGCCCAGATGCGTTGCGCCGCCCTTGCCGGGGCTGACCCCGCCGGTCATGCGCGTCCCGTAGGCGATCGCCTGTTCGGAATGGAAGGTGCCGTTCTTGCCGGTGAACCCCTGGCAAATGACGCGCGTGGCGGCGCTGACGAGAATGGACATGGGCTCCCCGGGCAAAAGCGGCGTGCGCAAACGCCGCCGCCGCCCGCGACATAGCGGAGCCATCCGCTCGCGCACAAGGCGCGCCGTAGCGTGACGTCGCCGCCAGGCGGCCGCCGCGGCGCCTACGCCATCATCATCTGACGGGGGCCCGAAGCGTGGAGCGGCTCCCGGCGCATTTTCGACTTTACATGACGCTTTTATGACTGTTCCATGACGCCCCAATGACGCCGGAGCGACCCTGGGTCGTCGCCGCGCGGTTGACCCTGGAGGCCCCGATGAAGTTGCTTGCGCTTGCTGCTGTTTTCGCCCTGGCCGTCTCCAGCCCCGTGTTGGCGGACGACACCGTCGCGCGGGCGACCGATCACGAGGCCGCCCACGCCGTCACCGTGCGCCAAGACGGGTTGAACCTCGACACCGACGCCGACGCCGCCGTCATGCTGACGCGCCTGCGCTCCGCCTCGATGCGCGCCTGCGACATGCCGGAAATCGACCAGCCCGGCCCCGCCCTGCGCCGCGCGATCGCGCAGTGCCGCGCCGACGCCGTGGCGCGCGCCGTGCAGGAGCTCGACGCGCCGCGCGTCACGCAGGCTTATTTGGCGAGCGCGCGCTAAGGGCTTTTGCTGCGCGGCGCAAATGCCCGCGACGTCAGCGCTTTCATGAACAGGAAATTGATCGCCAGCGTGAACGGGGTCACCGCGACCTTGAATACGTAGGGCGGCAACGGAAAGCGCGCGCTCGCCCAGGTGATGACCAGCGAAACGCAGCCGATCAGCGTCGCCTGAAACGCGAGATAGACGACCCACTTCAACCAGAGGAAGCGCCCCTGATAGAGAAAAATGCGCCGGACAGACATGAAATAGACAAAGCTGACGCCGGCGCATGAGCTTGCAAGGTTCGACCAGCCTGGATGGGCGCCGTTGAGCGTCAATGACGTGAAGATGGTGAAGTCGATGAGCCAGCCGACGCCGGACACCCCGGCGAACAGCAGCGCCTGGCGCAAAAGCCGCAGAAACGGCTCGATTTTCGCGGTTTGCGGCACGATCGCCCTCCCCGCAGCGCACGGACGCGGCGCCAGCGTAGCGAGGCTCGCCGCGCGCACGAAAAAGTCAATGCTTCGCCCTTGACGCAACAAACCCGCAGGCGTGAGGCTTTCGGCGGCAGGGCGCAGCGACGAGCCTGCGCCTTTCGGGATGGTCATGTCGACGATAGGGTCCGCCCCGATCGACGTTTGGGTTGCGCGCGGCGTGCTCGCGGCGCTGGCGGCGCTATGCGCCATCGCAGTGATCGTTCCGGCCGGGCTGGGCTGGGATTTCGCCAATTTCTACGACGCCGGGCGCAAGATCCTGGCTGGGCAAATCGACGAACTGTATGACGTCACCGCCTGGATCGCAGGCGCGCCGCCGCAGGGCGAAATGCTGTTCCTCAGCGCGCCGATCAGCGCCTATCTCTACGCGCCGATGGCGCTGTTGCCGCCGCACGCCGCGCTGATCGCGTTCAAGCTCCAAAACGTCGCGGCGATCGCGTTCGCGCTGTGGCTCATGCATCGGCGTCTGGCGCCGCTCGCCGGCGAAAACGCCTCCGCACGCGCGCGCTTCACCGCGCTCTTTCTGGTGATGGCGGCGCTTTATCAGCCCTTGTGGAGCGTGTTTCGCGTCGGCGGACAGACCACGCCGACGGTGCTCTTGCTGCTCACCGCCGCGGCGCTGTGCCATGCGCGCGCGAATTTCGCCGCCTCCGCTGCGTTGCTGATGACCGCAGGCCTGATCAAGCCTGTGCTGGCGCCAGGACTGATTTTCATCGGCGTCGTTTCGGGCTGGCGCTTTTTCTGGATTGCGGCGGGCTACGGCGCTGTGGTCGCGGCGGCATCCTTCGCGCTGATGGGCCCCGACATCCAAGTCGAATTTCTACGGCAGGTCGCCTCCGCGTCGCAGGAACACTGGCTCCCGGAATACAACAGCGCGCTGACCGCCGGCCTCGACACGCTGCTGCGCGGCGACGCGTCCGGCGCTGCGCCGCACACGACAGCCTCGTTCGCGCTGCAAATCGTGGCGCGTCTCTTCGCGGTCGGGCTCGCCGTCTGGCTTTGGCGCGGCGCGCAAACCGGTATCGCCGGCGATGGCGAACGGCGCTTTTTCGCGGTGCTTGTCGGCGTTCTGCTGGCGCTGACGTTCAGCAACGTGCTGTGGGAGCACTATCTGTCCTACATCTTCATCCTGTACGCGATGATTGCAGCGACGCGCCGTCAGTTTCCGCGCCCTGCTCTGGCGCTGATCGCCGCCATCATCGTACTCTCGATCGGCCAGAATGTCGTGCTGGTGATGGCTGCGCGCAGCGTGTTCGGCTTCGACACGCTGCTGGAGCAAACCCTCATCGCGCAGTTCAAAAGCCTGCCGCTGCTGCTCACGACGATCTTCGTGATCGCGTACCGCCGGCAGCTGTACGCGGCGCTCTCCATGCCCGGATGGCGTGCGGCCTAGCCCTTGACCGCCTTGACGATCTTGCGCGCAGCGTCTTCGAGATCGTCGGCGGGAATGACATTGAGGCCGCTGTCGCGGATGATCTGCTTGCCCAACTCGACATTCGTGCCCTCGAGGCGCACCACCAGCGGCACATTCAGGCCCACCGACTTCACCGCCGCGATCACGCCATTGGCGATGACGTCGCATTTCATGATGCCGCCGAAGATATTGACCAGGATGCCCTTCACCTTCGGATCGGCGGTGATGATCTTGAAGGCTGCGGTGACTTTCTCTTCGGAAGCGCCGCCGCCGACATCGAGGAAGTTCGCCGGCTCGGCGCCGAACAGTTTGATGATGTCCATCGTCGCCATGGCGAGGCCGGCGCCGTTGACCATGCAGCCGATATCGCCGTCGAGCGCGATATAGGCGAGGTCGTACTTGCTCGCCTCGATTTCCTTCTCGTCCTCTTCGCCGAGATCGCGCAGCTCGGCCCATTCGGGATGACGGAAGGCCGCGTTGGAATCGAAGCTGATCTTCGCATCCAGCAGCTTCAGGTGATTGTCCTTGGTGACGATCAACGGATTGATCTCCAGGAGGCTCATGTCTTCCTTGGTGAACATCGCATAGAGCTTTTTCACCACATCGACGCACTCATTCTTGAGATGACCGTCGAGACCGAGCGCGGCGGCGACCTTTGCGCCGTCGGCGTCGGTCGCGCCGATGCTGGGATCGATGGCGATCGTGTGCACGCGTTCGGGCGTATCGTGGGCGACCTTTTCGATGTCCATCCCGCCGTCGGGAGATGCTACAAACGCCACGCCACCCGTGGTCCGGTCGACCAAGGCCGACAGGTAAAGCTCACGCGCGATGTCGCTGCCGTCTTCGATATAGAGCCGCTTGACCACGCGCCCGGCGGGGCCTGTCTGGGCGGTGACCAAAGTCGATCCAAGCATCTGCTCCGCGAACAGGCCGACATCCTCGGGCTTGAACGCCAGGCGCACGCCGCCCTTGTCGCCCGCCTTGGCCTCCTTGAACTTGCCCTTCCCGCGGCCGCCGGCGTGGATCTGGCTCTTCACCACCCAGAGCGGGCCGCCCAGCTTGGCGGCCGCGTCGATCGCCTCTTCCGCGGTGAACGCCGGATACCCGGCCGAGACCGGCAAACCGTATCGGCGATAGATGGCCTTGCCCTGGTATTCGTGGATGTTCATGGCGGCTCCGGCGGGGGCGTAAAAACGTTGCGGTTATGGCCGCGACGCACACCCATGGCAACACGACATGCGCCCGGGAGACGCTACGTCAGGTCCGCAAGAAACGCCGCAGCCGCGGCGCGCAGCTCGTCCTGGCGCGCCGCGCCGAGCTTGTCCCAGGTGCGCACGATGTTCGCCATGCGCGGATTGCCGGCGAAGCGTGTGCGATGCCGCGCAATGAAGTCCCAATAGAGCGCGTTGAACGGGCACGCGCCCGGGCCGGTTTTCGCTTTCGCGTCATAGGCGCAGCCGCGGCAATAATCAGACATCCGGTCGATATAGGCCCCGCTTGCGGCATAGGGCTTGGATGCGAGCGCGCCGCCGTCGGCGTAGAGCGCCATGCCGATCGTGTTCGGCGCCTCGACCCATTCGAAAGCGTCCGCGTACACCGCGAGATACCATTCATGCACGGCGTGCGGGTCTACGCCCGCCAGAAGCGCGAAATTGCCCGTCACCATCAGGCGCTGGATGTGATGCGCGTACGCCTCTTCGCGCGTTTGCGTCACGCAGGCGCGCACGCACGCCATGTCGGTTTCGCCGGACCAGTAGAATTCGGGCAACGGGCGGTGCGCTTCGAGCGCGTTGGACCTTGTATAGGTTTCGCCTTCTCGAAAATAAATCCCGCGCACATATTCACGCCAGCCGATGATCTGACGCACGAACCCTTCGACCGCATTGAGGGGAGCGGCGCCGGTGCGATAGGCGGTTTCGGCGCGGCGGCACAGATCGAGCGGATCAAGCAGCCCGACATTCAGATACATCGACAAGACGCTGTGATAGAGAAATTTCTCGCCCAGCAGCATGGCGTCCTGGAAGTCGCCGAAGCGCGGCAGGGCGGCGCGCATGAAATGATCGCGCGCCGCTTCGGCGTCTGCGCGCGTCACGCCGAACCAGAACGGCCGCAGATCGCCGAAATGATCG
>JANRIR010000080.1:0-98342 GCA_033764725.1 Hyphomonadaceae bacterium
GGAAGCGCTCGCTGCGCCGGATTTCGACAAGGCGGTGGATTGGGGCAATTTCTGGTTCCTGACGCGGCCCTATTTCGATTGGCTTCTGCATCCGTTCGGCAAGTGGCTCGGCAATTTCGGCTTCGGCATTCTGCTGACCACCGTCGTGATCAAATTGCTTTTGTTCTGGCTGGTCTATCAGTCGAACGTGCAGATGGCGAAGCTGCGCAAGCTGCAGCCGAAGATGAAGGAAATCCAGGAGCGCTACGCCGCCGACAAGCAGCGCCAGCAACAGGAGATGATCCGCCTCTACCAGACCGAGAAGGTGAACCCGGTCTCCGGCTGCGTGCCGATCCTGTTGCAGATCCCGATCTTCTACGCGCTCTACAAGGTGCTGACCGTCACCATCGAGATGCGGCACGCGCCGTTCATCGGCTGGATCCAGGACCTCTCCGCGCGCGACCCGACGACTGTGTTCAACCTGTTCGGGCTGTTGCCGGCGATCGGCTTGCCCTTTTATCCGCAGGAATGGCCTCTCGTGGGCCCGTTCTTGTGGATCGGCGTGTGGCCCATCCTGTACGGCGTGTCGATGTGGGCGCTGCAGGCGCTGTCGCCGCCGCCGACAGACGCCACGCAGGCCATGGTGTTCAAGCTGTTGCCGTTTATCTTCACGATCATGTTCGCCGGCTTCGCGGCGGGCTTGGTGATCTACTGGACATGGTCGAACGTGCTGTCGATCCTGCAGCAATACGTCATCTCCCGGCGCATGGGCGTGGAGACGCAATTCGATACGTTCATCGCCAAACGCTTCGGCAAGAAGGCGCCGGCGGCGGCCGAGTGACGGACGCGCGCGCGGCGGCGGCGCGATGACGGCGATCGACGACGCCGCGCTCGAGGCCGGGCGCCTGCTGTTCGCGGGGCCGATCGCGTTCGAGCGCGGCGTCGCCAAGCTCGCCGATCTGCCGCCCGGCGATGTGCCGGAGGTGGCGTTCGCCGGGCGCTCCAATGTCGGCAAGTCGAGCCTGATCAACGCGCTCACAAATCGCCGTGCGCTCGCGCGCGCCTCGGCGGAGCCCGGGCGCACGCGCGAACTGAATTATTTCCGCATTGGCGAAACCTTGAGGCTCGTCGACCTGCCGGGCTACGGCTACGCCCGCGCGCCGAAGACCGAGATCGCGCGCTGGACGGCGCTGATGCGCGATTTCCTGCGCGGGCGGGCGGAACTGAAGCGCGTATTCCTGCTCGTCGATGCGCGCCACGGCCTGAAGGAGAGCGACCTCGAGATCGCCGCGAGCCTCGACGCGGCCGCCGTCAATCATCAGATCGTGCTCACCAAGGCCGACAAGATTTCCGGCCCGGCGCTGGCGGCGCGCATCGCCGAGACCGCCGCCGCGCTCGCCCGCCGCCCCGCCGCCCATCCCGAGGTGCTCGCCACCTCGGCGGAAACCGGCGCGGGCATTCCCGCCCTGCGCGCTGTGATTGCAACCCTGTGCGGGGCGGTTTGATGCACTGCACAAAACCCGCTAGTCTGTTCGCTCCATGACAAATCCGTCTCCCATCCAGGCGCTGGTCGTTCCGGTCACGCCGTTCCAGCAGAACACGTCGCTTGTCTGGTGTTCGGCGACCAAGAAGGCCGCTTTCGTCGATCCGGGCGGCGAGATCCCGCGCCTGCTGCAGGCGGTCGAGCAAGCCGGCGTCACCGTCGAGAAGATCCTGTTGACGCATGGCCATCTCGACCACGCCGGCGCCGCAGCCGAGCTGCGCGACCGTCTCGGCGTGCCCGTCGAGGGCCCCCACCAGGACGAGGACTGGCTCCTGGCCTCCATCGACGAGCAAGGCGCCCGCTTCGGCCTCGACGGCGCCCGCTCCGTCACGCCTGACCGCTGGCTGAGCGACGGCGACGTGGTCACGCTCGGCGCCGTCTCGTTCGACGTGATCCACTGTCCCGGCCACACGCCGGGCCATGTCGTGTTCCATCAGCCCGAGGCGAAATTCGCCTTCGTCGGCGACGTCATCTTTCGCGGCTCGATCGGGCGCACCGATTTTCCGCGCGGCGATTTCAACGCGCTGGTCGCCTCGATCCGCGAGAAATTGTTTCCGCTCGGCGACGATGTGCGCTTCCTGCCCGGGCACGGCGATCTGTCGACCTTCGGCTGGGAACGCAAAACCAATCCGTTCGTTTCCGACCTCGCCGTCGGCGCCGCCTGACCGCTGCGCCGAAGCCTTCGCTTCCCATGCCCCTGTCCTCAAGCCGCAGGCACGCTTCCATGGCCAATGCGCACGATTATGTTTTCCCCAAACTCGCCGAGGCGGATGCTAGCCTGCGGCTCGCCGATTACGCCGGCAAGGTCGTGCTGGTGGTGAATGTCGCCAGCGCCTGCGGCTACACCTCGCAATATCGCGACCTTGAACAATTGTATGAAGCGAAGGTCGCCAAGGGCCTCGTGATCGTTGGCGTTCCGTGCAACGATTTCGGCGCCCAGGAGGCGGGCGCGGAAGGCGAAATCCGCGCCTTCTGCGACAGCGCCTATCACGTGACGTTTCCGATGGCCGGCAAGGTCGAGATCGTCGCCGAGGCGCGCCGGCATCCCTTCTATCAGTGGATCGCGCACGAACTCGGCGAGGGCGCGCTGCCGCGCTGGAACTTCCACAAATTCCTGATCGGCAAGGACGGCGCGCTGATCGACTCCTTCCCCTCCAAGGCCGCGCCGCTGGGCCCGGAAGTGTTGGGCGCGATCAAGCAGGCGCTCGAGGCCTGAGGCGCCGGCGCGTCACGCCGCCTGGCGCCCGCGCACCAAGCGGCCCGGCAATGCGCCGGTCGGCGCGTCGTCTCTCGCGGCGATCACGCCGGACAGCACCGTTGCGCGATAGCCGCGCGCGCCTTGCGTTAGGCGCTTGCCGCCGGCGGGGAGATCATAGGCGATGCGCGGGGCCGCGATCGCCAGCGCATCGAGATCGATCACGTTGAGATCGGCCTTCCTGCCTGGCGCCAGCACGCCGCGATCGTGCAGGCCGACGAGCGCTGCGCTGCGCCGCGTCAACATCTCCACCGCGGATTGCAGCGGAATGTCCCCGCGATCGCGCACCCAGTGCATGAGCAGATACGTCGTCGCCGATC
Source organism: Hyphomonadaceae bacterium (assembly GCA_033764725.1). Taxonomy (GTDB): domain Bacteria; phylum Pseudomonadota; class Alphaproteobacteria; order Caulobacterales; family Aquidulcibacteraceae; genus RI-43. The sequence goes on from JANRIR010000080.1 coordinate 3,098, forward strand.
CGTCGCAGATGGCGCCGACATGCGCCCCGCCATCGCCCAGGCCCGGCACCGTCAAGGGATGGGCGAGCATCTCTTCGACCACGCTGAGATCGCCGCGCGTGTAATTGAACAAGGGCAGATAGATGAAGGCGCGGCCGTCATTCTCGAGCAGGAGCTCATAAGCGACCTCTTCCGGCGCCCGCCCTTGCGCGCGCGCCATAGCGGCGATCGAGCGTTCGGGACCGGGGGCATAGACCGGCGGATCGCCCAAGGGGAAGAATTTCGACCAGGCGTCGCGGAAATAGACGAGCAATTGATGGCGCCCAGATTTCTCGTCGTTCAGCAATCGCGCGCGGAAGGCCGGATCGCGCATGCGCGCGACTTTCTCCGACAGGGGCCGCGCCGCGATCTCGCGCCACGCTGCGGTGTTGGAGAAGGGATGCATGCTCGCCTCCAGCCCCATCAGCACGCCGACGGGCCGGGCGATGACCTGCGCGCGCACGGGCAGACCTTGCGCTGCCGCACGCTCGGTGCGGTCGAGCAAGGAGCGCCATTTGTCGGGCGCAGGGTCGGCCTGCAGCAGTGAGAAAGAGGCGGCCGACGCGCCGTTGCGCGCCGCGTCCTCGAGAATGCCGAACTCGTCTTCTTCCTGAACGAAATCCGAAACCATCTGGAACACGCCGCGCCCGTTCAGCGCCTGCGTCACCCCCGCCAGCTCGCTGCGCAGCGCGCCGTACATCGGCGTGAAATCGCCGTCGGCGGTGCGATGCGCGATGGTGCGCGACGTGCCAAGCCCGATGGCGCCGGCGTCGAGCGCCTCGCGCAACAGCGCGCGCATGAGCGCGATGTCGTCATCGGTGGCCGGTTCGCGCGCGATGCCGCGCGCGCCCATCGCGAACACGCGCAAGGCGCCATGCGGCGCCATGGCCGCAACGTCGCAATCGCGCGGTCGCCGCGCCAGCGCGTCCAGATAATCGGGAAAGCTTTCCCAATCCCATTGCAGCCCCTCATGCAAGGCCGCGCCGGGAATGTCCTCCACGCCTTCCATGAGGCGGATCAGCGCGTCGCGGTCCTGCGGGCGGCAGGGCGCGAAGCCGACGCCGCAATTGCCGGTGACCGCCGTGGTGACGCCGTGTCGCGTCGAGGGTTCAAGGCGGGAATCCCAGGTCGCCTGCCCGTCATAATGGGTGTGCACATCGACGAAGCCGGGCGTGACGATGCAGCCCTTGGCGTCGATCTCCTCGCGGCCGCGTCCCAATCGCGGCCCGATCGCGGCGATGCGATCGCCGACAAGGCCGACATCGCCATCCCGCAGAGCGCCGCCCGTCCCGTCCGCCAGGGTTCCGTTGCGGATCACCACATCGAACTCGGCCATCGCTGTTCACTCCCTTGTTCCACGTGCGCGCATCGCGCGCGCGGCGGCGTCTAGTGCGCCGCCTCCGCCGTCGCCGCTCCCGCCGCCGCCGCCGGTGGGCGCTTCAGCAGCCACACCGCACCAGCCGCCAAGGCCAGCAGCATGGCGATGGCGAGGAACTGGTCGTTGAAGGTCATTACCAGCGCCTCGCGGTCAAGAATGCGCGCATAATTCGCGGTCGCCAAGCGCTCAGGCTCGGCGAAGCCCTCCGCTGCGTAACGCTGCGCTGCGCCCTCGATCATCGCGCGCACGGCGGGGTCGTTGGGATCGGCGGCGGTGTAGAGCTCCTGGCGGTGCATCAGGTACGCCTTGGCCTGCAGCGTCGCCAGCATCGCCAGACCGAACGCGCCGCCCAGATTGCGCATCAGGTTGAACAGCGGCGTGCCGGCCTGCACGAGGTAAGGCGGCAGCGACTGGATCGTGGGCTGCATCACCGCCATGAACGAGATCATCATGCCGACGCCGCGCAACGCCTGCGGAACGAGGAATTCGGCGTCGCTGCTTTGCGCGGTCAGATGCGTTTGCATCCAGCACGAGATCGCGATCAGCAGCAAGCCGATGCAACCGAGTGGGCGCAGATCCTGCAGGTTGCGGCCATAGCGGCCCATGATTGGGGCGGTCAGGAACATCGCCACGCCTTGCGCGAACATTGCATGGCCGATCTGTTCGGCGTTGTAGCCGCGCACTTCCCCGAGAAACACGGGCTGCAGAAACACAGGGCCGAACAGGCCGATGCCAAGAAGGAAGGCGACGCCGCAGCCGACGACGAAGGTAGGATAGGTGAACGGCCGCAAATCCACGATCGGCGCGTCGCGGGTCAAGGCGCGTTGAAAGAACAGCATGCCGCCCAGCGCGGACGCGGCGCAGAACATCACGATCTCGCTGCTCTCGAACCAGGCCTCGCGGGCGCCTTCCTCCAGCACATATTGCGCGCAGCCGAGAAACACCGCGAGACCCGCGAGGCCGATGAAATCGATGCGCCGCAGCAGCGCGCCGTCGAACGTGCCGATGCGGATATTGCGCCACACCACCGCTGCGATGACGATCGCCGGGATCACGTTGATCCAGAACAGCGCCCGCCAGCCGAGATGCTCGGCGATGTATCCGCCGAGCGTCGGCCCGATCGAGGGCGCGAGCGTCGACACCAGGCCAATCATCGGCCCCGTCGTCATCCAAAATCGTTGCGGAAACGCGATATAGACGGTCGACATCGTCGTCGGGATCATCGCGGCGCCGACGAAGCCCTGGATGGCGCGGAAGGCGATCAGCGAATTCATGTCCCACGCGAGCGCGCACGCCATGCTCGCTGCGCCGAACGACAGCGCCGACAGCGTGAACAGCAGACGCACGCCGAGCGCGCGCGCAAGAAACCCCGACAACGGCAGCCCGATCACCTCGGCGATCAGGTAGGCCGTCTGCACCCAGGTGATCTCGTCGCGGCTCGCCGATACGCCGGCCTGGATTTCCGTGATCGCGCTGGCCACGATCTGGATGTCGAGAATGGCGATGAAATTGCCGAAGATCATCGCGGCGAAGCCGATCCACAGCGCACGCGTCGGCGGCGGCGGCTCGCGCCATGTCTCGGCTGCGTCGCGGCTCGGCGCGTCGCTCACAGCGTGCGGGTGTCGACGACGGCCTTCACCGACAGGCCGGGCCGGATGACGGCGCGCTGCGCTTCATCGAGCGTGATGCGCACGCGCACCGGCACGCGCTGAACGATCTTGGTGAAATTGCCGGTGGCGGTTTCGACCGGGATGAAGGCGAACTCCGCGCCGGTGGCGGGCGAGAGCGACTCGATCACGCCGTCGAACGCCATCGCATGGTCGATGTCGGGCGTGAGCCGTACGCGCTGGCCCGGCCGCATGCGCGCGATCTGGGTTTCCTTGAAATTGGCCTCGACGAACACGTCGTGCGGCACGATCGCCATGATCTGCGCGCCGGGGCGCACCAATTGGCCGACCTGGGCGACGCGATTGGCCACCACCCCGCTGATCGGCGCGACGACGCGCGTGCGCGCGAGGTCGAGCTCCGCGACGTCGAGTTCGGCCTGAGCGGCCTCCACCGCTGCGGCTGCGGCCGCTACATCGCCGCCAGCCTGCTGTCCCGATGCGGCCAGCACGCCGGCCTGGCTGCGCTGCCAGGACAAGGCCGCCCGCGCCGCAGCCGCCGCCGCCGCCGCTTGGGCTGCATCCGCGCGCAGCGCGTCCAGCCGGGTCGGCGACAGGAAGCCCTCATCGGCGAGCCGCATCTGGCGCTCCAGCTCGGCGCCGGCGCGGGCGGCTTGCGCCTCCGCGGCGGCGACGTCGGCTGCGGCGACGCGGATCTGGTTGGTCTGCGCCCCGGTGCGCCCTGAGGCCGCGCGCGCATTGGCGCGGGCGGCGGCGAGCTCGGCCCTGGCCTGCGACAGCCGCGCCCGCGCACGCTGCACCGCCACGAGATAGTCGGCGGGGTCGATCTGCAAGATCACGTCGCCGGCCTGAACGACGGCGTTCTCCGCCACCGGCGCCGCGATGACATAGCCCTCGACCTGCGCCGCGACCGCAGAGATGTCGGCGCGCACATAGGCGTTGTCGGTGGCGATCTGGAAGCGGCCCACCGCGACCCAATGTGCGACCGCGGCCAAGATCAGCAGCGCCGCCACGGCGCAGGCCAAGACGAGGACGCGCTGACGCGGCGAAGCCGGCGCGCGCAGCGCCGCCATCGCGGCGACGGCGCGATCCATCGGCTTCAGCCCGCCAGCATCGTCCGCCATCGACTCCTCCGCGCCGCAGCGCTTCGGCGGCGTGCGCACAACATCCTATGTTTGTAGCCAACGCTACGCAAACAATATTGGCCACACTTCATAAAGGGTCTATGCACGAGTCTCATGCCGCGCGCTTGGCCGTGACCCAGGAGGCCCCGTGACCGACGCCCCCCATGGCGCAACGGACCGTCCCGCCGAAGACCGCGCCCCAAGCCGGGGTGCGGCGCGCAAGCAGGCGTTTCTCGACGCCGCTCTGGAAGTGTTTTTGGAGCAGGGGTTCGAAGCGGCCAGCGTCAACGAGGTGGTGCGTCTGGCGGGTGGTTCGCTGGCGACGCTTTACCAGCAATTCGGCTCCAAGGAGGGCCTGTTCACCGCCGTGGCGGACGCAGCGACCGAGCGCTTCGTCGAGCCGATGGTGCTCGCCGCCGCCGCCGGCGACAATCTGGAGCAAGGCCTGCAGGAGATCGGCGAGCGCTATCTGCACGGGATGCTGGCGCCGCGCGGGCTCGCCTTCTTCCGCATCATCATTGGCGAAGGGCGAAAATTTCCGACGATCATGCAACGATTTCTGCGCACCGGGCCGGAGCGCGTCCGCGAGGTGGTGGCGCAATTCCTGCTCGAGCGCGGTCCGCCGGACAATGTCCCGGTGACGCCCGACAACGCCGACGAACTGGCCTCGGCGTTCTGCGAACTCGTCCGCGGACGCCACCAGTATCGCGGCCTCGCCGACAGCGCATACATGCTGACGGATGCGCAAGTGACGGCCCATGTGCGCACCGCGATCGACATCTTCCTCAACGGCGTGCGCCCGCGCTAAAGCCTCACGCATGCCGCAACCATCCCAGCGTTCCGCCGTCGCGCCGTTCCTGGCGATGGAGATGGCGCGCGAAGCCTCCGCCCTGCAGGCGCAGGGGCGGTCTATCGTGCGCTTCGATGTCGGCCAGCCTGCGCGCGGCGCGCCGCAGAGTGCGCTCGATGCGGCGCGCGCGGCGGTCGCGCAGGGCGATTTTCCCTACACCGACGCGCTCGGCCTGCCCGCGCTGCGGCGCAAGCTTTCCGCCTGGTACCGCGATGCGCAGGGATGCTCAGTCGCGCCGGAGCGCATCGTCATTACCACCGGCGCGTCGGGCGCGTTTACGCTCGCCTTTCTCGCCCTGTTCGATCCCGGCGATCGCCTGCTGATGGCGGCGCCGGGCTATCCGCCCTATCGCCACATCGCGTCCGCGCTTGGACTGTCGCCGGTCATCGCGGAAGCGACCGCGGCGGAGCGCATGCAGCTGCAGGCGCGCCATGTCGCCGCCGCGCTTCGTGACGGCGCGCTCGCCGGCGCGCTGATCGCAAGCCCCGCCAATCCCACCGGAACGATGCTGCGTGACGACGAGGTGCGCGCGCTCGCCGCGGCGTGCGCAGACGCCGGGGCGGCGTTGATCTCCGACGAGATCTATCACGGGCTCACCTACGCCGCGCCAGCCCGCAGCGCGCTGACGGCGAGCGACGACGTCGTGGTGGTGAATTCGTTCTCGAAATACTGGGCGATGACGGGCTGGCGCGTCGGCTGGATGGTCGTCCCGGACCGTTTGATCGACCGCATCGAGCGCCTGTCGCAGAACCTGACGATCTGCCCGCCGACGCCGTCGCAGATCGCCGCCTGCGCGGCGCTCGACGCGCGCGACGATTGCGAGGCGGCGCGGGCGGCGTATGCGCGCAATCGCGGCGCCATCCTGGAAGCGCTGCCCGGCCTTGGCGTGTCGCTCGCAGCGCCAGCGGACGGCGCCTTCTACATGCTGCTCGACATCAGCGCGCACAGCGCCGACAGCCTCGATTTCTGCCGACACGCGCTGCGCGATGCGGGCGTGGCGCTCACGACCGGTCTCGATTTCGACGAGGCGCGCGGCGCGCGCTGGGTGCGCCTCGCCTATGCGCGCGACGCCGCCGAAGTCGCAGAAGGGATCGCGCGCCTGAATGCATGGCTCGCGCGGTGACGCCGCGCCGGAGCGGCGCCATAATTCATTCATTCACCAACCATTCAGCCGCCGTGCGGAACGGTTGATGCAGAGGCGGTGCAATGAAGAAATTTCTCGCGGCGATGGCGGCGTCGACGGCGCTGGTTTGGGCGATGGACGCGGCTGCGCAAGGCGGCCATTGGAGCGAGCGCCCACGCGGCGAACAGCGCGGCGAAGGCCGCGGCGATCGCAGCGACGGGCGCGGCCGCGAGGATCGCGGCGAAGGTCGCGGCCGCGAGGATCGCGGCGGGGATCGCCGTCAGTATGAAGCGCCGCCGCAGGCGCCGCCCGAGCGCCGCTTCAATCCTGCGCCGCAAAGCGATGCGCCGCGCGGGCCTGGGCCGCGCCAATGGTCCGCCGAACGGGGCGACGGACGTCGCAGCGATGGCCCCAGGATTGATGGACCTAGAATGGATGGACCCCGAGGCGAAGGACCGCGGGGCGAGGTGCGCCGCGGCGACGGTCCGCAAGGCGGGCCCGGCCCACGGCAATGGGGCGATCGCGGCCCGGGCGGCGGCGATTGGCGAGATCGGCCGCGGCGCGGCGTCGAAGGCGGCGCGCCGCAGCCGGCGCTGGCGGGCGGGCCCGACGGGCGCGGCGGCCGGCCGGACGGCTGGTCGGGCGACGATCCGCGGCGGGATGGGCCACGCGGCGATGGCCAACGCGGCGATGGGCGCGGCCGCGACTGGCGCCCAGGCGATGAACGATACGGCGATGGCCGATCCGGCGACACGCGCGGATTCGCCGAGCGCGGCCCGCGCGGCGACGATCGCGGACCAGCGCACGGCGGCCATTGGAGCGGCGACCGGCGCGGCGGCGAGTATAGGGGGCCGGGCGTGCGCGGCGATGACGGCCGGCACGGCGACGATCGCCGCCGCTACGCCGAGCATCGCGCGCCGCGCTATTCCGCGCCGCCGCGCGCCTATTACAATTACGACCGGGGCTGGAACGACGATTGGCGCCGCATCCCGCACGGCCGCTATTTCCACCGCGACCACGGCTATTACGCCTGGAGCTATTGGGGCCGACCCTATCGCTGGTACGGCGACTACCATTGGCGCGATTGGCGCCGGCCCTGGCGCGTCGGCTATCCCTTCCCGCGGCGCTACCATTATCAAGACGTTCCGTACGGCTTCTACGGCTATCTGCCGCCGCCGCCGCGCGGGTGCCGCTATGTCTATTACAACGGCGACATCCTGCTGATCGCCATCGCGTCGCTGATCGTGATCGATGCGATCCTGCAGGTCGACGACGATTACGGCTACGACTACGGCTATTACGACGATTATTGATCGGCTATCACGCGCGTGACGACGGAGGCGTGCGCGTGACGATCAAGGCTGCAGCGATGGCGATGCTTTTGGCGGCGTGCGCGGCTGCGCCGCAGCGCGAGAGCATGACTGCGGATGCGTCCGAAACGCCGCCGCCTGCGATCCTGTTGCAGACGCCGGGCGTCGATCGCAATATCGGCTTGCGTATGCAGGTGGATGCGTGGCGCCGCCCGGTCGAGCCGTTCACGATTCTTGGAAATGTTCATTATGTCGGCGCAGAGGGCGTCAGCGCGTTCCTGATCACGACGCCGCAAGGCCACATTCTGCTTGACGGCGGCGTGGCGGAAATGGCCGCGCCGATTGCGGCGAACATAGCGGCGCTGGGCCACGATGTTCGCAACGTGCGCTATCTGCTCAACAGCCACGCGCATTTCGATCACGCCGGCGGCCTCGCGGCGCTGCAGATGCAAACGGGCGCGACCTTCGTCGCCAGCGAAGCCGATCGCGCGACGCTGGAAAGCGGCCATATCGGCTACGGCCCCGCCGCCGAGATCGATTTCGCGCCGATCCGCGTCGACCGCGTCATTGCGGACGGCGAAACGATCGAACTCGGCGGCGTGCGCATGACCGCACACATGACCCCCGGCCACACGCGCGGCTGCACCTCGTGGCGCACGGTGACGCGCGACGCACACGGCGCCGAGCGCAGCGTTTTCTTCCATTGCTCGGCCACCGTGGCAGGCCAAAGCCTTGCGCCCGAGGCCTATCCCGGCATCGTCGCGGATTTTCGGCGCAGCTTCACCGAAATCGTTCCCGCGATCACAGCCGACGTGTTTCTCAGCAATCACGGTCAATTCTTCGATCTCGCCGGCAAACGCGCGCGCCAGCGCGCCGGCGACGCGAACGCCTTCGTCGATCCAGGCGAATTGCAGCGCTTCAACGCGACGATGCAGGCGGCGTTCTAGGCGGAATTGACGCGTCAGCAGGCGGCGACGCGCTGACCGGTCAGCGCGCGGGGCCGCGGCCTTTGCCGCGCGTGGGTGCGGGCGCTTCGCTTTCGAACATGGGATTGGGATCCCACAGGCCGTCGAAGGCGGAATCGCCGAGATAGTCGGCGATGCGCGCGGTCGCTGCTTTTTCGCCGGAGGCGGCGATGATCTGACGGTCGCGCGCCAGGCCGCGCAGCGCGTCGGCGTCGATGTCGCCGATGAGCTCGGCGCCTTCCTTGGCCATGAGGTGATTGGCGACGCCGAACATCTGGAACACGCCGGCATTGTTGAAGATGGTGCGCCAGTCTTTCGGATAGAGTCGCTGCAGCTGGCTCAGATCCTGGAAGAACGGCCACACCTGCAAGCCGTAGCCGCGCAGCAGCGTCATGGATTGGCGCAACGGGCCGAACTCGCCCAATTGCGCGCACTCGTCCAGCAGAAACAGCGTCGACCGCTTCGGCCGGCGCTTGCGGCCCATCACCGTCAGCATCAGCGCGCCGACCCAAAGGCGCAACAGCGCGCCATGGCTTTCGAGTTTGTCCGGCGGGATGATGATGTAGATCGTGATCGGGTCGCCTTTGCGCACCGCGTCGAGATCGATCGTCGAACGATTGAGCGAGCGCAGCGCGGAATCCGAATTGATCACCTTCAGATAGGATTGCGCAGTGGAGAGGATGCCCGAGCGCGTCTGCTCGGTGATGGGCAGGAAGGACGAGATGTTCTGCTTCGACAGCCGGTTGATGTCGTCATGCGTTTCGATCAGCGCGGCGAGATTATAGACCGCGTCGTCGCTCATCAGGATTTCGCGCACGCGCCCGAAATGGCGGTCGTTCACCCCGGCGGTTTCAGCCACCGCCGCAATGACGCCGCTCATCAGCGAGCGGCCCCAATTGTCCCAGAAGGGCTCCTTGTGGAAGCCGGCCTCGCCCGCCAGCAGCGAGGCGAGCATTTCGGAATCCGCGTCGAGCAGCGCGCCCGGGCGCTCGAACAGGTCGAACGGATTGAGGCTGTCGGTGCGCCGCGAGACCGCGCCGAACGGGTCGAGCACGCGGACCTCCTGGCCCATCTCCTTCCGGCGGCGATGGGTGACGTGCCAGGTCTCGCCCTTGGGATCGATGACGATGACCGAGCCTTCGAAGCGCAAAAGGTTCGGGATGATCACGCCCCGGCCCTTGCCGGCCCCGGTCGGCGCGATGGTCAAAAGGTGGCGGTCTTCCCGGTAGAGGATGGGGTCTTCCTGGGCCGGCGGCGGGGCGGCGTGCCGCGGCGCGCCGAACCCGACGGGCTCGCGCCCCTCGTCGCCGGACTTCCAGCCCAGGAGCAGGTCCATGGAACCGGGCGGGGGCGCCTTCGGCTTGCGTTGGACCTTGCGCGCACGCGTCATCTCAATCGCTCCCGTGCAGCCCCGGGCGACCCGGCGGCGACCCTCCAAGCGCTTCCTGCCGCCGCGCGCGGGCTGCGACGCCCAGTGCGGCGATCCATTGTCATGGGGGCCTCCGGGGCGAACCGTCCCCAGCCCTGAAGGCTGCGCCAGGCGCCCGCCGGCCCGGAGCTAGATCAGCCGGAAAAGACCGCCGACGCAATCGCGCCGAGCGGTCCAGGCGAAAAGATTCCGCAGCGCCTATGCCGGGGAGGGCTTTTCTCCCTCAGCGGCCTTCTCCGGGCTCGCCGATTGGGGGTGCGCGAGGCGGTTGAGGAACGGCGAGGCGATCGCGAGGAGCACGCCGACGCCGATCGCGCCCCACCCGATCTGATTGAAAACATTAACATAAGTGGCAAGCGCGGCCTGCGGGTCGAGCACCTGCCCGCCGACCGTCTCCTGCGCGGTGAGCTTGGCGATCTGGGCGGCGAGCGCCTGCGCCGCGGAGGACGCCAGGAACCAGGTCGCCATCATGGTGGAGACCACCGCGGCGGGGGCCAGCTTGGTCATCGCCGACAGCCCGACGGGCGACAGGAACAGCTCGCCGATCGTGTGCAAGAGGTACAGCAGCACCAGGAAGATCAGCGGTACGCGGGCGTCGATATCGGCGTATTGCGCGCCCCACACCAGCACCAGGAACCCGCCGCCGACTGCAACGAGCCCCAGCGCGAACTTGAACGCATCGCCGGGATCGCGCTTGTGCCGGTTCAGCGCGCTCCACATGATCGCGAACAGCGGCGCCAGCAGCAGGATGAAGCCCGAATTGAAGCTCTGCGTTTGCCCCGATGTGATCGTGAAGAACCCGTCGGACGGCAATTGCGTGTTGCGCTCGGCGAATTGATTGAGCGCAGAGCCCGCCAATTCGAACAGCGCGAAGAACACCGTCGACATCGCGATCAGCACGAGTGCGAGAATGATGCGCTGGCTTTCCACCCAGGTGCAGTTTCGCACCATGTAATAGATGAAATAGAGCACGATCCCGATCGAGGCGACCGACAGCGTCGCGTTCACCACCGCTTCGCGCTGCACCAGCAGCCACACGAGGCCGACGCCGGCGAGCGCCAGCCCGTAGATCAGCTGTTCGCGATTGATCGGACCCAGGAAGGGTCGCTTGATGAGGTCGGGATCCGGCGGCGCGCCGACATGGTCGGGCAATTGCGCGGGGCCGGGCGTGAAGAACAACAAGCGCCTGCGCACGAACACGATCCAGCCGAAGAACATGCCGATGCCGGCGAGGCCGAAGCCCGCCCACCAGCCATAGGTGGCGCCCAGGCCCGCGCACAGGATCGAGGCCCAGAAGGCGCCGAGATTGATGCCGAAATAATAGAGCGTGAAGCCGGCGTCGCGGCGCGGATCGCCTTGCGGATACAGCTGTCCGACGACGCTTGAGATGTTCGGCTTCAGGAAGCCGACGCCCATGATGATGAGCGACATCGCCAGATAGAAGATCGAGACATAGACCGGATCGCGACCCTCGACGCCCAGGTCGTAGAAGCCTGTCGGCAGCACGCTCGGCAGGGCTGCGCCCGCCGGCAAGCCTTCGATCGCGATGCCGCCGCCTTCGGCGGGGCCGTACTCGTAGCGCTGGCCGTCGACGATCAGCCAGGTTTCGCGCTGATCCTGGCGGCCTTCTGAGCCGAATTCATAGGTCTGGCCCTGATAGGTGAGCGTCTGCGTCGCGGGCTTTTGCTCGATGGCCATCGCCAAATGGCCCGCCACCAGCAACAGCGCGCCGAACGCGACCGCTTTGCGGGTGCCGAGATATTTGTCGGCCATGAAACCGCCGATCAGCGGCAGGAGATATACAAGCGAGGTGTAGGCGCCGTATTGCCCGTTGGCGATCGTGTCGTCGAACAGGAAATGCTGCGTCATGTACGCAACGAGAATGCCGCGCATGCCGTAATAGGAAAAACGCTCCCACATCTCCGCGAAGAACAGGATGTGGATGCCCTTCGGGTGCGTGCGCATCTGCAGAAAGACCGGGATCGCCGTGATCAGCGTGATCACGATCCCCGTCACGACGACGATATCCAGCATTGAGTGCTCCCCCACGCGCTGGCCCCGCGGCCGGCGCGCTGCGGCTTTATGTTTGGTTTGACACAAACACGCGCTCGCGCACGCCTGCAAGCGGGCGGGCGCCATTGGCCGAAGGCGCAAGGCCCGACGGGATCAGGCCGGCGCGCGCATTTCCGGCGACAGCCGCCACCAGAAGGCGCTGCCGGCGCTGCCGTCGAGCCAGAAACCCAGCCGGCGCAGCGTCCGCACCGAGGCGCGGTTGCGCATATTGCAGCCGGCGACGACGAGGCTCGCCCCCTCGTCCTGGAACAGCCAGTCGATCACCCGGCCGGCGGCCTCGACCGCAAATCCCTGGCGTCGATACGCGGGCACGACCGCGTAGCCGATCTCATAGGTCGGATCGAGGCCCGGCTGACGATCGCAGCGGATGTCGCCGATGACGAGCCGATCGGCGCTATGGACGACCAGCGCCCGGCTCGGCCGCCCGCGCTGCACGCGCCAACCGGTGCGCTGCAGGAGCGGCATGCCGGCGCTAATCCAGTCCGGCGACAGCTCGGCGTCGACCGCCTGCGCCAGGGCGCGGGGGCTTTCGCTGGCGGCGGCGAGCACGTCTGCGGTCGCCAGATGCAGCCTCAGACGGGGCGTCGCCAGGATGCCGTCGCCGCTCATCAATAGGCGCAGGCGTCGAACACGGGGCGCACGTCGCGGCCCCACTCCGTGTGGTAGCGCTCCAGCAGCCGCTCCGCAGCGGTGACGCCGGTGGCGGCGATGTCGTCGAGCTCGGTGAGGAAATGCGTTTCGTCTTCGCCGCCGGCGTCGAGCTTGGCGCGCGATTTCAGGCCTTGGCGCGAGATCGCCAGCGCGGCGCGCGCTATGTCGCGGGCGCTCGCGCCGCGGATCGGGGCGCGCAGGCCCAGCACGGGAACCGCGCGCCGCAGGGCTTCGCGATCCTCCGCGGTCCAGGGCTGCACCAGCCGCCATGCGGCCTCAAGGGCTGCGTCGCAATAATAGATGCCCGCCCAGAAGGCCGGCAGCGCGCACAAGCGGCTCCAGGGTCCCGCATCGGCGCCGCGCATCTCGAGATAGGTCTTCAGACGCACTTCGGGGAAGATCGTCGTCAGGTGATCCTGGAAATCCTTGAGCGTCGCCCGCTCGCCGGGCAGCACGGACAGCCTCCCCGCCATGAAATCGCGGAAGCTCAAACCCGAAGCGTCGATATATTTGCCGTCGCGGAAAACGAAATACATCGGCACGTCGAGCGCGTATTCGACATACCGCTCGAAGCCGAAGCCGTCCTCGAAGACGAAGGGCAGCATGCCGGTGCGGTCGGGATCGGTGTCGGTCCAGACATGGCCGCGATAGGAGAGAAAACCGTTGGTGCGGCCTTCTGCGAACGGCGAGTTGGCGAACAGCGCCGTCGCGATCGGCTGCAGCGCGATGCCGACGCGCATCTTTTTGACCATGTCGGCTTCTGAAGCGAAATCGAGATTGGTCTGCACTGTGCACGAGCGGAACATCATCTGGCGCCCAAGCCGGCCAACGCGCGCCATGTAGTCGCGCATGATCTTGTAGCGGCCTTTCGGCATGATCGGGGTTTCGTCCAGCGACCAGAGCGGCGAAAAGCCGAGGCCAAGAAATTTGATCCCCATCGCGCCGGCGATCTCGCGCACCTGCATCAGGTGCTCGCCAGTTTCCGAACAGGTCTGGTGCAAATGCTCCAGCGGCGCGCCCGACAATTCAAGTTGCCCGCCGGGCTCAAGTGAAATCGAAGCGCCGTTCTTCTCCAGCGCAATGACGTTTTCGTCCTCGACCACGCGCGCCCAGCCATAGCGCTCGGCCAGCCCGTTCAACAGCGCGCCGATCCCGCGCTCGCCTGCATAGGGAATGGGCGACAGCGTATCGGCGTAGAAGCCGAATTTCTCGTGCTCGGTGCCGATGCGCCATGTCGCGCTGTCAGGCTTGCACCCGCTTTCGAGATGCTCGACCAGTTCGCGAACGTTTTCGATCGGCCGCGGCTTGTCCTTGGTCTGGGCCACGGCGTCCTCCCTTGGTCTGTGCGAGGCCTTGTTCTGTGCGACGGATGTGGCGCGCCGCGGAAGATGGCGCAATAGGGGCAGGCTCAGGGGAGTCGATGACGCCGCGATGACGCGCGCGCTCAGCGCCAATCGCCCCAGAGGCTCTGCACGAGCGCCAGCGTCGCGATCGCGGCGGTTTCGGCGCGCAGGATGCGCGGCCCGAGCGATACTGGGATCACGAACGGCAGGCTGCGCAACAAGCGCCGCTCGCCTGGCTCGAATCCACCCTCGGGGCCGATCAAAACCGCCAGCGCCGCGCCCTTGACGCTGTGCAGCGCCGCGGCGATCGGCGCAGCCCGGCCGGCCGCCCCGCCCCAGGCTTGCGCGGGATCGTCGCCCTGCTCGTCGGCGTAGATCAACGCGCGCTCCCCCGCCCAGCCGTCGAGCGCCTTGGCCAACGGCGTCAGCGCCAGCACCTCCGGCACGTCGAGCCGCTCGGTCTGCTCGGCCGCCTCGCGCGCGATCGCGGCGAGCCGATCGAGCCGGACGACATCCACGATGGTGCGCGCCGTCAGCACGGGGCGCAGCCGGCGTACGCCCAGCTCCGTCGCCTTCTCGACGATGAGATCGGTCGCGTCGCGCTTCACCGGCGCGAACAGCAGATCCAGATCCGGCCCGGACGCCGGCGCGCGCAGGCGCGCGCGCACGATCAGCGTCAGACCCTGGCGATCCTTGGCGTCGATCTCGGCGCGCCACTCGCCGTCGGCGACGTTGAAGACGCGCACGGGCGCGCCCACGGCGCGTCGGAGCACGGTTGCAAGGTACCTGCTTTGGCCTTCGTCGAGGCGCAGCCGCGCGCCTTCGCTCAAGGGTTGCGCAAGAAAAAGGCGCGGGTCCGGCATGGGTGCGCGGATGCCACTGCCGGGGCTGCGCATCAAGCCGGGCTCTTGACGAGCGCGCCTGCGGCGGCGCTGATCCCGCGCTCCAAGCCGCGGGGGGACAACGCCATGGCGCGATTGCCGAAGCTTCAGATCACCGCCGGCGAGGTGACGGATGTGCAGCTTACCTCCGAACGGGTGACGCCGAACCGCCTCGCCAGCGATCCCAACGCCGAGGGCCTCGTCGTCACAAATATGCGCGTGTTCCTTCGCGACGCGAAAGGCAAGGAGCGCAATTTCGATCTCGAGGGTGCGCATCTGGGCGTGCGCGAGGGCCATCGCGCCGCGATCGTGCGCGGCAAGCGCGCCGACATGGACGCCGCCGTCACGCTGATGCTGATCAATCAATCCACGGAGGAGCGCGAAGAATACGCCCGCGCCTTCGACGCGCTCTACCGCAAGCCGTTCTTCGGACCGCGCTGGAAGGCGCTGGGGCTCGCCATCATCATGTTCGTGATCGGCGTCGGCTTGAGCCAGTTCGTCATCTCGCCCGATCGAGCCATGATGTATTCGGTCTGGTGGGCGCTGTTTTTCTCGTTTCTGGCCTACCCCGTGTTTTGGGCCGCAACAGCCTTGTGGGATCGCATCACGCAAAGCCGCCGACGCGCCGCCGAGCGCGAGGGCATTCGCCGTGAAACCGCTGGTCGCTTGAAGGCGCCGCTGCCCCCGCTGGCCAAGCGAGACTGAACGTCGGCGGCGATCAAGCTGCGCGCGCGCGCATCTTGTAGTCGTCGAAATTCGGCGTGCGCATGCGCTTCTTGTAGTCCTGCGTCGAGCCCGACCAGTTGTTCGTGATCTTGCCGCTGGCGGTTTTGTACCAGGACGCGCAAGCGCCAGCCCAGGGCGTACGCGCGAGATCGTCCTGCAGGAGATAATTGTAGCGGTCCTGCGCCATTTTCGTCACCTCGAGGGCGACGAGATCCTGCGTCCGCATCGCATCAAGCAGCGCGATGACGTACTCGACCTGTCGCTCCACCATGAACAGGATGGAGGTGTGGCCGAGATTGGTGTTGGGGCCGTAGAGCATGAAGAAGTTCGGAAACCCCGCGACCGACACGCCGAGATAGGCCTCCGGCCCCTTGCGCCACGCCTCGCGCAGATCGACGCCGCCCTTGCCCCTGATCTCGCACGACCAGCGAAAATCGGACGCCTCATAGCCCGTGCCGTAGATCAGCACGTCGAGCGCGTGCGTGCGCCCGCTCTTGGTCGCAACGCCCTCCGGCGTGATCGAAGCGATGGGATCAGTGATCAGGGCGACATTGCTGCGCATCAAGGCGGGGTAATAATCGTCGGAGAAGATGATGCGCTTGCACCCGATCGGGTAATCGGGCGTCAGCCGGGCGCGCAGCGCCGGGTCGGGCACCTGCGTCTCCAGATGCTTCATCGACAGATTGTGAAAATAATCCGCGCGCCAATCGCCCGGCTTAAACGCGCCCCAGAACAGCCATTCCGACCACCAATAGATTTGCCGCCGGATCACGCCCATCAGCCAGGGCGCCGCCTTCAGCAGGCGCTTCTCGCCGGCGCCGATCGGGCGATCGCCCCGCGGCAGCAAATAGTTCGCAGAACGCTGAAATACATCGAGATGGGCGACATCCGGCGCGATCTCGGGGATGAATTGCACCGCGCTCGCCGCCGTGCCGATCACGCCCACGCGCTTGCCCTTGAGGCTCACGCCATGATCCCAGCGCGCCGAATGAAAGCTCGCGCCGGCGAAGCTGTCGCGGCCGGGGATGTCGGGAAAATGGGGGCGGTCGAGCTGGCCGAAGCCGGTGATCACGATGTCGGCTGCGGCTTCCTCGTCGGCGCCGACCGTAAGGCGCCAGCAGGCCGCCGCCTCGTCCCAGCGCGCCGCCTTGACCGGCGTCGACAGGCGCAGATGCGGGCGCAGGTCGTGCTTGTCGACGACGCCTTCGAGATAGGCCTGAATCTCGTTGCTGCGCGCGAACACGTAGTCCCATTCGCCGTTCGGCTCGAACGACAGGGAATACAGCTGCACCCGCACATCGCAGGCGCAGCCGGGATAGGTGTTGTAGTGCCAGGTCCCGCCGACGCGTTCGGCCTTTTCATAGATCGTGATGCGCTCATAGCCCGCCTGCTTCAGGCGCACCGCAGCGCATATCCCACTGAACCCCGCGCCAATGATGGCGACCGACGGCGCTTCGGCCATGTGCCCGTTCTCCGCTTCTCGCGCGCCGCCTTAGCACGGCGCTGGATTCGCAAGGAGGGGCGCCGCAGCGTCGCCTATCCCGCCAGGCGCTCGCCCTGCGCCAGGGCGTGCAGGCGCGCATAAAGCCCCCCGCCCGCCACCAGGACCGCATGGCGGCCCTGCTCGACGATGCGGCCGGCCTCGAACACCAGAATGCGATCGGCGTCGCGGATGGTCGACAGGCGGTGCGCGATGACGATCGTGGTGCGCCCGCGCATCAGCTCGGCCATCGCCGCCTGGACGTCGCGCTCCGTCTCGACGTCGAGCGAGGAGGTCGCCTCGTCCAGCACCAGGATCGGCGCATCGGCCAGGAAGGCGCGCGCCAGAGCGACCCGCTGGCGCTCCCCGCCCGACAGCTTGACGCCGCGTTCGCCGACTTCGGTGTCGTAGCCGTTGGGCAGCCGCATGATGAAATCATGCGCGCGCGCCCGGCGGGCCGCCTCGATCACCTCGTCGAGCGTCGCGTCCGGGCGGGCGTAGGCGATGTTTTCGCGCAAGGGGCGGTGGAACAGCGCGGGATCCTGCGGGACGGTCGCGATGGCGCGGCGCAGGCTGGCCTGCGTCACGCTGCGCACGTCCTGCCCATCGATCAGGATGGCGCCTGAGTCCACGTCATAGAGCCGCTGCACCAGCTTCACGAATGTCGATTTGCCCGACCCCGTCGGGCCGACCAGCGCCACGGTTTCGCCCGGCGCGATGTGCAGCGAGAAATCCCGGTAGAGCGGCTGCCCGGCGTTCTTGTAGCCGAACGACACCGCATCGAACGTGATCGCGCCGGCGCCGGGCGCGAACGCTTGCGCGCCGGGCCGGTCGACGATCTCGGCGGCCTGGGCCGAATACGCCACGACATCCTCGATGTCGGCGAGGCCGCGCTGCATCATCTGAAAATTCTCGCCCAGCGTGCGCAGATAGTTCGCCACCAGGAAAAAGATCGTCAGCGCATAGGCGACGTCGCCCGGCGTCGCGCGCCCGCGCGCCCATTCCATCACCACCAGCCCCACAAGGCCGACCTGCAGCGTGAAGATCAGCAGGTTCTGCACCAGCCAGGCGTCGGTGAAGCGAGTCCAGGTGCGTTGCGCCTTGACGCGCCAATCCTCGACCACGCCGCTGAACCGCTCCTGTTCGCGCGCTTCGGCGCCGAACGCCTTGACGGTGGCGTTGGCGCCGACGGCGTCGGCGAGGGCGGCGCCGATGCGGGTGTCGGCGATGTTGGACTGGCGGTTGGCGTCGCGGATATAGAAGCGCGCGAACAGGATCGTGGAGGCGACGAACGCCAGGATGGTGGCGCCGACAAACAGCCCGATCATCGGCCATTTCATCAGCGTCAGCACGGTCACGCCCGTCAGCACCGCGAAGGCGGGAATGATGAACCACACCAAGGTGTCCGACAGCGTGTCATAGGCCCACATGGCGCGGCTGACCCGGCGCACGGTCGCGCCGGCGAAATTGTTGGCGTGCCAATCGGCGGAAAACCGCTGCACGTCCTTGAAGCCGTCGTCGACGATGCCCTTCATGTTGCGGGCCGCGAACGGGATCCAGAACCGCACGCCGAAATTGCGCGCGAAATGCATGGTGAAGGCGACGATCGCGAACACGATCATCGCCTGCTCGGCGGCGTCGATCCCTTCCGGCGTCGGCCCGGCCGACAGCGCCTGCACGAGCCTGGCCGACACCTCCGGGAGCGCCAGATCGCAGGCGATGGCGATGACGAAAAACACCGCAAAGCCGGCAAGCTTGCCCGGCTGCGAGCGCCAGCGCGCCCACAGATAGCGAAAAATCTGGCCGATGGTCGCCTTGCGCGGCTGGCCTTCGGTTTCTTCATCAAGATCGTAGTCGAGGCTCATCGGAGCAGCCTCCAAAAGCGGGCGGGCGCCGGTGCAGCGGCGCAATAAAGGAAAAGCGGAAAAGCGCTGGCGGCGACGAAGCGACGGCCTGCCGATCAAGGGCGGCAGGCGAGCGAGCGTGAAACGCGGGCGCAGGGGGAAGATTTGATCGCGCGGAGCGGCCAACGCCGCCGGATGCGATTTCGGCGTCCCTCTTGTGGCGCCGAAGGTTTCAGAACTCGGTCATGCTCAGGTCGCTCCGCGAAACGGCGATGCGTCCTCTTAGCGCTGCGGCGCGCTTGCGTCCAGGCCCGCGCCTCGGCATGTCGGGCGCCATGGCGATTGCAAAGCCCGCCGACGCGCCGAAGCGCCACTGGAGCGACCGCCTGCCCGCGCGCCTGCGCGCCCTCGCGCAGCTGTCGCGCCTCGACCGGCCGATCGGCTGGCGGCTGTTGCTCTTGCCGTGCTGGATGGGCGTTTGCCTCACGCGCACGGGCGAGGGCTTCTGGCTGAACGATCTCTGGATCGCCGCCCTGTTCCTCATCGGCGCCGTCGCCATGCGCGGCGCGGGGTGCACATACAACGACATCGTCGATCGCGACATCGACGCCAAGGTGGCGCGCACGCGCACGCGGCCCTTGCCGTCCGGCGCGATCTCCCTGCGCGCGGCGTGGGCCTGGACGCTGGCGCAATGCGCAATCGGCCTGCTCGTGCTCTTGGCCTTGCCGCGCCTTGCGCAATTCATGGCGCTCGCAGCCGTGCCGCTGGTGGCGCTTTATCCGTTCATGAAGCGCATCACGTGGTGGCCGCAGGCCTGGCTCGGGATCGTGTTTTCGTGGGGCGCGCTCGTCGCCGGCGCGGCCATCGACCGCGAGATTCGCGCCGAAACCCTGCTGCTCTACGCCGGCTGCATCGCCTGGACCATCGCCTATGACACGATCTACGCGCTGCAGGACATCGAGGACGACGCGCTCGTCGGCGTGAAATCGACGGCGCGGCGCTTCGGCGCGCGCTGGCGCACATGGGTCACCGGTTTCTACGGTCTGGCGTTGTTTCTATGGGGCGCCGCAGCCTGGGCCGCCGGCGCGCAATGGCCGACCTATATCGTGCTGGCGGGCGTCGGCGCCGGCCTCATCTGGCCGATGCTGGAGCAGATCGACGACAAGAAACCGCAAAGCGCGCTCGCCGCGTTCAAGCACAACGCGCTGATCGGCTTTGCCGTGATGCTCGCCTTCGCGATCGAACCAATCTGGCGCACCGCGCTGCCATACATCTAGCGGCGTGGGGCATGGACGACCGCGTCCTTGCCGGCGGCGGCGCGGCGCGGACGAGGTTGTCCGCGCTCCAAGACCTGCTTGCGCCTGCCCGCTTTAATCCCGCAACCGCCACACGCCGGTGCGCTTGACCTCCGCATCTTCCAGCGCGCGCGTTGTCGGCACGGCGTATTCGGCGACCTGAACCAGATGTTCCTTCGGCAGGAATGCGCGCCCGGGATCGCCGATCAGCACATCGGCGCCGCGATCGCGCAAGGCGATGAGCCAGACGAGCAGACGCGCGGCGATGTCGCGATCGTAGAACAGATCGCCGACGAGCACGACCGCATCGTCGAGCGCCAGCGCGAGCGGATCGGCGCAACGCGCCTCGACGAAGACAGCGTTCAGCGCGGCGTTGAGGCGCACGGCCTCCGCCGCGAACGGATCGATGTCGTACGCTGTGACTTGCGCCGCCCCCGCCTGCAGCGCCGCGACCGCAACAAGCCCTGAACCAGACGCGATGTCCGCGACGCTTTTGTCCGCCACGCATGCTGGATGATCCAGCACAAAGCGCGCCAGCGCCTGCCCGCCTGCCCACGCAAACGCCCAGAAGGGCGGCGGAAGACCGATGCGGCCCAATTCCTCTTCCGTCATGCGCCACAGCGCGACGGCGTCGTCGGCGAGGTGCAGCCGCAGCTCCGGCACGTGCGGCGGGGAAAGGATGCGCGTGTTGGTTCGGATAAAGGCGGGAACGTCGTCGATCACGCCTTCGCCGTCGCCTCGCGCAGCACCGGCGCGTAACCCGGCGCAATCAGCATGCGGTCGTGATAGCCCTTCTCGCCGAGCAGCCGATGCGCCTTCGGCAAATTCCAGCAGGGCACATGCATGAACACGTGGTGCTCGGCGTGATAATGCACGTCATAGGGCGCGATCAGCAGGCGTTCGAGCCAATTGGCGCGCGTCGTGCGCGCGTGGCGGAACGGGTCGTCATGTTTGCCGACGCAGGCATGCTCGGCGATGTTGCGCAACCGCGTCACCAGCGACAGCCACGTCGCCATCGGCACGATCCACAAGGCCAGCCACGCCCACCAATAGCCGAGCGCCGTGGTTGCGAAAATCAGCACGCCGTTCGTGACCCAGAATTGCAGCGCCACGGTATCGGCGACATCGCGGCTCTGCGCCGTCATCTTCCGCTTGCCCGTAAAGCGCGCAAAGGACGGCCCGAAACGCTGCTTGACAAAGGTTTGTCCCGAAAGGTCGCGCAGCACCTTGCGCCAGAAGCTCTTGCGCGTGATCGGAAACGGCGCGGACAGCGACAGGTCGGGATCTTCCGGCTGCTCGGTGAATTTGTGGTGCTGCAGGTGATAGGCGCGGTAGCGCGGCAGGTCGCCGCCGACCGCCGCCGCGCACAACCATTGGCCGATGAAATCGTTGAGCTTGAGGTTCGGGTGCAGCGCGCCATGCGCGGCGTCGTGCATCAGGATCGCCAGCCCCAATTGCCGCGCGCCGATCACCATCACGGCCAGCACATAGGTCACGGGATTGGGGAACGCGATGAAGGCCGCCCCGGCGAGCGCGATCAGCCCCCAGGCGTGCGCGGCCAGCGCAAAACCGCGCCAGGACGAGCGCCGCGACAGGGACGACCATTCCTCCGGCGTGAAAACAGTTTTGGGATCGATGCGGGCGACGGCAGGCATGTGCGGTTCATACCATCAAGTCGCATCGAGCGTCACGGTGTCGACGGCGCGCCAGCAATGCCAGGCCGCGGCGGATCGATGCGGCCCCCAGCGCTCGCCATAGGCGGCGAGCTCCTTCACCGTGAGTTCACGGCCCAGCATTTTGCCTGCGCCCTTGCGCACGCCGAGATCATCGAGGGGAAGAATGTCGGGCCGGCCCAGCGAAAAGATCAGATACATCTGCACCGTCCAGCGGCCGACACCGCGCGCCTCTGTGAGCCGCTCGACGATCGCCTCGTCGTCCAGCTTGGCGAGCGTGCGCGCCGTGGGGATCGTCCCATCGAGGCGCTTGGCGGCGATGTCCTTCAGCGCTGCGATCTTCTGGCGCGACAGGCCCGCCTCGCGCAGGCGCGTCTCCCTGGCGCGCACCAGTGCTTCCGGATCGGGAAATGGCGGATCGAACTGGGCGATCGCGCGGTTGAGGATGGTCTGCGCCGCCTTGCCCGACAGCTGCTGAAACACGACCGCGCGCACCAGCGCCTGATAGGGATCGGCGCTGCGCTTGAACTTTGCTGGAAACGGCTCGTGCCTCGGCACAAATGCCGCCATGCCGGCGCAGACTTTCACGAGATGCGCTTCAGGCGCGTTCATCCCTTGGGCTTCGCACGGTCACGCCCGTTTCGCCAAGCCTTAAAGCGGCGGCTTGGTTGCGCCAATGACGCCGGCCGTGGCGTCGTAGCCGGCCGACAAATCTATGTCGCGATAATGCTGATCGCGAATGCGCCGCAAAATGCCCGAAGCGGAGGCGAGCGCGATCAGCGCCGCCCCCGCCAGGCCCATTGCGACCATGTCCAGGCCGCCGAAGCCGCCCGCGTCCGCCCAGTATCCCATCACCACCCGCCTTCGAGGCGTTATTGATGAGGAGACCCTAGCGGCGGCGAATGAAGATGCGGTTTCCGACGGGAAAACAAAGTCTTGCCGTGCGGCGCAGCGACGCTCGCGAGAACCGGCGGATTGCGCTAGCCCTAGCGGTGAAACAGCGGGAGGGACCCTAATGGTGCGATTGGAGATCGCCGCGCTCTATGCCGGGGCGAATATTTTCATTCTGCTGGCTCTGGCTTTTTCCGTCGTGCAGGCGCGCCGCCGCTACAAGGTCGTGCTCGGCGACGGCGATAATCCCGCCGTGCTGCGCGCCGTACGGGCCCATGGCAACGCCGCCGAATACATCCCTGCCGGGATCGCCGGCCTGACGCTGCTCGCGCTGCTTGATCCGGCGGCCCCGCTCTGGCTGCTGCACGCGGCCGGCGCAGCGCTGACGCTCGGCCGCGCTCTGCACGGAATTGGATTGTCGGTCGGCGAGGTCAATGCCGGCCGCGTCCTTGGAACGCTCTTGACCTGGATCGCCTTCGCGCTGCTCGGCGGCGGGCTGATCTACGCCGGGCTCGCCCAGGCGCTGTAGTGGAGCGGGGACGACCCCGTCCCCGCCGCTGCCGGTGACGCTGCGCGGACGAGGTCGTCCGCGCTCCAGAAATCCGTTAAGGCGTGAAGACGATGCGCCCGACCACGCGACCGGCGCGCAGGTCGGCGAAGGCCTCGTTGGCGCTGTCCAGCGGGCGCTGGTCCATCAGCGGCGCAGCGATCTTCCCGGCCCGCATCAGGCCGATGAGGTCGCGCGCCTCAGCCAGCGAGCCCACATAGGACCCCGCCAAGGTCAGTTCGCGGATCGGCAGCATCGCGGTGGAGACCGGCATCGCGCCGCCATAAAGGCCGACCACGATGACCTTCCCGGCTCGGCGCACCGCGCCCATGCCGAAGCCGACGGTCTGCGGCGACCCGACGAAATCGATGGCGCCCGCCGCCCCGCCCGTCTTTTGAACGAAAGCGGCCGCAGCGTCGGCGGCGTTCGGGTCGATCGCTTCGGCCGCGCCGCGCTCAAGGGCGGCGGCCCGCTTGGCGGGATCGATGTCGACGGCGATGACAGGGTTCGGATAGAGCGCCTTGGCGATGGCGAGGCCCATGAGGCCCACCCCGCCCAGCCCGATCAGCACGATCGGCTCCTGCGGGCCGGCGCCGTCGAGCTTCTTCAGCGCGTGAAAGGCGGTGAGCCCCGAACACATCGCCAGGGCGCCTGCGCCGTGGGGCAGATCGCCCAACGGGATCAGGGCGCCGGCGTCGGGCACGAGCACGTGGTCTGCCATCCCGCCCCAGCGCGCGATTCCGAGATTGCGGTTGGTCGCGCACAATTGCTGGTCGCCGCGCGCGCAGGCGGCGCACTGGCCGCAGCCGATCCAGGGATAGGCCGCCACCCGGGTTCCGGGCGCCGGCCCGTCGACGCCGGCGCCGAGGCTGACCACCTCGCCCTCGATCTCGTGGCCGAGCACGGCCGGCAGCGGAATGTTCACCGGCGCCTTCGCGCCGCCGCCGAGATCGAAATAGCCGTCATGGATGTGCAGATCCGAATGGCACAAGCCGGCGCGCGTCACGCGCACCAGCGCCTCGCCGGCGCCAGGCTTTGGGGTGTCGCGCTCGAGCGGCTCGAGCGGCTGGGTGAAAGCGGTCATGGCTTCGGCGCGCATCGCGGGCTCCTCCTTATGTATTGGCCGCGAGCCAAGCACCGCAGCGCGCCCCCGTCCAGGCGTTGCGCGGCGCGCCGGCGCGGGCCATGTACCGGACATGCCCTTCGACGCCGATCCGAAAAGCGCGCTCGCCGCCCTCCTGGACTACGCGCGCGCCGCCGGCGCAGAAGCCGCCGACGCCAGCCTTTCGGCGCGCGAGAGCCTATCGGTCGATGTGCGGCTGGGCGAACTCGAAGGCGTCGAGCGCGAGGAGGCGCGCTCGATCGCGCTGCGCGCGCTGATCGGCAAACGCCAGGCGGCGGCCTCGACGTCCGATTTTTCCGAGCGCGGCCTCAACGCGCTGGCCGAGCGCGTGGTCGCGATGGCGCGGCTGGCGCCGGAAGACCCGTATTGCGGCCTCCTCGATGCGCGCTGGCGCGCGGCCGAATTTCCCGATCTGCGCATCTATGACGACACGGCGATTGCGGCGTCGGCGCTGGAGGAGATGGCGCGCCTGTGCGAAGCGGCGGCGCTCGCGGTCCAAGGCGTGACCAATTCCGGCGGCGGCGGCGCGTCCTGGGAATCGAGCGAAGCGCTCTACGCCACGTCGGACGGCTTCCTTGGCCACGCGCGCGGCGGCGCCTTTTCGCTTGGCGTGACGGCGCTTGCGGAGAACGCCGCCGGCAAGGAGCGCGACTACGAATACAAGACCGAGCGCTGGCTGAGCGATCTGCCCGAAGCCGCAAGCATCGGGCGCATCGCCGGCGAGCGCGCCGTGGCCAGGCTCGGCGCACGCAAGATCGAAAGCCGAAAGGCGCCGGTCATTTTCGAACAACGCCTCGCCGGGCGGATTCTGGGGCCGCTTCTGGGCGGGATGTCGGGCGCCGCGGTGGCGCGCGGCACGTCGTTCGTGAAGGACAAGCTCGGGCAGCGCGTGCTGCCGGAAACGTTCACGATCGAGGAGGACCCTTATCTCGCCAAGGGCCTCGCCTCGCGCACGTTCGACGGCGAAGGCGCCCGCCCGCACCGCCGAAACTTGATCGAAAACGGAACCATCACGACCTGGCTGTTGAATGCGGCCGCGGCGCGCCAGCTCGGCCTTGAGCCCACCGGCCACGCCACGCTCGGCCATGGCGGCCCGCCGGGGATCGGCGCATCCAATCTGCGCGTCGCGCCCGGCGCGCGCGACCTCGACGGCCTGATGGCCGACGCCGGCGACGGCCTGCTCGTCACCGACATGTTTTCACCCTCGCTCAACATGAACACCGGCGATTGGTCCGTCGGCGTGGCGGGCGTGTGGTTCGAGCGCGGCGCGCGCGCGTTTCCGGTGAGCGAACTCACCGTGGCCGGCAATCTCCTGGACATCTACGCCCGGCTGATCGCGGGCGCAGACTCCGCGCGCCGCGGCGCCATGGAGACGCCGAGCCTCATGGTCGACGATCTTGCCATCGGCGGCGTCTGATCTCGCGCTCATCGTCGATGCGGCCCGCGCGGCGGGCGCGATCGCACGCGCGCGGTTCGGCGAAACCGTGCAAATCTGGTCCAAGGGCGCCGCCGGGCCGGTGACGGAAGTCGATCTCGAACTCGATCGCCTTTTGGAAGAGCGCCTGCGCGGGGCGCGGCCGGATTATGGCTGGCTGTCGGAAGAGACGCTGGATACGCCGGACCGGCTTGGCCGCGCGCGCGTGTTCGTCGTCGATCCGATCGACGGCACGCAGGCCTTTATCGAGGGCGTTGCGGAATTCTGCATCTCGATCGGCCTGGTGGAGAACGGCCGCGCCATCGCTGGCGCTGTGTATAATCCGCTGACCGAGGAAATGTTCGCTGGCGGCGAAACCATTCCAGCGACGCTGAACGGCGCGCCTGTTCGTGTCAGCGTGCGCGATAAGCTGGAAGGCGCCCATCTCGTCGGCCGACGCAGGTTCTACTCCGATCCGCGCTGGCGCGTCCCGTGGCCGCCGTTGACGGTCTCGTTTCGCCACTCGATCGCCTATCGCATGGCGCTGATCGCGGCGGGGCGCTTCGACGGCGCGGTGTTCGCCGGCTTCAAGAACGAATGGGACATCGCGGCCGGCTGCGCGATCATCACGGCCGCCGGCGGACTGGTCACCGATCCCTGGGGCGCGCCGGCGCCGTTCAACGCCCCCGATCCGCGCGCGCCCGGCATCGTCGCCGCGGGGCCTGCGCTGCATCCGGAAATGATCGCGCGGACGCGAATCCTGCCGCATCCTTCGCACTGGGCGGCGCTGCAGACCACGCCGCCCAAGCTGGAGACGTGATCCGATGGCCGACGGACAATTGCTGCATCTGGTGATCGGCGGCGAGCTGAAAGCGCTCGACCGTCCGGAATTCGCCGATCTCGCCGCGGTCGATTTCGTCGGCGCCTTTCCCGACTACAAATCCGCCTACGACGCCTGGAAGGCGGCCGCGCAGCGCACGGTCGACAATGCGCGCATGCGCTATTTCATCATCCATGCGCACCGCCTGCTCGATCCCGACGCGGACGGCGCGCGCCCCTCCTGACGCATGACGAGCGGCCAGATCATCGGGCGCCTCTGGCGCGACCATGTTTCTGCGCACACGCGCGACCTTGCGCTCCTTGCGCCGGCGCTTGCGCTGGTCGCAGCCGCCGGCGCCGCCTACGGTTTCATCATGAAGGCCGCGATCGACGGCCTGAGCGCCGGCGACGCCGGAGATGCGCTGTTCGCCTCCGCCGCCGTGCTCGCGGTGACGGCCGTGCGCGCCTTCGCGATCTGGGCGCAGGCGATCGTGTCGCAGGGCTTGGGGCTGAAGGTTCTGCGCGATCTGCAGCGCGCCATGTTCGCCAAACTCACGCGCGCCGATTTCGCCCGCGCGACGCGCGAGGAAACCGGCCGCCTCGTGTCGCGCTTCACCAACGACATCAACGTCATCAGCGAAGGGCTGATCCGCGCCGCCCAGGCGGTGCTGCGCGATGCGCTGACCGTGATCGCCGCGCTCGCCTCCATGATCTGGTTCGATTGGGCGTTGGCGGGGTTCGTCATTCTCGTGTTCGCCCTGGCGGGGCCGCCGCTGCAGCGCGTCGCGAAGCGCGCGCGTGCGCAAACCGAAGCGGCGCAAACCCAGATGGGCGCGCTGACGGCGCTGCTGTCGGAAAGCCTGTCGCATGGCCGCTTCGTGCGCGCCTATCGCCTCGAGGCGCATGAGATCGCGCGCGCCGACGCCGCGTTTGAAGAGCGCCGCGGCCTGGCGATGCGGCTGGTGCGCAACCGCGCGCGCACCGATCCGCTGTTGGAGATCCTCGGCGGCGCAGCGCTCGCCGGCGTGCTGCTGATCGCGGGCCTGCGCATCGCGTCGGGCGCGATGAGCCTGGGCGATCTGCTCGGGATCGTCACCGCCGTCGGCGTGGCCGCGCCCGCCGCGCGCGCGCTCGGCGGCTTCAACACGGTGATGAACGAGGCGCTCGCGGCGTTGCGGCGCGTGTTCGATCTGCTCGACGAACCCGATCATGTGCGCGACGCGCCGCATGCGCAGCCGCTGCGCATCGCCCGCGGCGCGATCGCGTTCGAGCGCGTGAGCTTTTCCTATGGCGACGCGCCGGCGCTGCAGGACGTGTCGTTCGAGGCGGCGCCAGGACAGACCTTGGCGCTCGTCGGCCCCTCCGGCGCCGGCAAATCGACGATCTTCAATCTCATTCCGCGCCTTTATGATCCCACCGCCGGCGCCGTGCGCATCGACGGACAGGATTTGCGCGACGTCACCATCGACAGCGTGCGCGGCGAAATCGCGCTGGTGTCGCAGGACGCCGCGCTGTTCAACGACACCGTGCGCGCCAACATCGCGTTTGGCCGCGCCGAAGCGCCGCCAGAGGCGCTGATCGAAGCGGCGAAAGCCGCCGCCGCGCACGACTTCATCACCCGCCTGCCGCAAGGCTACGACACCATCGTCGGCGAGCGGGGCGCTGCGCTCTCCGGCGGCGAGCGACAGCGCATCGCGCTCGCCCGCGCCTTCCTGCGCGATGCGCCGATCCTGTTGCTCGACGAGGCCACCAGCGCGCTGGACGCCGAAAGCGAGGCCGCGATCCAGGCCGCGCTCGCCCGCCTGTCGCGCGGACGAACCACGCTGGTGATCGCGCACCGCCTGTCCACCATTCGTGCAGCGGATCGCATTCTCGTGTTCGATCGCGGCCGCATCGTGGAGGACGGCGCGCATGACGATCTCGTGCGCCGCGGCGGCCTCTATGCGCGGCTGAGCGCGCTGCAGACCGACCCTGCATAAGTTGATTGGACGCCCGCCCGGCGCGGACGTATCCCTCGTCTCACGACGCCGCGGGGGGACTTGAAGCAACCCTTCAACCCGACGGAGTTCGATCATGACTGGAAAGCAAGCCGCACCGAACGGCGACCAGACTGACCTGCAGGCAAGCGCGCTCAATCAGGCCGCGTTGAACCAGGCCGCGCAATCGTTCCGCTTGAGCCAGCGCCTCGCCATGGAGGCCGCGCTTTTCTGGTCGCGCCGCATGCGCGCCTACGCCGACCAATTGGAGACGCTGTCGGCGTGCCAGGAGCCGCGCGATTTCTGGGCCGCGCAGCAAAACTTTCTCGAGCGGATGCGCAGCGATTACGTGGCGGAGAATGACGCCATGCGCCGTCTCCTGAAGGACAGTGCGCCCGCAGCGCAGGCCCGAACGCAGCGCCCGCCGCGCGCCGGCGCTGACGCGACGCATTAGCGACGCTGCGCAAAACGGCGCGCGCAGGATAAGGTCTCGGCGACTCGAACCGGGGGATCGCCGAATGCTGTCGCGCGCGTGCAAGATCGTCGCCACGCTGGGGCCCGCCAGCGAGGCGCCGGACCGGCTCATCCTCCTGCTCGAGGCGGGCGTCGATTGCTTCCGGCTGAATTTCAGCCATGGGACGCACGCCGAGCATGCGCGCCGCTATCGCGCCGTCCGCGAGGCCGAACAGCGCGTCGGCCGTCCGGTGGCCGTGTTCGCCGATCTGCAGGGGCCGAAAATCCGCGTCGGGCCGTTCGTCAGCGGCGGCGTCGCCCTGCGCTTCGGCGACGTCAAGCGCATCGAGGCCGCCGACGCGCCCGGCGACGACGCGGTGATCCGCATTCCACACCCCGAGATCGTCGCGGCGCTGCAGGACGGCGACGTGCTCAAATTCGACGACGGCAAGGTGCAGATGACGGTCGTCGCCGCCGATGCAGGCGGCGTGACGGCGCGCGTCGATTACGGCGCGGAGCTGAAAAGCCACAAGGGGCTCAACCTGCCCACCCGCCGCATCCCGATTTCCGCCCTGACCGACAAGGACCGCGCCGACCTCGCCTATGCGCTGGAGCTCGGCGTCGATTTCATCGCGCTGTCGTTCGTGCAAAGCGCGGAGGACGTGAAGGAGGCGCGCGCCGCCATCGGCGACCGCGCCGGCATCATCGCCAAGATCGAAAAGCCGGCCGCGCTGGAGGATCTGGCGCGGATCGTCGCCTATTCTGACGCCATCATGGTGGCGCGCGGCGATCTCGGCGTCGAGCTGGCGCCCGAGCAGGTGCCGATCGCGCAGCGCAAGATCATTCGCACCGCGCGCGCCGCCGGCCGGCCGGTGATCGTGGCCACCCACATGCTCGAGAGCATGATCGATGCGCCCACGCCGACGCGCGCGGAGGCCTCCGACGTCGCCACCGCGGTGTATCAAGGCGCCGACGCCGTGATGCTCTCGGCGGAAAGCGCGGTCGGCCGCCATCCCGCCACGGCCGTGGCCATCATGGACCGCATCATCAAGGCGGTGGAGGCCGATCCCGAGCACTGGTCCGGCTTGTCGCGCGACATGACGCGGCCGGAGCCCACCACCGCCGACGCCATCGCTTTGTCCGCGCGCGAAATCGCCGAGGTGCTCGATTGCGCGGCGGTCGTGGCCTACACCTCGACCGGCTCGACCGCGCACCGGCTGTCGCGCGAGCGGCCGCGCTGCGGCGTGCTGGGGCTGACGCCGAACGTCTCCACCGCCCGCCGTCTGGTCCTGTCTTGGGGGGTGCGCTCGGTGGTGACCGACGACGCGCTGTCGATGGAGGACATGGTCGCCAAGGCCGAAGCGGCGGTGCGCGCGCTGCGAGCGGCCAAGCGCGAAGACCGCGTCGTGATCACCGCCGGAATCCCCTTCGGACGCCCCGGAAAAACCAATACGATCAGACTTATCCGCCTGGATTGAGGGCCGCCGCGGGCGTCTGCGCTGATGCGCCCAGGCCACATTCCGCCACAAAAGGTTCGCGTGCTGGACGAGTTCACGAGACTCGCGTCAACCATTCGGTAATGTCCGCTGGGGCGTGGACTTTAAAGGGGCTGAACCATGGACGCAGCAATCCTCCTCTATGCCGAGGGCGATCGATCCAGCGCCGACGCGCTGGCCGCGGCCCTGCCGCGCACGCGCGTCATGAAGGTCGGCGTCGCGGCCGGCGATGCGCCGATCGCGTTCGGCCCCCACCTGCCGCTGATTTTCGTTTGGAGCCGCCGCGCCGAGGCCGCGCGCCTGCAGCTGAGTTTCGCCGCCATCGCCCGCGCCCATGCCGGCGATGTCGTCATCGCCGCGACCGATCAATCCGCGCCGCCGCAGAGCTTCGGCGTCGTGGTCGAAGCAGGCGCCCGCGATTTCGTCGCCGCAGCCGAACGCGCCCTCGCCGAGCGGCGCGCAGCTGAAGCGCCGGAGCCACGCCAGGGCCGCGCCTTCGCAGCGGGCGTTGCGCGCGGTCTTGTGGGCGGCGTCGCGGTGTTCGGCGTCGGCGGCATCGCCATTGGCGCGTCCAGTCAATTCGAACCGAGCGCCGGCGCCGCAGTTGCGCCCGCCGCGCCGACGCCGGTCGTCGCTGAAGCCCGCGCCGAAGTGGTCACCGAGGTTGTGGCGATCACGCGCGACGCCGACGCCTGGCTCGCCGCCATCGATGAAGCCGATGCGATCGATGTCGCGGCGGTCGAGGCGCCCGCGCCGTCGTTCACGCCGCTTGAAGTCTCGCTGATCGCGGAAAAGCCGCTCGCGCTGCCCAGCGACGTCGACAGCTTCGCGCTCATGCCGCTGGACGGTCTTGAAGAGAGCGCGCAGGTCGATGCCGACGCTGCGTTGAGCTGACGCCGCGGGCGTGCGCCGCCGCTTGCCGCGCGCGCGGCAGGCTCAGTCGACGGCCACTTCAAGCCGCTGCAGGCCACGAAAGAATGGCAGCGTTCTCCATTCCGGCGCAGCGTCGGGATCGACGAGACGCAGCTTGGGAAAGCGCGCGAACAGTTTCGTCAGCGCCGCCTGCGCCTCCATCCGCGCCAGCGGCGCGCCGATGCAGATGTGCGCGCCGCCGCCGAACGCGATGTGCGGCGCCCGCTTGCGGGTGATGTCGAAAGCCTCCGGCGCCTCGAACGCCTCGGGATCGCGATTGGCCGCGCGCAGCGAGAACGTCAGGCTGGCGGTCTTGTGCACCGGGCAGCCGCGCACCTCGAGATCGCGAGACGCGACGCGGCCGGTGATGTCGACTGGCGGTTCGAAGCGCAGAATCTCCTCCACCGCCTGCGGCGCAAGCGAGGGATCGGCGCGGAACGCGGCGAGCTGATCGGGATTGAGCAGGAACAGGCGTACGCCGTTGCCGATGAGATCGGTCGTGGTGAGATTGCCGCCGACGAGCAGCGCGGTCAGATTGATGCGGATTTCCTCATCCTCGAGCGGCGCGCCGGCGTCCTTCAACTGCACCATGTCGGTGATCAGATCGTCCTTCGGATGGGCGCGGCGATCGGCCATCGCGGCGTTGAAATAATCCCGCAGGGCCTCGCCCGAGCGCATGAGATGGGCCGTCTGCGCTTCGGTGCGGAACGGATTCAGCCCCTGGATGATCCCCTCCGACCAGTCGCGGAAATCGTCCAGGCGGTCGCGATCGACGCCGAGGATCGCCGCAATGGCGTCGATCGGGATCGGCACGCAATAGCGGCTCATCAGATCGAAGCGCGCCTCGCTGCAAAGCGCGTCGAGCGCGGCGTCGACGATCGCCTCGACCTGCGGCTTGGCTTTGGCGACGCGCGCATAGAGCGCCTGCGCCAGCGGCTGGCGCACGCGCGCGTGATCGGGATCGTCCAGGAACAGGATCGACGTGCCCGACGGCCCCTCCATGGCCGCGGCGCGCTCGGCGCGGATGCGCTGGGCGAACATCGAGGCGTCCTCCGCCCGCACCGGATCGCGCCAGAGCGTGCGATCCGACACCAGCGCGCGCACGTCGGCGTATTTGGAGATGATGAAGGCGCCGAAGGTCTGGTCGTGAAAGACAGGGCATTGCTCGCGCAGCGGCTTCAGCAAAGCGTGCGGATCGGCCTGAAATGCGGGGTTGAGCGGGGTGAGCGCCATCATGTTGGCGGGCAGCATCTCATCGGCCACAGCGAGCCTCCCTGGCTTTCTATGCGCGCAGGGAGATTTGCACGCGGCCTCGGTGAGCGCAATTCGGTGACGGGGGCGTCATCGCTTGGGCGCGGGCGGTCGCCGCGCGTCGCGTGGGTGGAGGCGTCCAGCGTTTCATCGCTGCAGCGCTTGCCTCAACGCTCCCCGCAAAGCGCGCAGCGCATCCCACCGCTCCCCGCAAAGCGCGCAGCGCTTATGCGGGGCCTAGCGGAGAAGGGTGCGCCCCTTAGGGCTGGGCCCCGGATAACGGCTTCGCCGTTTCCGGGGAGCGTAGAGAGGCGACGCCGCGCTTCCGCGGCGCGTCACTCGCGCCGCAACACCTTATCCACCAGCACATTCGCCCACCACTGCCCCATGAACGCGGCCTTCACCGCGGCTGGGTCGTAGTCCTCGCGGATCCAATCGATGAACGGCTTTCCGCTCTCAGCGGTCTCGCGCAGATAGGTTTCGAAGAAGAAGCCGAGCATGCCGGTCTTGCCCTGCTTCACGTGCAGATATTTCAGGCTCAATTGATCGAGCGCCTGCGGAATCGGTTCGCCGAGGCGGAAATGTTTGTACAGCACTGCCATCAGCCCCGCGCGATCCGCGCCAGATTTGCAATGCATCAGCGCCGGATAGCAGATCGTTTCGAAAATATGTTTGGCCCGCAGCACGCGCTCGATCGACGGCGGCTCGCGTGAGCCGATCGGCGCATCGACCAGATCGAGCCCATGCGCGGCGCAGGCTTCGCGCTCGAGCCAATATTGGCCGCTGTCATTGAAGCCGCGCAGATTGATGATCGTCTTGATGCCGATCGCGGCGTAGCGCGCGATGTGTTGCGGCGCGGGCTGGTTCGCGCGCGCCATTTCAGGGCTGATCCAGTGGAAATTCTGGAAGGCGGCGCGCAGGAAGCCGTGATCGGTCCAGATCAGCTCGTTCCAAGCCGCGCGCCGGCCCTTCGCCGTGGCGAGGTCGTATTTCCGGCTGACGGGAAGCTCGGTCATGCGGATGGCGGGTCCTGTGGCGGCGCCCATGGCGCAGACGGGCGGTCGGCCTCTATATGGGGAGGCTTCGCCCCAAGCCAGCGTGATCCGACCCTCAAGCCCCGGTATGCTCAAGCGCCTCTTCGCCTCCCGCACCGTGCAGCGCCTCGCCGGCGCGCTGGTCGGCGTCTATATCCGTGCCGCCGGCGCCACCAGCCGCTGGACCTTCATCGGCCAGGACATCCCCGCCCCGATCTGGTCGGGCGGCGGGCCGGCGATCTATTGCTTTTGGCACGGCAGGCTCGCTGAGGCCCACAAGGGCTGGACGATCTGGCCCGGCAGCCAGCCGGTGAAGGTGCTCATCTCCCAATCGCGGGACGGCGAAGTGATCGCCGCCGCGCTCCCTGCCATCAAGTGCGGGTCGATCCGCGGCTCCTCGGCCAAGGGCGACAAGCGCAAGGGCGGCGTGCAGGCGATGCGCGAAATGCTGCGCCATCTGGCGCAAGGCGGCTGCGTCGCCATCGCGCCGGACGGGCCGCGCGGGCCGCGCATGCGGGCGCAGCCGGGCGTCGTGCAATTGGCGCAGAAGGCGCAGGCGCCGATCGTCTGCGTTGGTTGGGCGATGGCGGGCGAAAAACCGCTCCAGTCCTGGGACCGGTTCGTTCTGCCGCGGCTGTTCGGGCGCGGCGTGGTGGTCTGGGGCGGGCCGCTGCGCATCCAGGCGGACGCCGGGCCGGCCGAGCTGGACGCGGCGCGGCGGCGCCTCGAGGCGGAAATCCAGCGCGTGACCGACGAAGCGTGCGCGCGCGCCGGCGTTGCGGCCATAACGCCGGAACCGGAAACTCCCGCCCCCGTGCTGGAGCGCGCCGCGCCGTGACGCGCCTGGCGAGCTTGACCATCTACCGCGCCTTCATGCGCGCGTTCGCGCCGCTGAGGCCGCTTTGGCTGCGGCGTCGCGCGCGCCAGGACAAGGAAATCCCCGGGCGACTTGGCGAGCGTTTTGGCCGCGCATCGGCGCCGCGGCCGGCCGGGCTGCTGATCTGGCTGCAGGCCGCCAGCGTCGGCGAATCCGGCGTCGCCCGCGCGCTGATCGCAGCGCTTGCGGCGCGCACCGACGCGCATTTCCTGCTGACCACCGGGACGGCGACCGCAGCCCGCCTCATCGCCGAGCGCCCGCCGCCGCGCACGCTGCATCAATTCATCCCCGATGATCACCCTGAGTATGTCGCGCGCTTCCTCGACCATTGGCGCCCCGATCTCGGCGTCTTCATCGAGAGCGATCTGTGGCCCAATCTCGCGCTCGCAGCGCAGGCGCGCGCGACGCCGCTGGCGCTGGTCAACGCGCGCTTCAATACAGGCTCGCTGGCGCGCTGGCGGATCATTCCCGGCGCCTTCCGGCGCATCCTTGAGGCGTTCTCGTGCGTGCTCGCCAGCGATGCGGCGACCGCCGAGGGGTTGGAGGCGATCACCGGCGTGCGCCCGCCGCTGACCGGCAATCTCAAGACCGACGCCGCAGCGACGCACTGGGATGAAGCCCTCGCAGCGGATCTGCGCGCCGCGATCGGCGGCCGCAAAGCCTGGATCGCAGCCTCAACCCATCCGGGCGAGGACGAAATCGCGCTCGCCGCGCACACGGCGTTGCGCGCGAAACACCCCGATGCGCTGCTGATCATCGCCCCGCGCCATGTCGAGCGCGGCGGCGCCATCGCCCTTGCGGCCGGGGGCGCGCCGCAGCGCAGCCGGGGCGCCGCAATCGGCGCAGAGCCGGTGCATATCGTCGACACGATGGGCGAATTGATCGCCTTCTACGCCGCCGCGCCCGCAGCGCTGGTGTGCGGCAGCCTCTTGCCGACGCTGAAGGGCCACAATCCGATCGAACCGGCGCGCGCCGGCGCTGCGGTGCTCACCGGACCACACGTCGCCAGCTTCGCCGATATTTACGCGGCGCTGCAAACAGCGGGCGGGGTCCGCATCGTCGCCGACGCACACGAAATCGCCGGCGCTGTCGACGCGCTGTGGACCGACGAGGCGGCGCGCAAACGCATGACCGCCTCCGCGGCGGCGCTGTTTGCGGAGGCGTCGTCGGCGGCGGACGGCGTCGCAGAAAGGCTGATCGCGCTGATGCGTCGAGGCGCCGATGCAGCCGCCTGAATTCTGGACCGGCCAGGCCGAGGGCCGCGACCGCGCCCCGGCGCTGCAGGCGGCGCTTGCGCCGCTTGGCGCGCTCTATGCGCTCGGCGCCGACGCGCGTCGCGCGCTGACGCGGCCGCAACGCGCGCCCGCGCCGGTCGTGTGCGTCGGCAACCTTACGGTCGGCGGCGGCGGCAAGACGCCGATCGTGCGCGCGCTGCGCGCACGGCTGGGGCCCGACGCGCATGTGCTGGCGCGCGGCTATGGCGGCGTCGAACGCGGCCCCTTGCGCGTCGACGCCGCACACAGCGCCCACGATGTCGGCGACGAGCCGCTGCTGCACGCGCGCGACGGCGTCACCTGGATCGCACGCGACCGGTACGCCGGCGCGGTGAGCGCCGCCGAGCATGGCGCGCGCGCCATTCTGCTCGATGACGGGTTTCAGAATCCGGGCCTGCACAAGGATTTGAGCCTCATCGTCATCGATGCGGGCTATGGCATAGGCAACCGCAAAGTGTTTCCCGCAGGGCCGCTGCGCGAGCGGCTGAGCGCGGGGCTCAAGCGCGCCGATGCATTCATCGTGATGGGCGAGCCGAGCGTCGACCTCTCCTTTCTGCAGCGCACAGACAAGCCCGTCCTGCACGCGCGCCTCGAGCCGAGCCTTGCTGCGCCGCGCACGCCGCTCATCGCCTTCGCCGGCATCGCGCGGCCAATGAAATTCTTCGATACGCTTCGCAAGCTCGAAGCCGATCTGGTGGATTGCGTGCCGTTTCTCGATCACCACCCTTACGCGACCGACGATATGGACTGGCTGCGCGCAATGGCGCTTGAACGCGGCGCGCGCCTGATCACAACGGAAAAGGACGCAACGCGCCTCGGCGCGCTCGGCCAGGACATTCTGGTGATGCCGGTGAAGGCCTATTTCGACGACGAAGCCGCGCTCGAGGCGCTGCTCGCCCCGATCCGCGCGGCGATGGCGGCGCGCTGACATGGCGATATCGACCGAGATCAGCCCCGGACACCGCATCGAAGCATGGGCGTTCGACCGCTATTTTCAGCATTTCGCAAAAATGCCGCTGGACCGCGCCTCCGACGCCGGCGCGGCCTGGGGCCAGCGTCTTGGGCCGCTCCTGGGCGCGCACAAGACGGCGCTGAACAATCTGCGTCTGGCGTTTCCCGAGCGCGACGCGCCGTGGCGGGCGCAAACCGCGCGCGCGATGTGGGCCGGCCTCGGGCGCACCGTCGCGGAGTTTCCGCATCTGCATGAAATCAACGCCTACGAATCGAATGGGCGCATCGCCGTGGAGGGCGCCGAACGCCTGGACGCGGTGAAGGACAGCGGCAGGGGCGCGGTGTTCATCTCCGGACATTTCTCCAATTGGGAAATCATGGCCGCCGCGATCGTGCAGCGCGGCGTGGTCTGCCATGTCACCTATCGTCCCGCCAACAATCCCATCATCGACGGCCGCATCATCACGGTGCGCAGCCATTACGGCGTGCGCTTGCAGGCGGCCAAAGGCAAGGAAGGCGGCATGGGCCTGCTGCGCGCGCTGGCGAAAGGCGAAACCGTCGCGCTGATGAACGACCAGAAATACAATGAAGGCGTCGCAGCCCCCCTGTTCGGCCACGATGCGATGACCGCCGATGGTCCCACGCGCCTGGCGCATCGATTCAAGGTTCCGCTGATCCCGATGTCGGTTCTGCGCACCGGCGGCGCGCATTTTCGCGTCGCGGTGCACGAGCCCATTCCGATCGATTACGACGCGCCGCTCGACGCCGCCATTCCCGACGCGGTCGCGGCGATCAACGCCTTCATGGAAGCGCGCATCCGTGCAGCGCCCGAACAATGGTTCTGGGTGCACAAACGCTGGCCGAAGGAAGCGTGGGGTTGAGGGCGGCTCAACGCGCTGCGTTGCGTTCAGCCCGCCACGTCCAGAACGCGTCGCCCCTCCGCCACGCCCAAAATCGCCAGCGTCGGATCCAGATTGCGGTCGCGCCATTTCAGGCGCCAGCACAAATGCGGCCCGGTGGTGCGGCCCGACGATCCCACGGCGCCGATCACGTCGCCCTGACGCACGCGCTGGCCGGCCTGCACGTCGAGCCGGCTCATGTGGAGATACATCGAGATCAGGCCCTGGCCGTGATCGATGAACACCAATCCGCCCTCGAAATGCATATCGGCATGCGCGAGCGAAACGACGCCATCCGCCGGCGCGCGGATCGGCGTGCCTGTCGGGACGGCGATGTCGACGCCGTAATGCGGCGTGCGCGGCTCGCCATTAAGCACGCGCTGATTGCCCCACGATCCTGATATGCGCCCCTCCACCGGCCAGATGAATCCGCTGAGGGCGCCGAGCGCCGGCTCGCGGCTGGCGAAGCCGATGTTTTTGAGATCGCGGTCTCGCGCGATGCGGGCGAGCACGGCGGGCTCGGTGGGGTTGACCGTTTGCGGCGGCAGCCCATCGACGCGCTGGATCGAGAAGTCGCGCGGCGCGACGGGATAGGTTTGCCGGATCTGCCCAGCCGCCCAGCGCGCCTCGACGCTGACCTCGGCGGGCGCGTCGCGATCGAAGCCGATCACCGCCCAGCCGTCCGCGTTCGCTGCGCCGCGCATTTCGCCATCGACCAGAATGTCCGCGCCCGGCGCCGTGCGGCACAGCGCAAGCCCGCCCTGCGCGAAGGCCCCGGCGCAGGCGAGCGTGGGATTGGCCGACGCCGGGCTGCGCGGCAACGCGGACAAATCCGGCGCGACGAGCGCGTCGGTTGTTCCTGACACCGGCGTGAGCGGGATGGCGATCGGCGCCGCGGGCGCAAGCGGCGCCGGCTGGTCGATCGTGATCGGGGCCGGCGGGGCCTGCGTCGCCGTCTCCTGGACCGGGGCAGGCGACGCCGCCGCACAGCTCGCGAGCGCCGCAGCCGCGATCAGCGCGCGGATCACCGCTGCGCGCCTTCGTTCAACTCGCGCCAGCGCTGCAGCGCCTCGGCCGGGCCACGATAGGCCTCCTGCAGATCGACGCTCCAATAGCGCAGCGCATCGAGCGCAATCCGCTCGCCAGACACCGCGCAGCGCACGAAAAGCCCCTGGCGCACGATTTCAATGTCGTTGTCGCCATAGCGCAACTTGGCCTCAGGCCCGCCCGGATCGTATTTGTTCATGGGCGCATCATAGCCGCTTCATGCGTCGCAATGAAGCGCGGCGAGCGCCGCTTTGCGTCCCGCCGCGAGGATGCGATCGGAGAGCGGCGTTCCCGCGAACACGCGGGCGAGCTGCAGCGCGCCGATCATCGCCGCCCACGCGCCCCAGGCGGCGTCGAGATCGGCGGCGTCGAGATCGGCGTCGCCGTGCTCGGCGTCGTGTGCGGCGCGGTCGGCGAGCCGGGCGGCGTAGCGCTCCATCTTCGCCGCCAACGCCGCGCGCACCTCGGGATCGGCGCGCGCGGCGTCGCCGATCAGGGACGCGACCGCGCAGCCTTCGGCGGCGCGATCCCGATGGGCGCGAGAAAGATAGCCGCGCACGACGCCGGCCGCGTCGCCGCGTCCGCCGCCCTGGCGCGCGGCGAGCGCGGCCGCCTCGCCGTCGTCCAGAGCCTTGCTCAGCGCCTCCGCGACCAGCGCGTCGCGCGATTCGAAGTGCCCGTAAAAGCCGCCGTGCGTGAGCCCTGCGCGGTCCATCAGACGCCCGATCGCTACGGCGTCGAGGCCCCTCGCCCGGACCTCCTGGGAGGCCAGCGCGAGGATGCGCGCCCTGGTTTCGGCTTTCTGCGCTTGCGAGTGGCCCATGGCGGCTCCTGAATCGGCTTGACGGTGAGGATTATGCCCGTCATGCATGTGAATGATAAATATCATACAGATGGGAGGCGTCCTTGGATCGCAAACTTTTTGATCTCGACGGACGCTGCGCGCTGGTGACCGGCGGGTCGCGCGGGCTTGGCCTGCAGATAGCCGAAGCGCTCGGCGCCTATGGCGCGCGGCTCGTCATCACCGCGCGCAAGGAAGCTGAACTAGCGGCCGCCGCCGAGCATTTGAAGGCGCGGGGCGTCGAGGTCGCCTATGCGACGGCCGACATGACCCGCGAGGACGACATCGCCCGCATCGCCGCGTTTGCGCAGGACGCGCTCGGGCGCATCGACATTCTCGTCAACAATGCCGGCGCCAGCTGGGGCGCGCCGACGGAGGATCATCCCCTCGACGCGTGGGACAAGATCATGAACCTCAATGTGCGCGCCCTCTTCGTGCTGTCGCAGCAGGTGGCCAGGCTGTCGATGATTCCCAATCGCTACGGGCGCATCATCAACATGTCGTCGATGGCGGGCCTGCGCGGCGCCGACGGGCTTGTGGCCTACAACACCAGCAAGGGCGCGGTGATCAATTTCACGCGCGCGCTGGCCGCTTCCTGGGGCAAGTACGGCGTCACCGCCAACGCCATCGCGCCAGGCATGTTCGCCACCCGCATGACGAAGGGGACGTTCGAACGGGTCGGCGTCGAGCGCTTCGCCAACGCCGCGCCGCTCGGCCGCATCGGCGACGCGGAAGATTTGAAAGGCGCGGTGCTGCTGTTCGCCAGCGACGCCGGCAAACACATCACGGGCCAGACGCTCGCCGTGGACGGCGGCGTGACCGCGGTGTGACCCCAACACGCAACCAGGGAGGCAATCCATGACGCAAGGCGGCGATGGGCAGGTGCGCAGCGAGCGCGTCGATCACGTGCTCAAGATCACCATCGACAATCCGACGAAGAAGAACGCCTTCATTCCCGACATGATGGCGCAATTGAGCGCGGCGCTGACGCTGCTCGACGCCGACGACGATCTGCGCGTCGGCGTGCTGTGCGCGGAGGGCGACCACTTCACCGCGGGTCTCGACATGCCGAAATTTTTCGGCCCCACCGCCACGGCCAAGCCCTTGGCGCCCGGCGCGGTCGATCCGTTCGGCCTTGCGAACCAGTTGAAAAAGCCGCTCGTCACCGCCGTGCAGGGCATCTGCTACACCGTCGGGATCGAGATCGCGCTGGCGGGCGACATCATCATCGCAGCAGAGGACACGCGCTTCTGCCAGATGGAGGCCAAGCGCGGCATCGCGCCCCTCGGCGGCGCGCATTTCCGCTACATCACGCGCGCGGGATGGGGCGATGCGATGTACCACCTCTTCGTGTGCGACGAATTCGGCGCCGCGGAAGCGCGTCGCATCGGGCTGGTGCAGGAGGTGACGCCGGTCGGCCAGCAGATCGACCGCGCCATGCACATCGCCAAACTCATCGCCGCCAACGCGCCGCTCGGCGTGCAGGTCACCAAAGAGGCCGGCCGGCGCTTCATCGCTGCGGCCGAACAGGCCGCGATCGCCGCCATCGCCGACGTGCGCGCACGCGTGATGAACAGCGAAGACGCGGCGGAAGGGATACGGT
This sequence comes from Hyphomonadaceae bacterium, assembly GCA_033764725.1. Lineage (GTDB taxonomy): Bacteria > Pseudomonadota > Alphaproteobacteria > Caulobacterales > Aquidulcibacteraceae > RI-43. The sequence continues at coordinate 44,294 of JANRIR010000080.1, forward strand.
CTTTTGTTGAGCGACGCGCGGCGGTGTTTACTGGGCGGTGAGCGGAAACACCGCGGCTACAGCAAACTTCCCTGTCCTGCGTCGCTTTTGCGTGCGCGCTTTGGCGGCTCGCCGCCGATCACCGCCGGCGCAGCGCCGTCATCGAAGCCGATCTGCACCGCATCGCCTGCGTTCAGCTCCGCTGCCCGGCGCACCAGCGATCCGTCCGGCCGCGTCACCAGCGCGAAGCCGCGCTTCAGGGCGCTTTTGTGCGACAGGCTCTCGAGAACGCGGGCCATGGACGTCACCGCATCGCCCTTGCGCCGCAGCGACACGCGCAGCGCCTGCGCCAAGCGATTGTGCAAATCAGAAACCTTCTGGCTGCGGCGCGCAGCATCCTGGCGCAGCGCTTCCGGCCGCAGGCGGGCGCTGGCGCGATCGAGCTTGGCTTGCGCGGCGCGGACATTGGCGAGCAGCGCAAAGCCGAGCCGCTCGGACAAACGGTCATAACGCTGCTGCGCCGCGCCCAGCATCGACTCCGGGCGCGGCAGGCGCGCGGCGAGCCCGCGCACGTTCGCGCGCCGAAGCTCCACGCCGCGCACCAGCGCGCCGCGCAGGCGCGCGCCCAGCGTTTCGGTGCGTTCGATCAATTCGGCGCGCACCGGCACAGCTTTTTCCGCCGCGCCCGTCGGCGTCGGCGCACGCAGATCGGAGGCGAAATCGATCAGCGTGGTGTCGGTCTCGTGGCCCACCGCCGAGATCAGCGGGATACGGCTTTCCGCGGCAGCGCGCACGACGATCTCTTCATTGAACGCCCACAAATCCTCGATCGAGCCGCCGCCGCGCGCCACGATCAAAACATCAGGCCGCGGGATCGCGCCGCCTTCGGGCAAGGCGTTGAAGCCGCGGATGGCGGCGGCGACCTGGCCCGCCGCCTGCTCGCCCTGCACCAGCACAGGCCATAACAGCACGCGACGCGGAAACCGCTCCTGCAAACGATGGAGAATGTCGCGGATCACGGCGCCCGTGGGCGAGGTGACGACGCCGATCACCGCCGGCAGCGCGGGGATCGGTTTCTTTCGCTCCGGCGCAAACAAGCCCTCCGCCGCCAGCCGCGCCTTCAACTTCTCCAATTGCGCAAGCAATGCGCCGACGCCGGCGGGCTCGAGCCTGTCAGCGACGAGCTGATATTGCGATTTGGCCGGGAAGGTCGTCAGCTTGCCTTCGGCGACGACCTCGAGCCCCTCCTCCGGGCGGAATTTGAGTGCGCCGACATTGCCCTTCCACATCACCAGCGAGATCGAGGCCTGGCCGTCCTTCAGGTCGGCGTAGAGGTGGCCCGACTTCGCCACGATGACGCGCCCGAGTTCTCCCCGCACGCGGACCCGATCGAACGTGGTCTCCATCGTCCGCTTCACGGCGAAGGCGAGTTCGGAGACGGAGAGTTCGGTCAGGTTCGAGGCGAGCGCTGTGTCGGGCATGGGGATACTATAGGCCGACTCGACCGCGGCGCGCGCGTTGACGCCGCAGCTGTGTCCGCGACAGTGCGGGGATGAAGATTCTCATCGTCGGGTCGGGCGGGCGCGAGCACGCCCTGGGCTGGAAGCTTGCGCAGAGCCCGCTGGTCGCGGAGGTGCTGTCTGCGCCGGGCAATCCCGGGCTGGCAGATCTGGGCCGGACCTTCGCCGTGAAGGCCGAGGACGCCGCCGAAATCGCCGCCCTGGCGGTGCGCGAGCGCGCGGATCTGGTGGTCGTCGGGCCCGAGGCGCCGCTCGCGGCCGGCCTCGCAGACCGGCTCGCGCAGCTCGGCATCGCGGTTTTCGGGCCGAGCGCTGCGGCGGCCGAGTTGGAAGCCTCCAAGGCGTTCATGAAGGAGTTCTGCGGCCGCCACGCCATCCCCACCGCCGATTATCGCGTGTTCGACGACGCCATCCGCGCCAAGGCCTATCTCGGCACGCGCGAACCGCCCTTCGTGGTCAAGGCCGACGGGCTGGCGGGCGGCAAGGGCGTGATCATCGCGCAGACGCGCGGCGAGGCCGACCGCGCGGTCGATGAAATCCTGTTCCTGCGCAAGTTCGGCACGGCGGGGCAGCGCATCGTCATCGAGGATTTCCTGCCGGGCGAGGAAGCGAGCTTTTTCGCCCTGTGCGATGGCGAGACAGCCCTGCCGCTGGCGGCGGCGCAGGATCACAAGCGCGCCTATGACGGCGACAAGGGGCCCAATACCGGCGGCATGGGGGCCTATTCGCCCGCCCCGGTCTTCACCGACGCCGTGCGCGATCAGACGATGGCGGAGATCATCCTGCCGACCGTGCGCGGCATGGCCGCCGAGGGGCGCCCGTTCAAGGGCGTGCTGTTCGCGGGCCTCATGGTGACGCCGGCTGGGCCAAAGCTGATTGAATACAATGTCCGTTTCGGCGATCCCGAGTGCCAGACGCTGATGGCGCGGCTCGACAGCGACCTCGCGCCGCCCCTGCTGGCCGCGGCGACCGGCGGGCTGGGCGCGATGACCGCGCCGGCCTGGAAGGCCGCGCACGCCGCAACGATCGTGCTGGCCGCGCAAGGCTATCCCGATGAGCCGCTCCTGGGCTCGATCATCCGCGGCGTGCCGGAGGCGTCGGCGATGGAGGGCGTCACGGTGTTCCACGCCGGCGCCCGGCGCGACGAGGACGGCCTGCTGCGCGCCGCCGGCGGTCGGGCGCTCAACGTCACCGCCATCGGCGCGACGCTGCGCGAAGCGGTCGACCGCGCCTACGCCGCCGCCGCCCGCATCGACTGGCCCGGCGGCTTCTATCGCCGCGACATCGCCTGGCGCGCGCTCAGCTGATCGCCGCGCAGGGCAGGCCGATGCTGCGCGCAGCCTGCATCAGGCCCCGGTCGAAGGTAGCGAGCATGGCGCCGAGGCGCTCAGCGGCGGCCAGATGCAAGGCATCGCCGGCGCGGATGTTCAATGCCGCGTCGGCGACGAATGACCGCGCGCGATGAAAATCGATGCGTGCAAGGGCAATCGGCGCATTGGCTGCGAGCAAGGCGTCGAGCGCACCGTTCACCGCATCCGCCTCATGCGCGGCAATTGATTTGACGCGGACACGGAGGGAGAGCGCGCTGGAGAACTCCGTCACCGCCCACTCTGAGATGATCAGCGGCTGGCCGACGGTCGCCACGAAGGTGTGCACCGCCGGCGTTGTGCCTTCGGTCAGAAACAGCGGCAAGAGCGCGCTGGTGTCGAAATAGACCATCGCGCGTCAGCCGGTTTCCTCATCGCGCATCCGACGGATGAGATCGGCGCTGGACTCGGTCAGCGGCTTGCTCGGCGTGACGCGGTGGCGGGCGAGCCACTCCAGATCGATCTTGCCCGGCGCGGGGGCTTGCGGCGTCAAAGCCACGACGGGTTTGCCGTGGCGGGTGATGACGATCGACTCGCCGTCGAGCGCGGCGTTGATCAATGCGGAAAGGTTCGCCTTGGCCTCGGCGACGGACACGTGTCTGGTCAAGGCGACCTCCATATTATGACTATAATTATGGTCATAATATCGCATCCATTGCGGGACCGCAACGCCGCTACGGCGCCTTGCCGGCGGCGGCCCAATCTCCCAAACATGGGCGTATCGGGAGAAACGCCATGGCGGAAACCGCAGACGTCAACGCGCAAGAAGCCTTTTCCGGGACCAAGCCGGTGGAGGAGCGCCACCGCATAGACGAAGCCAATTTGAAGGCCTGGCTCGAGGCGAACGTCGATGGTTTCGCGGGGCCCCTGGAGGTGCGCCAGTTCAAGGGCGGGCAATCCAACCCGACCTATCAATTGGTTACGCCGACGCAGCAATATGTCCTGCGCCGCAAGCCGCCGGGAAAGCTGCTGCCGTCAGCGCACGCGGTCGATCGCGAATTCCGGGTGATCTCCGCGCTCTACCCGACGGGCTTTCCGGTCGCCAAGCCCTATGGCCTGTGCGTCGATGAAGGCGTCATCGGCACGATGTTCTACGTGATGGACAATGTCGAAGGACGCATCCTGTGGGACGGCTCGCTGCCGGGGTCGACACCCGCCGAACGGCGCGCGATTTACGAGGCGAAGATCGCCACGCTAGCGAAGCTGCACACCACCGATTACGTCAAGGTCGGCCTCGAGGATTTCGGCAAGGCAGGCTCATACTTCGCGCGTCAGATCAGCCGCTGGACCAAGCAATATCAGCTCTCCGAGACCATGACGATTCCGGAGATGAACAAGCTGATCGACTGGCTGCCGCAGACCATTCCGCCCGGCGAAACCACCACGATCGTGCATGGCGATTACCGCCTCGACAACATGATCCTGCACCCCACCGAGCCGCGCGTGATCGCGGTGCTGGACTGGGAATTGTCGACGCTTGGCGATCCGTTGGGCGACTTCACCTATCATCTGATGAATTGGGTGATGGAGAGCAATCAGCGCTCGGGGCTCGCCAATCTCGACCTCCCTGCGCTCGGCATCCCGACGATGGAGGAGTATGTTGCGCTCTATTGCAAACATACCGGGCGCCGCGAAATCGCCCATCTGGACTGGTATTTCGCCTATAACATGTTCCGTCTCGCCGGCATTCTCCAGGGCATCGTCGGGCGGGTGCGCGACGGCACGGCGGCGAGTACCATGGCGGAATCGAACGCCGAACGCGTCGTGCCTCTGGCGCAGGCGGCCTATCGTTTCGCAGTGAAGGCCGGCATGCCGGCCTGACAGATGGGATTGCCGCCATGCGCGCGCTCGCGGTCTTGTTCGCCTTGACGCTGTGGGCCTGCGCGCCCGCGCAGCCCGACGCCGACGACGCCGCCGCGCCCGCCCCGCGGGCTCTGCCGGACGATCCGCGCGAGCTTCTGATCGAGTGCGGCGGCGCGCTGGTGGCGCAGCACGGCCTCGACCCCGCCGCTGCGGCGCCGACGCTCGGCACCCCGGCCGAGACCGCCTATTGGACGGTGCTGGCGCTGATGGACAAAGAGCCCGGCCTGGAGGGCGCCGCCGGCAAGGCCGCCGCCGCCGCCCGCGCCGCGACCTGGGCCACCCGGCCGGCGGGCGACCGCGCCGAGCGCGCAGCGCTCTGCCTGGCGCGCTTTCAGGGCTAGCGCCGGCTTGCGCCCCGGCGGCGCATCCGCCACAAGCCCGGGCATGAGCGACAAACGCAAGAAAAGAAACCGCGCCCGCAACGCCGGCATCGGGATCGGCGCGGCGGTGATCGCGGCGCTGGCGGTCGTCGGCGGCCTGACCGCGATGAGCGTCGGCGGCGGCGCGCCGACCGCCCCCCACGGCGCAGACGCCCACGACGCCAAGGCTGACGCAGCGCATTGACCGCCCGCCCTGAGGCAAGCCATCCTCGCGCGTGAAGGCCGAGGGATGCGGCCAGGTGGGATGGCGATGATCCGATTGCTGGCCGCAGCGGCGGTCTTTCTGGCGGTGCTGTTCGGCGTCGCCCTGGCGCAGGACGCGCCGCGCACCGTGATCCATGCGGGACGGATTCTGGCGGACCCGGCGACCGGCCGCGTCGAGACGCAGCGCAGCATCCTGGTTGGCCAGGACGGGACCGTTCAACGCATTGAGAACGGCTATGTGCGCCCCGAGGGCGCGCAGATCGTCGACTTGACTGGCGCCTTCGTGCTGCCGGGGCTGATCGACAGCCACGTGCACCTGACCAGTGAATTGGGGCCGACCCAGCTTCTCGACGAAGTTCAGCTGACCGCCGCAGACGACGCGCTGCGTGGCGCGGAGAACGCTCGCATCACACTTGAGGCGGGGTTCACCACGGTGGCCGATCTCGGCGCGCGCAATGACGCCATCTTCGCGCTGCGGCGCGCCATCGCGGAGCGCCGTGTGCCGGGCCCGCGCATCATCGCCTCGGGCTTCGCGGTGACGCCGGACGGCGGTCATGGCGACGTCAACGGCTTTGCGCCGAGCGTCATCGATGTGATGCGCAGCCCTGGCGCGTGTTCGGGCGCAGACGCCTGCCGCCGCGCGACGCGCCGCCAGGTGCAGGCGGGCGCCGACGTGATCAAGATCACGGCGACAGGCGGCGTATTGTCCAACACCGCCGCCGGCGTCGATCTGCAATTGTCGGATGCGGAGCTCGCAGCCATCGTCGAGGCCGCGCACGCCATGGGCCGCCGCGTAACCGCGCACGCCCATGGCGCAGGCGGGATCAGCGCCGCGCTTCGCGCAGGCGTCGATTCGATCGAGCATGGGTCCTACGCCGACGCGGACTCGCTGCGCCTTTTCCGCAGCACGCGCGCCTATCTGGTGCCGACGATCCTGGCCGGCGTGACGGTCGAGGAATTGGCCGATTCCGGCGGCGTGCTTACGCCGGCGCAGGCGTTCAAGGCGCGCGAGGTCGGCTCGCGGATGCGCGCGACGATCCGCGAGGCGCGCCGCCTGGGCGTGCGCGTCGCCTTCGGCACCGACAGCGGCGTTTCCGAGCACGGGCGCAATGCGCGCGAGTTCGAGTTCCTGGTAGAGGGCGGCTATTCGCCCCTCGAGGCGATCCAGATCGCCACGATCCACGCGGCCGACCATTTGCAGCTGAACGGCGTCGCCGGCCGCATCGCCCCTGGCTACTCGGCCGACATCATCGCCGTCGCGGACGACCCCCTGGCCGATGTGCGGGCGCTGCAGGCGGTGTCTTTCGTGATGGCGCGCGGCGTCATCCACAAGGGGCCGTAACGCAGCGGGGCTTGCATCTGGCGGCAACCGCACGCACCCACGCGCCATGTTGAGACTCTACGCCCGCGGCAGCGGCGCCCTGATGCCCAGCGACCTCCATGCGCCTGAAGCGCCGGAGGTGGTGTGGATCGATCTGGAGCACCCCACCGACGAGGAGGAGGCCTGCGTCGAAACCGCGCTCGGCGTGGATGTTCCCACGCATGACGAGCGCGCCGCCTTCGAAGACAGCGCCCGCTTCTACGAGGACGACGGCGCCCTGGTGATGACCGTCACGCTGCTCGGCCGGCGCGAGGACGGGCCGTTCAAGGCCGATGCGGTGACCTTCATTCTCGTGCGCGACAAGCTCGTCACCGTGCGCCGCATCCGCCCGCGCGCGTTCGAGATCGGCCAGGGCCGCGCTTCGGCGCGCGTCGCCGGCGCGCAGACGGGCGCGGCGGTCTTCCTGGCGCTCGCAACAGGTTCGGTCGAACGCCTCGCGGACCTTCTGGCGGAGGTGCGCGGCGGCGCGCTTACCGTCTCGCGCGCGACCTTCGACGACGACAACGGCACGCTGAACCTGTCCGCCACGCTGCGCACGCTCGGGCGGCTCGGCACGCAGGCGACGATGACTCATGAATCGTTGTCGAGCCTGCAACGCATGCTCGCCTTCGTGTCGATCGTGTGCGACCGCCACGGACTTGACGCGGAAGCAGTGCGCGCGCTCGCGCGCGATGTCGAAGAACTCGAGCGCGACGGCGAAGCGCTGTCGCAGCATCTGGCTTTTCTGCAGAATGCGGCGGTGGGCCTGGTCAGCTCGGCGCAGAACAATGCGCTGCGCGGCCTGGCGCTCGCGACCATCGCCTTCGCCCCGCCGACCTTGGTCGCGTCCATCTTCGGCATGAATTTCGAAGCGATGGACTGGTTCAAGACCGGTTGGGGGCCCTGGGCCGGGTTTGCGCTGATGCTGGCCGCGCCGCTGGCGCTGTTCGCCTTGGCGCGATGGCGGAAATGGTTTTGAAACCTTGGCGCGCCCAAAGCGTTTGAGGGCGCAAAGCGCGTTTGCGTGACCAGAAGGAGATCGCCGATGTCGACCCGTTCGCTTGCCGTGCCGCTCGCCCTCGCCGCCGCTGCGGCCGTTTCCGGCTGCGGCACCACCTTCGCCGACCGCACGCTGTCGGGCGCGGGGATCGGCGCCGGCGTCGGCGTGGTGGCCGGACCGATCGGGGTCGGCACGGGGGCGGTGGTCGGCGGCGCGGTCGGCGCGCTGACCCCGGAAAAGAACCTCAATCTCGGCCGGCCGATCTGGAACCGCTGAGCCGGCCCTTCCCGGCGGCGCGCCTTTCGCCTATCAGAGCGCGCAATCGGCGCCCGTCTGTGCTGCGGGAGGGCCACGGAGACCGCGCATGCCTGCGCTCGAATTCAGCCGTCGCTACGCGATGGCGCATCGGCTCATCGCCGATCCGCATTCCAAGTGCGCCACGCCGCACGGCCACAATGAGATCGTGACCGTGCGCCTGACCGCGACCGCGCCGCTGAGCGTGGACGGCGCCAACCATCTCGCCCGCTTCGAGGATGTGAAGGGCCGCTGGCACGCCTGGATCGACGGCCATGTCGACCACGCCTTGCAGCTGGGCGACGCCGATCCGCTGATTGGCTTTTTCAGGGCGCACGAGCCTGCACGGCTGGCGCGCCTTCTGGTGACCCCTGGAGACCCGACCACGGAAGTTCTCGCCGCCTGTTTCTTTCTGAAGCTTGAAACCTTCCTCGCCGCCGATGGGCTGCCGTTCGCGGTCGAAACCGTGCGCGTGGAGGAGACGCCGACCAACGCGGTGATCGCTTCGCGCGCCGACGCCGAAGCGCTGACGTGCGCGCTGCCGGAGGATGCGTGGCCGCGCCGCGCCGACATGAGCATCAATGATTTCGCCCCCACGCGGAGCCCCGCTCACGCCATCTTGTAGCGCACCGGCATCGTCTTCAGCCCCGACACGAAATTCGAGCGCGTGTTTTTCGGCTCGCCCGTCAGCTCGATGCTGTGCAGGCGCGGCAACAATTCCTGGAACAGCGCGCGGATCTCCATGCGCGCGAGGTGCATGCCCAGACACAGATGCACGCCGTGCCCGAACGCGACCTGCTTTTGCACCTGGCGATCGACGCGGAACTTGAAGGGATCCTCGAACACCTCCTCGTCGCGATTGCCGCTCCAGTAGAACAAGGTCAGCCCGTCCCCGGCTTTGATCGTCTTGTCGCGGATCGTGTAATCCTGCGTGGCCGTGCGCATGAAATGCTTCACCGGCGTCACCCAGCGCACCATCTCCTCCACCGCATTGGGCAAGAGCGAGAGGTCGCCCTTCAGCTTCGCCATCTGTTCGGGATTGCGGATGAGCTGCAGTAGGCCGCCGGAGGCCGTTGAGCTTGTGGTGTCATGCCCGGCGGTGGCGATGATGACGTAATAGCTCATCGCCTCGCGCTCGCCGATCGGGGCGCCGTCGATCAGGCCGTTGGCGATGATCGAGGCGACGTCGTCTTTCGGATTGGCGCGGCGATCGGCGGTCAAGGCGCCGAAATACTGGAACAGCACTTGCGCGGTCTGGAACAGGTCGACCGTCTCGACTTCCCCGTTCCAGCTTCCGTCCGCGCTTTTGCGCGCGCGCTGGCTTTCGGCGACGACATCCGGATCGCCGACGCCGAAAATCTCCTGCGTCAATTGCAGCATGATCGGCTCATCCGATTTCGGGACGCCCAAAATCTCCATGATCACGCGTAACGGATACCAGACCGCTACCTCCTTCACGAAATCGCACTCCGTGCCGAGTTCGGCCATGCGGTCGACATGCTCTTTCGCGATCTGCGCGATGCGTGCTTCGAGCTTTTTCAGGTTCGGCGGCATGAACCAGGATTGCGTCAGCGTGCGCAGCTTCATGTGCACGGGGTCGTCGAGATCGACGAGCGTGCGGAACAGGTGCGTGTCGCCGGTGACGGACTTCACCCATTCCTCGCCCTCGATCGGCGACAGATACGTGCGCTGGCTGTTGATGAAGATGTCGGATCGTTTCTCGATCTCGAGAATATCGGCGTGCTTGGTGATCGCCCAGAACGGGCGAAACCCAGCCGGCTGCATCCAGCGCACCGGATCGTCGCGCCGCAGCGTAGCGTAGAGCGCGTGCACCTCGTTTTCGTCGGCCATGACGTCGGGATTGACGATCGCATCGTCGATCCGATCCCGCGTGTAGCCGGGGAATTTCTGCAACGCCGCAGCGCTCATGGCCCGCTCCCTGATGGTTTATCGAAGCCTATCGCGAAATGACGCGGGCGTCAGCGGCGCCGCAGCGTGAGCCTTATCCCGCCGGAAACGCCAAGCCCGCCATCCAGGGCGCGGCCAGCGCCGCAGCGATCAGGATTTCGAATGCGGTGGAGGCGCGGTTGAACGGCGTGTCGGCCTTGTCCAGCGCCATCGCGACGAGGCGGCCGAAGGCCGTCCCGCCCCAGGCGGCGGACAAGACGCCGACCGCGCCGCCTGCGATCACCGCCGTCACGTCGTTCCCGGACAGGATCGTGCGGGCGACGAAATAGAATGCGAAGGCGTGCGCGAACAGGAACAGGCCGCCGAACGTGGCGCGGAATTCCGCGAAGCCACCGGGGCGCTCAGCCTCCGCTTGCAGCCGCAGCAGGCGCGCGGCCCAGTGCGGGTCGGTCATGCCCTTCAGCCCGACGCCAGCGCCGATCAGCAGCGCCAGCGCCGCCGCGATCCATGCGAAGCTCATTGTGCGCCCCTCGATCCATGGAAAAACGGCGGACGCCTGCGCGCCCGCCGTTTGCTTTCACACTATCGAAATAGTCACCGAATGCCCGGCACGTGCAAACGGCCCTCTTCTTCCGTCTTGCGGCGCATGTCTTCGCCGGCGTGCTTTCCAAGCTCGAGGCGCGCGATGGTGCGCGCGTGCACTTCATCCGGACCATCCGCCAGGCGCAGCGTGCGCTGATGCGCATAGGCCGAGGCGAGACCGTAATCGGTGGTGACCCCGCCCCCGCCATGCGCCTGGATCGCGTCGTCGATGATCTTCAGCGCCATGTTCGGCGCCTGCACCTTGATCATCGCGATCTCGGCGCGCGCGACCTTGTTGCCCACGGTGTCCATCATGTAGGCGGCCTTGAGGCACAGAAGGCGCGTCATCTCGATGTCGATGCGCGCGCGCGCGATGCGCTCCTCCCACACGGAATGTTCGGCGACGAGCTTGCCGAAGGCGCGGCGCGATTGCAGGCGCTTGCACATCTTTTCCAGCGCGACCTCCGCCACGCCGATCGTGCGCATGCAATGGTGGATGCGGCCCGGGCCGAGGCGCCCTTGCGCGATCTCGAAACCTTTGCCCTCCCCCCAAACGATATTCTCCGCCGGCACGCGCACGTTTTCGAGCACCACTTCGGCATGGCCGTGGGGCGCGTCGTCATAGCCGAACACCGGCAGCATGCGCACGATCTTGATGCCCTTGGCGTCGAGCGGAACGAGGATTTGGCTTTGCTGCGTGTAGGTGCGCTCGCCCGGATTGGTCTTGCCCATGACGATGGCGACCTTGCAGCGCGGATCGCCCACACCGGACGACCACCATTTGCGGCCATTGATCACGTAATGATCGCCGTCGCGTTCGATGCGGGTTTCGATATTGGTGGCGTCGGACGAGGCGACCTGCGGCTCCGTCATCAGGAAGGCGGAGCGGATTTCGCCGTTCATTAGCGGGCGCAGCCATTGCTCCTTCTGGGCGCGCGTGCCGTAGCGATAGAGCACCTCCATGTTGCCGGTGTCTGGCGCCGAGCAATTGAACACTTCCGACGCGAAGCCGACGCGGCCGAGCAATTCTGCGATCGCGGCGTAGGTCACGTTCGACAGGCCGGGCCCTTCGAACTCGAAAGTGTCGTCGACATGCGCTGCGCCATGCGAGGGCGGCATGAACATGTTCCACAGGCCGGCCGCCTTGGCTTTCTTTTTCAGGTCCTCGACGACGGGAATGACCTTCCAGCGCTCGCCCTCTTCGTCCTGCTTCTGGTAGGTCGGAATGGCCGGGACGATGTGCTCATCCATGAAGCGCTTGACGCGGTCGATCCACTGCTTGGTTTCTTCGGAATGTTCAAAAATCATGGCTTCCTCCCGTGGCGCCGGCGCATTCTTCGTCAATCCTGGCCAGATTAAACGGGGCGCCGGCCCGGAGCAATGCGACGCGGGGGAATGACTTGAATTTACGGACGGAAACGCTCGAAGGCTGGGGCGTGCGGCTGGTCCCGCTGGAGGCGGCGCACCGGGCGCCGCTGCGTGAGGCGGCCGCCGATCCCGCGCTGTGGGCGCACTGGCCGCGCCCGATGGCCGATTGGGACGCCGCGTTCGATTGGCTGTGCGCAGAGGTCGCCGCGGGGCGCTTCATCGCCTTCACCGTGTGCGCGCCGGAGCCACTCGGCCAGACCTGCTACCTCAACATCCGCGCCGAACATGCCGGCGTGGAGATCGGCCACACCTGGTACGCCGCCGCCGCGCAGGGCGGCCGCGTCAATCCGGCGTGCAAGCTGCTCCTGATGGACCACGCCTTCGTCTGCGGCGCCGAGCGCGTGGAGCTGAAGACCGACGCGCGCAACGCGCGATCCCGCGCTGCGATCCTCAAAATGGGCGCGACGTTCGAGGGGATCTTCCGGCGCCACATGCGCCGGCCCGACGGCGCCTGGCGCGACACGGCGTGGTATTCGGTGATCCGCGAGGACTGGCCCGCGGTGCGTGCCGGTTTGGCGGCGCGCCTTTCGGCTTGACGCTGAGACGCCGCCGCAAGAAGCTTGCATATACAGAGATCGGAGAGGCGCGCATGGCGATGGTGAAGGGCGCGGCGCTCGTGGTCGGCGCCGGCGACGATCTCGGCGGCGCCATCGCCATGGCGTTCGCGCGCGAGGGCTACGCCGCGTGCGTGACGCGCCGTCCGCGCCATGGCGACAAGCTCGACGCGCTCGCCCAGCGCATCCGCGACGCCGGGCACGTCGCGCACGCCTACGGCGTCGATGCGCGCGAAGAAAACGACACCATCCACTTGATCGAAACGATCGAACGCGATGTCGCCCCGATCGAGGTCGCCGTGTTCAATATCGGCGCAAACGTGCGCTTCGCGGCGACCGAAACAACCGCGCAGGTCTATCGCAAAGTCTGGGAGATGGCCGCATTCGCCGGCTTCCTGATGGGGCGCGAGGTCGCCAAGCGCATGCTGGCGCGTGGCCGCGGCACGATCCTGTTCACCGGCGCCACCGCCAGCGTGCGCGGGCGCGACGGCTTCTCCGCCTTCGCCGGCGCCAAGCACGCGCTGCGCGCGCTGGCGCAAAGCATGGCGCGCGAGCTTGGACCGCAAGGCATCCATGTCGCGCATGTCGTGATCGACGGCGCGATCGATTCCAACTTCATCCGCGAGATGATGCCCGACGTCGACGAAAAGCGCGCCCGCGATGCAATCCTTTCGCCCGCCGCGATCGCCGAGAATTATGTCTGGCTGCACAAACAGCATCGCTCCGCCTGGACCCACGAAATGGATCTGCGGCCCTGGAGCGAGGCGTGGTGATTGTCGCCTTCTCCCACAAGGGGAGAAGGTGGATCGACGCGGAACGCGTCGAGACGGATGAGGGGTGAAGGTGAAATGTTGCAGGCGTTGCGCCACCACCCCTCATCCGCCGCTTCGCGCCACCTTCTCCCACAAGGGGAGAAGGACGTTTTTTGGGCCGTTGAACTATGACCAAAACGATCGATTTCATCTTCGATTTCGGCAGCCCGAACGCCTATCTCGCGCACTTTGTACTGAAGGACATCGCCGCGCGCCGCGGCGCCGCGATCAACCGCATCCCGTGCCTGCTCGGCGGCATCTTCAAGGCGACAGGCAATCAGGCGCCGATGATCGCCTTCGCCAACATCAAGGGTAAGCGCGAATACGAGGCGTTGGAGATGACGCGCTTCATTGCGCGCCACAAGCTCGACCGGTTTCGCCTCAACCCGCACTTTCCAGTCAATACCCTCACCATCATGCGCGGGCTCGTCGCCGCCGAGATGGACGATGTGGGCGAGCCTTATGTCAAGACCGTGCTCGCCGCGATGTGGGAGCGCGGCCTCAAGATGGACGATCCCGCCGTAATCAAGGTTGCGCTCGACGAAGCGGGCTTGCCCGGTGAGCGCCTGCTCGCGCGCGCCGGCGCCGACGATGTGAAAGCAAAGCTCGCCGCCAACACTCAGGCCGCAGTGGAGCGCGGCGCATTCGGCATCCCGACGTTCTTCGTCGGGGAGGAAATGTTCTTCGGCAAGGAGCGGCTCGGGCAGGTCGAAGATCTGCTGAGCTAACCCACAACGCGCCAGCTCGGTCCTCGCGAAGGCGAGGACCCATCGCCAAAAAAATCTCCGTGCTGCGCACATTTTCGAGAGCGGGGATGGGTCCTCGCCTTCGCGAGGACCGAGCGCCTTGAGCGTTGCACGCAAAAAACGCCCCTACGCCATTTCGCCAAACCCCGCGCCCGCCTCGCCGGGCTTCAGACGCAACAGGCGCGAATCCGCCACCGCCGCGGTGCGGTGCTTCACCGCTTCGCGATAATCTGCGTCGCGGATCATGTCGATGAAAGCCTGCGCACTTGGGTATTCGGCGATGAAGGCGATATCCCACGCTTCGTCCGGCGGGCCTGTCAGCATGAAATCCGGCCTGCCGATCCAGATTTGCCGGCCGCCGACGCGACGAAAAATCGGCTCGCTCTCGCGGCCATAGGCCTGGTACGCCTCGCGGCCGCTCGCTTCGCGCCCATCCTCGTACGCCGCGCGGTCGCGCAGGCGCACCAGATTGAGCATGTGGATCGGCTCATCCAGCGGAAGATTGCGAAACGCGGCAAAGGTTTCGCGATCGGGGTTGACGTGGCTGCTCATTCCGCGGCCTTGCGCGCCGCGCGGTGCTCGGCCATGCGCTGGTCCTCCGCGGCCTCCATTTCCGCGAATTGTTTCCGCCGCGGGCCGAGATACCCGAACAGATAGGCGCCCACTTTGCGCATCTGGATCTCTTCCGAGCCTTCGGTGATGCGATAGCGCCGATGGTGGCGATAGATGTGTTCGAACGGTTTGTGGCGCGAATAGCCGATGCCGCCATGCACCTGGATGGCGCGATCGGCCGCCTCGCAGCACAGGCGGTTCGCATAGTAATTGCACATCGACACCTTGTCCGAGAGACGCTTCTCCACCTCGGGCTTCGGCATCTGGTCCATTTCCCAGGCTGTCTTGAAGATCAGCAGGCGCAGCATTTCGGCCTGCGTCGCCAATTCCACGAGCGGGAACTGGATCGCCTGGTTGCGCGCGAGCGCTTCGCCGAACGGCTTGCGCAGCCGCGCATATTTGACGCTTTCATCAATGCAGAACATCGCCGCGCCGCACGACGACGCCGCCTGACGGATGCGGTTTTCGTGCACGAAATGTTGCGCCAAAGCCAAACCGCCGCCGAGCGGGCCGAAAATCGCGCTGTCGGGAACCCAGACGTTCGTGATCGTCAGCCGCGGGTGATCCGTCGGCATGTTGAACGTCCACATATATTCTTCGATGCGGATGCCCGGATCGTCGGCCGGCACGAGGAAGCATGTGATGCCCGCAGCGTCGCCGTCGTTTCCGCCGGTGCGCGCAAAGCACATCATGTGGGAGGCCGCGTGCATCCCGGTGATCCACATCTTTTCGCCGTCGATGCGCCAGCCCTTCACGCCATTGCGCGTTTCGGGAACTGCGCGCGTCTCCATGTGGGTGGCGTCGGAGCCGTGGAACGGCTCGGTCAGCCCGAACGTGGCGCGAAACTTCCCGCTCAGCGCGTCCTCAATCAGGTGCTTTTGATCTTGGCGCGCGAAGTCGCGCAGCATCAGAATTTGCGGAAAATTGCCGACGATCGAATGTTCGTTCTGCAGGTCGTTGTGCAGGCCGAGCCCCTTGCGCGCGAAATGCTCGCGGATGATCGCCATGCCGAGATTGGTGCCGTCCTGTCCGCCATATTCCTTCGGCAGCGCATAGCGCAGATGGCCGGCCTTATCGGCGCGGCGCTTGGCTTCGCGCAGCAGCTCTTCCCATTCGTGGCGCGGCAGGCCGCCGTTCTCGAAATCGGTGCGCGCCCATTCTCGGCGATGATCGAAAAAGCGCTCGTTGTCGTCCTGCGCCTGGAGCGGCTTGATCTCCGTCTCGATGAAGTTGTCGAGCACGACCAGATAGTCCTCGATCTCTTTCGGAATCCGGAAATCCATGGCGCGCTCCCTTGCGATGGTTTTCGGCATGATCGCCCGCCGCGGGCGCCGGTCAAGCGTCACCCAAGGGCGCCCCGGCTTGCGGGTTTGACGCGGGACGATCGGGCGCAGCGCCGTCTTGCGTAATACTTGCTACTGTTTGCGACCGGACTGCTGAATATTTTCGATAGCATTCATTTTTCTCTTGCGTTCACGAAGGCCCGCTCTAGAGTCAGGTCGTGGCGCTTGTTGTCTGTGTGTGCGCCGCCCTTGTTCGTTGAAGGAGCGTCTCCCATGATCCGCACCATCCTCGCCGCAGCCGCTCTCGCAGCGCTGGCGGCGTCTCCCGCCATCGCTCGAGACCGCGAATTTTCCGCGAAATTGAGCGTCCCCGTCGCCGAGCACACCCGCGTCGTCGCCGAGCGCACCGTGTGGCAGTGCGAAGGCGACACCTGCCGCGCCGTCGCCGACCACCCCGCCACCGTGCGCACCTGCCGCTCGTTCGTGCGCGAAGCCGGCCCCGTCACGGCCTATGGTTTTGCGGGCAGCGAACTGAACGCTGATCAGCTTGCTCAGTGCAACGCCTCAGCCCGTCAGGCCAGCGCACGCACCATCGTGCAAGCGAGCAATTGACCGTTTTACCCTCGCCCTCCCAGGCGACTTTCCCCCTACCCCGGCGCCCCCGCGCCGGGGTTTTTTTTGGTCGCTGCACGGGAAGGGGCCGCGCGCTGCGTTCGCGCCGCCTCGGCCAGCGGCTTCAAGAGGCGTTCGGCCAGCCAACGCACCACCGGCGGCGCGACCGCGTCGCCCACGAGATGGAGCCCGGCCGTCTCGCCCGCTGGCAGCGGGTAGGAATCGGGCGCGCCCATGAGCCTGGCGGCCTCGCGCGCCGTCATCAGGCGTGAGCGCACCCGCCCCGCCCCGACCGCCAGCAGGATCTGCTTGCTCGAGCCGCCGGCAGGCGTGCGCAGGCACCCCGCGAGGCCGTCGAACCGCGCCTCCACGCGCTGAACCTTGATCCCATCCTCGACCCGCACGCGTCGGAACGCCGCCCCGACGCGGGCTTCGCCGCGCTTCAACAGGGCGTCGATCTGGGCGCGCTGGCGCGGGCTCATCTGCTCCAAAAGCCGCTGCGTCGCCGCGTCCGCGCGCCACCGCACGCGGTCCTCCGGCTCCAGGATGTCGGCGAGCGCATGGTTGCGCAGCGGCGGCGCCGGCAGCCGCCACCAGGCCCAGGCCGCCTTGGCCGCCTCCGGCAGGCGCGCGTGCGCGGCGCGGACCGCCTTGGTGTGAAAGACCCCTGTCGGCGCCGGCGCCTGCAGCCCGGCAGGGGCGGCGCGGGCGGCGATCACGAACACCCGCGGCCGCGATTGCGGCGTGAACAGCGAGGCGTCGATCTCCAGCGCGCCGACCGTGCGTCCGGAGGCCGCCATCGCCCCGCACAGCGCGCCGAAATCGGCGCCGCCGTGGGACGTCAGCAGGCCGGAGACGTTCTCGAGCGCGACCACCGCCGGCCCCCGCCCTTCCGCGTCGAGCGCCTCGATCAGCCGCCAGAACCCCCAGAACGCGCCCGAGCGGGCCGCCGAAAGGCCCTGGCGGGCGCCGGCCAGCGACACGTCCTGGCAAGGCGAGGACGCCCACGCCAGCGCCGCCCGCCCCGGCAGGTCGGCGGGCTCGATCGCCCACACGTCGCGCTCCACCAGATGGTCGGGCCCGAACGCGGCGCGATACGCCGCCGCCTTGCCCGCATCGAAATCATTGGCGAAGGTGCAGGCGAACAGCGGCTCAAGCCCCAGGCGGGCGAAGCCGCCGCCGGCGAAAAACTCGTACAGGGCGGCGCCGGAATCATCAGCCATGGCCTATACTAACGCAGGCGATAGGATTGCGTCTGTCCACGCGCGGCGCGCGCCGGCCAGGACAGGTGGAGGCAGGCAGATGGCACAGGCAGGATCGACGGCGACCCGCTCCCGCCGGATGCGATTGGCGGCGGTCGCATTGGCGCTCGCGCTCGCCGCGTGCGGCCGCAGCGCCACCGAGGGCGACGCGGGCGTGGCGACCGACGAGGCCGGAGTCTCCGAAAGCGAAACGCAGGCCGCCCAGCAGCTGGCCGCCCTTGGCGGGCCAGCCGACGCCGCCACGGCCGCGCTCTATAGCGGCGAGTTCCAGGCCTATGGCGCGCTCGACGCCCTTGGCGCCGGCGAAGGCGCCTGGGAGATGACCCTGTTCGACGGCTACGCCCAGTTCGCCCGGCCCGGCCTCGGCGAGGACGGCGGCCCGACGCAGGCGCGCGAAGTGCGCCAGGGCGGCATGCAAGTCACCGCCGGGCCGCTGGTGATCACGCTGCGCGCGCAGGACTGCCCGCTGCCCAATGGCGAAAGCCTGCCCTATGTGGCCACAGTGACGTTCGAGGGCGTGGTCTATCAGGGCTGCGCGCGGCGCGGCGCCGGCGGCGGCGAGCGGCCGAACTGGGCGAGCTACCTGCCCGATCTGATCCCCGCGATCGACGCCTGCCTCGCGCGCGCCGGCGCCCGCACCGCCCGCGTCACCACCGCCAGCGCCTTGGCCGACGGCGAGGTCGCGGTGCGCGTGCGCGCCCGCGACGGCGAGCGCAACGCCTGCGTGGCCACCGCCGACGGGGCGCGGGTGGAGGCGTTCGAGCCGATCCTCGACACCGACCGGCTCGGCGGCGAAGGCGATCCGGAATTCGTCCGCGCCTTCGGCGAAGACCCTGCCCCGCCGCCGCCCAATCGCTGCGGCGCGGGCGCGGAGGCGCGCGACGCGGCCGGCGTTCTTTTGGGCTGGCTGTTGCGGCAAAGCTGCTGAAATCAGCCCGCCACGCCCATCCAGCCGCCAAGGATTTGGATGAGCTCGTTGAACGCGGCGAGCCCAATGCGGAAGCCGAGATAGGCCGTCGCGATCGACGCGATCGCCGCGGGAATGCTCAACAACGCCAAGAGGCCGTCGCGCTGCAAAAGCGCCAGCGCCGTGATCGCGACCGTCATGCCCGGCGGCCAATTCCCGAACGGGATCGGCAAGAGCAGCACCAGCGCCATCACGAAGGTTTGCACGCCCAGGAAATAGGTGAACGGCTTCTCAACGAACCAGGGCAGCTGCGGACGGATCAGTTTCTCCAGCCGCCGCAGCGTCGGCACGGCGCCGGACACGGCGCGCCGCAGGCCCTCGCGCGGAAACGCCATCGTGCGCATGCCGCGCGGCAGCCACAATTTCGCGCCGCCGAACATCAATTGCGCGCCCGGCGCCAGCAGCAGAAGCCCGAACACCGTCGAGATCCCGGGCACGTTCGGGATGCACATCGGCAACGACAGGATCAGCAGAAGAAAGCCCAGCGCGCGGCCTTCGAGCTTATCTAGCAATTCGCCGACGCTGACCTTTTCGTTGGGGAATGCGTCCGCCAATTCCTCGAGCAATTGCGACGTGCTGGGCGGGCGGGCCCGCCGCGCCCCATGGGCGAGAGGAACTTCTGTAGACGACACTGCTTCACCAGATGGGTTCGACGCGCTGATTCCACTAGAGCGCGTTCCGAAGAAGTGGATACCGGTTCTTCGGTCAAAACGCGCTCTAAATGTCTGAATTAGAGCCTTTCTCGTCCGATCAGATTGCTTCTATCTGATTGGGAAACGCTCTATGGCATTTGCGCCACACTGTTGTCGCCGCTCGTCAACGCTCTGGCAATGAAGTTGGAGCGATGACGGCGCATGGCGTCGCTGCGACTCGCCGGAACGATTGCGCTCGCCTGCCTCGCCGGCGCGTGTCTCGATTCCCGCCCGCCTGCCGAGCTTGACGGTCTTTGGAGCGCCGGGCCGGCGGCGTGCGCGGCCGATATCGGCGTGCGCTTCATGGCCGACGAGGTGGCGTTGAAATACGCCCCCGACCAGGCGCAGGTGCTGCTTGACGATCCGGACTACGACCTCGAACGGCGCGGCGAACGCCTGCGCGTGCGCATCTCCTACCGCCTGCCGGGGTCTGGCGGCGCCCATGCGCCCGGCGCGCGCGGGATCATGGTTCTGGAGCGCGACAGCGACGGCTGGCTCCGCGTCGAGCGCCACCGCCTGGAAGACACCCGCACCGGCGCCGCCCGCGTGCGCCTGCAGGACGATCCGATCGCGCGCGCGTTCCGTTTGCGCCAATGCGGGCCGCGCGCCTGGATCGAAGGCCTGCGCGGCACGACCTGATGTGCTCTAGTCATCGCCGATGGACGGCGCCGATCGCTTCACGCCTGCGCAACGCTCTGCGGTGATGCGCGCGGTCAAGGGCCGCGACACAACGCCAGAGCGCGTCGTGCGCCGGGCGGCGTTTGCGCTCGGCGCGCGCTACCGGCTGCACGGCGGCGATCTTCCCGGCCGCCCCGACCTCGTGTTTCGCGCCAAGCGCAAGGCGGTGTTCGTGCATGGCTGCTTCTGGCACGGCCATGCGTGCCGACGCGGCGCGCGCGCGCCGAAGGCCAACGCGGCGTATTGGCTGGCCAAGATCGCTCGCAATCGCGCGCGCGACGCCGCCGTTCTCGACGCCCTCCGCGACAGCGGCTGGAGCGCCCTGGTGGTATGGGAATGCGAAACGCGCGACGCGGCGGCGCTCTCGCGCACGCTTGAAGCATTTTTGTTTCCCGACCGGCGCAACGATGTCGGCCGCTGACGCCGCACCGCCGCGCAAGCCTTTGGGCTTTTGGGCGTGCTGGTCGCTGACGGTCGGCGTGATGATCGGTTCGGGCGTGTTCATGCTGCCCGCGGCGCTCGCGCCCTATGGCGTACTAAGCTATGGCGGCTGGCTGATTTCCGCGGCCGGCGCCATCGTCTTGGCCTTGACGGTAGGCCGTCTGGCGCAGCGCATGCCGCTCAGCGGCGGGCCTTATGTCTATGTCCGCGACGCGTTTGGCGATCTGGCCGGCTTCATGGCCGGATGGGGCTATTGGGTGTCGTATTGGACGGCCATTCCCGCCATCGCGATTGCGTTTGCGGCGTACGCGCCGAGCGTCGCGCCCGCGATCGGCGCCGACGCGCGCACGCAAACGACGCTCGCCCTGGCGCTGATCTGGACGCTGACGCTCATCGCCTTGCGCGGCGTGCGTGAAACCGGCGCGGTGCAGATCATAATGACGCTGGCGAAACTGGTTCCGCTCCTTGCGATCATCGCGCTCGGCGCCATTGCAGGCGATGTGCGCAACGCGCCGGCGCTCAATCCCTCGGGCCTGCCGCCGCTGCAGGTTTTCGCCGCGACCGCGCTGTTGACGATGTGGGCGTTCAGCGGGCTCGAAGCGGGCGCTGCGCCCGCCAGCGACGTCGAAGCGGCGCACCGCACCATTCCGCGCGCGATCGTTGCGGGCGTCGTGACCGTGACGATCCTTTATCTCAGCGCAAGCGCAGCGGTTGCGGCGCTCGTCCCACCGGATGCGCTGGCGAGCTCGGGCGCGCCTTTCGCGGACGCGGCGCGCGCGTTCGGGCCATGGGGGCCGCCGATGATCGCGATCGGCGCCATGATCGCCGCGGCAGGCGCGTTGAACGGAACGATTTTCGTCGCGGGCCAATTGCCGATGGCGGTCGCGCGCGACGGCCTGGCGCCGTCGATCCTGGCGCGACGCAACGCCGGCGGCGCGCCGGCGTTCGCGCTCGTATTGTCATCGGCGCTCGGCTCGGCGCTTCTAATCGCCAACGCCACGCGCGGCCTCGCCGCCGCGTTCACGTTTTTGTTGACGATGTCGACGCTGACCGTGCTGATCCCGCTTCTCGCAAGCGCGGCGGCGGAGATGCGCCGCTCCTGGCGCACGGCGCCCGGCTGGGCGGCGATCGCGCTGAGCGCTGCGGCCTATTGCATCTTCGCCATCCTCGGCGCCGGCGCGCAGGCGCTGTTCTGGGGCCTCGTGCTGATGGCGCTGGGCGCGCCGCTTTATTTTCTTGCATGCAGAAAGACCCGCGCATGAGCATCGCCGTCACCGCGCCCGCCGCTTGGTATCGCGATCCGTCCTGCTTCGCGATCGAACGCACGCGCATCTTCGCCGCCGGCTGGCACTATGCCGCGCACGACAGCGAGTTGCCGGGCCCTGGCGCATGGCGCGCCGAGGAGATTGCAGGCTATCCGATCCTGCTCGTTCGCGATGAGGCGGGCGCGGTCCGGGCGTTTCACAATGTGTGTCGTCACCGCGCGGGGCCCTTGGTGCGTGAGCTGTCCGGCGTATGCGACGGCGCGCTGACCTGCCAGTATCACGGCTGGCGCTATGCGCTCGACGGACGCCTGCGCAGCGCGCGCGATTTCGCCGCCGCGGACGGTTTCGACCCGCGCGCTTTCAGCCTGTTTCCGATCCGCGCGGCGACGTGGCGGGGCGGCGTGTTCGTCAACATCGATGCAGCCGCAGCGCCCCTCGCCGAACTGATCGCGCCGGTGGAGGCGCGCTTGGCGAAGCGCGACTGGTCGCGCCTCAAGGCCGCGCTACGGCGCACGCATGTGATTGCGTGCAATTGGAAGGTCTATGTCGAGAATTATCTCGAGGGCTATCACGTGCCGACGCTGCACCCCGCGCTCGACGCCGATATCCGCGCGGAGGAGTACGCGGTCACGGTCGAAGGGCGTGCCGCTTTGCATCATGCGCCGCCGCGCGCTGCGGGCGTTTATGATGGCGTCTGGGCCTGGGTGTGGCCGAACCTGGGGATCAATGTCTATCAGCGCGGCGTCATGATCGAGCGCATGGCGCCGATCGGCGCGGCGCAGACGCGGCTCGATTATCTCTATCTGACCGAAGACGGCGAAGCCCCCGCGCCGGAAACGCTGACGATGTCGGACCAGGTGACGGCGGAGGATTCCTGGATCTGCGCGCAGGTGCAGGCCAATCTCAACGCCGGGATTTACGAGCGCGGCGTGCTGTCGCCGAAACACGAAGGCGCCGTCGCCGCCTTTCAGGCCTGGGTCGCCGCCGCGCTGGCGGACACGCTCTAGCGCGTCGGCGGTCGCCGCGCCGGCGGCGGGGCCAAAGCCTCGGCGCTAGCCTACCTCCAATGACAGCTTCGAACTGAGGCTTACCTCGCACGTCTGTAGGGTCCGATTGCCGATGGTTCTAATCGGCGCCAAAACGTCGCTATGAAGAACGTCCAGATAATCGATGGTGCTGTGAACGGCGCCTTCAGCGTTTTTCAAGCGACAGACGAGGAATTTGCCCTCATCTTTCCAGATGATCGGGACATCGAGTTGATCGAGGACTTAATTGATCGGCTTGGGGAAACGGCTGCGAGCTCTGTGCTGACGCCGATCTGGGATCGCCCGAGTCTAAAGCGCGATGCGATCGGCATTCACGGCACATTGTTCTACGACAATGAACACCGACGACACCACATCCCGCCGTCAAAGCGGGAGGTCGATTGGGACACGCGATCGGTCAACCAAGCCCAGCGCGACCTGTTCGCCAAACACGCCTGATTTGTCCACGCCGCCGCGTCTCTCAATGAGAGTACAACGGACGACACATCCGGGTTCCACACGGGATCACGTCGAGCGCAGGCAATTTCGCCGCCAATGCCTAGCGCGTCGGCGGTCGCCGCGCCGGCGGCGGGGCCAGGGCCTCGGCGCATTCGGCCAGCATCAGCGCTTCGAGCCAGCCGGCGGCGTCGGACTGGGCGTCCCGCGCGCCGCGGCGCCCGGCCTGCTCGCGCTGCGCCCGCATCACCGCGGCCATCGCCGGCGCGCCTAGGACCAGCAGCATCATGATCGGCCTCCCTCGCGGCGTGGGCGTCGCGTGGGGATTTTATATTGCGATTCATTCTCATTTGCAAGATTGCGTCACATCCCCGGACCTCGTGCGGTGCGCCATTTCATGCGCATGGCGAACGTGACGGTCTGGTTCGATGGCGGCTGCCCGCTGTGCCGGCGCGAGATCGCGCTGATGCGCCGGCTCGACCGCGCCGGCGCGATCGCCTTCATCGACGTCGACGCACCGCACGCCGCCTGCCCGCTCGACCGCGCCGCCCTGCTCGCGCGCTTCCATGCGCAGGAGAAGGATGGGCCGCTCGTATCCGGCGCAGCGGCGTTCGCGGCGATGTGGCGCGCGATCCCGCTCTTGCGCCCGTTCGGGCTCATCGCGCGCTGGGGGCCTGCCTTGTGGACGCTGGAGCGGCTCTATCGCGCGTTCCTGCGCGTGCGCCCCGCACTGCAGCGTTGGGCGGGCGCTCCGCGCTAGAAGGTCACGACGCTGCGGATGCTTTCGCCCCGATGCATCAAATCGAACGCCTCATTGATGCGCTCCAGCGGCAGCGTGTGGGTGATCATCGGGTCGATGGCGATCTTCCGATCCATGTACCAATCGACGATGCGCGGCACATCCGTGCGCCCGCGCGCGCCGCCGAACGCGGTTCCCTTCCACACACGCCCGGTGACCAATTGGAACGGGCGTGTGGCGATCTCCTGGCCGGATTCCGCCACGCCGATGATGATCGATTGGCCCCAGCCGCGATGACACGCCTCCAAAGCTTGCCGCATCACGGAAACATTGCCTGTGCAGTCGAACGTGTAGTCCGCGCCGCCGCCGGAGAGCTCCACCAGATGGGCGACGAGATCGCCCTGCGTTTTGGTCGGATTGACGAAATGCGTCATGCCGAAACGGCGGCCCCATTCGGCCTTCGCGTCATTGATGTCGACGCCGATGATTTTGTCGGCGCCGACAAGTTTCAAGCCCTGGATGACATTGAGCCCGATGCCGCCAAGCCCGAACACGATGGCGTTGGCGCCGGCCTCGACCTTGGCGGTGAACAGCACCGCGCCGACGCCGGTGGTGACGCCGCAGCCGATATAGCACGCCTTGTCGAACGGCGCGTCGTCGCGGATTTTCGCCAGCGCGATTTCCGGCAGCACGGTGTAGTTCGAGACTGTCGAGCAGCCCATATAGTGGAACACCGGCTTGCCGTTGAGCGTAAAGCGCGTCTCGCCGTCGGGCATCACGCCCTTGCCTTGCGTCGCGCGGATCGCGGTGCACAGATTTGTTTTCCGAGAGAGGCAACTTTTGCACTGCCGGCACTCCGGCGTGTAGAGCGGGATCACGTGATCGCCCGGCTTCACGCTGGTCACGCCCGGGCCAACCTCGCGCACGATCCCTGCGCCTTCATGCCCGAGGATGGAGGGAAACAGGCCCTCGCTGTCCTTGCCCGACAACGTATAGGCGTCGGTATGGCACACGCCCGTCGCCTTGATCTCGACCAGGGCCTCGAAGGCGCGCGGCGCGGCGACGTCGACTTCCACGATCTCCAAGGGCGCGTTGGGGGCGACGGCGAGCGCGGCGCGGCTTTTCATGGGCATCTCCAGAGGCGGATTTCCCTTTTTGCTTAATGGCGCCCGCAAGACTTCTCCAGAAGCATGATCCTACGGGGCGCGCCCCGCGTAGGCGCTTGGCGAAGGGAGACAGGCATGGCGGCATTCATTCTGGCGCACGGCGCGTGGCATGGCGCGTGGTGCTGGGATGCGCTGACGCAGGAACTGGCCGCGCGCGGCGGTCGCGGGATCGCGATCGACCTGCCGGGCCACGGCGCCAATGGCGCGCCGGGCTGGCGCTACACGTTGGAGGATTACGCGCAAGCCGTCGTCGATGCGGTCCGCGCCCATCCCGGCGCGATCCCGGTCGGGCATTCTATGGGCGGCATCGTCATCGCGCGCGCGGCCGAGCTGGCGCCGCAGCTGATCCCAAAGCTGATTTTCTGCTGCGCCTTCATCCCGCGCCGCGGCGACTCGTTGATGAGCCTCGGCCGCGAGGCGCAGACCTCCGGCGTCCCCTCGGTGGTGATCCCCGATCCGATCCGTGGGCTGGCGCGCATCCGCCGCGACCGCGCGCCGGCGGTGTTCTACAATGATTGCAGCGAAGCGGCGGTCGCAGCCGCACAGGCGCGCCTGCAGGATCAATCGCTGCGGCCGATGTTCGGCGGCGCGCAGATCACGCCCGCACGCTTCGGCCACGCGCGGCGCTTCTATCTCGCCTGCACCGAGGATCGCGCGATCCCCCACGCCTTTCAGCAGGCCATGCTGGCGCGCATCCCCTGCGAGGACGTTGTGACGCTGAACGCCTCGCACTCCCCGTTCGTGTCGCAGCCGGCGGCGACCGCGGACGCCTTCCTGCGTTTCGCCCGCGCCTGAGCGGGCTGGTGAAGCCGGGCGCCGGCCAAAACGATATTCTATGCGCCCGGCTTCACGCGCCGCCCGGGACGAGGAATGGACGACGCCTTAGCTTCGTCAGCTATCTCGATGAGGTCAATCGAGGTTTGCTAAACCGCTCAGCCCGTGAAGCCCGCGGCCTTGTGGCTGCCGTCGCAGAACGGCTTGTTCTGTGAGGCCCCGCAGCGGCACAGCCAGGTTTTCGTTGTGCGCTCAACGATGCGGCCCGTGCCCGAGCAGATTTCGAGATTGCCTTCCGCCATCAGCGGCCCGTCCTTGATCGGCGTGAACGCTACCGCGCCGTCGCGCGCCGCCAGCGCGTCGGCGGTCTTGGTCGGCGGCTCGCCGCTCGCCTGAAAGCCGGCGGCGACATGGGAGCCGTCGCAATACGGCTTACGCTTCGAGGCGCCGCAGCGGCACAGCGTTGCGCGCACGCTGGCGGTTTCGCCCGCGATCAAAATCTCGGCGTTGACGGCAAGCGGCCCGTTTTCACGGATCGTGATGAGGTTCACCGCCGGCGGCGCCTCGGCGCGGGCGCCGTCGAGGCGCTCATAAGTGATCGCGCCGGATGGGCAGCGATGCGCCACTTCGACAAGGTGGTCGACCGGAGTCGCGTCCGGGTGAATCCACGGCCCCTCCACATTGGCGAGGAACGTGCGCGGCGCACCGGTCACGCACTGGCGCGCATGAATGCATTTGTGGCCATCGAACCGGATGACGATCTTCTCGCCGCGAACTTCTTCCATTGGGGGCTCCTTTGCGGCTCGTGTTGGTCAAATCGAAATCACGGTGATGTTCGCAATGCCTGAACCGAGTGCGACCAGTCTTTTGTCGAGCGTCACCAGTTCAGCTTGCATTCGCTCCGCCAGGGCCAGATAGAGGCAATCGTAAATCGGATGATTAAGCGACAGCGCCATTGAGACGGCGTGATCCACCAGCGCTGCGTCGTGCGTTCGGCGCCCCACCATAGTGCGAGCGCCGTCCAAGAGCGCACCCACGCGCTGAGGGTTGAATCGGTTTCGCCGCACAGCCTTCCAAAGCGCGTTGCCAACCTCCACGATCATGAATTCCGGCGCGATTAAGGTTCGGCCACTCAGCATGGCATCGACCGCCGGTCGATCGGCTTCCTCCAAAAGGACCGCTAGGACAACCGAGGCATCGACGGCAAGCAACGTCACCGGTGCGGCTCTTCATTGTCCCGATCTTCGCGGATCAACGCCACCACGTCCAACGGTTCGGTGATGCCGCGCTCCTCACGCCAGCGCTTCGCTTCGCGGCCCAATGCGAATGCGTGTTCCAGCGCCTCGCGTTGCGAATGCGAGGCGGCTGCTTCGATAACGGCGCGCACCTTGTCCTCAAGCGTGGCGCCTTCGGCAGCGGCGGCGGCCTCAAGCCGCGCCAGCGCGCCTTCGCTGATGTTCCGCACCAAAATCTGGCCCATGTCCGTCTCCTGCGGCCCAGTCTAGCACGACCCGCGCAGGCCAGACAGGTTCAGCGTCCCGTCGGCAGGTCCTTGTAGGCGACGCCCTTGTCGACGCGCACGTCCTGCGGCAGGCCGAGCACGCGTTCGGCGATGATGTTCTTCAAGATCTCATCGGTGCCGCCGGCGATGCGCAGGCCCGGCGCCCACATATAGGAGTTCTGGAAGATCGCTTCGCCCGGCGCGAGGTCCTGATCATTGATGATGCCGAAATGATCCTCAGCCTCGATCGCGGCGGAGGTGATGTCCTGCAGGCGATTGGCGTTGAGGATTTTGCCGATCGAGGCTTCCGGCCCCGGCGTCTGGCCTTTCGACAGCGCCGTCATCGTGCGGAAGCGGCCGAGCTTGTAGCCCTCCGCGCTGACGAACCATTCAGCGAGCTTCTGACGGAAGGCGCCGTCCTGCAGCAGCGCGCCCTTGCCGTCCGGGCTCGGCAGGCGCCGCGCCAGATCGAGCGCTTCGGCGTAGTCCGGCCCGGGCGAGCCGCCGACCGCGAGCCGCTCGTTCATCAGCGTCACGAGCGCGACGTTCCAGCCCTGTCCCGGTTCGCCGAGACGTTGGGAATCGGGAATGCGCACGTCGGTGAAATAGACCTCGTTGAAGTTCGAGCCGCCCGACATCTGGTGAATCGGGCGCACTTCGACGCCTGGGCTCTTCATGTCCAGGAAGAACATGGTGAGGCCCTTGTGCTTCTCCACGTCGGGATTGGTGCGCACCAGAAGGATGCCGAAATCGGAATAGTGCGCGCCGGAGGTCCACACCTTCTGGCCGTTGACGATCCAATCGTCGCCGTCGCGCACGGCTTTGGTCTTGAGGCCCGCGACGTCCGATCCCGCCGACGGCTCGGAGAACAATTGGCACCAGATTTCTTCGCCGCGCAGCGCAGGGCCGACATAGCGCTTCTTCTGCTCTTCGCTCGCGAAGGCGATCATCGTCGGGATGCACATGCCGAGGCCGATGCCGAAGGGCCCCGCGGGCGCGTCGAACTTGGATTCTTCCTGGTTGAAGATGACGTTGAAGATCGGCGGCAGCCCCTGCCCGCCATGCTCTTTCGCCCAGGTGATGCCGGCGAAGCCCGCCTCGGCCTTCTTCGCCTGATAGGCCTTGGCGGCCTGCAGGTATTCACGCCCCTCCATCTCCTGCGCGAGCGGCTTGTCGGCGCCCTTCGCCTTGACGGTCGCTTCCAGAAAGGTGCGCGCCTTGGCGCGGAAAGCGGCCTCTTCGGGGGTGTCGTTGAAGTCCATCGGCTGGCTCCCTGATCTGTTGGAGACAAGGTTAGGGCGGCCGTCCGCGCCCGGCAACGGCGCCGTTGGGAGAGGCGCGCTTGTTCGCCGCGCGACGGCGCTTACGTTTGTCGTCATGACAGCATCCGCCCTCGCCGCCCTCATTCGCGACGCGCGCCGCGTCGTCGCCTTTACCGGCGCAGGCATCTCTACCGAGTCCGGCATTCCCGATTTCCGCAGCCCGGGCGGGGTCTGGTCGAAAATGAAGCCCATCCAGTTCCAGGATTTCGAGGCGAGCGAAGAGGCCCGCCGCGAGGCGTGGCGGCGCGTCTATTCCGGCGCCGCCGGTTGGGTCGGCGCGCAGCCCAATGACGGGCATCGCGCGCTGGCGAAGCTGATCGAAGTCGGCAAGATGTCGGCGATCATTACGCAGAACGTCGACAATCTGCATCAGGACGGCGGCGCGCCGCCCGACAAGGTCATCGAGATTCACGGCAACGCCTCGTACGCCAAATGTCTGCGCTGCCAGCGCCGCCATGAATTGGAGGATTTTCGCGAGGCGTTCGAAACCCGCGGGCTGACGCCACGCTGCCGCTCGTGCGGGTATTTCGTAAAAACCGCAACCATATCGTTCGGCCAGGCGATGCCGGTTGCGGAATTGGCGCGCGCCACGCAGGAATCGGAAGCGTGCGACCTGTTTCTGGCGATGGGGTCGTCCCTGGTCGTCTACCCCGCCGCCGGCCTGCCCTTGCTGGCCAAACGCAACGGCGCAAAACTCGTCATCGTCAATCGTGAGGCGACGGACATGGACGAGATCGCCGATCTGGTTCTGCACGAAGAGATCGGCCCGCTGATGCGCGCCGTCCTACCGCAAGTAACGAACGCTTGAGGACCCGCGCCCCCCCCCTCTCCCCCGGAGACGGGGGAGAGGGCTGGGGTGAGGGGGGCGGCGCAACCCTAGAAACGCACCTCGCAAAACGCCGCCGCCGTTGGCGCGCCACCCTCACCCCGGCCCTCTCCCTCCGCGGGAGGGAGAGGGAGCGCCGCCATAGCCGTCACGCCGCGTTTTTCCGCTCCAGCCGCTGCACCAGCTTTTCCTTCCACACCGCCGGCGCGCCAGCCTGCACCGCCAGCAATTTCGCGCGGCGATAGAACAGGTGGCAATCGACGTCCCAGGTGAAGCCCATGCCGCCGTGCGTCTGGATGTTTTCCTTCGACGCTAAATAATACGCTTCGCAGCCGGCGACGCGCGCGGCCGCCGCAGCCAGCGGCAGCTCCGCGGCGTCCGTCGACAGCGCCCAGGCGCCGTAATAGGCGTTCGAACGCGCCACTTCGGTGGCGACATACATGTCCGCCAGCTTGTGCTTGATCGCCTGGAACGAGGCGATCTGGCGTGAGAACGCGTAGCGGTTCTTGGCGTAATCGACCGCCATGTCGAGGCACGCCTGCGACCCGCCGACCTGCTCGAACGCGATCAGCACGGCGGCGCGATCCAGCACCGCTTCGGCCAAGTCCCAACCCTGCCCCGCTGGGCCGAGACGCTCGGCCTTGGCGTTGGCGAAGGTCAGCCGCGCATGGCTGCGCGTGGGATCGAGCGTCTTGACGACCTCGCGCGTCACGCCGGGCTGCTTGAGATCGACGAGCGCCAGCGACACGCCGGCGCCCTCCTTGGCGACGACCACCGCATAATCGGCGATGTCGCCGTCTGTCACCGGGATCTTCACCCCGTTCAGCGCGGCCCCATCGAACTTCACCGTCAACCCGCCGGGCGTCGGCGCGCCGGGGCCCTCCGACAGCGCAAACGCGCCGATCAGCCCACCCTCCGAAACCTTCGGCAGGAGTGCGGCCTTCTGCGCGTCCGATCCGGCGAGCAGCAGCGCCTCCGCGAAGAAATAAACCGTGGACGAGAACGGGATCGGCGCCACGGCGCGGCCCATCTCCTCGGCCAGCACACAGACTTCGAGCTTACCCAGCCCCAGCCCGCCATATTCCTCGGGGATCCCCGCGCCCAGCCAGCCCAGCTCCGCCACCGCCTTCCAGAGCGCGGCGTCGAACGCGACCGCGTCGGAATCCAGCACCGCGCGCACCGCCTTGGCGCTGGATTTCTCGGCGAGGAATTTGCGCGCCTGATCTTTCAGGGCCTTCTGGTCGTCGGAAAAATCGAAATTCACGGCGCTCTCCCGCATTCATCTTTGGGCAACCATAAACGCGACCGGGGCCGGCTTGAAAAGGCGCCGCAAGGGCGCCCCGCGAGGCCACTGGAAGGGTGCGCTTCACGAAGCCTCAACGCCGTTGCGTTAGCCTCGCCGCAGTGAACGGGTTGGTTCGGTCTGGGTTGGAGCCGGCGCATGGCCAAGGCGGTCTATCACAAGGGGCAGCGGGTTTTCGTCAAACCCGTGGGCACCTGGGCGAACATCGAACAAGTGATGCCGCACTGGGTGAAGGGCGTCGAAGAGCCGTTGCGCGTCATGTACGAGGTGGGTCTGGGGCGCGAGTTCCAGGCCCACGAGCTCGTCCCGGAAGAGGAAAAGGCCGTCAGCCTCGATCTCGTCGAGACCGAGCGCTGGCGCGTCGTGCGCGCGCCCAATCGCTGGCGCGCGGGCGTCGAGGGCGGCGCGGCCAACGCCGGCACCTTCCCTGTCGTGGTCACCGACGAAAAGGATTGGGGCGGCTGGCGCGTGCCGATGGCGGAATATGAGCGCGATCCGGCCCGCATCGAGCACCAGGCGCGCATCGTCGCCAACGCCATCCGCATGATGAGCGTCTGCCGCGAATTGGTCCTGCGCGTCGCCGACCGGCCCGGCGAAACGCCGCCCGAGCTGCGCGACCTTGCGATCCAGGCCGAGGCGGTGCTGTCGACCATCTATCATGACGGCGCAGCCCATGCGCAGCCGCCGGGCGTGGCCAGCCACACGCTGTAACCCTTTCGCGCATTGCAATCGCGCGCGCTGGACGTCATCAGTCGGAGGCCATCACCGGAGGCCTTCGACGGAGCTTCGCATGCGTGACGCCGCAGCCGCTGTGCGCCTTCAGGATTATCGGGCGCCGGATTACGCGATCGACGACATCGCGCTCGACATCGACCTCGCGCCCCGCGGGACCATCGTGCGCGCGCGCAGCACGGTGCGGCGGCTCGCCGGCGCCGCCGTCCCGCTTGCGCTCGACGGCGTGCGCCTCGCCTTGCGCCGCATCGCTATCGACGGCGTCGATCTGCCGGCCGACGCCTATCGCGTCGAAAGCGAGCGCCTGATCGTCCATGCGCCGCCGGCCGCCTTCACGCTCGACATCGAAACCGCCATCGATCCGGCCGACAACACGGCGCTCGAAGGCCTCTACATGTCGGGCGGGCGCTATTGCACGCAATGTGAGGCCGAGGGCTTCCGCAAGATCACCTACGCGCTCGATCGCCCGGACAGCATGGCGCGTTATCGCGTGCGCATGACCGCACCGAAGGCGGAGTTTCCCACGCTTCTGTCCAACGGCAATCTGGTCGAAAGCGGCGATCTCGGCCAAGGGCGCCACTTCGCTGTGTGGGAGGATCCGTATCCGAAGCCGTCCTATCTGTTCGCGCTGTGCGCAGGCGCCTACGACACCCTCACCGATGCTTTCGTCACGCGTTCAGGCCGGCGCGTCGCGCTCGGCATTCACGTCGATCCCGGCGAAGCGCAGCGCTGCGGCTACGCCATGGATGCGCTCAAGCGCGCCATGCGCTGGGACGAGGAGGCGTTCGGGCGCGAATACGATCTCGACGTGTTCAACATCGTGGCGGTGCGCGATTTCAATTTCGGCGCGATGGAGAACAAGGGCCTCAACGTCTTCAACTCGGCGCTGATCCTCGCGGACCAATCGACCGCGACCGATCTCGATTACGAATCCATCGAGGCCGTCGTCGGCCACGAGTATTTCCACAATTGGACGGGCGATCGCATCACCTGCCGCGACTGGTTCCAGCTGTGCCTCAAGGAGGGGCTGACGGTCTATCGCGAGCAGGAATTCTCCGCCGATCAGCGCTCGCGCCCGGTGCAGCGCATCAAGGACGTCAAGCGCCTGCGCGCGCGCCAGTTCGCCGAGGATTCCGGCCCGCTGGCCCATCCCGTGCGGCCGTCGACCTATCAGAAGATCGACAATTTCTACACCGCGACCGTCTACGAAAAAGGCGGCGAAGTGATCCGCATGCTCAAGGCGATCATCGGCGACGAGGCGTTTCGCGCCGGCATGGATCTCTATTTCGACCGCTGCGACGGCACGGCGGCCACGGTGGAGCAATTCATCGCCTGCTTCGCCGAAACCTCCGGCCGCAACCTCAGCGCCTTCATGCGCTGGTACGATCAGGCGGGCACGCCCACCGTCACCGCGCGGGGCGCCTATGATCCCGAAGCCCGCACCTATACGCTGACGCTGACGCAATCGACGCCGCCGACGCCAGGCCAGCCGCACAAGCAGCCCGTGCCGATCCCGCTGCGCATCGGCCTCATGAACGACAACGGCGCGCCGCTTTCGGCCAGCCTCGACGGCGCCGCGCGCGACGAGCACCTCGTTGTTTTCGGTTCTGCGCAAATGGTGCTGCGCTTCGCCGACGTGGCGGCAGCGCCAACGCCGTCGCTGCTGCGCGGGTTTTCCGCGCCCGTGCGGCTCGACGACGATCTGACGCCGCGCCAGCGCCTGGCGCAGATGGCGCACGACCCCGATCCCTTCACGCGCTGGGAGGCCGGCCAGGCGCTCGCACGCGCCGCGATCCTGGCGCGCGCCGCAGGCGGCGCGGCGAGCCTCGACGGCCTCGCCGACGCGCTGTCGCGCGAGCTCGACCGCGCTGAAGACGATCCCGCCTTCGCCGCGCTCGCCCTGCGTCTGCCGGACGTGCCGGAGCTCATTCAACTCGCCGCCCAGCCCGATCCCGATGCGCTGCACGACGCGCGCGAGCAGGTCCGCGCCGCGCTCGCGCAGCATCTGCGCACGCGTCTCGTGGCCATCGCCGACGCGCCCCCGGCGGCGACGTTCTCGGCCGACGCAGCCGCCGCCGGCAGGCGCGCGCTGCGCACCGCCGCGTTCGATCTCCTGGCAGCGCTCGGAGAAGGCGAAGGCGCAGTGTTGGTGCGCGCTTTCGAACGCGCGGACACCATGACGGAATCGATCAATGCGCTCGAAGCGCTCGGCGCCGCCGGCGTCGCCGCCTTCGACGACGCGCTCGCCCGCTTCTACGCCCGCTGGCGCGCCAATCCGCTCGTGCTCGACAAATGGTTCGCCGCCCAAGCCGCCGCGCCGCGCCCGGATGCGATTGCGCGCGCTACTGCGCTGCGCGCGCATCCTGATTTCACGCTGAAGAATCCCAATCGCGTGCGCGCGCTCGCCGCCGCGTTCGCGCTACGCAATCCGCGCGCCTTCCACGCCGCCTCCGGCGACGGCTACCGCTTCATGATCGACATCATCGCCGACCTCGACGCGATCAATCCCGCCGTCGCCGCACGCCTGCTCGGCGCGTTCGAAACCTGGCGGCGCTTCGATTCCGGCCGGCGCGCCCATGCGGAGGCGGCGCTGCGCTCGCTGGCGGCGAATGCGGCGCTGTCGGCCAATGCGCGCGAGATCGTGGAGCGCACCTTGCAGTGAATGCGGCGCCCGCCTGGATTCATCTGGGGAAAGCCGCGCCGCCGCGCTCGACTTCAATTTAACATTTCCTTTACGATTTTCATTCTTGTCGATTCTGATCGCGCGCGACGCGGATCGGGCTTGTGAATCGCCTTAGCCTTCCGCTGCGCCGCCGGGCGTGTGCGGGACCGCGCGATGCGCCCCGCCGGACCGGCGCGATCGGATCGGCAAGCCGCCGGGCGGCGGCAAGGGGGTGTGCGTGGTGCATTCGGCAGCGACAGGCGCCTCCGCGCCTGACCGGGCGGCGACGAACGCGACCGCGCGCTCGCTCGCCATCCTGGTCACGCTGCTGCTGCTTGCGTTCATGGCCGCGCTGGCGGTTCAGGCCGAGACGCGGCGCCGCGACCTCACCGCCGATCTCATTGCGCGCAATGTCGCCGCCGTCGAAATCGCCGCCGCACACGCCGACGCGCGCTTCGCCAAGGCCGACGCCGCCAACGCCGCCGCCGCCGCCCTCATACGGCGCGGCGACGCCGCGCTGGCCGGCGCCGCGACCGAGATCGCGCGCGCCGAAGGTGTCGTCGCGGCGGCAGTCGTCGCGCGCGGCGGCCAGATCCTCGCTGCAAACGGCCGGGCCGAGCCTGGCGTGATCGCGGCCGCGGCCGCTGCGACGCCCGCCAGCGGCGCATGGGCCGGCGTTGCGCCGGAGGCGCGCACGCCGCTCCTGGCGACAGCCCGCGCCGCCGGCGGGCTGACCGTCGTCTCGATCATCGACCCTGCGCTGCTCGCGCCGGCGGCGCCGGCCAGAGCGCGGGTGTTCGTCGCTGCGCCTGACGGACGCTTGCTGTTCGCCATGCCGCGCGCGGCGCGCGCCAGCGAGGCCGACGCCGCCGCCATCATCGCGGCTGCGCCCAATCCCGGCGGCGCGACCGCACGCACCGCCGACGGCCAAGTCTGGAGCATCGCCTCCGCCCGCGCGGCGGACGGCGCGGCGCAGATCGTGATCGCCGCCCCCGCCCCGAGCCCGGCCGACGCGATCCTGGCGGCGCTGGTGCAGATGGCGATGCTGGCCGGCGCGCCGATGGCCGCGGTCGCCGTGCTGCTCCTGCTGCTGCGCCAGCACGCGCGTCGCGCCGCACGCGCCGAGGCCGAGGCCGCTCGCGCCGAGACGCAATTTCGCCTCGCCGCCGACGGCGCCCATGCCGGGGTCTTCGAGTGGCGCGCCGGCGCCGATCTGGTGACGCTCTCCGAGCAGGCCGCCAAGCTCATCCATGTGAACACCACGCAGATGCCGCTCGCCGACTTCGTCGCGCTCGCGGTCCCGGAAGACCGCGCCGCACTGGAGGAGGAATTCCGCGCCGCCGGCCGGTCGGGCGCGTTCGACGCGCATTACCGCATCGCCCATGGCGCAAGCCTTGTCTGGCTCGAGGCGCGCGGCGTCGTCGTCGAGGAGGACCCCGAAGCCGGCCCGCTGCGCCTGATGGGCACCATCGTCGACGTATCGCATCGCCAGGAAGCGCAGGCGCGCGTGGTGCGGCTCGAACGTCAATTGCGCGCCGCGATCGATTCCTTCACCGGGCCGTTCGCCTTGTGGGATGCGCGCCGGCGCCTGATGCTGTGGAACCAGGCGTTTGCGCAGGCGTTCGATCTGGGCCCCGAATTGCTGCGCCCGCGGGTGTCTTATGAAGCCGTCGCGCTCGCCTCGACCGCGCGCATCAAGCGCGAGCGCGTGGATCCGGTGGATTCCCAGATTCGCGAGATCGAACTCGCCAGCGGCGAATGGCTGCAAATCGTGGAGCGGCGCACCGGCGATGGGGGTCTGGTGACAGTTGGTCTCGACATCACCCCGCTCAAGCGCCAGGAGCAGGCGCTCACGCGCAACGACAAGCGCCTGCGCGAACTCGTCCAGCGCCTGGAGAAATCCGAAGCGGAAAACAAGGTGCTCGCCCGCGAGGCCGACGACGAGCGGCGCAAGGCCGAGGACGCCAGCAAGGCCAAAAGCGCGTTCCTGGCCAATATGAGCCACGAATTGCGCACGCCGCTGAACGCCATCATCGGCTTCTCCGAGATCATGTCGAAGGAATTGTTCGGCCCGATCGGCAACGAGCAGTACAAGCAATATTCCGGCGATATTTTCTCATCCGGCAACCATCTGCTCGACATGATCAACGACATCCTCGACATGGCCAAGATCGAGGCCGGCAAGATCAATCTGTCGCCGCGCGTGCTCGATCCGATGGTCGCCATCGATCAGGCTGTGCGGCTGACCAAGCGTCGCGCCGACGAAAAGGGCCTGCATCTCATGGTCGACGCCGAGGGCGTGCCGGAGATCGAGGCCGATCATCGCGCGGTCAAGCAGATGCTGATCAATTTGCTCAGCAATGCGCTGAAATTCACCGACAACGGCGCCATCGTGGTGCGCGCGCGCCCCACGCCGGACGGGCTGGTGCTGCGCGTCATCGATACCGGCTGCGGCATTCCCGCTGATCAATTGCCGCGCCTGGCGCGCCCGTTCGAGCAGGTCGAAGCGACTTTGGCGCGCAACCATTCCGGCACCGGCCTTGGACTCGCGCTGACGAAATCGCTGGCGGAAATGCATGGCGGGCGGCTCGAGATTCAGAGCACGGTCGGTGAAGGCACGATCGTGTCGGTGTATCTGCCCGCGGTGTTTGGCGGCGAACGCACAAGCCCGGGCGAAGACGCCGACATTCAAGAAGCGGCGCGCACCGCCGCCGAATAGGCGCAGGCCTAGGGCGCTGCGTCCCCTTCGTCCGCGTCGCGGCGCTGCAGCAGCGGTCCCGGACGTCCGCGCGCAAAGGCGCCGACCACTGCGCGGCGCTCTTCCGGGGACAAATCGCCGACCGCGTCCGCCACCGCATCCTGCCACGCCGCCTGCACGGCCGAATTCGCGATGCGCCAGCGTTCCAGCGCGGCGCGCATGCGCGCGGCGTCGTACGGTTCGGCGGCGGCGGCGTCGAACACTGCGGCGCGCGCTTCCGCGCTGGCGGCGCGTAAGGCGCGCGTTTCGCGGAACGTGCGGCGCAGATCGGCGCGCAACGCGGCGCGCTTGTCGTCCGGCAGCGCGCGAAACGCGGCCGCGCCCGCCGCCAGCCGTTCGATCGCCGGCGCCTCGCGCGAGGCCAGGCGCACGCCGCCGGCCGCAGCGCCGATGATCACGCCGATCAGCAAAACATTGAGCGCCGCCGAAGCGAACAGCCAGACGGGAAAGCGACGCGGCGCAGCCTCGGTCATCCGCCCCCCTCCAACAGACCAAAGCCGCCAGCCTCATCGGCGAAGGCCGCCGCCAGCGCCGCCTCCGCCATGCCTTCAGGCGCAGCGTAGCGCGCCCCGCCGAAGCCGATCGCCACCCCCAGCGCCGCACACGCGGCGAGCGCGGCGAGCGGCGCAGCGCGGGGCAAACTTGGCGCCGCGGGCGCCGCGCGCAGGATCCGCGCGGCCAAGAGATCGTTGCGTTGCGGCTCGGATGCATCGCACGCAAGCGCCGCATCGAGCACGCGCGCCTGCGCCAGCGCCGCTGCGACGTCGCCGTCGCCGGCCGCAAGAGCGGCCAAGACGCCGTCGCGCTCGGCTTCAGGCCAGCGCGCCGCATCGGCGCCATAGGCCTCCAGGATTTCGATTGCTCGCGCCGTGTTCATGCTCGCGCCCGTTTCATTCGGTTTGGCCATGGTCAAGCGGGCCCATGAGATCGTTCGCCGTTTCGGCAAGCGACGCGCGCAGGGCCCTGCGCCCACGCGCCAGCAACGATTCCAGCGCCTCGACGCTGATCTCCAGCGCCGCCGCCGCCTCGATATTTGTCATTTCCTGAAAATGACACAAGGTCAGCGCCGCCTTCTGCCGCTCCGGCAGCGCATCGAGGGCGGCGCGCACTTGCGCCGCACGCTGACGCGCAAGCCAGGCGTCGCCCGGATTGGGGCCCTGATCGGCGCGGTCGAGGCCGGCCTCCGCATCGGAGACCTCGCGCCGGCGACGCAGGCGATCGTAGCACAGATTGAGCGTCACGCGGTGCATCCAGGTTTCGAACTTGGCCGGCCCGGGCGTCCAATCCGGCGCCGATCGCCAGACTCGCAGGAAGGTTTCCTGCGCGACGTCCTCCGCTGCTGCCGCGTCGCGCAGCATCCGCCGCGCAAGACCGAGCACGCGCGGCAGATGCTTGCGCACGAGCGCCTCCGCCGCACGCTTGTCGCCTGCGCCGGCGCTGCGAACGAGCGCCGCATCCGGATCGGAGATCGGGGCCGTCAAGCAGCGCCTGCGCGATTGTCCCCTCCGTCACCCGCCGCCGCGCCGCGCGCCCGCCATCGCGCGGATCGCGGCGAGTTCGGACGCGTCGAGCACGCCATCGCCGTTGCCGTCGAACCGGTCGAACGCGCGATAGGGCTGGGCCATGAATTCATCGCGCGTGACGCGCCCGTCGTTGTTGGCGTCGGCGCGATCGAAACGCTGCGCGCGACGGGCCGCCTGGGCTGCCTCGATCGCGGCGCGATCGGCGTCGGTCAAGACGCCGTCGCCGTTGCGGTCGGCCTGGGCGAACATCGCGGCCCGGCCCGCCTGGGCCTCGGCGCGCGTGATCGCGCCGTCGCCGTTTGTGTCGGCGCGCATCAACATCGCCGCCGCGTCCCGCCCCCCAGGCTGGGCCGACGCCGGCGCCGCCAACGCCGCCGTCACGGCGAGGGCCGCCGCCGCTGCAAGTGCACATCGCTTCATCGTTAACGCTCCGTGGCTGTGGTCACTGATGCTGGTTCAACGCGATCACCCGCCCGCTCCGTCGCCAAGCGGGCCGATGAGCGCAGTGAAGAGCGCGCGGCATTGCGCCTGGGTTTCGGCCAACAGCGCTTCGAGCGCGGCGAAATCGCCGACGCCGCCGGCCGCGGCCAGAAGTCCGCGCAACCCGTGCGGCGCCTGGGCCACGTCGCCGGTGTCGAGGCCGATGCGCAGGATCTGCTG
Organism: Hyphomonadaceae bacterium; assembly: GCA_033764725.1. Taxonomy (GTDB): domain Bacteria; phylum Pseudomonadota; class Alphaproteobacteria; order Caulobacterales; family Aquidulcibacteraceae; genus RI-43. The sequence goes on from JANRIR010000080.1 coordinate 83,550, forward strand.
CAGATCGCCATAAAGCGTCCAGGCGCGGATCAGGGTTTCAGCGGCGTCCGCCGGGAGGGCGCCGATGGCGGCGAGCCGCTGAAGCGCTGCGCCCGTGTTGGCGCGCACGACGTCGCCGCCGTCCGGCGCTGCGCGCAATTGCAGCGCCTGGGCGATGAATTCGACGTCGACGAACCCGCCCGGCGCCAGCTTCAAATCCCACAAGCCCCGCCCCGGCCGTTCGCGCGCCATCCGTGCGCGCATGTCGAGCGCATCGTCGCGAACTTTCACCCACGGCCGCGGCGCGCGCAAAGCCGCATCACGCGCAGCGCAAATGCGCGCGGCGAGATCGCCATCGCTGGAGGCGATGCGCAGCCGCGTCAGCGCCATCAATTCCCAGGTCCACGCCTCTTCCAGATAATAGCGCGCAAGCGAAGACAGCCGCACCGCAACCGGCCCCTTGCTGCCGGAAGGACGCAATTGCATGTCCACCGCATAGAGCACGCCCTCTTCCGTGGGCGCCGAGAGCGCGCTGATCAGCCTTTGCGTCACGCGCGAAAAATATTCCGGCGCGCTCGCCTCGCGCGGGCCGGAGGAGACGACGCCGTCAGCTGCATCATAGATCACCATCATGTCGAGGTCGGAGCCGTCGCTCAGTTCGCGGCCGCCGAACTTGCCGAGCGCAGCCACAGCACAGGCGCCGTCGATGGCGCCGTGCGCGCGCGCAACATCGCCCATGCACGCCGCGCGCAGCGCATCGACGCAGGCGTCGGCGAGATCGGCGTGCGCCAGCCCCGCCGCCTGGGCGGTGGCGTGATGGGTCAACACCTGCATGCTGATGCGAAAGGCGCGTTCGCGATGCAGGCGGCGCGCGGCGTTGATCGCCGCCTCGAACGACGCGGCGCCGGAGACCGCCGCGTCCAAGTCGGCGCGCATGTCGGCTGCATCGTCCAGCGGCGCGAAGAAATCGGGTTCGATCATCGCGTCCATCAGCGCCGGACGGCGCGCGAGATCCTGCGCCAGGCGCGGCGCGGACGCGAAGGCGAGCGCCAGGCGCTGCATCAAGGTCGGGTGCGCCTGCAGCAGCGACAGCGCCGTCACGCCGGCAGAAAGGCCGGACAGAAAGCTCGAAAAGCGGGCGAAGGCGGCGTCGGGATCGCTGGTCTCGGCGATCGCGCGCAACAGCGTCGGCGTCAACGCCGTCAGAATTTCGCGCGCCCGTTCGGAACGCGTGGCGCGGATGCGGCCATGATGCCAGCCGCGGATCGCGTCGCTGACTGCAGCCGGGTGCTTGAAGCCCATGCGCTGCAGGGTTTCGAGCGTTTCGGGACTGTCCTCGACGCCGGTGAAGATCAGGCTGCCTTCCTGCGCGGCGAGGCTTTCGAAGCGGCCGAAGAAGCGTGCGTCGGCGGCGATGACGGCGGCGCGGCGCGTCCGCAGCGCCGCATCGAAGGCCGCGCTCGTTTCGAAACCGCACATGGCCGCAAGCGCGCCGCGCGCTTCCGCGTCGACCGGCGTGGTGTGCGTCTGGGCGTCCTCGCGCATCTGGATGCGATGCTCGACGCCGCGATAAAAGGCGTAGGCCTCGCTGAGCGCCGCGCAGGTCGCAGCATCGATATGGCCTGCCGCATGCAGCGCGCGCAGCGCGCCGTGCGTACGCGGACGACGCAGATCGGGATTGCGCCCGCCATGGATCAATTGTTGCGTCTGCGCGAACAATTCGATGTCGCGGATGCCGCCGCGCCCGAGCTTCACATCCACCTTTGGATCGTCGAGATCGGCGCGCGATTTGGCCGCGATGATCTGGCGCTTGATGGCCAGCACGTCCGACACCGCGGCGTAATCGAGATGGCGGCGCCAGACATAGGAGTGCAGGCTTGCGAGGAAGGCTTCGCCGCGCGCCGTATCGCCGGCGCAGACGCGCGCCTTGATGAAGGCGGCGCGCTCCCAATTCTGGCCGAGGCTCTGATAATATTGCTCCGCCGCCGCGAGCGTCACGGCGGGCGGCGTCGAGGCGGGATCGGGGCGCAGGCGCAGATCGGTGCGGAAGACGTAACCGTCCGCGGTGATCTCCTCCAGCGCGCGCACGACGAGCGACACGACGCGCTGCGCGATCTGTCGCGGCTCGCGGCCCGGCGCGACGGGAAGCGCTGCCGGCTCGTAAAACACCGAAATGTCGATGTCGCTGGAATAGTTCAATTCGTGCGCGCCCATCTTGCCCATGGCGATGATGGTCAAGCCGCGCACGCCGGGATCGGCTTCCGAGAAATCGCCGCGCGCGGCGAGCGTGCGCGCCGCCATCGCCAGCGCAGCCTTGACGGCGGCGTCGGCGAAATCCGTCAGCGCGCGCGTGACGTCGTCGAGCGACGCGAGGCCGGCGAGATCGGCGAGCGCAAGCGCCAGATGCAGGCGGCGCTTGGCCAGGCGCAGCGCGCGCATCCCCTCGTCGAACGGCGCGTCCTGCTGCGCGATGCGCACGGCCTCGGCCGTCGCCTCCGCAACGATGCGCTGCGCGGACTCGGGCGCGAGAAAATCCGCTTCGCCGAACGCGTCGAGCGCGCGGCGCAGATACGGCGCCCAGCGGCGCGCGGCGTCGGCCGCGCGATCGAGCGGGCTTGCGCCTTCGCCCAGGGCGGGGCGCAGGCCCACAGCGACGGTCATGCGGACGGCAGCACGAGCGCGGCGCGCAGGCCCGGCCGCGCCGCCTGGCCGAGGCCGTCGCCAAGCGCCAGCACGCCGCGATGCAGCCGCGCCACCGCCGACACCAGCGACAGGCCCAGCCCGCTGCCTTCCGACGTGCGCGATTGTTCCAGGCGCACGAAACGTTCCATGACGCGATCGCGCTCGCCCTGCGGCACACCGGGGCCATCGTCGAGCACCGCGAGTTCGAGCCGCCCATCGGGGCGCAGACCGGCGCGAATTTCGACGCGGCCGCCGCTGGGCGTATATTTCAAGGCGTTTTCGATGAGGTTCGACACCGCCTGCTGAATGAGCCCCGCTTCGGCGTTGAGCGTCAAGCCGTCGGCGACGACGGCGCGCAGGGTCAAGTGCGCATCCTCGGCGGCAGGTTCGTAGAATTCGACGAGATCGTGCATGATCTGCGAGACATCTGTCGGCGCGAAGGTCCAGCTTTCGCGGGATTCCAACCGCGCCAGGCGCAGAACAGCCTGGAACATCTCCAACAGCCGGTCGCATTCTTCCGACGCCTTGCGCAGCGCCTCGCGGTCGCGCTCGGCCTCGGGCGCGGCTTCGAGCGCGTGATCGAGGCGCTGCTTCAGCCGTGTGAGCGGCGAGCGCAGATCGTGCGCCATCGCGTCGCCGGCGGTGCGCGTGGTGCGCACCAGGGCTTCCAGGCGCGTCAGCATCGCGTTGAACTCGCGCGCGAGATCGTCGAACTCGTCGCCGGCGCCGTTGTCGGGCGCGCGGCGCGAGAGATCGCCGGCCATGACGTCGCGCGCAGTGTTGGAAAAGTCCTCGACGCGCTGGGCCGCGTGGCGGCTCGCGAGCAGGCCGCCGATCACCGAGAACAGCAATCCGAGCACGCCGACCGTCCACAGCACGCGGGTGATGCGGGCGGAGAATTGCGCCGCCACGCCGAGATCGCTGGCCACCAGGAGGATCGGCCCGTTCAGCAGGCGCCCCATGCGGCCGCGCGCCTGGCGCTGCTCGACGGGAAAGGTCACGCGCTCGACGCCGTCGCCGGGCTGTTGCGGCAACGCTTCAAGGTCGCCCGCGACGACCGTTCCGTCGCTCTCGGCCAACGCATACAGCAGCGAGCCCTGCCGCGCCGCGCGCTCCACCACTTCCTGTTCGAGACGCACGCGCCCGCCTTCGGCATAGGCGCGCTCGAGCTGGGCGAATTCTTGATCGGCGGCCGCCTCCGCGTCGCGCGCCAATTGCCAGACGGTGGCGACATAGACATAGGCCAGCAGGACCAGCACGAACCCCAGGATGACGACGGCCTGGCGCAGCGCCAGCCGGAACGTCGTCGTCCTGATGAGCGTGTCGAGGCCCGGCTGCCTCATACTTCGAGCCGATACCCCGATCCGCGCACGGTGTGCAGCATCGTCACGCCGAACTCGCGATCGATCTTCGAACGCAGCCGGGAGATATGCACGTCGATCACGTTGGTCTGCGGATCGAAGTGATAATCCCAGACGTTCTCGAGCAGCATTTTGCGCGTCACCGTCTCGCCGGCGTTGCGCATCAGATACTCCAGCAGCCGGAATTCGCGCGGCTGCAGGTCGATCTTCTTGCCGTCGCGATGGACCGTACGGGCGAGCAGATCCATGTCGAGATCGCCGACGGTGAGTTTCGTCTGCATGGCGGCGAGATCGCGCCCGTGCCACAGCGCCTTGACGCGCGCGAGCAGTTCGCGGGTCGAGAACGGCTTGCCGAGATAATCGTTGGCGCCGGCGTCGAGCCCCTCGATGCGTTGGTCCTCGTCGTGCAGCGCCGACAGGATCAGCACCGGCGTGGCCACGCCTTCGCGCCGCAGATCGCGCACGATCGACACGCCATTCTTCCGGGGCAGCATGCGGTCCAGCACGATGACGTCATAGGCGCCGTTGCGGGCCATGGTTTCCGCCGACTCGCCGTCGTCGATCATATCGACATTGTGCCCATCGCCTTCGAGCGACACGCGCAGCGTGTCGGCGATGTCGTGATCGTCTTCGACCAATAATACCCGCATGCAACGCTCCTGAACCGACGACGCGCCAGCCCACGCGGTCCCGGAACCCCGAACCCTGATCCTACCGGCAAGCGGCCCTCAACCCAAGCCCGCTCGCGCCAGCGCCGAAACGGGACGCGTCAGCCGCGGCTGACGGCGCCGGTTTCGGCGGCGATGAAGCGCGCGCCGCCGCGTCCTTCCAGGCGCAGCAGCACCGGACGACCGGCGCGCTGCGCCGCATCGACCGCAGCGGCCAGATCGGCCGGCGTCGCAATCGCGCGGTTGTCGGCGCGGGTGATCACGTCGCCTGGACGCACGCCTTTGCGCGACAGGTCGGAATTGGGCTGCACCGACAGCACCACGAGGCCTGCGGCGTCGGCCGCGAGTTCGAAGCGCTGGCGGTCCTCCGGCGTGATCGGGCGCACCGAGAGGCCGAGCGCTGCGGGGGCGGGTTCGGCCGCCGGCGGCGGCGCGGTGACGTTCGGCCCCTGATTGGGCTGCTGGGCGCTGGCGAGCAATTGCTCATCGCTGGGGCGCGCGCGCAGGCGCACCGAGACCTGCCGACGCTCGCCGTTGCGCAGCACCTCAAGACGCGCGTTGCGGCCGACCGGAAAATCGCCGACGCGGCGCGTCAGATCGCGGGAATCCGCCAGGCGCTGGCCCTCGAACGTGAGGATGAGATCGCCGGTCTGCAGACCCGCCGCAGCGGCCGGGCTGTCGGGCACGACGCTGCCGACGAGCGCGCCTTGCGCGTCCTGCAGGCCGAGGCTGCGCGCGATATCGTCGTCGATGGCCTGCACCTGCACGCCGAGCCAGCCGCGCGTGACCGCGCCGCTGTCGACCAGTTGCGTCACGATGCGTGACGCCACTTCTGCAGGGATGGCGAAACCGATGCCGACATTGCCGCCTGTCGGCGAGAAGATCGCCGAGTTCACGCCGATCACGCGCCCGCGCAGATCGAAGGTGGGCCCGCCGGAATTGCCGCGATTGATCGGCGCGTCGATCTGGATGAAATCGACATAGGCGGAATCGATGAAATTGCGCCGGCCCATCGCCGAAACGATGCCTGCGGTGGCGGTGCCGTCGAGGCCGAACGGATTGCCGACCGCAACCACCCAATCGCCGACGCGCACGTCGCGCGCATCATCGAAGCTCACATAGCGGAAGCGGCCGCCGCCGCGGATGCGCAGCACGGCGATGTCAGTCGGCTGGTCGGAGCCGACGAGATCAGCCTGGCGCTCCTCCCCGTCGGAGGTGCGCACGATGATCTCTTCCGCGCCGGCGACGACGTGATGATTGGTCACCACGATGCCGTTCTGGTCGATGATGAAGCCTGAGCCGAGCGAGGTCGGCGCTTCGCGCGGCGCGCTGCCGGGGCCGCGACGGAAGAATTCTTCAAAGCCCGGCGGCAGACCCTCGAGATTGGGGCCAGGGCGGGCGGCGTCGGGGCGCTGGCGCACCTGGATGGACACCACCGCAGGGCTCACCCGCTCGATCAGGTCGGCGAAGCTCATCGGCGCGCCGCTGGGCGGCGCGATGGCGATTTCCTGGGCCGTGGCGGGGCGTGGGGCCAGTTCATGGGCGACGGTCGCGCCGGCGAAGAGCATGGCCGCGCCCGCGCCGGACAAAAGCGCGCGCTTGATGAACTTGACGGTGGCGGGATCGGACATCGACTTCCTCGAACGGCGACCGGAATGGCCTACGGACTCTTGGCGGCAAGTGCGGCGGCTGTCACGTCGCCTTCGCAATCGCCCACAGAGCTTCCGGCTAGACTCGATTTAGGGCGAAGTTGCGGTGAAAAAAGCGTCGCCCCGTACGGAAGGATTAACGCCGTCTCAGCGCCCGTCCGGGTCCGTCTCGGGCGCGAAGGCCGCGTCGCCCCGCCGGCGCAGGCTGTAGGCCGCCCCCGCCGCCGCCAGAATGAGCAGCGCCGGCGCGGCCCAAAGCAGGTAGGTCCGGGCGTCGAAGGGCGGGCGGAACAGGACGAATTCGCCATACCGGTCGCGGAAAAAGGCGCGTATCTCGTCGTCGCTGTCGCCGGCCTCGATCCGCGCGCGCACCAGGGCGCGCATGTCGCCGGCCATTTCGGCGGTGGATTGCGAGATCGGCTCGTTCTGGCACACGACGCAGCGGATTTCCTGCTCCAGCGCCTGCGCCCGGGCGGCCGCAGCGGGGTCGGCCGGCGGTTGCGCGGCCACCGCCGCGGCGAAGGCGAGCGCGGCGATCACGCCGCCGCCAATGCGCTGTGCGGCGCGGTGCGCCGGCGCCGCGCCAGGGCGGCAAGGCCAAGCGCGCCGCCGAGCCCCATCAGGGTGACGCCCCAGAAGATCAGCTGCACCAGCGGGTTGTGGTAGAACCGGATAGTCCAGGCGGCCTGGCCGTCGCGCGCGGCGGCCTCGCCCAGAGCGATGTAGAAGTCGCCGTCGAGCGCGGAGAGGATCGCCACCTCCGTGGTCGGCGCGCCGCCGGTGGAATAGGCGCGCCGCTCAGCGGCGGCGACGTCCACGCGCCCGCCATGGGCCACGCGCAGCGTCGCGCGCAGCGCGGTGTAGTTCGGCCCCTGCGCCTCCGCCACCTCGAGCAGCGTGGCGGTGCGGCCTGCAAACGTGATGCTTTCCCCCGGCGCCAAAGCGGCGGCGCGCTCGCTGCGGAAGGCGGTTTCCGCGACCGCGCCGATGGTGAGAACCCCCGCCCCGATATGGGCCGCAGCCAGCGCCCACACGCTCAGCGGCAAGGCTGCAAAGCGCGCGGCGCTGCGCGGCCCGCCCTGCCCCCAGCGTTTCCACAGATAGACGAACGCCCCGGCCGTCGCCCAGACGCCGATTCCGATCCCGGCCGCGGGAATGATTGCGTTGTTTCGAAACAAAAGAACGATCGCCGCGGATGCGAACGCAAGAGCGCCGGCGAGCCAAAGCGTGCGCAGCGCAGCGCCCGCATCGCCCTTGCGCCACGTCAAAAGCGGCGCGAGCGGCATGACGAGAAACAGCGCCGCCATCAAAGGCGCGAACGCGATGTTGAAGTAAGGCGGCCCCACCGAAATCAGGTCGCCGGTCGCCGCCTCCACGGCGATCGGATAGAGCGTGCCGACGAGCACTGCGCCGGCGGCGACCGCAAGACCAAGATTGTTGAACACCATCAGCCCTTCGCGGCTCACCGCGGCGAAGCCGGCGGGCTTGGCGAGGCCGGGCGCGCGCCACGCATAAAGCCCGAAGCCGACGCCCAGCACCACCGCCAGCAACGCCAGCACCGCCACGCCGCGCCGCGGATCGACCGCGAACGCGTGCACCGACGTCAACACGCCGGAGCGCACCAGGAAGGTGCCCAGAAGCGCAAGCCCGAAGGCGATGATCGACAACAGGATCGTCCAGCTGGCGAGCGAGCCACGCCGCTCGGTGACGATGGCGCAATGCACCAGCGCGCATGCGGCAAGCCACGGCATGAAGCTGGCGTTCTCGACCGGGTCCCAGAACCACCAGCCGCCCCAGCCGAGTTCGTAATAGGCCCAATACGAACCAAGCCCGATGCCGAAGGTGAGGCATGTCCAGGCGATCAGCGCCCATGGCCGCAGCGCGCGCGCCCAGCCTTGATTGGCCTTGCCCTCCAAGAGCGCCGCAATCGCCAGCGAAAACGGCGCGGAAAGCCCGACATAGCCAAGATAAAGCATCGGCGGATGCGCCGCGAGCGCGGGATCCTGCAGCAGCGGATTGAGCCCGCTGCCGGCGTAGGGCGCAGGGTCGAGCCGCGCGAACGGATTGGACAGGATCAGCGTGTAGATCAGCGCGCCCGCGGTGACGGCGCCCTGCACGCCGATCGCGCGCGCCCACATGCCCAGACCCATGGCGCCGCGATTATGCGCCATCGCGAGCCCGAAAAACGCCGACACAAGACACCACAACAGCATCGAGCCTTCGTGGTTTCCCCAGGTTCCGGCGATCTTGTAAAGGAGCGGCTTGTCGATGTGCGAATTGGCCTGCACCACCGCGACCGAGAAATCCGATTGCACGAACAGCGTGATCAGCAGCGCGAACGCCATCAGCGCGGCGAAGGCGGCGGTCTGCGCGCTCGAAGCGGCGATGGCGGCCAGGGCGGAATCGCTGCGCGCGCCCGCGCGCAACCCGAAGCCGGCCTGCGCGAGGCTTGCGATCAGCGCGACCGCGGCGAGTACGGCGCCGAGTTCGGCGATCATGGGGTTTGCGTCCCGCCGCGCCACTCGCCGCGCGCCTTCATCGCTTCGACGACTTCGCGCGGCATGTAAGTTTCGTCGTGCTTGGCCAGTACGCGATCGGCGGTGAACACGGCGCCGGGCGCATAGCGGCCTTCGCACACCACGCCCTGGCCTTCGCGAAACAGATCCGGCGCCTGGCCCATATAGCGCACCGGCACCGCGGCGACCCCGTCGCTCACCGCGAACACCAGCGCGCCGTCATCGTCGCGCGCGACGGTGCCGGTCTGCACCAGCCCGCCGATGCGCACGCGCTCGCCGGGCGCGGCCTTCTGCGCCAGTTCCGATGGGGCGTAGAAATACACCACCGAGTCGCGCAGGCCGATCAGCGCCAGCGCGGCGGCGCCCGCCAGCATCACGCCCGCCACGCCGATCACGATCAATCGTCTGTTCCGCTTCCGCATGGCCATAAGCTTAGCGCGCGCGCGCCGCTTCGCCATGGCGCGGATCAGCGCGGCGCGGCATCTGCGCCCCCCTCGCCGGCCAGACGCTGGGCGATCATGGCCTGGCGCGGATCGTCGGCCGGGAACAGGCGTTGCGCTGCGCGCCAGTGCCGGGCGGCGTCCTCGGTGCGGCCGTCCTGATCGGCGGCGAGCGCCTGATAGAACCAGACCAGCGGCTCGTTCGGCATGGCGCGGGCGGCGGCCTCGAACAGCGCACGCGTCCGCGGCGAGGCTGCGCCCTGGTCGAGTTGAAACTGCACCCGGCCAAGCTCGAACAGCGCCGGCGCATAATTCGGATCGCGGCGCAGGGCGCCCTCGAACGCGCGCGCGGCCGGCTCGGCGCGACCCAACTGCGCCTCGATCACGCCCAGCAGGAACAGCGGCTCGGGATCGTCGGGCGCGGCGCGCGCCTTGGCGTTGAGATAGGCGCGCCATTCCTCGGCCTGAAAAGTCGCCGGATCGGCGCGCAGGAGCGCCGCCTCCCGCGCCGCATAGGAGCCGCCCGGCAGGCCGGGCACGCCGATCGCCACATAGACGCCCAAAACCGCGAGGCCGGCCGCCGCGATCAAGGCCATGCTCCAGCGCGGCGCAGGACGATCCGGCGCAGCGCGGCGATAGGCGCGCAGCGCCAGCCATCCCGCCGCCGCAACCAGCAGCGCTGCGGCGACGAACGGCGCAAGAGAGGCGAAGTCGACCACGGCGCACCCGATATAGAGCGCCGCGGCGCGCCTCAATCCGTGGCGGGCAGCCGCAGGCGCGCCTTCAACCCGCCGAGCGCGCTGCGCTCGAAGCTGAGCGCGCCGGCGTAGAGCTCCACCGCCTCGGTGAGGATGGAGAGCCCCAAGCCCTGGCCGGGCGCGGCCTCGTCGAGCCGCTCGCCGCGCTTCAAGACGATGGCGACCTGCTCGTCGGTGAGGCCCGGCCCGTCATCCTCGACGACGATCTCGAGAAGCCCGCCCGGCGCGGACGGCGGCGCCACGCGCACGACGACTTCGCTCGTCCCGTACTTGCAGGCGTTGTCGACGAGATTGGCGGCCATTTCGAGCAGGTCCTCGCGCTCGCCGCGGAAGGTCGCGTCGGGGCCGGGTTCGAGGCGCACATCGATCGCTTTGATCGGATCGTATTTTTGCTCCATCATGAAAATAAGCGCCTGAAGATTTTCACGCACCGGCGTGCGGTATCCCACGGTCGCGCCCGCATCGCCGGCGCGCGCCTCAGCCCGGGCCGCGACGCGCGCGCGACGCAATTGCCGCTCCACGAAACTTTCCATGTCCGCGATGGTCTGGCGGGTCGCTGCCGCATCGCCGCCGCCAAGCGCCGCCGCGTTCTTCAACGCCGCGATCGGCGTCTTGAGCGCGTGGGCGAGATTGCCGACATGCCGGCGTGCGCGCTCGACAACCTCGCGATTGTGATCGAGCAGCGCGTTGAGCTCCTGGGCGAGCGGCGCAATTTCCAGCGCATAGGCGCCGGTGAGCCGCTCTGACCCGCCGCGGCGCACCGCAGCGATGTCGCGTTGCAGCGCGCCCAGCGGCGCAAGGCCGACGCGCACTTGCAGCGCAGTGACCGCCGCGAGGATCGCCACGCAGACGCCGACGAAAACCGCGAATGCAATGGCGACGAGATTCGCCGCCGGGCCCAAAGTCTGGCGCGGCGCGAGCGCTGCGATAAACAGATAATCTCCGTCCACGCTGGGAATCGGCGACACGCGGGCGGCCGCACGCATGGGAGCCCCGTCCGGCCCGGTCGGCAGATCGAGAAACGCCACGCCGCGAAAGCTGCCGGCGGTTTCTGCGGCGGTGATCAAAGTGCGCTCCTGGGCGCGCGTCAGCGGCAGCGATACGTCGAACAGCGAGCGCGAGGCGTAGAGCCAACGCACGCTCCCGTCGCTTTCGATTGCGGCGACCTGAAAATAGCGGCCGGTCGCGGCGCGCTCATAGCGGGAATCCACGAAGCCTTCGGGAAACGCGAGCCCGCCCTCGGCGTCGGCGCGCGCATTGCGGATCAATTGATCGATGACGCTGACCAGTTCGGGATCGACGAGCTGGCGCGTCAATTGACGCTGGAACAGCGCGAACGTCGATGCGCCCACGAGAATGAGCACAAGCGAAGCGAGTGCGGCCACCGCAATGAGCCGCGCGCGCATGGAGCGGCGCATGAGGGACAGGAGGGTGTTCACGACACGCGCGACCGCGCCTTCTCCCCTTGTGGGAGAAGGTGGATCGACCGCGCAGCGGTCGAGACGGATGAGGGGTGTTTGCGAAACTTTGCCAGCATCGGCGCCGTCACCCCTCGTCCGGCGCTTCGCGCCACCTTCTCCCACAAGGGGAGAAGGAGGGGGTTCGAGTGGGTCAAGCCCCAACCGCGGGATCGATCAGGCGATAGCCGAGGCCTTTTTCCGTGACGATGCGTTCGGGGCCGATCTTGCGGCGCAGGATGCCGACGAACACCTCGATCGTATTGGAATCGCGCTCGTGATCCTGCGCATAAATCTTTTCGATCAACTCCGAGCGCGAGACGATCTTGCCTTTGTGGTGCATCAGATAATCGAGCACCTTGTACTGGAACGCCGTCAGCTTGATCGGCCGCCCGTCGACCGTCACCTGCCCGGTGGCGGTGTTGACGCGCAGATCGCCGCATTCGAGCACGGCCGAGGCGTGCTCGGTCTGCTTGCGGACATTGGCGCGCACGCGGGCGAGCAATTCGGCCATGTGGAACGGCTTGGTCACGTAATCATTGGCGCCGAGGTCGAGCCCTTCGACCTTTTCGCTCCAGCGATCGCGCGCGGAAAGGATCAGCACCGGCATCGCGCGGCCTTGCTCGCGCCATTTGCGCAGCACGGTGAGGCCGTCGACCTTCGGCAAGCCGAGATCGAGGATGGCGAGATCATAGGGCTCGGTCTCGCCCAGGAATTGGCCGTCCTCGCCATTGTCGGCGGGATCGACCGTATAGCCGGCCTCGGTGAGCGCTTCGGTGAGCTGCTCGCGCAAGGTGCGGTCGTCTTCAACGATCAATACGCGCATCGGATCCTCGTCATCCCCCGCCGACGATGCGGCCGGTCGTTGCATCGACCCGCAGATCCGCCACGCGGCCATCGTCCATGCGCCAGCGCAGCACGTAGACCGGGCGCGGCCCGTCGTCCTGCACCGACAGCACGTCGATCAATTGGCCGCCGCGCTGGTCGCGCACCATGTTCACCACTTCGCGCAGGGGCAGCACGCGGCGCTCGGGCCCGCGCTGCTGCGGGCGGCCCTGATCCTGCGGCGTCGCCCAATGCGGCCCGAAGGGCGGGCGCGCGTCCGCCATCGGGGCGAACCCGGCGATCAGCGCAGCCGCGAGAAGGAGCGAACGAAACGTCATGCGCGCTGTCTAGGCCAGGCCCTCTGAACGCGCCCTGAATGCGACCTTGGTTAAGGCTTAAGCCTGCAACGGCCGCGGCGGCGCCTGATCGCGACGGGACCACTTTTTCACGAACTTTTTCAAGTCGTCATCCGGGGTTTCCGGCAGCATGACGAGGAGCCGCACCAATTGGTCGCCGGTTCCGCCGACGCCCTTGCCCTTCAGGCGCAGCACCATGCCGGTATTGGCGCCGGCGGGCACCGTGATCGAGACCGGCCCGAAAACCGTCGGCGCCTGGACCTTCGCCCCCTCCACCGCCTCGGTCAGCGAGATCGGCAGGTCCATGTGGATGTCGGTCCCTTCGCGGCGAAAGAACGTGTGCGGCTTGACGGTGACCTCGACCAGCGCGTCACCGGGCGGACCGCCGCCTGCGCCCGCCCCGCCCTGGGATTTGAGGCGCAGCGTGCGCCCGCTCTCCACGCCGGGTGGGATGGCCACCTCCAGGGTGCGCCCCTCGTCGAGCTGTATGCGCCGGCGCGCGCCCTTCACGGCGTCGAGGAAATCGATCTCGAGCGCGTAGCGCAGATCGCGCCCGCGCATCCGGCCGAAACCGCGGGGGCCGCCGGCCGCGCCGCCGGCGCTGAAGAAGTCGGAGAAGATGTCGCCGAGATCGAAGGCGGCCTCCGGCCCGGCCCCGGCGCGGGCGTGCGGGCGGGAGGAAAACACCGCCTTTTCATTGCCGTCGGCGTCGATCTCGCCTTTGTCGTAGCGGCTGCGCAGCGCCGGATCGCTGAGCAGATTGAAGGCTGCGGTGGCGCGCTTGAAGCGGTCCTCGGCCTGCTTGTCGCCCGGGCGCACGTCGGGGTGCAGCTCCTTCGCCAGCTTGCGATAGGCGCTGCGGATGTCGTCCGCCCCGGCGGATCGCTTAATCCCGAGGGCTGCGTAGGGGTCCCACGTCACGTGCGGCCTGCATGCATCGACGAAAAACGCCCCTGACTTAGGCGTCGGGGCTCGCCGCACAAGCCTTACACGGCCAGGACCGATTCCGCCATGAAGCCGATCGCCCCGTCGCCGCCGATCTGGCCGACCCGCAGCGCCAGGATGCTGGGCGGCGCGCCAAAATCGGCGACCTGGTCCGCCGCGCTGTAGACGATCGCCGGGCTGGCGGGCGTGAACGTGCGCACCACCACGCCGGCATTAAGGATCTCCACCCGATAGCTCTCGGCCTCCGCCCCCAGCGGCGGCTCGCCCGGCCCCCAGCCGTCGCCGTCGAGGCGGGCGCGGCGCACCCAGCGCACCGCGATGTCGCCCCCAGGAAGCCGCGCTGCGCGCACGTGCGCCGGCGCCAGCGCCTTGGCGGCGATGCGCGGCAGGGCGGTTTCGACGACCGCGGCGGCGGGATCGCTCGCCGCGCGCCCAGCCGGGGGAACCGCCAGCCGCAGCGCCTCGCCCCATTCGTGCGCGCGCACCTCGAGCCGCACCAAAGCGGAATCCAGCCGCACGATCCTCGCGCCCGCCGGCGCAGGCGACGCCATCGCCGCCTCGCTGCCGAGCGCGCCGCGCAGCAGCCCGGAGAACAGATAGGTCCGCGGGCCCACAAGCGCGATGTCGCGCGCCTGGATCACCTCCCACAACCCGCCCGCCCCTTCGACCGCGAACGCGTTCGCCCCGTTCAACAGCGCCGCGCGCGTCGCGGAAGAAAACGCCGCGTCGGGAAACACCGCCTGGAAGCGATTGCCCTCGTCCCAACGCCCTACCGGCCCGGGATAAAGCGGCCAGGCCAGCCGGCCGATCGCGGCCAGCGCGCGCGCTTCGCCGCGCATGGCGGCGTCGACATAGACGCGGTGCGGCCCGCGCCACGGGCTGGCGTAGACCGCAGCGAACGGCCGCTGATCGTCGCCCGCGCCCGGCAGCAGCGGCAGATCGAGCACGGCGACGTCAGGCGTCGGCGCGGGGCCGTCAAGTCCGCCGCTGCGCGTTTCGCCGCCATGCGCGATCAGGCCCGCCGGCGCGCGCGCGCGGCGCAGGCTGAGCATGCGCGCTTCGGCGTCCTCGATGCGGGTGATCTCGAACACGCCGGCGGCGGCGTCGAGCTGCACCGCATCGCCCGGCTCCAGCGCCAGCGCCGTCGGCGGCGCAGC
>JANRIR010000087.1:0-19052 GCA_033764725.1 Hyphomonadaceae bacterium
GCGCCTGCCCCGGCCCCAGCCCCGGCGCCCGCCCCTTCGTTCGCGCCTGAGCCCGTGTGGGGCGAAGGCGCGCCGCTCGCCGCACCGCGCCGCCCAGAGCCGGTCGCGCCGACCGCCTACGAGCAGCGCTATGAGCGCCAGATCTACACCGATCATCGCCCGATCGAGCCGCGTCGCGGCGGCGGCATGCTGCCGGTCGTGCTGGTTCTGGCCGTGCTCGGCCTCGGCGCCCTTGGCGCGGGCGTATGGGCCGGCGGCGGCTTCGATGGGCTGCTGAACCCGGCCGGTCAGCCCCAGGAAACCCAAACCGCGGAAGACGATTGGGGCCCGGCGCCCACGACCGCCGACAGCGAGACGGCCGATCTCGCCGCCCCAGGCGAGCGCGACGCCGCCGAGCCGTCTTCGGCGCGCGACGCCCAGCCGGTGCGCCAGGCCGCCGCGGCGGAAGCGCCGCGCGCCGGCGTCGGCGGCATCGAGGAAGACCGCTACGATCCACCGGCCCGGCCGCGCACGACCGCGCAGCCGCAGACCTTCCGCCCGACCGACACCAGCATCGCCGCCGCGACGCCGCTTTTGCCGCCGCCGGCCGCGCCCCAGGCGACACCCGCCTCCGCGCCGCAATTGCAAAGCCCGGCGCCGGCGCCTGCACAGGTGCGTCTTCGGCCCGGAACCGTGATCTGGGCCGAGCGCCCCTCCGCCAACCGCATCGCCGCTCTGTATCCGCCGCGCGCGCTGCGCGAGAGCGTCAGCGGCCGCGCCGAGCTCGACTGCCTCGTGCTGACGACCTACCAGGCGCGCTGCGTCGTGGTGAGCGAAAGCCCGGCCGGCTACGGCTTCGGACAAGCGGCGCTGCGCGCCTCCAGCGGGTTCCAGGCGTCGCGCACGCTGGACGACGGCGCGCCTGCGGTCGGCGCGCGCACGCGCGTGGCGATCTCGTTCCGCGCGGAGTGAGGCGGCCGACGATCAGCGCGTGATACGCAGATCGCCGATGCCGGTGCCGATTGCAGCAAACGCCTGCAGCAATTCACCCTGCGAGTCCGCGCGGAAATAGTGCTCGCTGTCGGTGGCGCAGAATTGCAGCAATTGCTCCGCGGTGCTGCCCGCGGAGATGCGGAACCCGATCGTGTAGATCTCGATGCCCGTCGCTTTGATGTTGGTGCAGAGCGTGCGCTGGCGGTTGTTGATGTAGGTCACCATCGAATTCATGCCGGTGATGCCGGTGCGCCGCCAGGTGGAGGTCAGACCGGGCGAACCAGCGCTGGGCTGCGTGTCGTATTGGTACGAGGTCCAGATGCGCCGATACGCGACCGCCGCATAATCGGATTCAAGCGCCGCGTTGTTGTTGTCGAGCGAGGTGTTTGCGCCGTCGGTGAACAGCACGATCACCTTGCGCACCGGATCGTCGGGATCGTTGTAGGGGCGGCCTTCCGTGAACGGCGCGCCCGGCGACAAGGTGCGCCACGCCCAGGCCAGACCTTCGGCCTGGTTGGTGCCGCCGCCGTTCCAATAGATCATGTCGCGGATGGCGTTGATGACGACGCCTTCGTCGGTCGTAAGCGGCACGATCGGGCTCGAGGTCGGGCAGCCGCGATTGGGGCCGCGGCCGTTCGAGCCAGTCGTCACCGACACCGGCACGCCGGAGCGATACTTGTAAGGCCCGAGCGTGCGCACGTGCGAGTTCGCAGCGGTATTGGCGTACCAGGTCGGCGAGCCGGAAAGCCCAAGCATGTTGTCGCGGTCATAGGTGCTGGACGTGATCCAATTGTTCACCGGACCCGAAACGTTTCCGCCGTCGTCGAGCGAGAAGAACGGCGTGAACATCGTCGCGGGTGTGCCGACGTTCGGGGCGGCGTCGGTCACATCGTAAGGCTCAGGGCGCGCCTCGACGCAGCCGCCCCAGCGCGCGTTCGTCGGAAGATTGTTGTAGATAGAAAAAATGTTCACGTCGGAGGGTGAAAAGGCGTAACAGCGCGACGTGTCGGTATAGCCAGGCGTCGCCGCCGAGCCGCGGATCCAGCGGATCGGGAAGCCGCCATAACTTGCAGGGAAGCGCGTCGCGTCGGTGCAGGCGTTGTTGTGCACGCCGCGATAGCCCATGTACTTGTCTTCGAAGATTTCGCCGTGATGAGGGTTGTTGCCGGCCGTATCCATCCAGGCGAGCTGGGCTGCGCCATTGCCGATATTCACCTGCGCCACGAAGGGCACGACGGCGACGCTGATGTCGTCGCCGTCGATCTGGAGCAGGAATTCCGCGAGATCTTCGGCGCCGTCGCGCAACGTCTGCATGTCATTCTGCATCGAGCCGGTATTGTCGAGGGCGAGCGCGACCTCGATCGGCGGGCTCGCCTGCGACACCGAATGCGCGGTGACGCGGATCGTCCAATCGGTGTTGCGGATCAGGCGCGCGAGGCCAAGCTCGAGATCGATCTGCGCATCGACCCGGTGGCCGCCATTGGTTTCCTCGAACACCTCGAACTGGATGTCGTTGGTCAGGCCCGGACTGCCCAGCGTCTGATCGAAATAGGCGCGCGCAGCGGTGGTGCGGTCGGCCAGCGGCTTGGTCGAGCTGCGCTCGGCGACGAGCGCTGCGCCGTCGGCGGCGTTCTGCATTTCCGCGCGCAATGTCTGGGCGCGGGCGAAATCGGTGGCGAGGCCGACCAGCGAGAGCAGCGTTGCGCCCATGAGCGCCCACAGCATGGCGACATTGCCGCTGCGATCGCGCAGGAAGCGCGCCGGCGCGGACTTGTTGAACGCCTCGGCGTCGAACGGTTCAGACATCGCGGTCACGGCTCAGCCCAGAAAAGAGGGAAATCCCGGACTGAGCCTAGCGCGATGTCCTTAAGGTCAGATTTTCAACAAGGGTGAATATTTCCTTTATCCGTTAACGACTCCGAAGCGTCATGGGATGGGCGTCGCCTGGGAAATGGTCTGGCCCTGGTCCACCCACGTCAAGACGACACGCTGCGCGGTCCCGCTGGTCTCCACCGTCGCCGTGAAGCTCGGCGGATTGAATTCGACGCTGCCCAGGACCCGCGCGCGCGCCACATCGACGATGATGGCGAGGTTGTTGACGGGCCCGATCGGATGCGCCCCCACGGCCAGCGCGAGGGTGCAATCGGGGCTGAACATCACCAACGGCGTGAAGGAATAGGACGGGATCCCAGGGCCCGTGCGCAGCTGGTTGACGTCGACGCTGACGTCGCCGGCGTTGGGCGCAGCGAGATTGCGGAACGTGGCCTGGTATTCGATGTCCACCCCGGTCGTGACGCCGGGGCCCGACCCCGACAGCACGAACGCCGCACTGGATCCCGCGCAGAAGCCCGCGCCGCCGTGCGAGACGTTCGGCGGCAGCCGGCCGTGATTGTACGGCACGGAGGGCCCCAAAGGCGCGCCGGTCGCCGCCGTTTCGAAGATCGCGCCGAAGGCGGACGGCCCCGGCAGGGATGATCCCAGCACGGCGCGGACGCGCACCGCGCCGTCGGCGGAAAGGCCGGACTGCGGCGGCGTGGTGACGGCGAAGCCGGCGGCGCTGAACGGGCCCGCCGCGCGGCCGACGACCACATCGAACCGCTCGCTGTCGGACAGCGCCCCGGACGTGGCGTTGACCGTCAGCGTCTGCGCGCCAAACGTCGCGGTCGGCGCCGCCGTCACCGCTATGGCGCCGGTCGTGGACCCCGCCGGCACGCCGGACGACGTCGCCGTGACGCCGCCGGCGGCCTGCACAGAGAGCGTCACGGCGTCTGCGAACCCGCCAGTGGGCGTGATCGTCACCGGCGCTGCAGCGCTGGCGCCGCGCTCCACCAGAATGTCGCCGATCGGTCGCAGCGAGAAGCTGGGCGCCGCCCCGATATTGAAGGTCACGCTTTGATCGCGCGCGATGGTGCGCCGATACAGCGGATCATAGAGCTCGGCCTGGAGACGCAAGGTCTGGCCGGGTCCGAGTGTGACCGGCACCGATCCCGCGCCCGATCCGGCGCCCAGCGTAAACCGGCTGGTGACGTCGGTCTGCGGTGTCGTCACGGCGGGATTTGTGAGCGTGGCTCGGAAGTTCTGCAGCGATTGGTTCGTCGGCGTCCAGTCGAACCGCACCGGGACGCTTGTCGTCGCGGCGGAAAAGGTCTGGTTGTCGGTCGGCGCGCGCAGCGTGAAGCTGGAGCAGGCGG
Source organism: Hyphomonadaceae bacterium (assembly GCA_033764725.1). Classification (GTDB taxonomy): domain Bacteria; phylum Pseudomonadota; class Alphaproteobacteria; order Caulobacterales; family Aquidulcibacteraceae; genus RI-43. The sequence goes on from JANRIR010000087.1 coordinate 4,164, forward strand.
CGACAGCCGCAGCGAGGCTCGCGGCCGCGAGGGCGCGCGCGCGTGAAGGCGTCGGCATGGGTTCGTCCTCCCCGCCCCCTTTCCCCTCGGCGAGCATGCGACGTCGCGGCCCGGGGTCAAGCGAAACCGCCGCCGCTTGCCACCCCGACCCCTCGCCGTTAATCACGCCCGATCCTCCGCCCTTGGATCGATTCTGCAGCCGGCCCCCGGCCGTCCGGACGCGCGCATGCCCAAGCGAACAGACATCTCCTCGATCCTGATCATCGGCGCGGGCCCCATCGTGATCGGCCAGGCGTGCGAGTTCGATTATTCCGGCGTGCAGGCCGTGAAGGCGCTCAAGGCCGAGGGCTACCGGGTGATCCTGGTCAATTCCAACCCGGCCACGATCATGACCGATCCGGGCCTCGCGCACGCGACCTATATCGAGCCGATCACGCCGGAAATGGTCGAGAAGATCATCGCGCTGGAGAAGCCGGACGCGCTTCTGCCGACCATGGGCGGACAGACGGCGCTGAATTGCGCGCTGGCGCTGGAGCGGTCCGGCGCGCTGGCGCGCCACGGCGTGGAGATGATCGGCGCCAAGGCCGACGTGATCGAGAAGGCGGAGGACCGCCTGAAATTCCGCGACGCCATGGACAAGATCGGGCTGGAGAGCCCGCGCTCGCGCCTGGCGCATTCCATGGAAGAGGCGCTCGCAGCGCTCGACTATGTGCAATTGCCCTCGATCATCCGGCCGAGCTTCACGCTCGGCGGCCTGGGCGGCGGCGTCGCCTACAATCTCGAGGAGTTCCGCGAGATCATCGAGCGCGGGCTGTCCGCGTCGCCGGTGGGCGAAGTGCTGGTCGAGGAAAGCATCATCGGCTGGAAAGAATTCGAGATGGAGGTGGTCCGCGATAAGGCGGACAATTGCATCATCATCTGCTCGATCGAAAACATCGACGCGATGGGCGTGCATACCGGCGATTCCATCACCGTGGCGCCGGCGCTGACGCTGACCGACCGCGAATACCAGCGCATGCGCAACGCCTCGATCGCGGTGTTGCGCGAAATCGGCGTCGAGACCGGCGGTTCGAACGTGCAATTCGCGGTCAATCCGAAGGACGGCCGCATGGTCGTCATCGAAATGAATCCGCGCGTGTCGCGGTCGTCGGCGCTGGCGTCGAAGGCCACCGGATTCCCGATCGCGAAGGTCGCCGCGAAACTGGCCGTCGGCTACACGCTGGATGAAATCGCCAACGACATCACGGGCGGGGCGACGCCGGCGAGTTTCGAGCCGACGATCGATTACGTCGTCACGAAAATTCCGCGCTTCGCGTTCGAGCGCTATCCCGGCGCCGACCCGACGCTGACCACCTCGATGAAGAGCGTGGGCGAAGCGATGGCGATCGGCCGCACGTTTCAAGAATCGCTGCAGAAGGCGCTGCGCTCGCTCGATATCGGCCTCTCCGGCCTCGATGAAATCCCCATCGAAGGCGCATCGGACGAGGATGACGGCCGTCAGGCCGTGCGCGCCCGCCTCGTCGCGCCGCGCGCCGATCGCCTGCTCGTCGCGGCGGAGGCGCTGCGGCGCGGTCTGAGCATCGAGGAAATCTGCGCGGCGTCGCACTATGACCCCTGGTTCGTGCGCCAGATCGCCGAGATCATCGACGCGGAGGCGCACGTCCGCGGCGAAGGGCTGCCGCAAACCGCCGAAGAGATGCGCGCGCTCAAGGCCATGGGCTTTTCCGATGCGCGGCTCGCAGCCCTGCTCGGCGCCAGCGAAACGGCGGTGCGCGCGCATCGCCGCGCGCTCGGCGTGCGTCCGCAATACAAGCGCATCGATTCCTGCGCTGCGGAATTCGCGGCGACCACGCCGTACATGTATTCGACGTATGAGACGGGTTGGAGCAGCCTGTCTTCCCCCGTTAACGGGGGAAGTGGCGAGCGCAGCGAGCCGATGGGGGCGGGTGCGCGCGCCCCCTCAGTCATCCCGGATCAAGTCCGGGATGACAGCTCCCCCGTATACGGGGGAGCAAAAGCGCTCCATCCCCATTGCGAATCCGCACCAACGGCGCGCGACAAGATCGTCATTCTCGGCGGCGGGCCGAACCGCATCGGCCAAGGCATCGAATTCGATTATTGCTGCTGCCACGCGGCGTTCGCGTGCGCGGAGATGGATGTCGAATCCATCATGATCAATTGCAACCCCGAGACCGTCTCCACCGATTACGACACCTCCGACCGGCTTTATTTCGAGCCGCTCACCGCCGAGGACGTGCTGGAGATCCTGGAGACGGAAAAGCAAGGCGCAGCGGTGCGCGGCGTCATCGTGCAGTTCGGCGGCCAGACGCCGCTGAAGCTCGCAGCGCCCCTTGAAGCCGAGGGCGCGCCGATCCTCGGCACCAGCGTCGACGCGATCGATCTCGCGGAGGATCGCGAGCGCTTCCAGGCGCTGTTGCACGAAATCGGCCTGCGCCAGCCGGAGAACGCCACCGCACGCTCGCTCGACGAAGCGCTCGCTGGCGCTGCGCGCATCGGCTTTCCGCTGGTGTTGCGTCCGTCGTTCGTGCTTGGCGGCCGCGCGATGGAGATCGTGCACGACGAGGCGGGATTGCGCCGCTACATCGCCGAGGCCGTGCAGGCCTCCGCCGAGCGTCCCGTTCTGCTCGACCGCTATCTGCGCGACGCGATCGAAGTCGATGTCGATGCGCTGTGCGACGGCGAGGACGTGTTCGTCGCCGGCGTGATGGAGCACATCGAAGAGGCCGGCATCCATTCCGGCGATTCCGCCTGCGCGCTGCCGCCCTACACATTATCCGATGCGATCGTGGCGGAGATCGAAGCGCAAACCGCAACGCTCGCGCGCGCGCTCAAGGTGAAGGGTCTCATCAACATCCAGTTCGCCGTAAAGGACGGCGTGATCTTCGTGCTCGAGGCCAATCCGCGCGCCTCGCGCACGGCGCCCTTCGTGGCCAAGGCGGTCGGCCTGCCGATCGCGGCGATCGCGGCGAAAGTGATGGCCGGCGCCCGTTTGCGCGACTTCGCCCTGCAGCGCGCCAAGCTCGGTCACGTCGCGGTCAAGGAGGCGGTGTTTCCTTTCGCGCGCTTCCCAGGCGTCGATCCGATCCTTGGGCCGGAAATGCGCTCCACCGGCGAAGTCATGGGCCTCGACCGGGATTTCGCCGCCGCGTTCGTCAAGAGCCAGCTCGCCGCCGGATCAAACTTGCCGGTTGCGGGAACGGTTTTCATCTCGGTGAAAGACTCCGACAAGCCCGCCCTGGTCGATGTGGCCCGCGATCTCGAAGCCATGGGCTTCACCATCCTCGCGACGGTGGGCACCGCATCCCAGCTCCAGGCGGCCGGCGTTGCGGCCCAGCCCGTCAACAAGGTCGCCGACGGGCGCCCGCATATCGTGGACGCGATGAAAAACGGCGGCGTGCAGCTCGTGTTCAACACCACCGAGGGCGCGCAATCCTATCGCGATAGTTTCTCCATCCGCAGGACGGCGCTGTCACAAAATATCCCCTATTATACGACAGTATCCGGCGCGCGTGCGGCTGTGATGGGCATCCGCCGCCTGAAAGCGGGCGCTTTGCCCGTTAGGGCCCTGCAGGCCTACGCTTGACGCAAGCGCAAGCCCTGGTTCAACCTAAGTCCCCTCTGACGGCTTGATAGAAGACCCCAGCATTACGCCATGGATAAAGTTCCTATGACCGCCGAGGGCTATGCCGCCCTCGACGCTGAGCTGAAGCGTTTGAAGACCGTGGAGCGGCCGACCGTGATCGCCGCGATCGCGGAGGCGCGTTCGCACGGCGACCTTTCGGAAAACGCCGAATATCACGCCGCCAAGGAACGCCAGAGCTTCATCGAGGGCCGCCTCGCCGAGCTTGAGGACAAGCTGGCGCGCGCGCACGTGATCGACGTGTCGCGCCTGTCCGGCAAAACCGTGAAGTTCGGCGCCACGGTCAAGGTGTACGACGAGGACACCGAGGAGGAGGCCTCCTACAAGATCGTCGGCGAAGACGAAGCCGATGTGCGCGCAGGAAAAGTCTCGATCACCTCGCCGATCGCGCGTGCGCTGATCGGCAAGGAGGAAGGCGACGTCGTCGAAGTCGCCACGCCGGGCGGGCACAAGAGCTACGAGATCCTGAAGATCAAGTGGGTGTAGCGCGCCTGCGGGCCGCTGCGGGAGCGCGCTGATGCGCCAGGCGGGTTTTCAGGGCGCCGAACCGCTCACGGTGTGGGCCGTCACCGATGGCCGCGCCGGCATCGAAAACCAGGCGCTCGGCCTCGCCGAAGCGATCGCGCGCAAGGCGCCGGCGACGATCACGACCAAACGCATCGCGCTGCGCTCGCCGTGGCGGTGGCTGCCGGCGGGGCTGATCCCCACCCCGCGCGCGCAATTGTCGATCGCTTCCGATGCGATCGATCCGCCCTGGCCCGACATCTGGATCGGTTGCGGGCGCGCGTCGGTCGCCTTGTCGATGGGCGTGCGAGCGTGGTCGCGCGGCAAGACGTTCGTCGTGCAATTGCAGGATCCGAAAGTAAATCCGCGCGAGTTCGATCTCGTCGCGCCGCCGAAGCATGACGGCCTCGAGGGACCGAACGTTCTGCCGATCATCGGGTCGTGCCACCGCGTGACGCCGGAGAAGATCGCGGCCGAGGTCGAGGCGTTTGATTTCGGGTTTCATGAATTATCGCGCCCGCGCTTCGCGCTGCTGATCGGCGGCAAGAGCAAGCGCCAAGACATCACGCCCAAGCGCGCGCGGTTGATCGCCAACGTGATCTCGGCGCTGCGTTCGGCCACCAACGGCACGATCCTGTGCTCGCTGTCGCGCCGCACGGGCGATGCGGCCCGCGCCGTATTCGCAGCACACCTCGCGCCGCATTGCGCCGTGTATTACGAGGGTGAAGGCCGCAACCCCTATTTCGCGATGCTGGAAGCCGCGGATGCGATTTTCGTCACCGCCGACAGCGTCAATATGGCGGCGGAGGCGGCCGCGACCAGCAAGCCGGTGCACATCCTGGCGGTCGACGGATCGGCGGGAAAGATCGCCCGCTTCCATGAAAGCCTGCGCGCGCGCGGCTGCGCGCGGCCGTTCCGCCTGCCGCTGGAATTCTGGGGCTATCCGCCGCTTCTGGAGGCCGACCGCGTGGCCGCCGTCGTACTCAACGCGCTGGCCGCGCGCCACGGCGCGTCCGGGCGCGACATCGCGCGCTGAGCGGGGGTTTCGCGCCGCCGCCGCCTCCCCCATATTTGCCAACGTTCCTGATCGAGTCGCCCATGCCGCAACGCCACGCTCCCGTCGTCATTCTCGGTTCCGGCCCTGCCGGGCTGACCGCAGCGATCTACGCCGCGCGCGCGATGCGCGCGCCGCTCGTCATCGCCGGCCTGCAGCCTGGCGGGCAGCTCACCATCACCACGGATGTGGAGAATTATCCCGGTTTCGCGGAAACGATTCAGGGGCCCTGGCTCATGGAGCAGATGCGCGCCCAGGCCGAACATGTCGGCGCGCATTTCGTGGAAGACCACATCGCCAGCGTCGATCTTTCGCGCCGCCCCTTCACGCTGACTGGCGACAGCGGAACGACCTACACCGCCGACGCGCTGATCATCGCCACCGGCGCCAGCGCGAAATGGCTTGGCCTCGAAAGCGAAAAACGCTTCCAGGGCTTCGGCGTTTCGGCCTGCGCCACGTGCGACGGTTTCTTCTACCGCAACAAAGACGTGTTCGTGTTCGGCGGCGGCAACACCGCGGTCGAGGAAGCGCTGTACCTCACCAATTTCGCGTCGAAAGTGACGCTTGTGCATCGGCGCAACGAATTGCGCGCCGAGCGTGTGTTGCAGGAGCGCCTGCTGCGCCATCCCAAGATCGAGGTCATCTGGGATACCGCGCTGGACGAGGTGTTGGGCGAGAGCGATCCGCCCGGCGTCACCGGCGTGCGCCTGAAGAACCTCAAGACCGGCGCGATGACCGAACGCGCGACGCATGGCGTGTTCATCGCCATCGGGCACGCGCCCGCGACGGCGCTGTTCGCCGGCCAGCTGGCGATGAAGGACAACGGCTATCTGGCCGTCGCACCGGGAACGACGGCCACGAACGTTCCCGGCGTGTTCGCCGCCGGCGACGTGGCCGACGACGTCTACCGCCAAGCGGTCACCGCCGCCGGCATGGGCTGCATGGCCGCCCTCGAGGCCGAACGCTTCCTCAGCGCCATCGAGCACGGGGCCGAACAGGCCGCCGCCTGAGGCCGCGAAGCCCTCGACCGCGCCGCCGAGCTATGCAATAATGCATAATGGATTGGGGCAAGCTCAAGACCTTCCACTTCGCCGCTGAAACCGGAAGCCTCACGGCCGCCGCTGAAAAGCTTGGCGTCAGCCAGTCTGCGGTGTCGCGCCAGATTGCCGCGCTCGAGGAATCCATGGGCGTGCCGCTGTTCCAGCGCCACGCGCGCGGCCTGCTGCTGACCGGCCCCGGCATGGCTCTGCGCGATTTCACCCGGGAAATGTCGGCCGCGGCCGTGATCGCGGAATCCACCCTCAAAGACGCGCGCGAGAAGGTGATCGGCGAGCTCAAGGTCACCGCGCCGGTGGCGTTCGGCTCGACCTGGCTCGCCCCGCGGCTGGTGCATTTCACCGACGCGTTTCCGGAAACCAGGGTGCAGCTGCTGCTCGACGACCGCGAGTATGACCTCTTGAAGCTCGAGGCGGAATGCGCGGTGCGGCTGTGGGCGGCGACCCACGCCGATCTGATCCAGCGCAAGATCCTATCGGTGCATGTCAGCCTCTACGCAGCGCCCGCCTATCTCGCCAAGCACGGCGCGCCCAAATCTCTGGACGACCTCGATGAGCACCGCATCATCGCCTACCAGACCAACGCCCCCACCGGCATGCGCGACCTGGACTGGGCCCTGCGCGCCGGCCGCGAAGATGCGCGCCCGCGCACCCCGGCGCTGGAGTTGAACAACGTCTACGGCATGCTGCGCGCGGTCGAGAGCGGCTTCGGCATCGCCAGCCTGCCGGACTACATGGCCCGCGGCGCGCCGGGGCTGGTGAAAGTCCTGCCGGATCTGCACGGGCCCAATTTCGAGGTCTATTTCATCTATCCGAGCGACCTGAAGCGGTCCAAGCGCATCGCCGCCTTCCGGCAGTTCCTGATCGAGCAGGCCGCAGGCTGGGCCGGCTGATCTTGAACGCTGACGCCCGCGCCACCATTTACTACGTGCGCGATGCCTCATCGCGCGCGCCTGGCTTTCGCCGGCGTACCCTCCCCCGAGGCTTCCCTTAAGGCCGCGCGCCGCAATGGCTTGCGCGGCCTTTTCTTTTGTCTAGGGTCAGGCATCCTGACGGCGGGAGCGGGCGCCGGGAGGGATAATGACGATCGAGGATCGCCAGGCGATGCCGCCGACCGCCGTGAGCCCGCTCGACGCCGAGCCGCTCGTCACCCTCGCCGCCCAATCGACCGGCTCGACCAATTCCTGGCGCATCTGGCTCGCCTGTTTCGGGCTGTGGCTGGCACCCGCCGCAACCGTCTCGGTCTCGCCGATCATGAACAGCGTGGCGATGGATGCGCGCACGCTGACGGAAGCGCAGATCGGCATGGTGCGGACGCTGGAGATCCTGCTCAATGCGGGGCTCACGATCTGGCTGTCGCTGCGGCTGGGCAAATTGCATCCCCGACCGCTGGGGCTGTTCGGGCTTGGGCTGTTGGCGGTCGGCAATTTCGCCTCCGCCTTCGGAACCGAGCTCGGCGCGTTGATCGCCGCACGGTTGGCGGCGGGCGCGGGCGCCGCCTGCGTGATGAGCGCCGGCAGCGCGCTGGTCGCGCGCATCAAAAGCCCACAGCGCCTGATCGGCGGTCTCGCCATACCCATCACCGCCATCGGCGTCGTCTCGGCCATCATCGCCGGGCAATTGGTTGCGACCCAGGGGCAGATCGGCGCGTTCGGTCCGATCGCGGTCGCGTCGCTCTTCGCTATCCCGTTCGTCGTGTTCGCGCCGGCGCGGCTGCAATCGGCCGTGTCGCCGCGCGTCGATACGCTTTTGGGTTCGGTGGCGCACCCTTACGTGCTCGCCTCGGCGGCGTGCTATTTCGGCTCGACCGCCGTGTGGACGTTCTTCGCCCGCATCGCGCTGGCGCTTGATTATGACGCCGCGCAAGTCGGCTACATCATCGCCGGCGTCAGCGTCGGCGCAGGGCTTATGGGCGCGCTCGGTGCGCTTGCGCGCGATCGCTGGGTGCGGCCCGCGGTGCTGATCGCGATCGTTGTGTTTGGCGCGTGCTACATCATCGTGCCGCTGGCGCCCTCGATTCCCGATAGCGGGACGCTGTTCATCGCCGCCTTCGCGGTGGCCTGCGTGTGTTACGCGCTGATGCAGAATTTCTTCACCGTCGTGGCGGTGCGCCTTGATCGCACCGGGGCGCTCAACGCGGCCGGCAATGGCTGGGCTTCGCTCGCCAACGCGCTCGCGCCTTGGACGGCCGGCGCGCTGATCACCGCGTCGGGATCGTTTGCGCCGCTCGCCGTCATGACCGGCGGCGCCGCGGTCGCGACGTTCATCCTGTTATGGATCGCGATGCGATCGATGCCGGACAGCTAGCTCACATCAAGCCGATCATAAGCGCGCCGGTCGCGACGATTCCGGCGCCGAGCCATCGGCGCGGGGCGACCGTTTCCTTCAAGGCGAGCGCTGCGATCGCGGCGCCGAACACGACGGACGTTTCGCGCAGCGCGGTGATCGGCCCGATCGGCGCGCGCATCTGCGCCCACAAGACCAGCGCAAAGCCCGCGATCGACAGCGCCCCGGCAACCGCGCCAACGGCCCAGCGGCCGCGTCCCGCCTCCGCGAAGCGCCGTGGCCCGCGCCGCGCCACTGCAAACGCCAGGATTGGCAGAAACGTGCCGACCGCGCCCCAACCTTTGTACGCGAAGACGTCGCCGGCGACGCGCGCGCCGAGCGCATCGATCAAGGAATAGGCCGCAATCGCTGCGCCGGTGAGCGCGGCCCACGCCGTCGCGCGCAGCGGCGCCGTGGGGCTGAAGCCGACGAGGAATACGCCGATCGTGATGCTCGCGACGCCGAACGCTTGACCGAAGGCGGGCGCTTCGCTCGCGGCGAACGCTGCGCCAAGCGTCACCAGCGCCGGCGCCGATCCGCGCGCGATGGTGTAGACATGGCTCATGTCGCCGGCGGCGTAGCCGCGGCTGAGCGCGGTCCAGTACACGAAATGCACCGCGCAGGAGGCCGCGATGTAGGGCCAGGATTGCGGCGGCGGCGCGCCATAGATCGCCGTCAGCGCCGCGCCGAGGGCGACGCCGCCGATCGCCATCTGGCCCAGATCGACGAGGCGGTCGCGGCCTGCTTTCAGCGCAGCGTTCCACCCGGCATGGATCAACGCCGAGAGCAGGGCAGCGGCGATGGCTTCAGGCGGCACGCGCGGGTTTTCTGGCGCAGGGTTGTTGCGTCGTCACGCAAGTGTCTGCGCCGACACCCCTCATCCGTCGGCTTCGCCGACACCTTCTCCCACAAGGGGAGAAGGATAAGGCGCCGCTCCTTCTCCCCTTGTGGGAGAAGGTGGCCCACCGATCGGCACGCACGTGCCGATCGGCTCGAAGAGCCAAAATCGGGCAAGCCCGATTTTGGGGGACCGGATGAGGGGTGGGCGCGCCAACGTTTGCAACAATCCGCAAGCGTCGCTCACCGCAAACTGCCGCAGAAGCGCTGGATGCGCGTGCACGCATCCTCCAGCAATTCCGTGCTCGTCGCGTAGGAGATGCGAAAGCACGGGCTTGCGCCGAAGGCTGCGCCGTGCACCACCGCGACGCCTTCCGCTTCCAACAGCGCGCGGGCGAAATCCTCGTCGGTCGAGATGATCTCTCCGTTCGGCGCGCGCAGACCGATCGCGCCGGCGCAGGAAGGATAGACGTAGAACGCGCCTTCCGGCGTCGGGCATTGCAACCCTTGCGCCTGATTCAGCATCGACACGACGAGATCGCGGCGGCCCTCGAACAATTTCTGATTTTTCGGAATGAAGTCCTGCGTGCCGTTCAGGGCCTCCACGCTCGCCCATTGCGAGATCGAGCACGGATTGGATGTAGACTGGCCCATGATGTTGGCCATGCCCTTGATCAGATCGGCTGGGCCGGCGGCGTAGCCGATGCGCCAGCCGGTCATGGAATAGGCCTTCGACACGCCGTTCATCGTCAGCGTGCGGTCGTACAATTTGGGCTCGACCTGCGCGATGGTGGCGAAGGTGAAGCCGCCATAGACGAGGTGCTCGTACATGTCGTCGGTCAGCACCCAGACATGGGGATGATCGAGCAGCACCTCGGCAAGCGCGCGCAATTCATCCGCCGTATAGGCCGCGCCTGACGGATTGGACGGGGAATTCAGGATCAGCCATTTCGTGCGCGCCGTGATCGCTTCACGCAGCGCGCGCGGCGTGATCTTGAACTGCTCTTCGATGCGCGCCTCGATGAACACGGGCGAAGCGCCCGCCAGCAGCGCCATGTCGGGATAGCTCACCCAATAGGGCGTCGGGATGAGGACTTCATCGCCAGGATTGAGCGTCGCCATGAAGGCGTTGAAGATCACCGCCTTGCCGCCAGGCGAAACGTTCACCTGCGCGCGGGTATAATCGAGGCCGTTCTCGCGCTTGAACTTGGCGACGATGGCGTCCTTCAATTCGGGGATGCCGTCGACGTCGGTGTATTTCGTCTTGCCCTCGTGGATGGCGCGGATCGCGGCTTCCTTGACGTTCTCCGGCGTGTCGAAATCCGGCTCGCCCGCCCCGAGGCCGATGATGTCGCGCCCCTCGGCCTTGAGCGCGCGGGCTTTGGCCGTGACCGCCAGCGTGGCGGAGGGCTTGATGCGGTTCAAGGCATGGCTCAGCGGGGCCGGCATTGCTTTTCCTTCGGTGGGGCGGCGTGCGCGCGGACCATAAAGCCCTTTTCGCGATTGCAAAGCGTTGCTGTCGCCGCGCGCTCAGCGCCCGTGCGCCGAGAACACCAGGGCCGCGCCGGCTGCGATCAGCGCGAAGCCCGCCGCATGGCGCCAGGTGATCGGCTCATTGAGATAAAGCGCTGAAAAGCCCGCAAACACGATCAGCGTCAGCACCTCCTGGATGGTCTTGAGCTGGGCTGCGGAATAGACGCCGTGGCCGATGCGGTTCGCCGGCACCGCAAGGCAATATTCGAAGAACGCGATCCCCCAACTCGCCAACACGACCACAACCAGTGGCGCCGTCTTGAACTTCAGGTGCCCGTACCAGGCGAACGTCATGAACACGTTGGACAGCGCCAGCAGCGCGATCGGCGCAAACAGGCGCAAGGGGTCGCTCATCCGCGCGGGCTCCGTTCATTCGATCGGGAAATACACCTCGATTCGCACCGGCCCTGAGCCTGGCGGGGGCGCTGGCGGCGCGTCGGGGAGTTGATCGGCGCGCAGCGGCGTCGACGTCGCCGCCGGCGCCGTCGGCGCATCGCTTTGCAGCACGACCTCCCAAGGCAGGCCGTCGCCGCGCGCCGCGATATGGTGCGCCTCCATATAGGCGTAGGCGCGGGCGTAGGTGGCGCGCAGATCGGCCCGCATGCCGACATGCAGCACCCGCATGTGCCGGCCGGACGGCGTGCGGCCCACCTGCACGCCGACAAGCGTTAGCGGCGCAGGACCCGCGAACGGATAGCCGAGCCGAAACACATAGCGCGCATTCTGCGGCTCCCATACTGCGATCAGGCGATGCAGCGGGCCTGACGTGGACAGCGAAGGCTGCGCATCGCGCAGAAAGGCCCGCAACTGCGCCACGCTGCCGGCGTCGGCCGCCTGCATGTCTTCGGCGGTCGGCTGGTCCTTCACGATCGTGGCTTCGACATACAAGAAGGGCTGCCCGGGCAGGGTCACGAAGTCGGGCTGCAGGCCTTCGAAATCGACGTCGGACAGGTCTTCCGTCATCGCCTTCAGGCGCGTGAGGCCGGTTTGCAGATCCTCGCCGATCGACCGCTGCAGCATGAGATTGGCGTAGCGGCACGGCACCATCATCGCGCCCGGCGCGCACTGCGCGCGAACCAGCCAGGTGACGTTGGCGCCGCGCTGAGCCGGGCGCACGACGATCTGGGAATCGAACGATTCCCCTTCCCCGGCGCGGATCAGCAAATCCACCGTCTCGTTCGGCCGGGCGGCGACGATGCGCATGTCGCCAGCGCCGACGCGCGCCACCTCGCTGGACCAGCGCATGATCTGCCCCGGTCCGGCCTCGCCCTCGAATGTCCATTGCGCTTCGGGGTCGAGCGCGAAATAGGGCGACCATTCCTTCACTTGGCGCAGATCGCCGATCTGCGCGTAGACGGTGGCGCGCGGCCGCTCGATCAGCAGCGAGCGCGACACGTCAAGCGTGTTGGGCAGCAGGAAATAGCCGACGCCGAACGCCGCGCCGGCGATCACGGCGATTGCCGCCAGCAGCCCCAACAGCACCCGCATGGATCGCCCCCGGTCGTCCTTGTCGGACATCGCGCGCGCCGAGCGTTCGCTCCGTGCGCCGATCGCGTCGCCGACGAGCCCCCCACAAGCCGTCCCGGCGCGTCTATAAACGCTGATTAACCGCCGGTCACCAGCGCGCGTCAGGCCAGAACGTCGCCCTCGTCGCGATGGCGCGCAAACCAGGCGACCGCATACGAGCAGACCGGCCGGATGCGAAAACCGTCCGCCCGGGCGCGCGCAGCCACGCCCGCCATGAGCCGCGCCGCAGCGCCGCGGCCGCGCAACGCCGCCGGGGTCTCGACGTGAAGGATCGTCACCACATCGCCGCTGCGGGCATAGGTCGCAAAGCTGACGCCGCCAGGTTCGGCGAGCTCGAACCGCCGCGCAGCGTCATTGTCCTTGATCTCGTCCATGCCGCCCCGCCACAACACGCGCGCCGTGAATTATCGCCACGCCTTCCACGCCGGCAACCATGCCGATGCGCTCAAGCACCTCGCGCTGTTGGCCTGTCTGGCGCGGTTCAAGGCCAAGCCGGCGCCGTTCTTCACGCTCGACACGCATGCCGGCGCGGGCGCCTACGACCTGACCAGCGCTGCAGCGCAGCGCAGTCCGGAATGGCGCGACGGGATCGGCGCGCTCATCGGCCTTACCGACGCGCCGCCGGCGCTGGCGGCCTATCTGGAGGCGGTGCGCGCCTTCAATCCCGAGGCGGCGCTGACGCGCTATCCTGGTTCGCCGGCGTTGATTGCGGCGGCGCTGCGCCCGCAGGATCGCTACGCCGCCTGCGAACTGCATCCGGAGGAGGCCGCCCAGCTGCGCGCCGCGCTGCGCGGAACGCCGGCGCAAATTCATGTCCGCGACGGCTGGGGCGCGCTGAAAGCGCTGTTGCCGCCGCCGGAGAAGCGCGGCCTCGTGCTGGTCGATCCGCCCTATGAGGCGCCGGATGAATTGGGCCGCGCCGCGCGCGCCATCGCCGAAGCGCGCACGCGCTTCGCGCACGGAACCTATCTGTGGTGGCGGCCGCTGAAGGCGCCCGGCGCGCTCGACGCGGCCGACGCCGAAGCGCGCGCCGGCTTGCCCTGCGAGGTCCTGCGCACGGATCTGTGGCGCGCGCCGCCGCAGCGCGACGGGCCGATGACCGCCTCCTCCCTTCTGGTGCTGAACCCGCCCTTCGGCCTGCGCGCGGCGTTGGACGAGGCGCTGCCGGTCATGGCGGCGGCGCTCGGCGATGCGGCAGGGCAGCGGGTGCGCGCCAGCTAAGGCGCGCGCCCCGATTGCCCGGCGCGCCGGCGTCTGCGAGCGTATGTCGGCATGGACCGATTGAACGCCGCCCTCGCCGCGCTGCAAGCGCCGGCTGTCGCCATCCCGATCTGCGCCGTCACGGTCGGCGTGATCCTGCTGCTGCGGCGGCCCTGGACGGCGCTCTATGTCGCGCTGATGCCGCTGATCAATTGGTCGTTCGCGGCGGTGCCGACGCTGCCGATCCCGCCCGAGTTCGGGGGCGGCGCGTTCCAGCCGCTGGCGATCGTGACCGGCCTGGTGCTGGTGGTGCGGGATTTCGCCCAGCGCGAGGTCAAGCATTGGGTGCTGGCGGCGATGCTGATCGGGCTCGCGCTGTCGACGCTGACGTCCTGGATCACCATCGTGCTGGCGAGCGGGGCGGCGTTCTTGATCAGCGAGCTGGTCGATTGGGCGGTCTACACCTTCTCGAACCGACCGTTGTCGGAGCGCATCATGATCTCGAGCGCGGTCTCGGCGCCGCTGGATCAGGTGGTTTTCATTTACCTCGCCGCGATGGTGGTGCCCGGGATTTTCGCCTGGGGCACGGTGATTACGGGCATCGTCTCCAAGCTGGCGGGGGCTTATGTCGTGTCGCGGATCGTGGCCGCACAGGAGCGCCGGGCGGCGATGAATCCCGCGTAACGCGCGTGCTTTCCGCCTTGCCTTGGCTGCGGGCGTCCCGCATAAGTTGGAGAGAAGCTGCCGGCATGGCGTCGGCAAGGTGCGATGATCCGCAGCGTGCGGCAGAAGTTTCTTCCCCCCAAACATGCTGAGGTTCTCGTGAAGTCGCGGGCGGCCATGCCGCCTGCGGACGGTCCCATTTGCGGGTCCGCGCGCGCAGGAAAGCCAGGGAAATGAGCGACGACTACGATTTTGACGACGACGACCGCGACGGCAAAAAGAAGGAAAAAAAGCGCGGGCGCGAACGGACGGACGAATTCTCCCCGCCCCCGCCGGAATTTGAAGGCGGCGGCGGCGGATTTGGCGGCGGCGGCGGCGGCGGCGGGTATCGCGGCGGCGGCGGCGGCGGTTACGGCGGCGGCGGCGGTGATCGCGGCGGCGGCGGCGGATATCGCGGCGGTGGCGGTGGCGGTGGCGGCTACGGCGGCGGCGATCGTGGCGGCGGCGGTGGATACCGCGGCGGCGGCGGT
>JANRIR010000097.1:0-2294 GCA_033764725.1 Hyphomonadaceae bacterium
CGTGGTGCTGATCGCGTTCAAGCTCGGTTCTCTGGTCGCGTTCGTCGCGTTGCCATGGGGCGTGTTCAACGGCACGGCGTGGGTGGCGGAGCGGCCGCTTGGCTGGGTTGTGGGCTCGGCCATGCGGCTCTTCGTTCTGGCCTTCGTTGCTTCGGTCTCGATCACTTTCGTCAATACGTTGCCCGCTGCATTCACGCTCGACGCTGGCGGCGTGCTTAACGTGCTCTTGTTCGGCGCCACGGTTCTAGCGCTTGCCTGGTTCGCGCCCATTCTCGCTAGCGAGGTGGTGCAGGGTCAGCCACATCTGGCAGGTCCGGCAATCGCCGGCGGCGCCGCGGTCACGACCGTGCTGGGCGTTGCCGGTACGCGGCTCGCCATATCCGGCGCGACAACGCTCACAAGCGCGGGCGCACGCATGATCGGCGGAAAATCTGGCGGTCGGCGCTTTTCGGGCGGCGGCGGCGCTAAAGGCGCCGCGCGGCCCGCCATAGATTATGCCGGCATGAAGCCGCCGCCACCGCCGCCACCGGCGCCGCCGCCATCTGGAGGAAGCAAGACATGAGGACGCCGTTCACGGCGCCGGCGCAGTCCTATGCCGGCGACGAACCCGACACGCCCTATAAGCGCGCGCGGCAGGAATGGGACCGGCGCATGGGCGCGGCTGTCATTTCGGCGCGCGCCTGGCGCATGATGGCGATGGCGGGATTGGCGCTTTCGGCTGGACTGGCGATCGCGCTCACGATCGTGGCGCTGCAGAGCCGCACGTTCGTGCACGTCGTCGAAGTCTCGCCCGAGGGGCAGGTGCTCAATGTGCGCGCTGCGAGCGGAGAGTGGCGCGCCAACGACGCGCAGACCGCGTACCACCTCGGTCGTTTCGTACGCCTCGTCCGCGCGCTGCCGACCGATGGCGTGGTGCTGCGCGAAAACTGGCTGGAGGCATACAAATTCCTGACGCCTCCTGCTGCGGCGCAATTGACCGAGATCGCGCGCGCCGACGATCCGTTTCTCAGTCTGGGACGCGTCGGGCGCACCGTGCATATCCGCTCCATCATCCAGCGCTCGGATCGCTCCTGGGAAGTCTCGTGGATCGAGCGGGAGACCAATGCGACGGGCTCGCCCGATGGCGAGGCCTATAGCGGTGTCTTCACGGTGACGATGCGCCGCCCGCGCACCGCCGACGAAATCGCCTCCAATCCGCTCGGACTTCTCATCTCCGAATTCAGTTGGAGCCGGGTGCGATGATGCGCTTTCTGTTCGCGGGTCTTTCACTGGCGCTGCTTTTGTCGCCGCCAACGGCTATGGCGCAAGTCGTCGCCGATCAATGCCCCGCCTTGAGCGCAGCCGCAGGCGATGCGCCGCGCCGTGGCCGGCGCGAACCGACGCCAAGCGAATTGTTGGCGCGCGCTAATGAGGCGGCGCGCCAGCGGCCGGAAACGACGAGCTTCCTGCAGGCGCGTCAGATCTACACTTATGCGCCGGGCGCGATCTATGAGCTCTACACGAGCCCGAGTTTCATCTCGGCGATCCTGCTCGAACCCGGCGAGAGCCTCGGTGATGTCGCCGCCGGCGATACATCGCGCTGGATGGTGCAGGAGACGAGCGCCGAGACCGGCGTCGACGGACGCACCATAGTGCTGGTGAAGCCGCAGGCGACCGGTCTTCGCACCAATATCGTACTGGTCACCGACCGGCGGACCTACACGATTGAAGCGATCGCGCAGGCGGGTTCGGCTTATTCGGCGCAGATCGCCTGGTGCTATCCGGCCGAAGAAGAGGCGCGGATGGCGAGCGTCGATCAACTTCATTTCGGCTACCGCGTGCGGGCCACGCGCGGCGGCAGACCAAGCTGGATGCCGACGCGGGTGTTCGATGACGGCCGGCGCACCTGGATTGAAATGCCTGAAGCGGTCGCATCGAGCGATCTGCCACCGCTCTTCGTGATCACCGGGGAAGGCGCCGAACTCGTGAACTATCGTGTGCAGGGCAGGCGCTACATGGTCGATCGCATCTTCGATGTCGCCGAACTGCGTCTCGGCACGCGCGCGCCGACGATCGTGCGCATCGAGCGCGAAGGCGCAACGACGCAACGGCGCCCCGTGCGCCCAGGAGGGCGGTCGTGAGCGCGGCCCATGAGATAGCATCAGAGCCCGCGTCTGACCTGTCGATCCGTGCGCGTCCGCCAAGTCCGCGGCGGCTCTCGCGCAAGGTACTGATGGCAGGCGCGATCATCGCCGCATCGATCGTCACACTCGCGCTCTTCATCGGCTTGAGCGAACGACCGGAGCGCGATGTGC
>JANRIR010000006.1:0-41632 GCA_033764725.1 Hyphomonadaceae bacterium
GAAGCCGGTCATCTCCTCGTTCTGCGCGGGGATCAAAGCAGTGAGCCAATAATGGTCCGAGATGCCGAGCCAGCCGCCCTGGCCGGTCATTTCGACGATGCGCTCGTCCTGGCCGGCGCGGCCGCGCTCCTTGTCGCGCGCATGCTTGCGCGCGTCGTCGTACTTGACCTCGCGCAGGTGGCGCTCGGGGCCGAACACGCCCGTCATGCCCTGATGCACGATCGCGTTCGCCACATAATCGAGCGGCATGTCCTGGCGGCGCACGACGCCGTAGGGGCGCAGGTCGCGCGCTGCGGCGCCGGAATTCGTCACCGTGTCGACGGTGGTGAACATGAAGTTCTCGTCGACGCTGATAGTGCGTTCGAAGCGCAAGCCATCCGGGCTTTCGAACGTCAGCGTCACCGGCGTCGCCGGCGTCAGCGTTGCGCCGTCCGGCGCGGTCCACGGGGTGAACGAATCCGTCACCTCCGTCTGGCTGTCGCGTTCGCGCGCCTGCCAGCCGAAGAAGGCGTCGTAACCCCCGCGCGCGCCGCGCGGCGACAACAGCGCCACTTCCGGGCTGTCGGGATCGACCGCCTGGCGGAACCGCTTGAGCGAGAGATCGTCGAGCCGCGCGCCTTCGAGGCGGATCGAGCCATTCAGCTCTGGCGTATCGATGGCGATGCGCGCGCCGTTGGTGGACGCGAGCGCCTCTTCGCGGCTGACGACGGCCGGCGGCGCTGCTGCGGTTTCGCCGGCTTCCACGGCGGCGGCCTGCTGCTGCGCGCTCTGCGCGCGCTCGGCCTCGATGCGCTCGCGCTGTGGGCGGGCGTAGAACAGGTCCCAGCCCAGAAGCACGACCATCGCCAGAACCATGGCGATGATGAGATTGCGGTTGTCGTCCCGGCTTGGGCCGCCGCGCGTATCCATGTCAGTCGGTCGCTTTCTGTGACGGGCGCGCCCGGCGCGGTCGCCTCTCCGAGGCACGGTCCAAGGCGGCGGCGACGCTTATCAGCGCGCTTTCGATATCGTCAAGCAAGGCGCTCCAGGGCGCTTCCGGGGTCGCTGCGCGCGCCACGAACACGTAATCCGCGCCCGCCGCGCCCAGCCGCGGAACGCTCCGCCGTGCGGCCTCTTTGAGCCGCCGGCGGGCCCGATTGCGGATCACCGCCCTGCCGATTTTCTTGGACGCCGTGAAGCCCACGCCGCATGTCCCGTCGAGCGTACGGCGACGCGCCTCGACGATGACGGTGGGGCGGACAGCCTTCACGCCCTGGCGCACGAACAGGAACTCTGACCGGGCGCGCAGGCGGCGGAGGGCGGGCGCGGTGTCGAGCATTGGGGCGCTGGCCGCTCGGCCTGCGCGGCCGGAAATCTTTACGCGGACAGCCGCTTGCGGCCCTTGGCGCGGCGGCGCGCCAGAACCTTGCGGCCGCCGACGGTCGCCATGCGGGCGCGGAAGCCGTGCCGGCGCTTCCGCACGAGCTTGCTCGGCTGGTAGGTGCGCTTGGTGGCCACGGGGACGCCTCTTTCTGGATTAAAAATTAAGCCGGGTGAGCTACAGGACCCCTCACCGGTCGTCAAGCCGGCGCGGCCGCGCGCTTCGTCCGATACCATAGACCCACCGGGGGCGCGACAATGGCTGGGAGTGCGATGGGCGCAGTGCGGGGCTTCCTGGGGGCGGCGTGGCCGGCCTTGGCGCTGCTCGCGGCGCTCGGCCTGTTCTTTCTGTTGGGGCTCGACCGAGTCGTCAGCCTGGAGGCGCTGCGCGAGCGCCATGCCGAACTGACCGCCTGGACCGCCGCGCACCCGCTTCTGGCGGGCCTCGCCTTCGCGGCGTTTTGCGTAATCCTGATGGCGATCGCGTTTCCCAGCGTCGGGGTTCTGTTCATCGCGGGCGGCTTCCTGTTCGGCCTGTGGGGGGCGCTATTGAGCGCCTTCTTCGCCAGCGTCGGGGGCACGATCTTCTTTCTCGCGGCGCGATCGGCGGCGGGCGCGGCGCTGCGCGACCGCTTCGCCGGGATCATCGCGCGTCTGCGCGACGGGTTTCAGCGCAACGCCTTCACGTATCTTTTGTCGCTGCGCCTGATGCCGGTGATCCCGTTCCTGGCCGCCTCGACCGCGGGCGCTGCGGCGGGCATGGGCGCTGCGCCCTTCTTCCTGGCCACCTTCATCGGCTCGCTGCCGGCGGCCTTCGTGTGGGGCGCAATCGGGGCGGGCGCCGGCGAGATTTTTCGCAATGGCGGCGCGCTGTCGATCGGCGAGATCGTGACGCGCCCCGAGATGCTGCTTGCGCTTGCGGTCATGGCTGGCCTGTCGATCGCTGCGCTCGTCTTCAACCGCCGCAAGGCGTAAGCGCGTGGCGGCGATGCGCGCGTTCTTTCAAGGCCTGGCGGGGCGGCTCTTCGCGTTCACGCTGGCGGTGACGCTTGCGGCCGAGGCGCTCGTCCTTGCGCCGACGCTGGCGGATTTCCACGAAGCGCGCGTGCGCGACCGCATCAATCTGGCGCAAACCGCAGCGCTCGCGCTGGAGGCCTCGCCCGACGCGGTCATCTCGCAGGCGCTGCAGGTCGAATTGCTCGACAGCGCGGAGGTGAAGCGCATCGCGCTGCGCCGCGACGGCGCGCGCGAATTGCTGCTCGAACAGCCTTTCGACGCGCCGGCCGAAATCCGCGTGTTCGACTACACGCGCGCCGACGCATGGGCGCGCTTTCGTTTTGCGATGGAGACGCTGCTGGCGCCGCCGGGGCGCGTGCTGCGCGTGATCGCCACGCCGCGCTTCGGCTCGGGCGATTTCATCGAGATCGTGTTCAACGAGCAGCCGCTGCAGCGCCAATTGCGCCAGTTCGCCGGCCAGACGCTGGTTTTGTCCATGCTGATCGCGGCGATCGCGGCGGCGCTGGCGTACGGACTTCTCATCGTCGCGTTCGTGCGTCCGATGCGTCAGCTGACGCAGGCGATCGAGGCGTTTCGCGCTGCACCGGAAGACGCCTCGATCGCGTTTCCGCGCTCGAACCGCGCCGACGAGATCGGACGCGCGCAGCGCGCCGCCGCTGAAATGGCCGATCAAATCCGCGCCAGCTTGCGTCAACGTGAGCGGCTCGCCGCACTCGGCGGCGCGGTCGCGCGCATCGCGCACGATCTGCGCAACATGCTGGCGACCGCGCAATTGGTGTCCGAACGGCTGGTGAAATCCGAAGACCCCGCCGTCAGGCAAGTGGCGCCGCGGCTGGAGCGCGCGATCGGGCGCGCAGCGGGGCTGGCGCAATCGGCGCTGCTCTATGGCCGCGCCCAGGAAGCTGCGCCGACGCTTGCGCCCATTCGCGTGCGTGAGGCGCTGCAGGAAGCAGCGGAGGACGCGCTGGCCGCCTTTCCCGGCGCGCGTTGGCGCAACGATGCGCCAAACGACATCATCGCCATCGCCGACGCCGACCAGCTGCATCGCATTCTGGTCAATCTGTTGCGCAACGCCGCCCAGGCGACGGCGGGCGCCGTCGCCGGCGGCGATGACGACATCGTTCTCGGCGCCGCGCGCAGCGGCGCGCGCGTCGTGATCCGCATCAGCGATCGCGGGCCGGGTGTGCCCGAACGCATCAAGGACCGGCTGTTCGAGGCGTTTTCATCCGCCGAGCGCGACGGCGGCTCCGGCCTCGGCCTCGCCATCGCCCGCGAACTCGCACGCGCGCAGGGCGGGGACGTCGCGCTCGAGGCGTCGAGCGAAGCGGGCGCGACGTTCGCCGTGACGCTCAGCGCCGCCTGATCGCGGTGTCTTCGCCAAGCGCGCGGCGCGGGCATGTTCAAGCTTGAATGGCGCTTATGCCGAAACGTCGGCGCAGGACGACGCCCGCAGCGCGCCTGCGCGGTCATGGGAGCCGCCGTGCAACGCATGCCGCCTGCTTGCATTCGCACCGGAGCCTGCACATCGGCGGAATACCGGAGAAAAACTGTATCGTTTCGGCACGCGCACGGGGCCACGCGCCACGTTTTGCGTGCGCACGAAGCGACTGAACATGCCGCACATGGACCGCCCTTGCTGTTTTACTTTCTGTTAAGTTCCAAAGTTGCGCGCGCGGAGGCAAAGAGCGCGGCGCTGCGGGGGCGCAGGGCGTGCGGGCGAAGGTCACGGGATGCGATATCGAGGTGCTCGGCTGGCTTTCATCGCGTTGGTCGCGTTATGCCTCGCATCGTGCGGCGGGGGCGGTTCCGGATCAGGCGGCGCAACGACGCCTCCGCCTGCGGCGGGGCCCGTCAGCACCGCAGCGCAATTTCCCGCGGCGAGACCCACGCAGGCCGAAGCGGCGCGCTTTCTTGCGCAAGCGACGATGGGCGCGACCTCCCAGGAAATTGCGCGCCTCACGGATATTGGCTTTGAAGCCTGGTTCGAGGATCAGACGCGCCGAACGGGCCCTTCCGCGCTGGCCGAGTTTCGCGCCCTTGCGAGCGCCACGGCGCCTTCGCCCGATCCCCATTCCCAGGGACTGCGCGGCAACTACATCTCCGCCAATGAAATTTTGTACAAGGCGCTTGTCACCTACGACGACCACCTGAGAGAGCGCGTCGCGTTCGCCTTGTCGCAGATCTATGTCGTGTCAATCTATGACGGCCAGATCTACGACCATCCGATGACGGCGATCTCGTTCTATGACATGCTGCGCGGGAACGCGTTCGGAAACTTCCGCGATCTGATCGAGGACGTCGCCAAGCATCCCGGCATGGGTCTGATGTTGTCGCATCTCGGCAACGTCAAGGGCGATCCGAACACCGGCCGCATTCCCGATCAGAATTTCGCCCGAGAACTGATGCAATTGTTCACGATTGGCCTGTGGCAGTTGAATGACGACGGAACCCAAAGGCTCGACAACAGCGGCAATCCGATCCCGAGCTACACCCAAAGCGACATCGTCGGCGTGTCGCGCGTGATGACAGGCTGGACATGGTCGGAGGAGAACGCGACTTGGACCAGTCGCCTGTCATTTTATCTGCGCCCGACCTCCATGACGACGCCGATGCGGGCGTCGGCGAATTTTCATGAGCCGGGCGAGAAGAGCTTTCTGGGCGTGACGATCGCCGCGGGCGGAGATCCGGAAGCCGATCTCGACAGGCTCTTGGACACGCTCGTCAATCACCCCAACACGCCGACCTTCATCTCCAAGCAGCTTATTCAGCTGCTCGTCACCGCCAATCCGAGCGGCGCCTACGTAAAGCGCGTCGCGGATGCTTTTCGCAACAACGGCCAAGGCGTCCGCGGCGACTTGAAGGCCGTCGTCAAGGCGATCCTCGCCGACCCTGAGGCGCGCGATGGGCGCTTTGTCGCGCAAAGCACCTATGGCCGCGTGCGCGAGCCGGTGCTGCGCATGGCGGGGCTGCAGCGCCTGCTGCGCGCGACCGACGTCGACGGCGTCGGCTTCTACCAATTGATCGGAGATGATCCGTTGCGCGCGATTGCGCAATCGCCGATGCGGTCTCGCACCGTATTCAACGACTACAGGCCGGACTACACGCCGCCGGGCAGCGAGCTGCAGCGCCTGGGCCTTGTCTCGCCGGCGATGCAGCTGGTGAACGAAACCACCATTTACGGCTGGCAGAACTTCATCGGCGGCTTCCTCGACAATGCGGGATACGGCGATTGCTGTTCGGAGGCGCAGCGGCGCACGCTCTCGCTGCGCCTTGATTTTTCCGAATTCACGCCGCTTGTCGCAACGCCGGAGGCGCTGGTGGATCGGCTGAACCTCCTGCTGATGTCCGGTCAGATGAGCGACCGGCTGCGCGCGGCGGTCCTTCGCGAAATCGGCAAGCAGGGCGAGAACTCCTCGCGCACCGGCGTTCGCATGGGCGCCACCCAGCTCAAGGTCTCCCGCGCGATCTGGGCGATCGTCAGCTCGCCCGAATACCTGGTTCAGAAATAGGGAGGCCGCGGCGTGTTCGAACACATCGATGTTTCGCGTCGCAGATTCCTGCGCCGCGCGAGCGTTGCGGGCGGCGTGGCCTGCCTGCCGGCGCTGTGGCGCTTGGGCGCGCCGCAGAACGCGGATGCTGCGGTTCCAGCCGATTATCGCGCGCTCATTTGCATCTATTTCTCCGGCGGTTGCGACGCGCTGAACTTTGTCGCGCCCTATGATGTGGCGAGCCACACGCGCTATGCGGGCTATCGCGGCGCGGTGGCGCTTGCCCGCCAATCCCTGTTGCCTCTGCAGTTGGCGAACGCGAATGCTTTCGCGGGAAGGCAAGTCGGCCTACATCCGCGCTTGACCTACCTGGCGCAGCTTTACGCCCAAGGCGACATGGCGGTGCTTGGCCAGGTCGGGCCGACGCCGGCGCCGCTGCGAAAGACGAATGGCGCTGCACAGACCGTCAATGGCGCTGCGCTGCCGCCCGGCATCGCCTCGCATGTGGATCAGTATCGCGAATGGCTCCAGCAGAAGCGCGATGGCGTCTATTGGGGTTGGGGCGGCCTGATGTCGGATACGTATCGCAGCGGCAATGGCCAGCCGCAACTGACCAATATCTCCACGGCGTCATATTCGCCGCTTCTTGGCGGCCGCGTCACGAGCCAATTCACCGTCGGCCATGACGGCACGCCGCTGTCGGAGTATCTCAGCGACTACAACGACTCCAACGGCACGACCGTTGCGATCGCGGGAGGATCGGCCAATCGCGCCAATCTTCTGGAGCGCGAGATCGCCGTGACGTTCGAGCGGTTGCGCGGCGGCGCGGAGGCCCTGTCGGCCGCCACGCCGTCGACGAGCCTATTCGCGGTGCAGCCGCCAGGCCGAAACGAGCTGGCCCAGCAACTCGCGATCGTCCTTCGGATCGCTTCCGGCGCATCGAGCACGGGCATGAAGCGCCAAGTGTTTTACTGCACACATGGCGGTTTCGATACGCACTCCAACCAGCTCGCGCGCAACGACGCCGATTTCACGAGCTTGAACGCAGCGCTCAACTGGTTCGTGCCGGAGGCGCAGCGTCTGGGACTGTTCGACAAGACGCTTCTGTTCACGACATCGGAATTCGGGCGCAGCCTGGTGGCCAATGGCGACGGGACCGATCATGGCTGGGCTGGCCATCATCTGATCATAGGCGCCCAGGTGAAGGGCGGCGACGTCTATGGCGCAATTCCCGAACTCGATCGCGCCGGCGACGATTTCACCAGCACCGGCGAGATGATTCCGAAAGTCTCTGTCGATCAGTACGGCGCCGCCTTGGCGCGCTGGATGGGCCTGAGCGACGCACAGCTGACGGCTGCGTTTCCCAACATCCGAAACTTTCAGAGCCAAACCCTCGGCTTCATCTAGAGCCTGATCGCGAGGGCGCGAGGGGCGTCTGAAATCCAGTAGCGGCGGCGCCGCCCGGCGCGCGCGTCAATCGCGTCACGGCGCAGGAATGCGCGCGACGACGCCTTCGCGACGCGGATCGGCCGCCGCCTCGACGCCGTTCGGCGTGATGCGCAGGCCATGCAGGCCGCTGTCTTCGCTTTCGCTTTCGCGCAACGACCAGCCGCGCGCGGCGAGCCCTTCGGCTACTCCCGGCGGCAGACGCTGCGCCTCGATGCGGGTGGGCCGGCGCTGCGACACCACATTGCCGACATTCACCGCCTCCTGCAGCGGCAAATTCCAATCCAGCGCAGCGATGATCGTGCGCGAGACATAGGCGATGATGGCCGAGCCGCCGGGCGAGCCGATCGCCATCTCCAGATCGCCGTCGGCGTTGAAAATCAGCGTCGGCGCCATCGACGAGCGCGGGCGCTTGCGCGGCCCCGGCGCATTCGCGACCGGCAGGCCGCCGATCTCGCCGGCGAGCGAAAAATCGGTGAGCTGGTTGTTCAGGAAGAAGCCCGCCGCCATGCGGTTGGAGCCGAACGGCGCCTCGATCGTCGCCGTTAGCGCGGCGACGTTGCCGTCATGATCCATCACGGTGAGGTGCGTCGTGCCGGGCGTTTCGTCGGTCGCGTCGCGACCCCAGCGGCCGAGGAGCGACACGCCGCCCACGATTGCGGCGGGATCGCCGGGGCCGATCCCGGCCGGCGCGCGCGCCAGATCGATCTGGCGTGCGCGTGCGTCGAGATAGGCCGGCGCCGTCAACCCGGCGGTCGGCACCGGCACGAAGGCGTCGTCGGCGACATAATAATCGCGGTCGGCATAGGCCAGCCGGCTCGCCCACAAAAAAGCCGCCCAGTCGTCGATCGCGGCTGCGCCGTCCGGCGCCGGGCGGGCGCGCTCGTACAGACCAAGGATCGACAGCACGGCGACGCCGCCCGAACTCGGCGGCGGCATCGAGCACACGCGATAGACGCGGTAGGCGCCGCAGATCGGGTCGAGCCGGCGCGGCGCGACGGCGGCGAGATCGTCGAGCGACAGCGTCCCCGGTCTTGGGCCGCGTTGCGCGACGGCGACGATCTCTTCCGCGATGGGGCCGTGCGTCATTGCACGTGCGCCGTTTTGCGCGATAGCGCGCAGGGATTGGGCGTAGCGCGGATTGCGCAGCGCCGCGCCCACGGGCAGGGGCGCGCCGTCCGGCGTCAGCAGATAGGCGCGCGCGGCGGGGTCGTCGCGCAAGCCCCCGCGCTGGACCATCGCGGCGATGATGCGATGCAGGCGCGGCGTCACCGCGAAGCCCTCTTCGGCCGTGCGGATCGCCGGCGCGAAGAGGCGCGTCCAGGGCAGCCGGCCATGCTCGCGATGCGCCATTTCGAGCATCGGGATCAGCGACGGCGCGCCGGTCGATAGCCCGCTGCCGACCGCCAAGGGGTAGGGATAAGGCCGCCCGGTTTCAGGATCGCGGAACAGGCCGGGGCCGGCCGTCGCCGGCGCGATCTCGCGCCCGTCGAAGGCGTCGAGGTCGCGTCGCGCCGGCGTCCAGGTCAACAGAAAGCCGCCGCCCCCAAGACCGGCCGATTGCGGCTCGACCAGCCCAAGCGTCAGCATGACCGCGATGGCCGCGTCGGTCGCCGAACCGCCCGCGCGGATGATCTCCTCGCCGGCGGCCACGGCGATCGGGTGCGCGGCTGTGACGATCGCCTCGCGGCGCGCCGGCGCGGGTGCGGTGGCGCATCCCGCCAGAAGCGCTGCGAGCGCGAGGGCCGCCGCCGCCAAGCCGCGCCGGTTCAAGAGCTTGTGGGTCATGCCGGCTGTTCTTACACGGGTCGCTCGGGCCGCCAAACCGCCGCCCGCCGGAGACCGCATGGCCCGTCCTGGACCGCAAAACGCCCTCACCGACGTGCCCGGCCTTACCGTGGGGTGCGCGGAGGACGCAGCCGTGCGCAGCGGCGTGACGGTGATCGTGCCCGACGCTCCGGCGGTATGCGCCGTCGATGTGCGCGGCGGCGGGCCGGGCACGCGCGAAACGGATGCGCTGGCGGCGGAGAACCTGGTCGATGCGGTGGACGCGGTCGTGTTGTCCGGAGGGTCTGTCTATGGGCTCGCCGCAGCCGACGGCGTGACGGCCGCGTTGGGGGCCGCAGGGCGCGGGTTTTCGCTGCGGCCGGAAGCGCCGCGCGCGCCGATCGTGCCGGCGGCGATCCTGTATGATCTCGCCAATGGCGGCGACAAGGCGTGGGGGGCGGATCCGCCCTATCGCCGGCTCGCCGTCGCTGCATTCGCACAAGCGCGCGCGCAGACGCCGCTGGGCAAGGTCGGGGCGGGCTATGGCGCGCGCGCCGGTGCGATCGAGGGCGGCCAGGGAACCGCCAGCGTGGTGTTGAGCGCAGGCGAGATCGTCGCGGCGTTGGCGTGCGTGAATTGCTGGGGCTCGGCGCTGATGCCGGGCCAGGCCGCCTTCTGGGCGTGGCCGTTCGAGCAGGATGGGGAATTCGGCGCCGTCGCGCCGGACCCCGCGCGCGGCGCCCTCGATCTCGACGATTGGGGCGCCTGGCGCATGGGTGCTGCGCCGCGCGCCAACACCACGCTGGCGCTGGTCGCGACGGACGCGGCGCTGACGCCGGCGCAAGCCAAGCGCGTGGCGCAGATGGCCTCTGCGGGCCTGGCGCGCGCGATCCGGCCGGCCTTCGCGCCGTTCGACGGCGATGTGGTGTTTGCGCTCTCCACCGGCCGGCGCGCCGCGCCCGATCCCATGGCGCTTGCGCGGATCGGCGCGGCGGCGGCCGATTGCGCAGCGCGCGCGGTGGCGCGCGGGGTCTACGCGGCGACGCAAACCACCGGGCTGCCGACCTGGCGCTCGCTGCTTTCACAAAAATAAAACCATAACGCTTGGCGGCGGCGTTAAGCATCGCCGTTTACTTGTCCCGCGCATGACATATCGCGGGTTCGTCGTGCGCAATCGGATGGCTGGCGCTTCGCTGCAGCGCGACGGGCTGTGCGCGGCGGCGGCCATGGGCCTTGCGCTTCTGGGCTTGTGGACTGCGATCGCGCTGCCGGCGCCGCCGCAACTGTTTCCTCAGCAGGACAAGCTCGAACATTTCCTCGCTTTCGGCGCGCTCGCCGCCCTCGTCTCCGTGCATGCACGCCGCATGGCAGGGCGTCTCGCGGCGATCGGCGCGCTGACTCTGATCGTCGAGATCGGCCAGGCCGCGCTGACGACGACGCGTCAGGCGTCGTGGCCGGATGTGTTTGCTGGCCTGCTCGGCGTGCTGTTCGCCGCCGGCGCGATCCAGCTCTGGCGCGAAGTCCGCAAGCTCGCGGCGCCCACGACGTTGCGCGCAGCGTGACGCTCAGGGCGTAAGCCCAGCGCGCGCAGCTTCGCGCTCGCGCTGCAGCACATTGGCCTTGCGCCCTTCGATCAGCAGCCGAAACACCGCATCGCGCGGCGCAAAGGCCACGCACGCGGTTGTCTGCTCCGGGCTTGCGGCCATCGCGAACCACAACGCCCGCGGATCGGCATCGACAGCATCCAGCGCGCCCAAGCCGTGCGCCACGCGCACGCGCGCGCAGGCGCTTTCGGCGTCGAGCATTTTCGCCGCACGCCAGGATCGGTCGAGGCAGACATCCGGCGCGCAGAAGGATTGCGCCGCCGGCCCGAGCGCGGCCATCCGCGCCCATGCGATCGGCTGCACCGGCGACAGGCGCAAGCCCCGCGCCGCCGCACGCGCGCTTTCAGCCTGATGTGCGGCGCGGTTTGCATCCGCTTGCGCCTGCAAGGCCGCGATCCAGGACGCCGCCTCGATGGCGCCGGCGTGCCACACGAGCGGTTGCGACCAGGCATGCGCGAGCACGGCGCGCGCGTGGCCATAGGCGAGCGCTTGCGCGTCTTGTTCGTCCGCGTCGCGCGCGACTGCGCCGAGCGCCAGCGCCTGGCGCGTCGCTGAAGCGGCGTCGAACGCGAGCGCTGCAAACAGCGCCATCGCGCCTGCCAGCGCTGCGAGCAGCAGCCGCGCCATGCCGCTTCAGATCGTCAACGGCGCCGCAGCGCCGCCGATCGCGATCGCCATCTGCGGAAACACCGGCGCCAGAGCGCCCTGGAACGAGGCGTCGCGCGCCCAATCCGGCACAACGGGCGCGACATCGACGCGCCGCACTTTGCGTTCGCGCGGCTTGGCGCGCAGCGCCATGTCGTGCACGAAGGGCAGCGCCGAGCCGCCGCCGGCCAGCACGATGCCGATGCGGTCGCGCCCATCGGCGGCCGCGCGCTTGGCGAGCGCGTCGAGGCTGGCCTGGAACACCGCGTTCAAATCCTTGTGGAACGCCTTGAACAATCCGTCGGATTGCACGTCCTTCAAGGAGACGCGCAGCACTTTGCCTTCGAATTGCGCTTCTGCGGTCTGGCCGGCGAAAATGTCCTGCTTCAGCCGGCGCGCGCGGCGGCGCAGATTGCGCCACAGCTTCTTGCGCAGCGCGCGCGGCGCTTTCTGATCTGCGCGGTCCATGAACATGGCGACGATGATCTTGTCGAGTTCGTCGCACGCCAGGTGCGAGGTGCGCCGTGCGGCGTCGATTTCGACCGCGCCGGGCGCGAAGGCGGCGATGTCGGTTGTGCCCGCGCCCATATCGAACACCATGACATGTTCTGGCGCATCGCGGCCGGAATAGACGTGGCACGCCGCCGCCGCCTGGGCCTCGAACACGCCCGCTTCGATGCGCGCCGCGCCTGGCCTTTTCACCGCATCGGTCAAGGCGGCGCTGGCGTCCGCCATCGAAACGCCGTCGAGCCCGAACATCGCCTCGCCCAGCGCGCCGCGCACCGCATCGGCTTCGTTGAGCACGCGCTGCATGAAGGCCGCGTCGACCACCGGCGCCTTCCACAAGGGATGCGTGTAGCGGCGCGGGCAGCCGCTCGCCGCATTCGGCGCATTCGCGACGCCGGCGAGCGCGCGATCGGTGAGCGCCAGCAGATAGGCGCTGTAGAGCACCAGCGCGTCGCGCTGCCGGAACGCGGCGCTTTCGTCGATGCTGCGCGGCAGGTTCATCGCCAGCGCGACGTCGTAGTCGCGCGCGCTGAGGAAGGTCTTGAACGACAAGAGCGGTTCGGAGGTGACCGCCGCATCCTCGGAGGCCTCGAGCGCGGCGGCGCCGAAGCGCACGCGGCCGTCGTGGAACAGCAGCGCCGAGGGCGCGAGCCCGCCATCGTCGCTCAACGCCAGCGGACGCACCGTCGCGCTCGACGGCGCGCCGCCGAAACCGACGCGGCACAGGCTCGCCTTCGACGCCGCCGTGCCGAAATCAATGCACACGCGCCAAGCCTCGCCATAGCTGGAGAAGTCGGGAGCGTTGAGATCGGCGGGCCGCGGGGTGCGTGCGCCGTCGCCGTTGGAACTCGGATGGGTCACGAGCGCTCCCTCAAGCCTGCGTGGTGAGGGTTTTTTAACCTGTGCGGCGCGGAGCGCTAGTGCCGCGATGCGCATGCCGTCGCTTCGCTTTCGCGCTCAAGAAAGCGCTGACTTGTCAAGGCGTCTTGAGCTTTTTTTCACGCGTTTCCCGTAGCCTGCGGCAAAGGCTCGGAAAAACGGCCATGTGGGCGTGTCTCAAAGTTCTGTGCGTCGCTGCGGCGGCGGTGTGCGCGGCCAGCTGCGCGGCGCCGGGCGCTGCGCGCGGGGCAGCGCCCGGCGCTGTGCTGGCGCAGATCGGGCCGCCGACGGCGCCGCCGGCCGGGCTTGCGGCGCTGTGCGTGCGCCGGCCCGACATTTGTCCAACCTCAAGCGCGGTGCGGCGCACGGCGGCGGGCCCCCAAGAAGCGCTGTTTCAGGCTTTGCTGCTCTCGGAGCGGACGCCGGCGCCGCGGCGCGACGGCGTCGCTTTGACCGCCGAGCGCGCCGCGCTGCTGGCCGACGTCAACGCCCGCATCAATCGCGCGATGACGTTCACGACCGATGCGGAGGCTGTCGGGGTGGACGAGCGCTGGTCATTTCCCTTGACCGCCCCGGATGCGCCCACGCGCGCAGGCCGCGTGCGCGGCGATTGCGAGGATTTCGCGCTGGAGAAGCGCGCCGCCTTGCTCGCCGCCGGTTGGCCGGCCGAGCATCTGTCCTTGGCCACGGCGTATGCGCCGCAGCTCGGCCTCCATGCGGTGCTGATCGCGCACACCGACGAGGGCGACATCGCGCTCGACATGCTGCGCGCGACGCCGGTTTCGGTGGCGCGGCTGGGCTATCGCTGGATCGCTGCGCAACGCGGCGCGGATCTGTTGACCTGGCGCGTGGTCCGGCTGGTCGGGCTGTCAGAGATGGACGTCGCGCCGCGCATAGGCGCCTAGGGCGAACATCAACAGCGCGGCGATCGCCGGCGTCTGCAGGCCGAAATCGACGAAGCCGTGCGCCAGCGCGCCGATCGCCGCCGCCAGGGCGCCTGCGGCCCATTCCGAGCCCGAGCCGCCTTCGATGGCCGCAAACAGCAAACGCGCCAGGATCGGCCCGAGCATCAGCGCGAACAGCGCGAACCCGACATAGCCGGTTTCCTCCAGCGCCTGGAGGTAGATGTTGTGCGCCGAACCGATCGTGTTGAGCACGTGATAATCTTCCGGCCGCGCATAGAGTTGGTTGAGTTCGTGAAATGTATTGAGCCCGTGGCCGATGACCGGACGATCCTGGAACGCGCGCCAATGCGTTTCGACCATGACGTCGCGATGCAGGCGGTCGCCTGCGAGGGTGTCGAGGCGGTCGAGTGCGAATTGTCCGCCGACGCTGGCCAATCCCGCCGCCACCAGCAACGTGGCCGCGAGCGCTGCGACGCCGCCGCGACTGCGCATGCCCACGAGCGCGAGCAGCGCGAAAGCGATGATCGCAACCGCCGCGCTCAGCGCGCCCGCACGCGATGCGGTGAGAAGGAGCGCGGTGGCGCACGCGACGAACGCCGCGCAGGCGAGCGGCGCGCGCAGGAGCGGCGCAGCAAACCCGCCAGGCCCGGCGCCGGCGCCGATCCGCCCGCGGCCCACGCGCAAAAGGTACGGCGCGATCAGGCACATCAAGATTGCGAAGGTCGTCGCAGCCGCATTGGCGCTGCCGAAATGCACCATCAGGCGGCGCACGCCCTGCTCCCCCTCCGACAGCGCGTGGCGCACGATCGCATACGCCGCGAAGGCGCCGGCGCAGATCCAGATGAGCCTTCCGATGCGGTCGCGGTCCTGCCGATCCTGCACGGCGAGGGCGCCGAGCGCGAACGCCGCAGCCGGGCCGAAAAACGCGGCGGCGCCTTCCAGCGTCCGATAGGGCGACAGCGACGCCGGCCCCGGCCCGACGCCGAACGCGTCGCGCAAGGGGTGCGAGAACGCCGCGGAGGCGGGCGTTGCGGTGAAGATCGCCCAGCCGGCGAAGGCGATCGCGGCCAGCCCGGGAAGCCAGCACTCGCGCAGCGTTGACGCGAGCGCGTCGCGCGGTGCGGTGATCGCGCGCACCGCCAACAACGCGCACAGGCACGCCGCCAGCAAGGCCGCCAGCGCGCTGTCATTGGCCCCTTTGATCAGCAGGCCGGTGAAGATGACGGCGAGCGGCGCGGCGAGGCCGAGCCAGTGCAATGCCACAGCTGCAGGCTTCGTGCGCCGCAAGGTCCCCTCCCGCGGCGCGGGAGGCGGCGCCCGCGCGGCCGCGCAAGAATGGCGGCTCGGCGGTGCGAAGTCACGTCCGTTCCGCTGCGCGGCGCTTCGGCGTATGCTGACCGCGATGGGCGCATTGGCGCTTCCGGGGTGGACCTTGGGTTACGCGACGCCTGCGCCGGTCTGGCGGTTTCCGGAGGATCGGGTCGGCTATGCGATCGGCGACGTGCATGGCCGCGCCGATCTGCTGGCGATCCTGCTCGACAAGATCGAGGCCGATGCGCGCGCCTCGCGGCTGAAGCCGCTGCTCGTCATGCTGGGCGATTATGTCGATCGCGGGCCCGACAGCCGCGGCGTCATCGAGATGCTCGCCAGCGGGCGTCCGCACGGCTTCGAGCGACGCTTTCTGAAAGGCAATCACGAGCAGGCGATGCTGGCGTTTCTCGACAAGCCGCACGCAAACCGGCCCTGGCTCGAGCTCGGCGGGCTGCAGACGATCGTGTCTTATGGGCTGCCGGCGGCGCTGTCGAATGCGGCCGACGCGGCGCTGCAGCGCGTCGCCGCCGACCTGCGCGCGGCGCTGCCGGAAAGCCACCTCGCATTCCTCAAGGGGCTGGAACGCTATGCGGTGTATGGCGATTATCTGTTCGTGCATGCCGGCGTCGATCCCGCCAAGCCGCTCGCGGCGCAAACCGACACGGACCTGTTCTGGATTCGCGACCGCTTCCTGAAAGCGTTCGGCGCCTACACGCATTGCGTCGTGCACGGCCACACGCCCCAGCCCTTCGCCTATGTCGATGAGCGGCGCATCGGCGTCGATACCGGCGCCTACGCTTTGGGGACGCTGACAGCCGTGCGGCTGGAAGCGGAGACGACTTCCTTTATATCGGCATCCGCAACCTGATCGGCGGCACGCGGGAAACCGACATGACCTTGTTCTCTTTCATGCGCGCGCTGTGCGCGGCGGCTATCGTCCTGACCCTGGCGGCGTGCGGCACGCCGGGCGTGGTGCGCGGCGACGCGCCTAGCGCGGGCGAGGTGGCCGAACCGGTCTACCGGCTGGGCCCGGGGGACCAATTGCGGATCATCGTGTTCGGAGAGGAGCAGCTGACCGGGGAGTTCCTGGTCAACGCCCAGGGCGACATCGCCTATCCGCTCGTCGGCGCGGTGCAGGCCAACGGCATGACGCTCGACGAATTCTCCGCCCGGCTGACGGAGGTGTTGCGCAACGGCTACGTCCGCAATCCGAACGTGGCGGTGGAGGTCATGACCTACCGGCCCTTCTTCATCCTCGGCGAGGTGGAGCGTCCCGGAACCTATCCCTACACCGCCAATCTCACCGTGGAGAACGCGGTCGCGATCGCCGAGGGATACACCTACCGCGCTGAAACCAGGCGCATTTTTATTCGCAGGGCAGGTGAGACGGTGGAGCGCGAGTACCGTCTGCCGACCAATATCCGCGTCAATCCCGGCGACACCGTCCGGGTTGGGGAAAGACGCTTCTAGGAGATCGCGCGCGTGTGGACCCCGGCGCGGAAACGGTTTACCATTTCGTGGGTGATGGAGGGGGCCGAGGATGATGCGGTCAGCACGAGCGGCGTTCGCCGTTTGCTTTGCGGTTGCGGCCGCCAGCGCGCCGGTATGGGCGACGCCCGACGCGCCCCCCACGACAGAGGTTCAGGCGGAGGCGCCGGTGGTCGCGCTGTCTCCCGAGGCGCTCGCCGTCGTGATCCTCGACCGGCTTGACGAGGCCTGCCTCGCGGAAACCGAAACGCTGGCCGCCGTGGCCGAGGCCACGCTGGGCCAGGACATCGCGGTGATTGTCGATGCGATCGCGGCGGTCCGGGAAAATCCCGATCTGTGCGCCTCCGAGCAGGCGGCGTTGCGCGCCGCGCAGCAGGCCGCCGAATTGGCGCAATCCGCGTCGGACGCGACGGGCGCCGGCCCCGAAGGCCAAAGCCCGTTCGCCCCTGTGGGCGTGCCGGGCGGCGCGGGCGGCGCGAGTTATCTGGGCTAGGCGCGGGCGCGCGCAACCGGATCGCCGGGCGCGCGGATCGCGAACAGAAGGGTCGATGGGAGCTGGTGGGACAATGACGAAGTTCGGGGCCTCTCTCGGCGTGCTGGCCGCCGCCCTTTGCGTCGCGACCGCGGCGGACGCTGCGCCGATCTCGATCGACAACGCCTTCAACCGCGACCGCAACACCAGCGTGCGCGAGCGCGACAAGCCCGAATATGATGCGCGCGGCGTGCGCGTCGGCACGTTCCGCTTCTTTCCGGAGTTCGCCGCGTCCACGAAATATGACGACAACGTCTTCGTCAGCGACGCGGCCAAAGAAAGCGACATGGTCAGCACGGCGCGCGCCGCCGCGTCGCTGCGCTCGGACTGGCGCCGCCACGCCTTCAGCTTCACCGCCGCCGCCGAGACCAATTACCACTCCGAGTTCGCCGCGCTCGACACCGTCGACAGCTATGCGAAGGCCAATGCGCGCCTCGATCTGATCGAGGATAACTTCATCGATTTCACGCTCGGCTATTCGGACTCCACCGAAGATCGGATCGACACCTCGACGTTGACGCCGTTGTCCGAGCCGGTCGGCGTCGTCGAAGAGGAAGCGGGGCTGGCGCTCGTCACCTCCTTCAATCGCGTGCGCTTCAGCGTCGGCGCCGAGGCGCAGCGCAAGGATTATGAGGACGTTCGCGACACGCTCGGGATCGAAGTCGATCAGGATGGGCGCGACAACGACCTCATCACCGCGACCACGCGCCTCGATTACGCCATCAGCCCGGATACCGCGCTGTTCGTGGAGGCGTCGCGCAATTGGCGCACCTATGACCAGGACCCTGCGCCGGCTTCCGGCCTCACAACGCAGGATTCCGACGGTTACGCCGCGCTGGTCGGCGTCAATTTCGATGTGTCGAACGTGATGCGCGGCGAAATCGGCGTAGGCTATCTGCGCCAGATCTATGACGACAGCGGCGTGAAGCCGTCGGAAGGGCTCGCCGTGGATGCGCGGGTCGAATGGTTTCCCGACGAATTGGTCACCGTGGCGGTCGAGGCTTCGCGCGATGTGCGCGAGTCCGGTCTTGTCGGCGTCGCCGGGCGCGTGGCGGATGCCGCGAGCGCGCGGATCGATTACGAAGCGCGGCGCAATGTCGTGGTCGGCGTCAGCGCCGCCTATGAACACAGCGCTTACGAAAACGATCTGGCGCCCGATCGCGAAGAGGAGCGCTGGACGGGCGGCGTTTCGCTCGATTTCCTGATCAACGAAGCCGCCGACGCGTTCATCCAGGCGGAATATGTCGATCAGAACTCCACGGGCGTCGCGCCGGGGCGGGAGTTCGAGGTCGGCCGGGTGTCGTTCGGCCTGAGATTGCGGCGCTGAGCGCGGCCGCGTTTCGGCCTCTCCCGCAATGACGCGCGCCGGCGCACCCCTGCGACTCGTGCACGACGCCGATGTCGCCCCGCAAGCAGCTCCGCCAGCCTTCCCGACCGTGCGCGTCGGCGGCTTCGACACCATCATCGCGACGCGCAAGGCGCTGGCGGCGCACATGGTGCGCGATTGCCTCGCCGCGCGCGCCGATCCGCGCGCGCTGCCGAAACTGGTGTTTTCGTCGAACGGTCAAGGCATCGCGCTCGCCGGCGCCGATCCCGCCTTCGCCGCCGCGATGGCCCAGGCCGACATGATCCACGCCGACGGCATGCCGGTCGTGCACGCCGCGCGGCTGTTGACGCGCACGCCGTTGCCCGAGCGCATCGCCACGACGGATTTCTTTCACGATGCGGCGCAAGCCGCCTGTGCGGCGCGCCTGCGCTTTTTCCTGCTCGGCGGCGATGCGCTGCAGAACGAGCGCGCCTGCGAGGCGGCGCGGCGGCTGCATCCCGGCCTCGCGATCGTCGGCAATCGCGACGGCTATTTCCCGGACTCCGAAACGGACGCCGTGTGCCGCCAGATCCGCGACAGCGGCGCCGATGTGCTCTGGGTGGCGCTCGGCAAGCCGAAACAGGAGCTCTGGTCGCTGGCGCACCGGGACCGCCTGCGCGGCGTCGGCTGGATCAAGACCTGCGGCGGCCTTTACGCCTTTCTCGCCGGCGACGCGGCGCGCGCCCCGCGCTGGATGCAGCGCGCCGGCCTGGAATGGGCGCATCGCATGGGCCAGGAGCCGGGCCGCCTCGCCGGTCGCTACCTGACCACGAACGCCCACGCGCTATGGCGCCTGGCGACGCGGACGGGGTGATGGCGACCGCGCGACCACGCGGTCGTCCCTCTACACGCTGGGTTCGCGTAGGCGAGGCCGCCGATCGTGACGGCGCGCTGCGAGCGGACGCGCATGCCGCCGCGCGCTGAGTCTCGGCGCAACGCCGATATTGCGATCGTGCTGCACGATCTGCGCGGCGGCGGGGCCGAGCGCGCCATGCTGCGGCTTCTTGCCGGCTTCGTCGCCGAAGGGCTCGCCGTGGATCTGGTGCTGTTCCAAAAGGCCGGCGTTTATGTCGACGACATCCCGGAAGCGGTGCGCGTGATCGACCTCAAGGCCGCGCGTGTGCTGAGCGGCGTGCCGCGCTTGGCGGACTATCTGCGCCGCGCGCGCCCAGCCGTCGCCCTCAGTGCGCTGACGCATGTCAATGTCGCGACCATTCTCGCGGCGCAAATGGCGGGTGCGCGGCGGCCGAAGATATTTGTTTCGGAGCGCAATCATATCTCGCTGCGCCGCCGCGCCGACCGGACGCTGCGATCGCGGATGGTCTATGCAAGCATGCGCTGGGCCTATCCCATCGCCGACCGCGTGATCGCCGTGTCTGAGGGCGTTGCGGCGGATTTGCGCACGCTCGCGCGTCTGCCGGACCGCCAGGTCGTCGTGGCGTACAATCCCGTGTTCGACGAGACGCTCCTGCAAAAGGCCGATGCGCCGGCCCATCATCCCTGGCTCGGCGACGGCGGCGATCCCATCATTCTGGCGGCCGGCAGGCTCCAGCCGCAGAAGGATTTCGGCCTTCTCATCGACGCCTTTGCGACCCTCCTGGCGCAGGGCGTCGCTGCGCGCCTGCTGCTCCTCGGCGAAGGGCCGGACCGCGCCGCGCTGGAGGCGCGCGCAGGCGCGCACGGCCTTGGCGACGATCGCATCGCGATGCCCGGCTTCATCGACAACCCGCTGCCCTACATGAAGGCGTGCGCGGCGTTTGCGCTGAGTTCGCGCTATGAGGGGTTCCCGAACGTCCTGGTCGAGGCGCTCGCTTGCGGCGCGCCGATCGTCGCCACGGATTGCCCGAGCGGCCCGCAGGAAATCCTGGACGGCGGGCGCTGGGGCGCGCTCGTGCCCGTCGGCGACGCCCCCGCCTTCGCGCTGGCCCTGCGGCGTGCGATCGAAAGCCCGCCCGACCGCGCCCCCCTGAAAATTGCGGCGCAGAGGTTTAGCGTTGAGGCCGCTGTCGCGCGCTATAGAATGATTTTCGATGACGTCGACCGCTGACCTTCGCGTGCAACCAGCCAATTACGGCCGCGGCCTGGAGGCCGTGTTTCTGGTGCTGGCGTTCTTCGTCATCAGCGACGCAGCGTCGATCGCCTTTTACGGATTGCGCGGGGCGGCGGAGAAATCGCTCACGGGATCGAACAGCACGCGCTTGGTCACCATGCTGGCGATCTACGCCATCGCCGCCGGCGCCATGGCGTTCCGAAACCTGCGGATGTTTGGGGTCTTTCTGAACAATCCGCTTTTGCTGGCGATCGCGCTTTATCCGCTGGCGTCCATCCTATGGGCGAGCGAGCCTGACCTCGTATTTCGGCGCGCCGCCGCGCATGCGCTCACGATCACGTTCGTCGCCTATCTCGTCATGAATGTGCCGGGCGAGCGCGTCTTGCGCTCGTTCGCGATCGCGTGCGCGATCGGCGGGGTCGGCTCGCTGCTGCTCATTGGCGCAATCCCCGGCGCCGGCGTCGAGCATAGCGGCCCGAACGCAGGCTCCTGGCATGGTCTTTACGGCCATAAGGCGCAGGTCGCCCGCGTCGCGGCGATCGCTTTCATCTGCGCTGCGGCGATTCCCGTCCGCTCGCACAATGACCGCGTGCTCAAATGGATCGTCATTGCGAGTCTGGCGCCCGTGTTGGTGATGTCGCAATCGCGCGCGGGATGGATCATGGTGTTCGCCGGGTTGGCGACGTGGGCGCTCCTCGTCGTTATGCGGCGCATGAATTTGACGCCGCTGTTGCGGGCGTTGTTGATCGTCGGCGCCGTCGCTGCGGCTGTGACCTGCATCCTGCTTGCTGAGGCGGCGCTGCTGGCGCTGATGGGCCGCGACGAGCGGATGTCTGGCCGCGTCTCGCTGTGGCGGCCGATCTTCGCTTCGTTTCAAGACCATCCCTGGCTCGGCGTCGGCTATCGCTCCTTCTGGACGCCAGACGGATTGAACGATTTCCTGCCGCTCCTGGCGCACCGCGGCTTCATCCCCGGCCACGGCCACAACGGCTATC
Organism: Hyphomonadaceae bacterium; assembly: GCA_033764725.1. Lineage (GTDB taxonomy): Bacteria > Pseudomonadota > Alphaproteobacteria > Caulobacterales > Aquidulcibacteraceae > RI-43. Next base: position 21,360 of record JANRIR010000006.1, read on the forward strand.
TCGACACCGTCGCTGAACTCGGTCTGGTTGGCGTCGCCCTGTTGGCGGCGTTTCTCGTCAGCGGTTTTGTTGTCGGATTGATCGAGAGCTTTCGGCGCAGGGGCAATCCTCTGGCGCCTGTCTGCGTGTCCTGCCTGACAGTTTTCGCCATCAACAATTATGTGGCGACGGTCGCGTTCGAGCACTCCGACATTCTCTGGGTGTTCGCAGTGTGGTCATGGGGGACGCTGATGGTCGGGCTTCGCGCCCCGGCGCGCCAACCTGCGCGATCGCACGGATTGGACGGCGATGTGCGCCGCGCGCGCGGCGTCGCCAACGCCATGCGGGCCTACGAGGCGAGACCCAGACGCTGATAGACCCCAATCACCGCCGACACATGGCGCGCCCGCGATAGTCGCGCGGCGCTTTCGAAAGCCGCCGTCGACACTTCGGCGCGCAGGCGATCATCGTCCAACAGACCGACGATCGCCTGACGCCACGCGTCGATGTCGTCAGGCGGCAGAATGAAGCCGTCGACGCCGTGGCGAATGACCTCGCGCAAGCCCCCATCCTGCGACGCAAGTATCGGCAATCCAAGGCTCTGCGCCTCGACGCCGACGCGCGCCAGCGGCTCGCGCGTGGCCGGATGCACGATCACATCGCAGGCCGCCATGTGCCGCTCGACGTCGGCGACATGGCCGCGCACCACAAGCGTCGGTGCGCCGCGCGCCTTGGACGCAAAATCAGGATCGTGGGGCACGCCGTCTCCGCCGCACATCAAGCCCCACACGGGTTGCGCCCTGGATCGGGCCACCGCGTTCAGGATGTCGATGAACGCGCTTGGCCTCTTGCGCACCGTGCGGCTGCCGAAAAATCCCAGGACCGCAGCGTCGTGAGGAATGCCAAGGCTTGTGCGCATGTCGCGACGCGCGCCTTCGATGTCATCGCGGGAAAGCTGCGCTTCGAACGGATTATAGATCACCTCGCACTTGCGCCGGGCGAAAGGGGGCAGGCCGTCGCGGCTGTATTGCGATACGGCGATGATCGCTTTGGCGCTGGCCAGCGCCGCATCGATGCTGATGCTGCGCGTGTAGGTGCTGCGCCAATGCGCGACCATCTTGGCGCCGGCGAGGGCCGCAGCAGGCGCCCACAGGCGCAGCATTCGCTTGTCGTTGACGTGAAGGATCGCAATGCGCGCGCGCTTGAGCGGCGCGGTGAACAGGAGCCCCTTGAGCGCGGCCGAGGCCTGGAACGAATCGAGCTTCGGATCGCTCGGCGATCCGGGGATCGCGGCGTAGCGGTCCACCGGCAGCCGGCGGCGAACCGCTTCATCGAGAACCGGCCCCTCGCCATGGATCGCCAGGCGCGCATCGTAACCCTGCGCCAGCAGATCTTCGATCAGGAGGAAGCTCGAATAGACGTGTCCCCCCAGCGCGATCGCGCTATAAGGAAAGTACAGTCTTGGGGCGCTCATGCTGGGCGTCCGAGCCACATCAAGCAAGCCGCCGCCCCGTCAGGACCGCCCAACGCGCCATGGCTGATCTCATCCGCCGCCTGTCGAAACGCGCCCTGCGCGCGCACACGCGTGTACGCTTTCTTGCAAGCGCCATCCGCGTCGGCCGCCATGCGGCGATCCACCCGCGGGCGAAACTTGAGCGGCTCAATGGCGGCGCCATTACGATCGGCGATCGCTGCGTCATTCATGACGGCGCGATGCTGTTGACATATGGCGGCGCGATCTCCATCGGCTCGGACTGCACCATCAATCCCTACACGATCCTCCACGGCCAGGGCGGTTTGACGATCGGCGATTACGTTCGCATCGCTGCGCATTGTACGATCATCCCAGCCAATCACGGAATCGCCCTGGATAAAGGGGTCATCGCGAAACAACCCATGAAATTGCAGGCGATCACGATCGAGGACGATGTCTGGATTGGGGCGGGCGTCCGCATTCTCGCCGGCGCGCACATCGAGCGCGGCGCTGTGGTTGCGGCGGGCGCGGTGGTGCGCGGTCGCCTGCCGGCGTACAGCATCTGCGGCGGTGTGCCGGCCAAATTGTTACGCATGCGCACGTGAACCTGCTTGGCCAAGCGCGATGCGCTCAAAGCCGTCGATCATTGCGTTCAGCGTAAAGCTTTTCTCCACGTGCGAACGCGCCCCTTCGGCGAGTGCGGCGCGGTAGGCCGCATCCTGCTGCAGGCGCACGAGCGCCGCCACCCAAGCCCCTTGATCGTCGAGCGGGGCCAGAACGCCGTAAGCGGCGCCGTTGCCATCACACAAGGTTTCGCGCTGCGTGGGAATGTCTGAAGCGAGGATCGGCAGGCCTTCGTGCATGGCTTCGAGGATGGCGTTGCTTTGCCCCTCGAAGCCGCTGGTTTGAATGAAGGCGTCCGCCGCGCGCAGAAGGTGCGGCATCTCAGCTTTCTTCAAGGCGCCGAGAAACGTCACGCGCTTGGTCAGCCCCAGCGCGTCGCGTTGCTGGGCGAGGGATCGCTGCAGCGGGCCGTCGCCGGCGATGGCCAATCGAACGCCAGGCTGAGCGTGAACGATGTCAAGCATCGCGCTGTAGCGCTTCTGCGCCTTCATGCGACCGGAGGCGACCAGCAAAAACGCATCGTCCGGAATGCCGAAGCGGCTGCGCGCTTCTGCGGCCGACAAGGGCGAGGGCGTCCAGTCGATGCCGTTGTGGACGACGGAGAGTTTCTTGCGATAGGCTGCCGGATACGTCGCGACATCGTTGCGCACGCCGTTCGAGACCGCGACGATATCTGTATAGACGCCCATCGCGCCGAAGGCCCGATCGAGCGTTCTCAGCGGCGCAGAATACGTGCTCGGCGGGGTGCGCAGGGATGCGACGCGCCGCTTGACGCCCGCGAGCGCCGCCGCAGCCTGCCCGACGATGCACGCCAGGGGCAGAAAGGTGATGACCGCATCGGGGCGAAACGCGCGCAGGCGCTGCAGCGTCGCCGGCAGGAGGCCGGCGTAGTCGATCGCCGATAATTTGGCTTTGGGGTGAAACGTTTTCACGCCCGCATGGTCGGCGAAGGTGTCCTGCTCCTGGTAGAAGAACCAAGTTTCTGTCACGTGTCCGCGCGCGCGTAACCCGGCCATGAGTCGAACCAGCGCCGATTGCGCGCCTGCGGCGTTCATGAAAGAGGCGATGCCGACGATGCGCACGCGCAGCGTTCCGTTACAGCCAATATGCGGTCAGAATGATGTCGCGGGGTGCCATTGCAAGGCCTGAAACCGCAGGCGCGTTCAGCAGGAGCGCGCATTCATGCAGCGCCGCGAGCGCGCCTGGCAGGCGATGCAGCGTATAGGTTGCGTCCAGAGACGTCTCGAAGAAGCGCTGCAAATCCTGTTGCATCAGGGCGATGCGGTCCCGGAGGGGGCCTGAGGGCGTCGTCGGGTGCGGCGCGCTTGTGCGCAGCAGGTGGACGATGTCGAAGTCGAGGCAATAGGGGGTGTGTTCGATGAAAGGGCGGCGCCCGATCAGCAGCTTTGCGCATGCGGCGTGCAAGGCGGGCGCAGCGACGAACGGCATGCGCCTGCACGCATAATTCACCCAATGCAGATGCACGACGCCGCCGAGCTCCGCCGCGATCGGGTTGTGGCGCAGGCCGTAGGCGAAATTGAACGCCGCGTGCAGCGCATCGCTGCGATAGGGATGGAGAAATCCGGACCCGCGATCGAGGAGCGCATCGGCTGCGTGCAGCACCGCCGCGACGTCCGGTCCTCCCGATGACGTATACGCGTCCGCAAACGCCTCGCGGAGCGCGAGCAAGATCGACGGCGCGCCGCCAATCCAATGGCTGACGCGCCAAGAATGCTGTGACCATCGCCGCGGCCAGCGTGGCGTATGGGTTGTGGGCGATACGAGGGCGTCGAAGGACCAATGCCTGGGGTGGAGGTGGTCGGGAAACGACGCGCCGTCGAGCGTGCGCAGCAGGGTCAGCGCGCCCAAGGCATAGGCCGTTGCATGCACGCTGAGGCGGGGCGCGCCGGCTGGCCCAGCGCGCCCGGCGAGGTTGAAACGCGAAAGCGCGTCAGCGAACCGTGCGTTCGCGTCCGGCGCGATGCGGTCATCGGGAAGCAAACGCAACACATAGAGCGCATCGCAGAGATCCTGCAGCGGCGCGACCTGGGCGCACCCGGGCTCAGTCCAAAAGGCGTGCGCAGCGCTATGGTGCGCGCGCAAGTACGCGACGATCGCGTTGTGCAGCGGCGGGGGCGCAACGACGGGCGGGTCCGCGTGCGGAGCGGACGCCGCCGATCGTGCAGGGATCTGCGCCGAGCGTGTTGTCATGGCACGTGTCCTTCGCAGTCGACCGATGCACGCGCAAGGGCGAAAACGCCGCGTATGCAGGGGTCGTCGCTGGGCGCCGAGCAGATCGCCCGATGCGTCGGTGAACGCGCTCGCGCGGCGCAGGCTGGTCCCTCAGCGCGCATTGCGCGGGACTGCACAGCAGCCCTAAGGAAGGTCAAGCATGTCGGATCGCTTGTGCTTTGGTCAGCCGTGCATGGGGCGCTCAACCAACGAAGAGCCAAAAACGTCCGCACCTTGACGCAGTAAGGGGGGCGGCTCGCTGGGAGCGCCCCCCTTTTTGCATTAGACCCGAAAGGTCGCGGTCAGATCAGGAAGTCGCCAGCGTCAACCGTGCTGATGTTCGTGTTCGTCAGCGCGAGCGTCTCGTCAACCACGGTGTCGCCGTCGAGATCGATGGAAACAATGACATTGACGCCGGACTGCGCCCAGGTGATCTGGCTGATGTTCGCGATCCCGAGTTCCGTAAGGTCGATCACGTCGTCGCCCGACGCTTCGAAACCTTGGATCTTGTCGCCAGTCAGCTCGGCCGCAGTGTCGTACACAAATGTATCATTGCCGGCCCCGCCTGTGAGTTCGTCGGCGCCAAGGCCTCCGACCAACCGGTCGTCGCCATCGCCGCCGAGCAACCGGTCGGCGCCAGCGCCGCCGCTGAGGAAGTCGTTGCCGCCGTCGCCTTCGATGTAATCGTCGCCGTTCTGACCGAACAGCAGATCGTCGCCGTCGCCGCCGCTGAAATCGTCGCTTTGATTGCCGCCGCCGATGACGTCGTCGCCGGCGTCGCCATTGACGATGTTGAGGCCGTCGCCGCTGAGGATGTAGTCGTTGCCGCCGCCGCCGCTCACGACGTCATTGCCGAGGTCGAAGATGAAGCCGTCGTTGCCGCTTGTGCCGGTCACCTGGAAGTGCTCAACGCCGCTGTAATTGACCGTGTAGCCGTCAACAGAGGCCGTGCCGCCAAGCGCGCTCGTCGAGAACGTGTGCACCAAGCCGCTGGTCAAATTGCCAAAGCGCAGAATGGCCGTATCGCTGCCGGCGCCGCCGCGCACATCGTCGGTTTCGCCCGCCGAGCCCACGCCTGCGTCCAGCCGGTCGTTCCCGTTCTCGCCAAACACCCGATCGCTGCCGATGCCGCCGACGACGGAGTCGTCGCCAGCGCCGCCTTGCAAATGATCATTGCCGACGCCGCCCGAGATGTAATCGTTGCCGAGGCCGCCCGCGGCGTAATCATCGCCGTCGCCGCCGAGCAGCGTGTCATTGCCTTCATCGCCGTACAGGGTGTCGTTGCCCAGGCCGCCTTCGACGTAGTCGTCGCCGTCGCCGCCTTGGACGTAATCGTTGCCTTCGCCGGCAAACACGCGGTCATTGCCGCGCCCAGAGCGGATCACGTCATCGAGCGCTGTGCCATTGATGATGTCGTCGCCGCTCGTTCCGTTTAAATTAGCCATGCCCCGCCTCCACTCGCCACCCCATGGTTAACGACCGAGTCAGGTGTAGCCAAGCGAGACAAACCCCGCAAGCGCTCTCAAGGCGCAATCCTAGGCGGCATTCGGGATCGCTGCTCGTCGGCTTGACGGTCTCCGCTCAACCTGCGCTGGCAGGTGCGCCGGAAAAAATCGTGAATTCAACATGCTATCGCCAGCACGCCGACGCCGCGTCGCTGAGGCGGCTGCAACCGCCCGTGCAGCGGGTTGAGCAATCCACAGATTTGTCGGCGATGAAATCGCCGAACCCCACTTCCGTTGCGCTCGGATGCGCGAGAGGACGGTCGCCCGAACTGGGCGACGGACGAGAAGGACCGACGTGGCGCGTCGCATAGGTCAGAGGCTGGCGTCCGCGCTGCGCAGCGACGATGCGCGGCATGCGGGCCTATTGATCGGGGCGACGACGCTCGGTCAGGTCGTTTTGCTCGGCACGATGCCCATTCTGGCGCGGCTGTTCCCGCCGGCGGAATGGGGCGCGCTGGTGACCTTGACCGCGCTTGCAACCGTCGGCGCATCCGTCTCGGCGTTATGCTACGATTCTGCGATCGTGCTGCCGCGCTCCGAGCGGGCTGCCCGCGCGCTGTTCGCCCTGTCGGCGCGCTTGATCGTCGTCACGTCGGCGTGCGGGGGCTTGGCGGCCTTCGCGGCCCTTCTGGCGATGCCGGCGGCGTTCGGTGGCGGCCATGCGGCGGTCTTCGCCTTGGGGTTCTTCGTCTACACCCTCGCGGGCGGCGCAATCAGCGCGCTGGGACACGCCCTCGGCAGGGGCAAGCGCTATCGGCCCATCGCGCTATCGAAGATCACGCAGACAGCCGGCCCCTCCCTGGCGCAGGTCGCAGCCGGCGTGGCGGGTTATCTCGGATCGCACGGTCTCGTGGCCGGACGCGGACTAGGCCTCATCGGGGCCGCGGGCCTAATGGCGGCGGCGGCGCCGCCGGGCTATCGCCTCGCCGGCGCCATCCGCGCGCGGCGCGTCGACGTGGCGGCCGCAGCGCGGATGTATCGCGACGTCATTCTGCAGGTCCCGCGTCAATTGCTGGTGCGCGGGGCCACGGCGCTGCCCGCCTTGTTCATGGTGGCGAGCTATGGCGCGGCGGCGGGGGCGCTGTTCTTCTTCGCGCAGCGTCTGGTCGAACGGCCGGGCGCTTTGCTTGGCGACACGCTGTCGAGATTGCCCATGCGCCGCTTCGCGCAGCTGCGGGCGGAGCGCAAGCCGCTCCTGCGCGCAGCCTTGGCGTGGACTGCGATGATCGCCGCGCCGATCATCGCCGGGGTGGCGCTGACGGCGGCGCTGGCGGACCAGATCGTCGCGCTGCTGTTCGGCCCTGCTTGGATGGAGGCTGGCGGCTATGTCGTGGTGATGTCGCTCTGGGCGGGCGCCCGGCTGTCGGCGATGCCGCTCACGACCCTGATTTTCGTGCTCCGGCGGCACAAGGCTGGCCTGACCCTTGACGGCGTCTTTAGTCTGCGCGCTTTGGCGATCCCGACCACCGCCTTCGTCGGCGGCGACGCGCTGACGGCGCTGTCGATTTTTACGGGCCTGAGCGTGCTTTATCACGCCCTGCACGTAGCGAACGGCGTTCGCGCGGCGCGCCGCCATGACCGCGCCTTGCACTCGAAGGCAGAGCCGCACGAATGATGAACGCCGATCCCTTCAGTGAAGCTGGCGCGCCAAACCGCAGCGGCGACGCAGGGCGTCGTCTGGATGCGTCGTTTCGGTCCAAGGCGATCGGCGGCTGGCGGTCCAACTGTCTGCACATCATCGCCGAGCTCGAGTGCGCGACGCTGCTTGAAATCGGCGCCGGCGCGCCGGACTGTCTCGTCGCCGCGCTGGCGCGCGCGCATCGCCATCGACGTCAGCGAGCGCTACCGCCGCGACTTCGAGGCGGCGGGCGGGATGTTTCGTTTGTACGATCTCGATGCGCAGCCGCTCGGCGCCCTTCCGCCCATCGACGTCGCGATATGCTCCGACGTGTTCGAGCATTTGCGCCATCCCGCGCGCGCCTTGTCGGCGCGGGCGCAGGCGCTCGCTGCGGACGGCGTGCTGCTCAGTCACGTGCCCAATGAATATGGCCTTGCGCGCACGCTCGGCGTCATGCTCGGCCGGCGGGAGACCACGCAGTTTCACGCCGGCGCGCACGAGCGGGACGACCCGTATCTGCGCCGCTGCACAGACCGCGGCTATCGCGCCTTTCTCGAACAGGCTTTCGCGAACAATAATCGTTCGACGCCGCTGCGTTATCGCCGGCCCGCGCGCTGGCTGTCCCGCTGCGGCCTTGAGCCGCCTTATTTTCTGCAAGGCGGCCCGACCTGCGCAAGCGCCAACAGCCCCGCCGCGGCACAGCGCCTGCGCGCAGCGTTGTCGGCGATCGGCCTGCGTGGCGCTTGATGCTGGCGCATCTCCGCGGGTCATCGTGAGCGCCTGGAGCCGCGCGCGGGCGCCGGCGTTCTCAGCGTCCGACGCGGCGGCGGGGTGAAGCGCGGGTCATGCTGTTCAACTCCAACGCATTCCTGCTGCTCCTTCTGCCGCTGGCGTTCGCGGCGCATCGTCTTGCGCTGCGCTCGCGGACGGCGCAGGCCGCGATTGCAGTGCTCGTCGTCGCGTCGGTGGCGTTTTATGTGTCGACGAACGCGGCGTTCGCGGGGATCTTGTTCGCCTCGATCCTTTTCAATTATGCGGCGGGGCTGGCGCTTGCGCGCCATCGTTCACGCCTGCTTCTGATCATCGCGATCTGCGCCAATCTGGGCCTACTCGGCTATTTCAAATACGCCAATTTCGCGATCGAGAACGTCAACGCGCTGTTTGGGGCGACCTATCCCGCGCTCGAGATCGCGCTGCCGGTCGGCATTTCGTTCTATACCTTCACGCAGCTGACCTATCTGGTCGACGCGTATGTCGGCAAGGCGAAGGAGAAGGACATCCTCGCCTACGGGCTTTTCGTCACCTTCTTCCCGCATCTGATCGCCGGCCCGATCATGCATCACGCGCAGATGATGCCGCAGTTCAAGCGCAAGCCGGCGCAGGCGCGGCTGGCGAGCCTGGCGCCGGCAGGCTTGTTTCTGCTCGGCGTGGGCCTGGTGAAGAAGCTCTACATCGCCGATCCGCTGTCGACGCTCGCCTCGCCGATGTTCGACGGCGCCGCGCAAGGGATCGATCCGAATTTCTTCTCCGCCTGGGTCGGGGCGTTTGCGTACGCGTTCCAGATCTATTTCGACTTCTCGGGCTATTGCGACATGGCCGTCGGTCTTGCGCTGCTGTTCGGCATTCGCCTGCCGGCGAATTTCAACTCGCCCTACAAATCGACTTCGATCATCGCCTTCTGGCGACGCTGGCACATGACCTTGTCGCGGCTGTTGCGCGATTACGTCTATATTCCGCTCGGCGGCAATCGGCGCGGCGTCTCGCGCCGTTATCTCAACCTCATGACGACGATGCTCGTCGGCGGCGTGTGGCATGGCGCGAGCTGGAATTTCGTCGTGTGGGGCGGCGTGCATGGACTGCTTTTGGCGCTCAATCACGCCTGGAACGCGCTGCCGTTCGTGCGCGGCGGCTTTCGCGCGCCGTGGCTGTTCGGGCCGCTGACGTTCCTGGCGGTGACGCTCGCCTGGGTTCCGTTTCGCGCCGTCGATGGGGACAGCGCGCTGCGCATTCTTGAAACCATGGCTGGCGCGCACGGCCTTGCGGCGCCGCTCGAACTCGACTGGTTGTTGCGTCGCCTCGGCGTCGATCTGTCGTCGTTCGGCGTCGCCATCGTTGCCGAGAACGAACGCCGTGATCATTATCTCGCGCTGGCGACGATGGCGGCTGCGGCGATCATCGCGTTTTGCGCGCCCAACGCGCTGCAGATCGCCGCGCGCTATCGCCCCACCGCGGATTTCGCCGCCGACGTCGCCAGCGACTGGTCAAGCGACTGGCGGCGCAAACGCCAAGCATGGCGCTTCGCACCGGGAGTGCGGTCCGGCGTGCTCGTGGGCGCAATGATCGTTGCGGCCCTGATGGCCGTCAATGCAGCGCGTCCGTCCGAATTTCTCTATTTCCAATTCTAAACATGCGCGCGCGCGATCGCCTCCGTCGCTTTTTCACCGCCGCCGCGGCCTCCAGCGTGATCGCGCTTGCCGTGCTGGTCGGCGCCTTTGCGGCGCAGATCGATCGGCCCACACGCGAAGGCGCGGGGCGCTGCGCCTTCGTCAAGACGAAAGTGGAGATCGCCGCCGCGCAGCCCGGCCGGCGCCTGGTCGTCATCGGCGGATCGGGGGTGCACTGGGGCGTCAACGCCGAACGGCTGGGCGCGCGCTACGGCTATGCCGGGGTGAATTTCGGCACGTTCGCCTCGCTCGGCGCCGACATCATCCTGTGGGAGGCGCGCAGAGCATTGCGGCGCGGCGACGTCGCGCTCCTGGCGCTCGAATATGACGTGCTGTCGCAACCTGGCGCATCGCGGCAAAGCGTCGACTTCGCCTTGTCCTGCGGGCGCGATTGGCTGGCTGCGCAGGATCCGCTGCGTCAGGCGCGGCTGGCGGTGGGGTCCGATCCGCTGCGGCTGACTGCGCTGCGCGCTGCGCCGGAAACCTATGTCATGCCGCCGCAGGCGCGGCGGTTCAGCGCCCATGGCGATCCCTATCTCGATGCGCGGTCGTTCCGTCCGATCCCGCCGGAGGTGGCGCGACGCGTCGATCTCTACCGCCCCTTGTCGATCCCCGCGCGCGGGACGCCAGAGACCGAACGCGCGCTGATCGCATTTCGCGCGTGGGCGGCGGCGAATGGCGTGCGCGTACTCGTCACTTGGCCGAACACAATCGCGTTCGACGCCTATGCGCGCACGGCGAACTTCGCCGCGCTCGAGGCCTGGTATCGCGATCTCGGGTTCACGGTGATCGGGGCGCCGTCGATCGGCCTGCTGGAGCGGCGCTATTTCTCCGACACGATGTACCATCTCACCGCCGAAGGCGTGACGCTGCGCACCGCGCGGCTCGAGTCCGCCCTGGACCCTGTCCTCGCCGCGGGATCGTCGCCTGTGGCGCCCGGGAGCCTACCCACGCCCAGTCATCCTTGATAGGAAGGACGGGCTGCGGCGCGGCACGGCGAAAAGGCCGGCGCGCCCGTCGGCGGGGTATGGCGCGAGGAAGCCGTTTGAGCGGGAAAAAGCCTGCCGATCCAATGCGTGAGGCGATGCGCGCGGGCCGCGGCATCGTCTTCTGGGCGCTCGTTTTCGGGGCCGGCGTGGCGCTGCTTTATCTCGCCCCGTCGCTGTTCATGATGCAGGTCTATGACCGCGTGCTGACGACCGGCGGCCTCACGACGCTCTACCTCTTGGGCGGCGCATTGCTCGTGGCGCTGTTGACGCTCGCCTTCCTTGACGAATTGCGCGCCCGGCTGATGGCGCGGCTCAGTCTGCGGCTCGATAAGCTGGTCGCGCCGCTGATCCTGCAGGCGAGCTTGCGCCGCGACGCGCGGGTCAGCGACCAGCGCGCCCGTCAGGCGCTGCGCGATTTCGACCAGATGCGCCAGACGCTCGCCGGTCAGCCGGCGCTGGCCGTCCTCGATGCGCCCTGGGCGCCGCTTTACATTGCGGTGTGCGCGCTCATCCATCCCTGGCTCGGCGGCCTGGTGGCGGCAGGCGCTGCGGTGCTGGGGCTGGCGGCGTTGCGCAACGAGGTGGCGATGCGCCGGACGCTGGATGAAGCGTCGGATGCGATCCCGCGATTTTACGCAGCCCAGGAAGCCGATTTCGCCAATGCCGAGCCGGTGCGCGCGCTCGGCATGCAGCGCGTGCTCATCGACCGCCAATTGGCCCGGCGCGCCGACATTCACGCTTTGCAGGCGCGCAGCACCACGACCTCGCTGCGCTACGCCGCGATCACCAAATTCCTGCGCCTGGCGCTGCAATCGTCGGTGCTGGGCCTTGGCGCCTATCTCGCCATCGAAGGCGCCATCAGCCCCGGCGCGCTGATCGCGGCGTCGATCATCTCCTCGCGCGCGCTGGCGCCGGTGGAGCAGATCGTCGGCGCATGGCGGCAATTGCGGCAGGCGCGCAACACCTTCCGCCACATCGCCGAGATGTTGGCGACGGCGCCGCCTGAGACCGAGCGCATGGCGCTGCCGACGCCGCGCGGCGATATCCGGGTCGAGCGGGTGAGCCTGCGCGCGCCGGCGGGCGACCGCTTCCTCATCCACGACGTCGCCTTCACGATGGCGCCGGGTGAAACGCTCGCGGTGGTTGGGCCGAGCGGCGCCGGCAAATCGACGCTTGCGCGCATCGTCGCCGGCGCGGTGCGGCCCGATCTCGGCGCAGTGCGGCTCGACATGGCGAACTACAGCGATTGGGAGCCCGACGCGCTGGGCCGACATGTCGGCTACCTGCCGCAGGATGTCGGCCTGTTGGAAGGCACGGTGGCGGAGAACATCTCCCGTTTCACCGCCATCGCCGCCGGGCCGCGCGGCGACGTGGACGCAGCCACCGTCGCCGCGGCGACCGAAGCGGGCGCGCACGACATGATCCTGCGCCTGCCGGCGGGCTACAACACGATGCTGGGCCCCGGCGGGCGGGGCGTCTCGATGGGCCAGGCGCAGCGCATCGGCCTCGCCCGCGCGCTCTATGGGGGGCCGCCGCTCTTGGTGCTGGATGAGCCCAATGCGCACCTCGACGCCGAGGGCGAGGCGGCGCTGATCGGCGCGGTCAAGCGTGCGCGCGACCGCGGCGCAGCGATCATGATCGTCGCCCATCGCGCCGGCGTCATCGCCGCCGCCGACCGTCTGTTGGTGCTGCGCGACGGCCGGGTCGAGGCGATCGGCCCGCGCGAGGAGATCACGCGGCGCTTGGCGGCCGCGCAGCCGGGCGGCAATCTCACGCCGATGCGGACCCGGGAGGCGCACTGATGGCCATCAAGTGGGGCGTGCCCGGCGCGCCGACCAACCCGCCCGCGACGCCGGCCGCCCCGCCGCCCGAGCCGCGCCGTCCTGAACAGCGCCAGTCAGAGCAGCGCCAGGCCGAACCGCACGCGGTCGATCCGCGTCCTGTCGAACCGCGCCCCGTCGAACCGAGAGCGGTCGAGCGGCGACCTGTCGAGCCGGGATTGGCCGAACCGAGACGGACGGAGCCGCGCGCGCCCGCGCCGCGCCCGGCTGCGCCGCCGCCCGTGCGCGAAACGGCGCCGGCGGAGGGCGGCCTCTACGCCGCCGCGGATCGCGCGGCCCACGCGCCCACGCCTGAGACCGGCGTGGCGCAGCGCTTTCGTCCCAAGCCCGCCCCCGCGCGCGCCGAGGCGCCGCGGCCTGCGCCGCCGCCGCCACCCATTCCGCCGCCGAGCGCCGAAGCGCCGTCGCTGAGCCCGCGCGAAGAGAAGCGCGAGGCGGAGCGCGCCCGCCGCGCGCGCGGCCGCGTCAGCGACGACCCGCGCCGGGAGATCACACTCGGGCTGGTCGCCTTGCTGTTGTTCTTCGGCGTGTTCATGGGGTGGGCGGCGACGGCGCCGCTCGACGCCGGCGTCGTCGCGCCGGGCGTGGTCGTCGTGTCAGGCAACCGCCAGACCGTGCAGCACCGCGACGGCGGGATCGTTTCGCGCATCCTCGTCGAGGAAGGCCAGCGCGTGGCGGCGGGCGACGTGCTGCTCGAGCTCAGCGCCACGGAAATTTTCGCGCGCGAACAGGCCGTCGCCGCGCAGGTCATCGATCTGCAATTGCAGCGCGCGCAGCTGGTCGCCGAAGCGCTCGGGCGCGGCACGATCGAACGGCCGCAGGAATGGGCCGAACTCAGCCCCGAGACGCGCGCGCTCGCCGAGACCGCCTTTGCGCGGCACACGTCGGAAATGGCGGCGCGACGCAACGCGTCGCGGGCGCAACGCGCCAACACCGCCGAGATCAATGCGCGCATCGCCGGCTACGAAGATCAGATCGCCGCGATCGATCGCCAGATGGCGCTGTTGCGGGACGAATTGAGCAGCATGCGCGATCTCGCCGCCGAGCAGCTGGTGCCGCTGCCGCGCGTGCGCGCGCTGGAGCGGGGGCTGGCGGAATTGCAGGGCCAGAAGGCGCAGCTGCGCTCGCTCATCGCCACGGTGCAAAACGACCAGGCCCAACAGCAGCGCGAGATCGAGGCGCAAATCGCCGAACTGACGCCGCAATGGGTCGCGCTGCAGGAGCAATTGGAGCGCGCGCGCCTGCGGGCGCCGGTGTCGGGCGTCGTCGTCGGCCTGCAGGTCCACACGATCGGCGGCGTGGTGCGCGCGTCCGAACCGGTCATGGATATCGTCCCCGAAGGCCAGGCCCTGGTGGTGGAGGCGCAGGTGCATCCCCGCGACGCCGACGATCTCCGCGTCGGCATGACCACCCAGGTGCGCATCAGCGCGTTCCAGGGGCGCGCCGCGCCGATTATGCGCGGCACGCTGCAGCGCATCTCGGCCGATCGCTTCGTCGACGAGCGCACCGGCGCCCCGTACTTCAAGGTCAATGTCGAGGTCAGCCCCGAAGACCTCCAACGCGAACTGGAGGCGAGCGGCGGCGTCGGCGGCGAGTTGCGCCCGGGCCTGCCTGCTGAGATTATTGTCGCCACGCGCAAGCGCACGGCGCTGGAATATCTGGTAGAGCCGCTCGGCCGGACGTTGTGGCGATCGTTTCGGGAAAACTGAAGTTTCGAAAAACCAAGCAAGAACCGGGGTTGGGGTGTCATGATGAGGAAAGCGCCGATCGTATTGGCGATCCCGGCGGTGTTCGGCGTGGCGCACGCCGAGAGCCTGGACGAGACCATCGCCACCGCCTACCGGTCCAATCCCAACCTGGAGGCGGCGCGCTACACCGTGCGCGCGGCGCAGCAGACCCGCGTCCAGGCCCGCGCCGCCTTCATGCCGGTGCTGACCCTCGACGGCGGGTACGGCACCAGCACCTTCGACCTGCGCCGCCAGGGTCAGCCGACGACGCGGTCCTACCTGCAGCCGACCACCTATTCGTTCGACGCCACGCAGGCGATCTATACCGGCGGTCGCCGCGCCGCCCGGCTCGAGATCGCCCGCGCCGCGGTCGAAAGCGCGCGCGAGGACTTGCGCGTGGCCGAGCAGGACGTCGCGCTCGACGCGGTCGCAGCCCACGTGAACGTCATCCGCGACCAGGAGATCGTGCGCCTGCGCCGCGCCGACGCTCAGCAATTGGAGCGCCAGACCTACGCCGTGCAGCGCCGCCTCGACGCCGGCGTGGTGACGCGCACGGACGTGTCCCAGGCGCAAGCGCGCCTTGCGGTGGCGCAAGCGGGCGTCAGCCAGGCCGAAGCCCAGCTCGAGGGCGCGCGCGCGATCTACACCGAGGTCGTCGGCCGCGAGCCGGGCGAGCTTGTCGCGCCCGCCGCCTTGCCGGAGGCGCCGCAGACCTTGCGCGAAGCGGTCGATCTGGCGCTCGAGTCCAATCCCTTCATCCGCAGCGCGCGCCAGCAGGAACGCGCCGCGCGCGCGCAGATCGAGGTTGATCGCGCCAGCCTGCGCCCGCAGATTTCCTTTACCGGGCGCTATGAGAGCAATGACGAGACCTCGACGCCGGAATTGGAGGAGCGCGGCGTGTCTGCGGTCGCACGCGTGCGCATCCCGCTGTTCGAGGGCGGCTTGAATCGGTCGCGCATGCGCCAGGCGCGCTTCAATGCGCTGCGCGCGGAAGCCGAGACCGAAGCGTTGCGCCGCCAGGTCGTCTCCGAAGTCGTCGGCGCCTGGAACCAATTGGCCGCCGCGCGCCGCGTGCTGGACTCTGCCCGGGTGCAGGTGGAGGCCAATCAGGCGGCGCTCGCCGGGGTCGAGCGTGAGCAGGCGCTGGGCCTGCGCACCACGATCGAGGTGCTGAACGCCACCAGCGAAGTGCTCGCCTCCCAGATCACCCAAACCCAGGCCCAGCGCGACGTCACGTTCGCGCTGCATCGCCTGCTCGCCGCCACCGGCCGTCTTGACGGCGCGTCGCTGGGCTACGCCAGCGCGAGTTGAGCGTCGTTTCAGGCGTTGTGGTAGTAGCGCTGCGCTGGCTTGTAATAGAGCGCGTCGGTGTAGGACGAACGCCCCGGCACGCGCGGATCGATCGAATTGAGCGCGATGCCCAGGAGCCGCGCGCTCGATTTCGGCAATTGCTCGATCGCGGCGGCGAGCGCCCGCATCGGCGTGACGCCCCAGCGTCCCACCATCACGACGGCGTCCGCGCGGGTCGACAGAACGCGCGTTTCCGCCACCGCCAGCACCGGCGGGCAATCCAGGATGATCAGGTCATACGCGGCGCGCAATTCGCCAAGCAGCCACGTCATCGCTTCGGCGCCGAAGATATCGCGGGGGGTAAAGCCGCCCGAGGCCGTGGGCAGGACATGCACGCCGGAGGCTTCGTCCTGGCCGGTGACGTTGCGCCAATCGGCCTTGCCCATCAGCACCTGCAGCAGGCCTTGCGCGGGCGAGATGTCGAGCAATTCGTTGAGCGATTGGCGGCGCAGATCGCAATCGACGATGATGGTGCGCTGGCCCGACATCGCCGCGATCCGCGCCAGGCACAACGCGGTCGTGGTTTTGCCTTCCTCCGGCAGCGCAGATGTGATCGCGACGATCTGCGTGCGCCGATCGAGATCGGAATAGAGCACCGAGGTGCGCAGCACGCGGAACGCCTCGGCGAAGGCCGACATCGGCTTTTCGATGATCAGGCCAGCGGGGTGCCGTTCGCCGGGCGGCAGCATGCGCAGCGCGTTCTTCTTGACGAACGGGATCGACACGATCACCGGCATGCCGAGCCGGCGCTCCACCGCATCGGCGTCGCCGATCGCATCGTCGAGCGTTTCGGCGATCAGGATGGCCAGCACTGCGCCGGCGCGGCCGACGCCGAACGCCAGCAACAGCGCGATCGACAGTTTCGGTTCGGACGGCGCGCGCGGCGCCTGCGCGCGCGACACGATTCGCGCCTGGATCGCGTCGAGCCGGCCCTGGTCGTCGACCTCGTGCAGGCGCTCGAGGAAACTTTCATAGACGCTGCGCGCAGCGCTCGCCTCGCGCTCCAGTTCGCGCAGCCGCACGAGAGCCGCGCTGGTGGAGGCGGCGTCGCCGCGCGTTTCGACGAGGCTGCTTTCCATGGTGCGCAGGCGCGTGCGCGCGATTTCCAGATCGTTGCGCAGGCTGACGCGGATACGCGACAGTTCGGCGCTGATCTGGCCGCGCAGATCAGCGAGTTCGGCGCGACCGTTCTGCACCGCGGGATGCAATTCGCCGTAGCGATTTTCCAGATCGGCCTGCCGGCGCGTCAGCTGCGCCTCCTGCTGGCGCAAATCGCGGATGACGTTGGAATTGATGGCGTTGGCGATGGTGTCGGCCGAGCCGCCTTGGTCGATCAATTGCTGCACCTGGCGGTAGCGCGCTTCTTTTTCCGCAAGGTCGGCGCGGGCGGCGAGCACGGCGGCCTGGGTTTCGCCCAATTGCAGGTCGCTCTGCGAGCGGCCGTCTTCAGTGAAGATGCCGGCCTCGGCGCGATAGGCCTCGACGGCGTCTTCCTTGGCCTTGGTGTCGAGGCGCAATTCCTCGACTCGTTGGGCGAGCCAGCCCGTCGCCTGCTCGCCGCGTTCGGCGCGCGCCTCGACGCCGGAGCGAAGGTAGAGATCCGCCAAAGCATTGGCGATGCGCGCCGATTCTTGGGCCGAGCCCGTGGAGGCGGTGACTTCCAGCACGAAGCTCAGCGCGCGGCGGCGCACATTGACGGAGCGCTTCACGCGTTCGGCGATGAGCTGGGTGGTTTCAGCTTCCGTGGGCGGGCCGACGGCGGTGCGCTGGGACTGGCCGAGCGCTTCGCGAATGGGGCCGAGCACCCGCTCGCGCAGGCTCGGCGGGCGCAGCGCCGGATTCCAGCGCGGATCCTCTGCGAGCTTCAGGTGCTGCACCAGGCGCTGGGCGAGCGCCGGCGATCGCATCACCTCCAATTCGGAATCCACAACCGCCGAGGTCGGCGAGCCCTCGACCAGCGCCTGATCGGCGCTGAGAACGCGTTCGGCCTGGGGATTGATCAGCACCAGCGCCGTGGCGGTGTAGCGCGGCGGCTGCATGAGGAAATACGCCGCGGCGGCCGCGGCGAGCACGACGAAAGCGGCGAAGCCCACGCCCGCGCGCCGACGCACCGCGCTCCACAGATCGCGCAGGCCGAAGGGCGGCGGCGCAGGCTCGTCGAACGTCGACGGGCCCGGGCGGGGCGCATCCGCTGCGTTCATTTCAAATCGGCCCATCGCCCGTCGATCCATCCGCTCCGCATCCGCGTTCCATCGCCCCGCGCCAGCTTAGGCCGGGGCCGCGGCAAAAGCCATGACCGCGCATGGCCCGGCGCTGGGCGTTTGCGCCGCTCATGCGGCGGATTCGCGGCGGCGATAGGCTTCGCGCCAGGCGACGAAGCGGCGCAGTCCCTCGTCCAGCGCCACCTTGGGGGCGTAGCCGGTCAGCGCGTGCAGCGCCGAGACGTCGGCATGGGTGGCCGTCACGTCGCCCGGCTGCATGGGGCGGAAGCGCTTTTCGGCGGTGCGGCCCATGTGCCGCTCGAGCGCAGCGATCATGTCCATCAGCGCCACGGGCTGGCTGTCGCCGATATTGAAGATCCGATGGCCGCCGCGCGGCGGAGGCGCATCGAGCACGCCGACGACGCCGTCCACGATGTCATCGATATAAGTGAAATCACGCGCCATTTTGCCGTCGCCGAACACCTCGATCGGCTGGCCGGCGTCGATTTTCTCGGCGAAGGAGAAATAGGCCATGTCCGGGCGGCCCCATGGGCCGTAGACGGTGAAAAAGCGCAGGCCCGTCTGCGGGAAGCCGTAGAGCGCGGCATAGGCGCTGCTCATCAGCTCGCACGCGCGCTTGGTGGCGGCGTAGAGCGAGACCGGCGCGTCGGCGGCTTCGGTCTCGCGAAAGCCCGCCGCGCCGAGCGGGCGATCGCCATAGACCGAGCTCGAGGAGGCGTAGACGAGATGGCGCAGCGCCGGCGCATGCCGGCACGCCTCCAGCACCGACAAATGCCCCGCCAGATTGGCGCGCTCGTAGGCGAAGGGGTTTTCCAGCGAATAGCGGACGCCGGCTTGCGCTGCGAGATGGATGACGGCGTCGGCGCCGCTGTCGCGCACAAGGTCGGCGAAGCCCTGCGCATCGGCCACATCGGCTCGCACCATGGCGAACCGCGGCTGGCGCGCCAGCTCGGCGGCGCGCGCTTCCTTCAGTGCGGGGTCGTAATAGGCGTTGAAATCATCGACACCGACGACCTGCTCGCCGCGCGCCAACAGCCTGAGCGCCGTATGCATGCCGATGAACCCGGCCGCCCCGGTCACCACGATGGTCATTCACTCTCCTCAGCGTGCGATGTGCGCCGGTCCAGACCGGCGCGAGCGCGCGGCTGGCGGCTGCTAGAAGGCGGTGTCGTCGGTGAACACGCGCACGACCGTCAAGGCGACGATCTTGGCGTCGAGCCACAGCGACCAGCGGGAGATATAGTCCAGATCGAGCGAGACGCGACGTTCGATGCAGGAGGAGGTCTGCGTCGGCCCGCGCGCGCCCGAGATTTGGGCAAGGCCGGTGATGCCTGGACGCGCCACATTGCGCTGACGGTAGCGCGGCTCGATGGTTTCGAACGCGCGGTCGTGCGCCAGCGCATGGGGGCGCGGCCCGACGATCGACATGTCGCCGCGCAGCACGTTGAAGAATTGGGGCAGCTCGTCGAGGCTGGTGCGGCGCAGGAAGGCGCCGAGCCTGGTGATCCTGGCGTCGCCGGGGGAGGCTTGGGCGATGCTGTGACCGTCGTCGCACACGGTCATGGTGCGGAACTTGTAGATCGCGAACGGCTTGCCGCGGAACCCGCCGCGGCGCTGGGTGAACAGGGCCGGGCCGGCGGATTCGAGCCGAACGGCAATGGCGATCAGGATCAAGGCTGGGGCGAGAAACACCAGCGCGGCGCTGGCGACGATGATGTCGAAGGCCCGTTTGGCGGCGCCGCCGACGGCTGGTCGGATCGGCTCGCGGACCCGGCGCGGCGCGACGATCGCCGCGCGGCGCCCAGGTTGGGCCGTCCTGACGGCCACGGCAGGGCTTATCGCCTCCGACCTCGCTACCCGATCCATCCCGCACCCCGCTCGCTCGCACCGAAGCGCCAGCGTCCCACGAATTAACCCTAACGAGGTCGCGGCGCGGCGCAAGCGTCGCGTCGCTGGGGAAGCGGGAGGCTGCGCGACGCGATCGTTCTTAGAACGTTCCGACCTCGCGCGCGAAAAGTTACGCCCGATCAATCTGTTCTAGGCTGCAGAAGGGCGTCCCGGCGTGGGCGGGGCGTCGCCGGCTCCGCCGGTGGATAAAATCAATCACCTGTGGAATGCGCCTGAGGGCCGCCCCCCTCACGCCGCATACCCCTGAATATTCGCCGTCGTGCCGCCCAGCGTGAACGACCCGATCGTCATGTTCGCGTACCTGAGTTGCGCGTTGGCGTAGCAATACAGGTCGTTGCTCAGCCCCGCGCCGACGCTGCA
>JANRIR010000007.1:0-75918 GCA_033764725.1 Hyphomonadaceae bacterium
ATCGAGTGGGAATGATTCAGGGCTGATAGCTTTGACAGAGCGCCATCGGATTGCGCTCCGAGCGCCTTGATGTGCAACCGAGTCGTTTCGACCTTCGCTTTGTCTTTTGCCTTGCAGCGTCAGGAACGTTTGAACCGTTTCACTGATGTGGTTCCGCCGTCGATCGCGGCGCCGAGCGCAGCGCCGGCAAGCGGCGCGTCTCTTGGGCCTCGCTCAAGCGCCGGGGCTGGACAAGCGGCAGGCCCATGCCGCCATCCCTGTATTCTAGGCTCTGCCGCGCTAAAGCGCGCGGCGCAGGACCTCCAGCGCGCGACTGCCGAGCGGCTCTGCGCCGAGGGTTACATCCGGTGTGCGCAAGGCCAGCGTGCGGGCGAGCGCTTCCGTTTGTGCAGCGATTTCGGGCGCGGCGGTGACGTCGCCGTACTCGCTCACCGTCAATGGGCCCACGGCGTACAGCCAAGTCGAGGGCACGCCGTGGCGCGGACCCAGGGCGCAGTTGACGGTGCGCAGGCCGAGCGCATCGACGTCGGCGATCCCGCGCTCCACCAATCGCCGCAGCAATCCGTCGCCGCTTTCTGGAAAGCGCGCCGCGCCGGTGCAATTCAGCACGCGATCGACGGCTATTGTGGCGATGTGGCTGCTGCGCCGCAGCCGGATCAGCGCCTCTTGCCGTGCGCCGAAACGATTGATTTGCGCAATCGAGCCCGCGAGCACGCGAAGGCGCCCGTCGCTGATCATGTCCGCCAGCGTTTGCGCCAACGGTTGCGGCGCACGGTGGCGATGCGTGTTCCAAAACGGCGCCAGATGGCGCATGAATTGGCGCTTGTGCGCGTCGCTCCAGCGCGACCAAACAGCCTGCGCTTGCGACCGCGCGGCATCGAGCACGCATTGCCACGGATGGCCCGCGCTCTCGGCGTGTCGCACGATACGCCGCACATGGCGCAGCGCGCGCAACGGCGTGCGGCCTGCCGCGATCAGGTTGAGTCCGGCATCCGGCGTAGCGGCCGCATGCGTTTGCGGCAGCAGCCCCCGACGCGAAACCGCTGTGATGTCGCCGACATGGCCGCGCGCATTCAACGTCATGATGGCGTCGACCATGGAGAGGCCTGTTCCCGCAATCAGCACGGGAGCGGTGGGCGCGAGGTCCGCGAACGCTTCGCTCCGCCACGGGTCGTTCGCGATCAGCCCATCGGCGGCGCCGGGGATGAGCAGCGGCGCTGGCGCGGCGTGCCCTGTCGCAAGCGCTACGACGTCTGCTGCGATGCGCCGCCCATCGGCCAACGCCACGCACCGCGACGGCGCCGTTACGATGTCGATCGCTTCGCCGCGAATGATGCGCAGACGTCCGCCCGCGCGCAGGATCGCATCCTGCAGGCAGTCCTCGATATAGTCTCCGAAGCGGGCGCGCGGGGCGAAATCCTCCGCCGCGCCTTGCGCCTCCAGCCAGGTTGCGAACGACACCGGTAAGCGCGCGTCCATGCGGCTGGTGCGCGCATTGTTGAGGTGGTGCGGCGCGCAGGCGCCGTACGCCAAACCGCGTCCGACGGCCGCCCCGCGCTCAATCAACCGCACCCGCACTGTCCGCGACGCCGACAGGAGATGGATGGCCAGCAGGGCCCCGGCGACGCCGCCGCCGACGATGGCGACGGTTGAGACATCTCCAAGCGCAGGGGTCATCGCGAATGCTCCGTGCTACTGGGCGACAATGTCAATCAAAATAGTAGGGGTTAGTCAAATCAAGGCGCGCCGAGTGGACGTCGGTCGGCGGGTCCGGAAGCGGTTCGGCGCGCGCCGGCGCGGGCGATGCGGCCGTCAGCCAGACCGCCAGCCAGCGACACGTCAAATAGGCCCGCACCGTCGCGAACCGCGGCGCCCTCATGTCGGCCCCACTGGAACGTCGCCGGAGATCGTCACGCGTTCGACAGCGCGGTCGTCCGGGAAATAGTCGGCCACCGGATAGTGCTGCGTGGAGCGGTTGTCCCAGAACACCACCGCATTGGGCGACCATTTGAAGCGCACCTGATATTCGGGGCTTTTGATGCGCTCATAGAGGTTCGCGAGGATGGTCTCGCTCTCCTCCGCGCTCAGCCCGTCGATGTGCGTGGTGAAGCCGAAATTGACGTAGATCGACCGTCGACCGGTTTCGGGATGCACGCGCACGACCGGATGGCTCACCGGCGGATGCTTGGCATGGAGCGCGACGCGCTCCTCCTCGGTGAGTTTCCAGCCATAGGATTTGAGGATGTCGTGCGTGGCCGTGAGGCGATCGAGACGATCGCGCAGGAAAATCGGGATATCGGCGTAGATCGCCTCCATGTCTGCGAACAGCGTGTCGCCGCCGCGGGGCGGGATCGTGCGTGCGCGCAGCACGCCGGCCATCGACGGCGCGGCGCGGAAGGTCACGTCGGCGTGCCACTTGTTCACCGGACGGATAAAGGCGATCGTGACGTCATTGAGATGCTGATATTCGCCGTTGCGGATCGACAGGATTTCCGGGCGCCCATCGACATGCTGCGTGACCGGGTGCCCCTCCAGCGGTCCGAACGCGGCGCCGAAACGGATATGGTCCTCGTGGCTGATGTCCTGATCATGGAAGAACAAAACCTTGTGCTCCAGCCACGCCGCGCGCAGCGCGGCGACCACGCCGGCGGACAAGGGCTTCGTCAGATCGACCCCATGGACCACCGCGCCGAGCGCCGCGCCGGTTGGCTCGATGTCAAATCCGGTAAAATCAGCGTCAGCGGCTTCGCGCAGGGCGCGCGCAGCGCTGGCGGACAAGGGCGCATTCATCGGAGACTCCGAAAGATAATTAACACGACCAAGTCACTGTAGATATGTGCCGGGCGGTGTCGCGCGAAGCCTGCTTAAGGGCGCATTAGCCGCGCTGGGGAACGCGGCAAAGAAGCACAAAAACACGAGTTAAATCATTTATATAACGCCAGCCGGCCCAAGGGGGCGCCAACGCTGGAGGCTTTTCGCTGATCGCGCACAGGCGCTGGCGGCGGTCAGCAAAGCTGATTACCCAACTGAATTGATGGAGTAAAATGAGCCGCCGGCGGGCTTCGAGCCGCAGGCCGGGGCCCAGACCACGATGCTCCTATCGACTTGATGGGATAAGTGCGGCATCCTGGGGGCCAAATACCGGGAAGGCCGATGCTCACCAGTAAGGCGAAATACGCGTTGCGCGCCATGATCGACCTGGCGGCCTATGCAAGCGAGGGCGAACGCAGGCCCGTGTTCATCGGCGACGTGGCGGAGCGGCAGGGCATTCCGCGCCGTTTCCTCGAAAACATCCTTCTGGAATTGCGCAAGCACGGCCTTGTCGTGAGCCACCGCGGCAAGCTTGGCGGCTACGCGCTGGCCAAGGCCCCCGACCTGATCACCTTCGCCGACATCATTCGCGCCATCGACGGTCCGCTGGCGATGACGCCGTGCACGAGCCGCACCGCCTATCGCCGCTGCGAGGATTGCAAGGACGAGGCGACCTGCGCCGTCCGCAAGGCGATGGTGCGCGTGCGCGACGCCAGCGCCGCCATTTTGGAGAGCGCGACCCTCGCTGAAGCGGCGCGCACCGACGCACAGCCCTCCGCGCCTCAATTGCGCCGGCGGGACGGGTCATCGTCTGCGGCGTGACGCTGTGCAGGTCTGAGAAACGCATGTCCTGAGAGGCGCGTGCATGAAGGTTCTTTCCCGTCGCGCTGCGCTTGCGCATGCGGCCGCGTTGACGCTGATCGGATGCGGGCGAAGCCCCGAAAGCGCAGAGGCGGTCGAGTTCCTCAACGTCTCCTACGATCCGACGCGTGAGCTTTATCGCGACATCAATGTGGCGTTCGATCGCGTCTGGTCGGCGCGCACGCCGGAGGGCCCGCGTCCGCGGTTCGAGATGTCGCATGGCGGTTCGGGCCGCCAAGCGCGCGCCGTGATCGACGGACTGCCCGCCGACGTGGTGACGCTGGCGCTGGCGCACGACATCGACGCCATCGCAGCGACGGGGCTGATCGATCCGGCGTGGGCGGGTCGGCTGCCGTTCAACAGCGCGCCGTTCCAATCGACGATCGTGCTGCTGGTGCGTCAGGGCAATCCGAAAGGCATTCGCGATTGGTCCGATCTGGTGCGGCCGGACGTCTCGATCGTCACGCCGAATCCAAAAACCTCAGGCGGGGCGCGGTGGAATTATCTGGCCGCGTGGGCCTTCGCGCAGGCGCAGCCGAACGCCACGCAAGCCGATGCGCGCGCGTTCGTGCAGGCGCTCTACGCCAATGTCGCGGTGCTGGATACCGGCGCGCGCGGCGCCACGACATCGTTTGCGCAGCGCAGCATCGGCGATGTGCTGATCGCATGGGAGAATGAAGCGCATCTCGCCGTGGGGGAGCTTGGCGCTGGCCGATTCGAGATCGTGGCGCCGTCGATCAGCATTCGCGCCGAGCCGCCCGTAGCCCTGGTGGACGCCAATGTCGACCGGCGCGGCACGCGCGCGCTGGGGGAGGCTTATCTGCAATTCCTGTTTACGCCCGAAGCGCAGACCATCGCGGCGTCGCATCATTTCCGTCCGTCGAATCCAGCGATCGCTGCGCAAACCGCGGCGCAATTTCCTGCGTTGCAATTGGCGACGGTCGATGAAGCCTTCGGAGGCTGGGCGGCAGCGCACGCCGCGCACTTCGCCGACGGGGCCGTGTTTGATCAGATTAGCGCGGAGCTCGCAGCCCAGTGACGGCGCGCGCCGCGACCTTCCGGTTCGTTGAGCCGAGCGCCTTGCCGGGATTTTGGCCCGCGCTCGGCTTTACGATGGCGTATCTGTCGTTCCTGCTGCTGCTGCCGCTCGCGGCGCTTGCGCTGCGGCCCTGGGAGAACGGCGTGACGGCGTTCTGGGAGGCGCTCACCAATCCGCGCACAATGGCGGCCTTGCGGCTGAGCTTTGGCGCGGCCTTCCTCGCGGCGTGCGTCAATCTGGTTTTTGGAACGATCGTCGCGTGGGCGTTGACGCGTTATGAGTTTCCTGGTCGGCGCGTGCTCGATGCATTCGTCGACCTGCCGTTCGCCTTGCCCACCGCTGTTGCGGGCATTTCACTGGCGGCGATCTATGCGCCGAATGGGATGATCGGCGGCGTATTTGCGCCGTTCGACATCCAGATCGCCTATACGCCGCTGGGCGTCATGATCGCACTCGTTTTTGTAGGCTTTCCCTTCGTCGTGCGTTCGGTGCAGCCGGTGCTGGAGGATCTGCCGGGCGATGTGGAGGAAGCGGCCGCGACGCTCGGCGCGACGCGTCTGCAAACCATCACGCGCGTCATTCTCCCGGCGATTTTTCCAGCCATCCTTGCGGGCTTCTCGCTCGCATTCGCCCGCGCCGTCGGCGAGTACGGCTCCGTCATCTTCATCGCCGGCAATTTGCCTGGCGTGTCCGAGATCGCGCCGCTGCTGATCGTGATCAAACTCGAAGAGTTCGATTACGCCGGGGCTGCCGCGCTCGGCTTGATCATGCTCTCGGTTTCGCTCGTCAGCCTGTTGGCCTTGAACATCGCGCAGTCGCATCTGGCGCGCCGGAGCGCCGGTCTTGGCTAGCGCGGGAGCCGCTGCGCGGCGCGACCCGCCCTGGCTCGCCATCAGTGCGATCACGGCGGCCGTCGCCTATATGACGCTGCTGTTGCTTCTCCCGCTGGCCACGGTTTTTCTCGAAGCGTTCCGTCGCGGCGTTGAGACCTTTCTCGCCGCCATCGGCGATCCCGACGCCATTTCGGCGATGCAGTTGACGCTGCTCGTGGCGGCGATCGCGGCGCCGGCCAATACGGTGTTCGGCCTCGCAGCGGCTTGGGCGGTGACCAAGTTCAACTTCTGGGGCAAATCCGCGCTCGTCACGCTGATTGATTTGCCGTTCTCGATATCGCCGGTCATTTCGGGGCTGGTCTTCGTGCTGCTCTACGGGGCGCATGGGTGGTTCGGGCCGACATTGGACGCCCTGGGCATCCGCGTGATCTTTACCGTCAGCGCGCTTGTCCTCGCAACGACGCTGGTGACGCTGCCGTTCGTGGCGCGCGAGCTGATCCCTTTGATGCAGCATCAGGGTTCGGACGAAGAAGCCGCCGCAGCGACGCTCGGCGCAGGGCTATGGCGCACCTTCTTCTTCGTGACGCTGCCCAATGTGAAATGGGCGCTCACCTATGGCGTTCTGTTGTGCACGGCGCGCGCGATGGGGGAGTTCGGCGCGGTGGCGGTGGTGTCGGGACACATCCGGGGCGAAACCGCGACGATGCCGCTGCACGTCGAAATTCTCTACAACGAGTTCAACGCCGCCGCCGCCTTCTCGGTTGCTTCGGTCTTGGCGCTGTTCGCGCTCGTTGCACTCGCCGTGAAGTCTCTCTTGGAAGTCCGCTTTGCGGATGAGCTTGCCGCACAGCGGCAGCGCTAGGGTCCGCCATGACGCTGATCATTTCCAACGTCGTCAAATCCTATGGGCGCACGCCTGTGCTGCGCGACGTCTCCTTATTCGCCGAGGATGGCGAATTTCTCGCGCTGCTGGGGCCGTCGGGCTCCGGCAAGACGACCCTGTTGCGCGTCATCGCCGGCCTCGAAACCGCGGAAGCCGGCGCGGTGACCTTTCGCGACGAGGACCTCCTGGCGGCGCCCGTGCGGCGTCGGCGCATCGGCTTCGTGTTTCAGCACTACGCCTTGTTCCGGCACATGACCGCGGCGGACAATGTTGCGTTCGGCATGCGCGCCAAACCGCGTGCGGAACGCAAGCCCGCAGCGGACATCGCGCGCCGCGTGGAGGAATTGCTGGGCCTGGTGCAGCTGGAAGGGCTTGGCGGACGCTATCCCAGCCAGCTTTCGGGCGGCCAACGGCAGCGCGTGGCGCTGGCGCGCGCGCTGGCGATCGAGCCGCGCATCCTGCTTCTGGATGAGCCGTTCGGCGCGCTCGATGCGAAAGTGCGGCGGGAATTGCGGCGCTGGCTGCGCGGCCTGCATGAGCGCACCGGCCTCACCACCATTTTCGTCACGCACGATCAGGAGGAGGCCCTTGAGCTGGCCGATCGCGTGGCGGTGCTGAAAGACGGTGCGCTGGAGCAGGTCGGCACGCCGGAGGAATTGTATCACGATCCCGCAAGCGCTTTCGTGTTCGAGTTTCTTGGCGACGCCGTGCGCCTGCCCTGCACGGTGGAGGGGCGCATCGCGATCATCGAGGGCGCCGGCGTTCCCATTATCGGCGGCGACGTCGCCGCCGGCGCGGCAATCGCATACGCCCGGCCCAGCGATTTCGATCTCGCCATCGGCGAGGGGCAGGGCGTTCAGGCGCGCGTGCGAACGCTGTCGTCCGCCGGGACCGACGCGCGCATCGAGTGCGTGCTCAGCGACGAGTCGGTTGTCGAGGTGCGCATCGGTCTCGCCGAGGCGGCGAAGCTGGCGCCGCGCGATCGCGTCACCTTGCGGCCGCGCCACGTGCGCGTATGGCGCTAGGGCTGGGCACAGCGGAGGTCAAACGTCAGACATGGACATCGCTCGCTTTCCGCGCCGCCGCTACACGCCGCACCCCACGCCGCTTGAACGCCTGCCGCGCCTTGGCGCCGCGCTGGGCGTCGATCTTTGGATCAAGCGCGACGATCTTTTGGGCCTCGCCGGCGGCGGCAATAAAACCCGCAAGCTCGAATTTCTCGTGGCGGAGGCGATTGCCGAAGGCTGCGACACGCTGGTGACGGTCGGTGCGCCGCAATCCAATCATTGCCGCCTGACTCTGGCGGCCGCCGCGCGCGAAGGGCTGAAGTGCCGGCTGGTGCTCGAAGAGCGGGTGCCGGGCACGTACGATCCCAACGCCGTCGGCAATACGCTGTTGTTCGAACTTCTCGGCGCCGCGTCCATCCGCATGGTTCCCGGCGGCTCTGATCTTGCGGCCGTTTTGCAGGAGGAGGCCGATGCCGCAACAGCGCTCGGCGGCAAGGCGCGTGTGATCGTCGGCGGCGGCTCGTCGCCGCTCGGCGCGCTTGGCTATGCAGCGTGCGCGCTGGAGCTTGCGGCTCAGGCGCATGAAGCGGGTCTGTCGTTCAAGCATGTCGTCGTGGCGAGCGGCAGCGCGGGCACGCATGCGGGCCTCGCCGTCGGCATGCATGCGCTAGGGGTGGACGCCCGTCTCCATGGCGTGAGCGTACGGCGGCCGGCGGCTGAACAGATCGCGCTTGTGCACGGCCTGGCCGTACAAGCCGCCGCGCTCGCGCGGGCGCAGGCGACGCCCGAAAAGTTTATCGCCGTCGACGATCGCTTCGTTGGGCCCGGCTATTCTCTGCCGACGCCCGCGATGGTCGAAGCCGTCAGGCTCACCGCTGCGCTCGAGGGCGTCCTGCTCGATCCGGTTTATACGGGCAAAGCGATGGCCGGCCTGATTGGGCTGGCCCGCGAAGGCGCGTTTGCGCGCAATGAGCCGGTGGTGTTTGTGCACACCGGCGGCGCACCGTCTCTGCACGCCTTCGCCAAGGCGTTTCGTGATCCATCCCTGGCGTCGCCGTGAGCACTTGGCGCACGATCGGGGTCCTCGGCGGCATGGGCCCGGTCGCCTCCGCCGATTTTGTCGCGCGTCTCGTCGCCAGCGCGGGCGCGCTGGCGGATACGGAGCATCCGCGCATTCTGCTCGACAGCAATCCCGGCGTGCCTGACCGCAACGCCGCCGCACGCGGCGAGGGCGCTTCGCCAGGCCCGGCGCTCGCGGCGATGGCGCGCGGCCTGGTAGGCGCCGGCGCCGAGGTCTTGGCGATGCCTTGCAACGCGGCGCATGGCTGGTCCGATGCAATCCGGAATGCTGCGCCGGAAGCGCGCTTCGTCGACATGGTCGCCGAGACCGTCGCAGCGGCGATCGCACGCCGCGTCCCGCGCGTCGGGGTCGTCGCCGTAGAGGCGACGCATGCGCTCGGCCTCTATAGCCGCCCGCTTGAGCAAGCCGGGCTTGCGGTGATCGAGGCTGATCCGCAGAAAACTGCGCTGCTGGTCAAGCGTGTGAAAGCGGGCGATCTATCGCGCGATGCGCGCCAGGCCGCCGCCGACTTGGCCGCAGGCTTGGTCGCGCGTGGGGCAGGACTCGTCGTCATGGCGTGCACCGAGATCCCGCTTGTGCTTGCGCCTGACGACAGCCCTGCGCCATTGTTGGACCCAACCGCGGTCCTTACGTCGGCGACCCTGGCGGCGGCGCGACGCACTGGCGTCCAAGCATTCGCCTGAAGCGGAGGCGCGTCGCCTCGCATTGATCGCCCCCTAGCGCGTCACGACATCGCCTGACACCGTCACCCTCTCGACGACGCGATCGGACGGCCAGTAATCGCCCACTGCGCTGTGCTGGGTCGATCTATTGTCCCAGATCGCTATGGCGTTCGGCGTCCAGCGGAAACGCACCTGATACTCCGGAGTTTTGATGCGATCGAACAACAGCCGCAGCAGGCGATCGCTTTCCTCGGGATCGACGCCGAGGATGCGCGTGGTGAAGGTGTAGTTCACATAAAGCACACGCTCACCCGTTTCCGGGTGTCGGCGCACCACCGGATGCGCTACCGGCGGAAAATCGCGCGCGATCTCGGCGCGCTTTTCAGCTGATACGCGCGAGCCGAAGCTGCGCAAAATGCTGTGCTCGGCGTCAAGCCCGTCGATCCGTTCTTTCACCGCGTCGGGGAGGCCGCGCCACGCGGCTGCGGCGTCCGCCCAAAGCGTGTCGCCGCCGACTGGCGGAAGGAGCCGCGCCCGCAGCACGGAGCCGATAGACGGGTTGCGGCGAAACGTGACGTCGGTGTGCCATTTGTTGAAGGCTTTATAACCTTCGATTGTCTCAGCCGTCGGCGTTACGCCTTCGGTTCCGCGGATGGAAAGGATTTCGGGATACCCTGGCACGCTGGGTATCACGGGATGCCCCTCAAGGTCTCCAAATCGTCGGCCCAGGGCGACATGGGCGGCGTGGCTGATGTCATTGTCGCGTATGAACACCACCTTGAAGCGCAGCCAAGCGGCGCGCAGCAACTCAAATCCCTCGTCGTCGAGAGCTTCCAGGTCCAATCCCCACAGCTCCGCGCCGATCGTCGCGGTCAAGGGATCGATGCGGACGCCGCGCGCGGCCGCGCGGTCAAACAGGGTGGTCTCTTCGTGCGCCGGCAACGCCATGCTTCCGCCTCCGCTGATGCGGCGCAAGCTTCTCCCTGGACCGTCGCGCCTGCAATGAAGGAGAACTGAAGCGCGCTCCAGCCAACCTCGCGCCAGCGCCCGATTTGCGGCCATGAAACGGTGACCCCGTCCGCTTTAGGTCGCGACGTGAGCGGCGCCATGAAGGGAGCCGATTTGGGTGGCCGCTGATGCGTTGACCGGACTCCCAGAAGCGGTGAACTTGGATGCCAACAAAAACGCGCCTCGCGCCGTCCAAACCGAGATGAACGGGGGGCTCAACGGTCTTCGCGGCGGCGATAGTCTCGAGGGCCATAGCCCGTCTCGGCGCGGAAGGCGCGCGCGAAATGGCTGGGGTCTTGAAAGCCGACCTCGTCGGCGACGTCTGCGATCGCGATGTGCGGATTGAGCAGGAGGGTGCGCGCGCGCTCGATGCGCAGCCGCATCAGCCAGCGATGCGGCGTGATCCCGACGGTGCGCTTGAAGCTGCGGCAGAAGTGATACAGCGAAAGCCCTGCTGCATTGGCCAAATCTTCGAGCGTGAGGCGCTCTCCCAGATGGGCGTGGGTGAACTCGGTGAGGCGGCGCATGCGCGATGCGACGAGTGCGCCGGTCGCTGCGCTCATCCGCGGCGCCGCGTCGTAGCGCTTCAGCATTTCGATGCACAGAAGCGTCGCATGCGCATCCATCTCGATCGCGGAAGGCGGATCGCGCCGATCCTGGGCGCGTTGGGCGTACGCGAGCGCCAGCCTCAGGAAGCGCGGATCCTGATGGAAGACGATGTCCTCCCGAATCCGCGCCGGCTTGTCCATGCCGTGCTCGGCGATGTCGTCCACGAAGGATTTGGGCAGGAACAGATGCGAGAAATCGCACGCGCGCGGGCTGTTATAGTGGTCGTCGACGCCGGGATATTGCAGCGTGACGCTCTGGTCCAAAGGGCGCGCCGAGCGCGCCCGATGGCGGCCGTCGATCCTGCGCACCATCGCTTCCGGCGTGGTGTAGCGAAAGAAAATGATCGAGTAGTGGCTGTCCCGCGTCGTGGGGGCGTCGAACCCTTTGGGTGCGGTCCAGGCCATGAGCGGCGCCTTCCAGCCGGCGTCCAAACCGTACGCTGCATCGAGCTGGATTCCCGCTCTTCGTGACGCCGCGAGGTAACCGGGAAAGTCGGTGAACAAGGTTTGGCGCAGCTGCGGGGCGAAGGTCTCCCTCGGGGTTTTCATATCCATCTCAATGGGCGGAGCCGATGATCTCTCAAGCTTGCCGTCGAACCCTTGCGAAGCCAAGGGGTAGGGCGCTCCCTTACGGCGCCTTGTCGGCAATTTACGGCCACTTTGGGCAAAAGAAGGCGCATCAGCGGCCTCACGCACGCCCGGCGAGCGCCTGACGACCGCCGGGTTCGCATCGCCGTCGACAGGACTTGCATGATGCGAGACGACGGCGATCACGCGGCGCGCCATCGCAGCGATCGCGCATTCAGGCTTGCGCGATGAGCGCCTTCATCGCGTCGCGATCGCGCTTGGGCGGCGCGCCGAACATGCGCGCATATTCGCGACTGAACTGGGACAGGCTTTCATAGCCGACGTGTAGCGCCGCCTCGGTCACGCTGGCGGCTTGGACGATCATCAGCCGGCGCGCTTCCAACAGGCGCAAATGCTTTTGGTATTGCAGCGGCGACATGGCCGTCAGCGTCCGGAAATGTTCGTGAAACGATGACGCGCTCATCCCGGCTGCGTCCGCCATGTCCTCGACGCGAATGGGCCGCATGAAGTTCTTGCGGATGAAATGAATCGCATCGGCGATTTTTCGGGTGTGGCTTTCGGCGCGTGCGATTTTGCACACTTCGCCGCCATTGGGCCCGGTCAGCAGGTGGAAGCACAATTCCTTCATCAGCGGCGGGTGTAGGATCGCCATCGCATCGGGCGTCACGAGCAAGCGGGCGAGGCGGAGGACGCAATCCGCCATCGGTTCCGACAGCCGCTCCACGAACACGCCCAGGCGCTCTGATGTCGGTCGAGGCGGAGAGGGCAGCTGCTCCAAGACCTCGTGCATGATTCCGATGTCGAGGCCGATCGTCATGCCGAGATAAGGCGCCGCGCGCGAGGCCCGCGTCACGCGCCCCATTGCGGGAACTTCCACGCTCACCACCAGCGCGGCGCCTTCGTCATAATCGAAAACGTCCTCGCCGAGCGTGATCTGTTTCGCGCCCTGCGCGACCACGCACAGAGACGGCGTGTACAAGCCGTATTGCGCATCGCCGGAGGCCACCGGCTCTGTGTGGCGCATGACGATGAGACCGTCGATCGGCGTGAGGAAGACGCGGCCGTCGCTTTCGCGCGTCGCAATGAATGCCTCAAGCGCTTCTCTCAAGGGGGCCATCGCGCAACGCCTCTCGCGGTATCCGACAAGGCCTGAGATAGAGGTCGCCGGCGTACGCGTCCAGCTGTGCTGGAGGATTAGGCAAGTTTTTCGCGGAATCGGGCGCGCGGACGCTCCAACCCGCAGACAAGGTGCTGACGATCGGCGCAGACGCGCTGCGCATGCAAGGGCTGCGACTGATGGCGAATTGGACGTCGGACGACATGCCGCCGCAGCGCGGGCGCAGCGCGGTGGTCACCGGTACGGGCGGATTGGGTTTCGAAACGGCGTTGGCGCTGGCGCGCGCGGGGGCGGCTGTCGTCATCGCGGGGCGCAATGCGCGCAACGGCGCGGAAGCGATCGCGAGAATCCATGGCCTCATCGCGACCGCCAATGTTCGTTTTGAGCAACTCGATCTCGCGAGCTTGACCTCCATCGCGGCGTTCGGCGCGCGAATGCGCAGTCAATCGACGAGCCTCGATCTTCTGATCAACAATGCCGGCGTCATGCGCCCGCCGAAACGGCTCGAAACCGTCGACGGGTTCGAGATTCAATTGGGCACCAATCATCTCGGCCATTTCGCCTTGACCGCACAGCTTTTGCCGCTGTTGCGCAACGGGGTAGGCGCCCGCGTGGTGACGTTGTCGAGCGTCGCCGCCCACGCCGCGACGATCGATTTTGACGATTTGCAGGCTGAACGGCGCTACGAGCCGATGTCGGTCTACGGCCAGTCGAAGCTCGCTTGCCTTATGTTCGCCTACGAACTGCAACGGCGCAGCGACGCCGGCGATTGGGGGATCGCGAGCCTCGCGGCGCATCCGGGCCTGTCGAAAACGGACCTGCTGCTGAAGGCGCCGGGCGCCGAAGGCAGGATCAATCCGATGTTCCGCCTGGTCAGAATGACGATGCAATCGCCTGCACAGGGCGCGCTGTCGACGCTGTTCGCCGCGACGGCGCCGGAGGCGACGCCGGGCGGCTTTTACGGGCCCAATCGTCTACGCGAAACGCGCGGCCATCCCGCGCCGTCGCGGATCGCGCCGCAGGCGAAGGATGCATCCGGCGCGGCGCGTTTGTGGCGAGAGTCCGAGCGTCTGACGGGTGCGGTCTTTGCAGCGCGCATCCACGGCGCCGGCCAATGACGTCCAGCGCGTATCAGCAGTCGCTTCTCGTCGTGCTGTTCCTGATCAGCATGATGAGCCAGATCGACCGCTTTCTGCCGTTCATCCTGGCGGAGTCGATCAAGGCCGAACTCGGGCTGAGCGACACGCAGCTTGGCCTTGTGAATGGTCTGGCGTTCGCCGTCTGCTATTCGCTGATGTCGTTGCCGCTCGCGCGCGTGGCCGATCGCGGCTCGCCGCGCATGCTGCTCGCGGGTTGCCTGTTGGTGTGGAGCGCAATGACCGCGCTCGGCGGCCTCGCGACGAGTTTCCTTTTTCTCGCGCTGTCGCGCTTTGGCGTGGCGCTGGGCGAAGCGGGGGGCGCGCCCGCGGCGCACGCCATCATCGCGCGGCAAGTGAATCCCAAACGCCGCGGTTTGGCCATCGGCATTTTCTCCATGGGCATTCCTGTCGGGACGATGATCGGGTTCGCTGTGGGCGGCGCCATCGCCGATTCGTTGGGGTGGCGCATGGCGCTGTTCGGCGCCGGCGCGATCGGGGCGCTGCTCGTCGGGCTCACGCTTGCCGCGATCCGGCCGACGCCGCCGACGCCGACGATGGGCGTCTCCGCCGAAGGCTTTTTCTCCGCGAGCATGCGCTTGCTCAACGCCGATGGCTTTCGCTGGCTGGTCATCGGCGCCGTCGCTGCAGGCTTTGCAGCAGCGCCCTTCTATGCCTTCGGCGCGCCGTTCCTTATGCGGACATACGGCTACAGCGCCAGTGAAGTCGGCTTGGCTTTTGGCCTGTTACAAGGCTTGACCGGGATTGCGGGAACCATGATCGGCGGACGCTTGTTCGACCGCGCGGTGCGCTCGGGGACAGGCCGCGTGCTTGGTCCGCCGGGCGTGCTGTTCCTCGCCGCGAGCGCGACCACGGCGGCGGCGCTGTTCGCGCCGGCGGGATGGTTGTCCATCGTGCTGCTGACGCCCGGCATGTTGTCTTTCGCCTTCCTGTTGCCCTGGGGATTCGGCGCGGCCCACCTCGTCGCGGGACCAGGCAAAGAAGCGATGGCGACGAGCCTGATCATGATCGGGTCCGGACTTTTTGGGCCTGCGCTTGGTCCCGTGCTCGTTGGCTTGATCAGCGATGCGGCGACCGCGGCGGGCGCGCCCAACGCGCTTGGTCTTGGCCTGCTTATCGGTCCTGTCGCGAGCGGCGTGGCCGGCGTCGCCATCCTGATCGCCAATCACCGCATCGCCGCTGCGCGCCGCGCGTCCTCAGCGGCTGAATGATTCAACAGGGAGACGTTGATGTCCGAGACCGATAATTCCCGCCGTACATTCCTGGCGCTTGCAGCCGCGGCGGCGCCCCTCGCCGCTGCGGGTTCAGCCGCCGCCCAAACCGCACAGCAACGACCGCGGCCGCGTTCGGGCGCTTCGCGCGCGGCGATCGTGACAGGCTCATCGCGCGGCATCGGCGCCGCCATCGCCAAGCGTCTCGCGCGCGACGGCTTTGCGGTGACGGTGAATTGCCTCGTCAATCGCGACTTGGCGGCGCAGGTCGTGCGCGACATCGAAGGCACCGGCGGGCGCGCCATCTGGCGCCAAGCGGACGTCGCCGATCCCGCCGCCGTGCGCGCGCTGTTCGCGGCGAATGAGGAGGCGTTTGGCGGCGTCGAGGTCGTGGTGAGCAATGCCGGCATCATGAACGTCGCGCCGTTCGCAGCCATGACCGACGACGCCTTCGACCGCATGATCGCAACCAACTTGAAGGGCAGCTTCAACGTGCTGCGTGAAGCTGCGCGCCGCACTCGGGACGGCGGCCGCATCATCGCCTTGGCGTCGACGGCGATCACACAAAAGCGGCCGACGCACGGTCCCTATGCCGCAACAAAATCGGCGCAGGAAATGTTTTGCGGATCGTTGGCGAAGGAGCTGGCCGGCCGCCGCATTTCAGTGAACGCCGTGGCGCCGGGCCCCACAAATACAAGCCTGTTTCAGGCCCCGCCGCCCGTGCGCCAGATGGCGGTGGATGCAACGCCCTATGGCCGCATCGGCGAGCCGGAGGACGTCGCAAACGCCATCGCCGCGCTGTGCGGCGCCGACGGCGAATGGATCAACGGTCAATTGGTCTATGCCAATGGCGGCTTTTTTTGACGCCCTTCAGGCGCGTCACACGGTCAACGCGACGGGCGCGGCCGCTTCGTCCTCGGCGTGGCGCAGCGTGACGTGCAGGCGATGCGGGCCCGGCGCCAGCGCCCATCCATTGCGCGCCTCGTCCCATGCGGCGAGGCGACGTGGATCGATCGGAATATCGACGGCGAGGCGCTCTCCCGGCTGAAGCGCGACGCGCTGGAACGCGCACAGCTGGCGCATGCGCGGATCGTCATGGTTCTCCGCGTAGATTTGCACGGTTGCGCCGCCGGCGCGCGCAGAGCGATTGACGAGAACGGCGCGCACGCCGCCGTCCGCAGCGGCGGCGCTGTCGAGCGCGATGTCGGCGTAGCCCAAGCCATGGCCGAAGCTGAACAGCGCCGCAGGCCCATGGGCGCGATGCCCGCGATAGCCCATCGCAAGCCCTTCGGCGTAGGGCATCTCCAAGCCTTCTCGCACATAGTGCTTGTAGGCGGGCGAATCGTCGAGCTTTGCCGGCCAACTGAACGGCAGGCGTCCGCCGGGCTCTGCGTCGCCGAACAGCATGTCCGCAAGCGCGGCGCCGAATTCCTGGCCTGGGAACCAGGGCGCAAGCACGGCGCGCGCCGCGTGCAGCCACGGCATGTCCACCGGCGCGCCGACATTCAGAACCACCACCGCGTTCGGGTTCGCCGCCAGCACTGCAGCGGCGAGGTCATCCTGCAGCCCCGGCAAGCGCATGTCGGCGCGATCGTGCCCTTCGGTCTCCCAATCGGGATTTGTTCCAAGAATCAGAACGACCGCATCCGAGGCTTTCGCCGCGGCGACAGCTTCGGCGACGGGGTCTTCCGCTTGCGGCGGCGACACGCCAAAGCGTACGGCCTTCATCATGCTGTCGGGTTTGCGGTCGAAGCGGATCTCGACCGCGTAGGCGCGGCCTGCCTGCAACGTCATGCGTCCTTTCTGTTCGGTGCTGCCGAACGTGTAGAAGGCTTCGCCTTTGCGCCAGGAGTTGCGGTTCTCGACGACGCAGACGCCGTCGATGAAGAGATCCGCGTAGCCCGCGCTCAAGAGCCCGAAGTCGTGAACGCCGCTGACGTCCGGCGTGTATGTCGCGCGCATGCGCGCGCTCATCACGCCGCCTTGCTCGATGGCGGCGAAAGTGCCGAAATCCACCCATTGGCTTTCGGGCAACAAGCGCACGCGCGTGGGCGCGCCTTCACATCCCGGCGTGTTGAACAGTTCAAGCTTGAAGCCTGCGCCAAGATCATCGGGCGCGACGAGCGTATGCGGCGCGAATGCAGGAGCGTAGCGATCGATCGAGCAGCCCTGGGCGTACACGACGCGCTCCCGCCCCAGGCGCGCGCGCAAGGCTTCCAGCGGATGCACGGCCGCATGCGCACGCACGAAGCTTGAGCCGCCGCCCATGATTTGGCCTGTCGCCGCGTTCGGTCCGATCACGGCGATCGAGTTCAGCGTGGCCGCATTCAGCGGCAATACGCCCTCATTCTTCAGAAGCACTGCGCCGGCGATCGCCGCCCGGCGGGTTAGGGCGCGATCGTCGGGGCGGTCGACGCTCTCTTCCTTGCGATCGTCGGTTTGCGCACGCGCAGTGCGCTGCGCCAGCCGCTTCAGCCGCGCGACGACGTCGTCGAGCAGGTCGGTGGGCGCTTCGCCGCGTTCGATCGCGTGCACCAGCTTGTCGCCAAAGCTGCGCGCCGGCCCCGGCATCTCCAGGTCGAGGCCGCCGAGATAATCGCCCACGGTCGAGGTCGATCCGCCCCAATCGCTCACGACGACGCCGTCGAACGCCCATTCGCCTTTCAGCACAGTCCGCAGCAGGAAGACGTTGGAATTCGCCTGCACGCCATTGATCCGATTGTAGGACGACATGATCATCCAGGGCCCGGCGTCCCGCACCACCATCTCGAACGGACGAAGATAGAGTTCACGCAGCGTGCGCGCATCGACGTTTGAGCTGACGCGATGGCGCTCATATTCGGTGTCGTTGGCCACGAAATGCTTGGGGCAGGCGGCGACGCCTTCGGATTGCACGCCTTGGACGAAGGCAGTCGCGAGCGCGCCGGTGAGAATGGGATCCTCGGAATAGCATTCGAAGTTGCGCCCGCCGATCGGCGTGCGCTGCAAATTGATCGTCGGGCCGAGGAGGACCTGGGCCTTCTTGGTCTTGGCTTCGCGGGCGAGCGCGACGCCGATGGCATGGAGCAGATCGGGATCGAAAGTCGCCCCCATGGCGACGCCGACGGGAAAGCACGCCGCCGTAGCCCCGCTCGATAAATCGCCGCGCGCGCCATTGGGGCCGTCAGTCATCTTGAACGCAGGCAGGCCCAATGCTGGCGAGGCGTGGGTGCGCCAGAAGTCCCGCCCGCTCATGACGCGGACCTTCTCCCTCAGCTGGTCATCCGACACGGCGTTCTCCCTAATGCCTCACGGCATATTCAGCGCCTGCGCGAAAAAGCAAAGGCCGACGAGACTGGGCCGGCGCACATCGTGGGCGGAGGGCGACCGTTCGCGTAGGCCGACTTATGTCGATCGGAACCCGACCTTGGCGTGCGTGCCGTCGCAATAGGGCTTTGCGCTGGATTGCCCGCAGCGGCACAGCTTGGCCGCCGATTGGCGCGCCACGACGCGGCCCGTGCCGGAGATGATCTCCATATTGCCGCGCACGATGAGCGGCCCATCCTGTTGCGGCGCGATGTCGAGAGGGCCGTCGCGTACCGCGAGCATCGCAGTCGCCTCGCCGGTCGGCGGCTCGCCGCTCGCGCTGAACCCGACCTCATGATGGGAGCCGTCGCAGAACGGCTTG
Organism: Hyphomonadaceae bacterium; assembly: GCA_033764725.1. Lineage (GTDB taxonomy): Bacteria > Pseudomonadota > Alphaproteobacteria > Caulobacterales > Aquidulcibacteraceae > RI-43. The sequence continues at coordinate 18,534 of JANRIR010000007.1, forward strand.
TTGCGGGATGCGCCGCAGCGGCACAGCGTGGCGCGATAGCCGAACGCGACGCCGTCGATGCGCAGGTCGCCGCGAAAGGCGTAAGGGCCCGCCTCGCGCACGGCGATGAGATTGACCGGCGGCGGCTGCTCCTCGCGGCCGCCATCCTTGCGTCGATACTGAATGGCGCCGGATGGGCATGCGCGCGCCACGGCCATCAGCTCGTCAGCGTCCATCGCGTCGGGATGAATCCAGGGGCCCTTCACATTGGCGAGAAACACGTTCGGCGCGCCGGTGACGCAGAAGCGCGCATGAATGCATAATTTTCCGCTGAATGTGAGTTGCACCGTCTCGCCGTCCACCACTTCGGCGCCGTCGATCATCGTCGTCGGGGGAGCCGGCAGCGTGTGTGAGGCGACTGCTTCGTTCTGCGATGCAGGCGGCGTCGCAGACATATCGAGGAATCGCCGCGCGCGCGCCGCCAGCGCCTTGAACAGACCCGCCGCGCGCGCCACGCGTGCGTCGTCCTGATCAAGACGCGCTGCGTATCGCGCAAGCTCATCGACGCGCTCGGCGAAAAAGCGCCGTGCGCTCGCGCCTTGGGGAAAGGGCGCCGCGTCGCGCAGCGCCGTGAACGACATGCCCGCATTGCAGCGCGGATTGGAAGGGCCGGCGGGGCGGCGCGCAGCGCTCTCGGCGAGCAGCGTCATCGCCTTCATCAGATCGATGGCGAGATCGACGGCGAGGCTTTTTTCCGCGCTCGGCCCATGCACGGAATAGGAATAAGCCAGCAGCCGCAGCATCGTCTGGTAGGTCGCGTTGGCGACGTCGACGATCGCTGCGGCGGCGTCATCCTCCAGCCAAACCCGCCCTTCGCCGATCGGCGGACGGCGCAGCACCGGGTTGGTTGCGGCCGGATGGGCGGGAACGAACGCGGGATTGCGGGCCAGCATCGCCTGGTATTCGTCGCGGATTTTGCGGAACCGGCAAAAGTGCGAGTCGGGGCTTTCGGCGCTGGCGCCTTCGCCTTCCGCGATGATCGTCGCGCACGCTGCGATCGCGGTCTTCGAGCACAGCACGGGCCTTGCGCCTTTGAGATCGATCTCGTTCGGCGAAAGCTGCAGGGCGGGATCGCCGCAGAACAGATCCGTTTCGCCCAGGCGATCGGTCATGAATTGCAGCGCGAACTCCATGGTCTGGTAGAATTGGCCGACGGTTTCGTAGTCGATCCCCATCGGCGTCAGGCGCGGTTTCGGCGCGCCGCGCTGAAACGTATGGTGCTCGAAGCCGGCGCCGTCGGGTTCGTCGGATCCTTCCGGCCGTTCCAGATGGATGAAGTGCTGCAGCACATTCATGTCGAACGGCGCCAGTTTCGCTACGACACCGCCCGGAAGGCGGCCCGGAGCGAGGGGAAAGTTATCGCGGCCGAAGGCCGGGCTGCCGCCGAGCGCGGCGGTGATGTTCCACACCGCCGCCAAATGGCCCATTTCGTCGATGGCGACATCCAGGATCGCGCGCCGCCAGCGCTTCACCGCCGCGGCCTCTTCGGCGTCGAGCCCTTCGCCTTCGCCGTCCTTCAGGCTGAAGGCGGCGTAGAGATAGGTGCACATCAGATTGTGCTCGAGCTCAGACGCCTCGTAGAGGGCGTGGATCAGTTGTTCGCGCGTGGGCGCGAGGATAGGTGCGGCTGACATGCAGGATCTCCGGCGCGATCTTCCCGCGACGCGCGCTTCAGCTGCAACCATATCATGGTATAGTAGCCGGCCTAGAGGACAGCGACTTGAGTGACGCGATGGACCCGCCGATCGTGCATATCGTCGACGACGACGCCTCCTTGCGCCGCGCCCTGGACAGCCTGTTCCGCTCCACCGGCCAGGCGGTTCGCCTTTATGACTCCGCCGACAGCTTCCTTCAGGCGCAGCTCCCAGACGCCCCCGGCTGCATCGTGCTCGATGTGCGCATGCCCGGCATGAGCGGCTTCGACGCGCAACACAGGCTGGATGCGCTCGGCGTCCATCTGCCGATCATCTTCATGACTGGGCATGGCGACATTCCCATGAGCGTGCGCGCCATGAAAGCCGGCGCGATGGACTTTCTCGCCAAGCCGTTCCGCGATCAGGAGCTGCTCGACGCCGTCGCCGCCGCGCTGGCGCGCAGCAAGGCGCAGCGCGCAGAACTCGGCAAGCGCGACGCCTTGACCGCCGCCTATGCGACGCTGACCGCGCGCGAGCGTCAGGTCATGGCGCTTGTCGCCGCCGGCAAAATGAACAAACAGGTGGCCGGCGATCTCGCGCTGAGCGAAATCACCGTGAAAATCCATCGCGGCGCCGCGATGCGCAAGATGGGCGCAAAGACGCTGGCCGATCTTGTCCGCATGGCCGAAGCGCTCGGCGTGCGTGCGGGCGCCGGGTCGTCGCCCGCCTAGGCGCTGCCTGCTCATACCTGCGTATGATTTCATCGCAGCCCGATACCGCCCACAGGTGTTGCGGTGACTCAGGACGCCCTCGTTTCAATCATCGACGACGACGCCTCGATGCGCGCGGCCCTCGTGGGTCTCGTGCGCGCGCTCGGCTATCGTGTGCGCGGCTTCGCCAATGCGGAAGACTTTCTGGCGGCCGGCGGCGCGGGGGACAGCCGCGCCATCGTCACCGACATCCAGATGCCCGGGCTGTCCGGCGTCGAGCTGGCGGAGCGCCTGGCGGCCGAGGGCTGTGCTGCGCCGATCATCATGATCACTGCGCGGGTCGAGTCGGGCCTGCATGAGCGCGCGCTGGCCAGCGGCGCCTTTTGCGTGCTCAAGAAGCCCTTCCTGGCCGAGGCGTTGATCGATTGCCTGGAGCGCGCCCTGGCGCGATAGCGGGCCTTGCGCTACGGAACAGCGCATGGCCGAAGCCGATCACCGTCAACGGACCGCCGAAGACGCGTTGCGCGAGAGCGAGTACCGCTACCGCAATCTGTTTCAGGCGATGGCGGCCTCGTTCTGGGAGCTCGATTTCACCCCCGTCGGCGGAATGCTGCGCGATTTGCGCAAGCAAGGGGTCGGCGATTTCGCCGCCTATTTCGCAGAGCATCCAGCATTCGTGCGGCGCATGATGCAGGCCACTCGGGTGATCGACGTCAACGACCAGACGGTGGCGCTGTTCGGCGACGGCGACAAATCCGCCCTGTTTCAGACGCTCGATGTGTATTGGCCTGAGGAAAGCTCGCAGGTCTACGCAGACAGCGTGATCGCTGCGGTCAGCGGCAAGCCGAGCTTCGCTGCTGAAACGCGGCTTCGCAAGCTCAACGGCGAGATTTTCGATGCGCTCTTTACGGCATGCTTCGCCCCGGAATCCGTCGCCGACGGCAAATTGCTCATCGGCGTGATCGATACATCCGAACGCGTCCGCGCCCAGGCGATGTTGCGCCAGCTGCAGGCGGAGTTTGCCCACGCGGCGCGCGTGTCCATGCTGGGCGAGCTGACGGCCTCGATCGCGCACGAGGTCAATCAGCCGCTGGCCGCCATCGCCACGAACGCCTCGGCGGGATTGCGCTGGCTCGATCGCGCGGAGCCTGATATCGCCGAGGTGCGCGCCTTGACCGCGCGCATCATCGCTGACGCGCAGCGCGCCGCCGAGGTGATCGCGCGCATTCGCGCCATGGCCAGCCGGAATGCCGCGCAATCGGCGCCGATCAGCGTCAACAGCGTGGTCGAAGAGGCCATGCTGTTCCTCGCGCACGAACTGCAAGGCCACGAGGTGTCGCTCACGCTGGCGCTCGGCAAGGATTTGCCGGCGGTGATGGCTGATCGCATCCAGCTGCAGCAGGTCGTCGTCAATCTCGCGGTCAACGCCATACAGGCCATGACCCAAACGCCGCCGCAGAAGCGCCGCTTGACCATTCGCACGCGCCTTTCCGGCGCGCAGGTGTGCGCAACGGTCGAGGATGCAGGGCCCGGCATCGGAGACGCGCGCAAGGAGCGCCTTTTCGAAAGTTTCTTCACCACCAAAAGCGATGGGATGGGCATGGGATTGCCGATCTGCCGGTCGATTGTGGAGTCGTATGGCGGCGCCATCGATGCGGCGAATGGCGAAGCCGGCGGCGCGGTGTTCACGGTTGCGCTGCCCGCTGCGCGCTGAGCGCCCTTATACGCGCGTATGAGCGCACTAACCCTATGGAGAATGGCGATCGGCGCGCGGCGCGCGCATCCTGGCTTCATCACCTCGAAGCGGAGATCGTTCCATGACCAAGACCATCGTCCTCGTGCACGGCGCCTGGCTGAACGCCCGATCCTGGGAACAGTGGAAGGCGCGCTACGAAGCCAGAGGCTATACCGTGATCGCCTCGGATTGGCCCGGCGATGAGGGCGATCCGGTCGACCTCAAGGCGCATCCGAACAAGGCGTTGACGCATTTCGGGCCCAAGGAAATCGTCGATCATTACGAAGCCCTGATCCGTGCGCTGCCGGAGGCGCCGATCCTTATGGGGCACTCCGCCGGCGGCGTGTTCGTGCAGCATTTGGCCGATCGCGGTCTCGGCGTCGCCGCCATCGCCATCGATCCCGCGCCGACGCCGGGCGTCGGCATCCCGCTCGATGGGCTCTTGTCCGCGTTGCCTGTGCTGAGCGACCCGTTCAGCGGCGCGAAAGTCGTCTCGATGTCGAAGGCGTTCTTCGCAGCCCGCTTCGCCAACGGGCTGCCGCGCGACCAGGTGGATGCGCATTTCGAGCGCTACATCGTGCCGACTGCGGGCAAGGTCTATTGGGACGGCGTCACCTCCGGCGGCGCAGGGTCGATCGATTGGGACAGCGCCATCCGGCCGCCGATGCTTCTGATCGGCGGCAGCAAGGATTTGATAGCGCCGTCGAGCATGACGGAGTCGATCTTCAAAAAGCAAAAGCACGCTGCGTCGCTGACCGAATACAAGCTCTTCGAGGATCGCTCGCACTACCTTTGCGCCGAGCCGGGCTGGGAAGAGGTCGCCGATTTCGCGCTCGCCTGGGCCGAGAAGCATCAGCGTGAAGGCGGTTCGGCCAAGGCGGCATGACCGCCGGCAATGTTCTGCAAAGCGAAAAGCGTTTCACCCAGTCGAAATCGGGAGTTCGCCATGCCATACGTTTCCGCCGCCGGCGCAGACATTTTCTATAAGGATTGGGGGCCGCGCGAGGCGCAGCCGATCGTGTTCCATCACGGCTGGCCGCTCAGCGCCGACGATTGGGACAGCCAAATGCTGTTCTTTCTGCATCGCGGCTATCGCGTCATCGCCCACGACCGTCGCGGCCACGGCCGGTCGTCGCAAACCGATGGCGGCCATGAGATGGATACTTACGCCGCCGACGTCGCCGCGCTTGCCGATGCGCTCGATCTCAAGGGCGCGGTGCATATCGGCCATTCCACCGGCGGCGGCGAAGTGGCGCGCTATGTCGCGCGGGCGCGCCCGGGGCGCGTGGGAAAGGCTGTGCTCGTGGGAGCGGTGCCGCCGATCATGGTGAAGTCCGCGGCCAATCCCGGCGGCCTGCCGATCGACGCGTTCGATGGGTTGCGCGCCGCGCTCGTCGCCAACCGCGCGCAATTCTTCATCGATGTGCCGGCGGGGCCGTTCTACGGTTTCAACCGCAATGGCGCGAAAGTCTCGCAGGGGCTGATCGACAATTGGTGGCGCCAAGGCATGATGGGCGCAGCCAACGCGCACTATGAATGCATCAAGGCGTTTTCCGAAACCGATTTCACCGAAGATCTCAAAGCGATCGACGCGCCGACCTTCGTCGCGCACGGCACGGATGATCAAATCGTGCCGTACGAGGATTCCGCGCCGCTCGCGGTGAAGCTGCTGAAGAAGGGGGTCCTGAAGGCCTATCCTGGCCTGCCGCACGGCCTGCTTGCGACGCATCCTGAGATCATCAATCCTGATCTGCTGGCTTTCGTGGAAGGTAAGCCGATCGCCGGCGCCGTCTGAGCGATCAGTGCGTCGTGCTCAACGGATGGCGTGTTCATCAGTGAGGGCGTGGCTGGACGGCCCTCGACGCCGCCGCTATACACCCCGTCCCGCCCATGCGGCGCGCCTAGGTAGCTCAGTCGGTAGAGCAGCGGATTGAAAATCCGCGTGTCGGTGGTTCGATTCCGCCCCTAGGCACCACGGCCAGCCTCGCCGGACGCCCGGGATTGGGGTATCACACGCTGATGTTACGCCTCCTGAGCGCGGCCGCCGCCGCCCTGGCGCTCGCCGCTTGCGCGTCGACGCCCGACCGCAACGCCGGGTTCGACCTGATCGACATGCAGCGCCGCCTCGATGCGCGCGGCATCGGCTTCGGCGTCGGCCTGCCGCCGGGCGGGGGCGACGGCGTCTTGTTCACGCTGCGCTTCCGCACCGCCGACGCCGACGACGCCGCGCCGATCACCGAGGCCGATTTCCGCGCCGCCGCCGAGGCCGCAGCGCCCGAAGGCTGCACCCTTGCGGCGCTCACGCCGCAGGCGGATGGCGGCATGCTCGCGCGCTATGATTGCCCCCGGTGATCGCCCCAGATGATCGCCCCAGATGACCGCGCCAGGGGCGAACGCCGCTGAAGATCGCCCCTGATTGGGGCTGCGCGAGCAACGGAGAGCGGCGTGCGGGCCTGTTCGCGGCCGCCGCAGCCGCCGCGGCTTTAGTCGTTGGCGGCTACGCCGCTCAGCGCGGCTCGGTCCCGCCGTCGCCCTCCGCCACGGCCGCTCCGCCGCCGGCCGAAGCCGCCCGTCGGGCGGCGCCGCGACGCCGCCCGCGCCCGCCATCGACGCCGTGCTGGGCGCCTGGCGCTGGGAGGGGATCGCGTGCGGGGAGGGACCGGCGGTGACGCGCGACGATGACGGGCGCCTCGTCTTCACCATGACCGGCGCGCCGACCTTCGTGCACGCGATCGAACGCTACGACGCCAACAGCGTGTTCACCCGCGTGGAGAGCCCGGCCGAGCAGGCCGGCGCCGGCTACACGCTGACGCGGCGGGGAAATCTGCTGGACGTAATCCTCTACGATCCCGCGCGCTCTGGCCTCGCTGAAAGCGTCAATCAGTGGGATGCGTGCGGCTAAGCGCGCAGCAGCTCCGCCGCGGTCTCGGCGAAATAGGTCACGACGCCATCGCAGCCCGCGCGCTTGAATGCGGCCAGCGTTTCGAGGATCGCGCGGTTCTCATCGAGCCAGCCGTTCGCCGCCGCAGCCTTGATCATCGCGTATTCGCCGGACACCTGAAACGCGAAAGTCGGCAAGCCAAACGCGGCCTTCACCGCCGCGATGATGTCGAGATAAGGCACGCCAGGCTTGACCATCAGCATGTCGGCGCCCTCCGCCACGTCGAGCGCGCATTCGCGCAGCGCTTCGTCGGCGTTGAAGGGGTCCATCTGGTAGGTTTTCTTGTCGCCCTGCAACGCCACCGCCGTGCCAATCGCTTCGCGATAGGGGCCGTAAAAGCAGGACGCGTACTTCGCCGCATAGGACAGGATCAGCGCGTCATGGCGCCCGGCCGCCTCCAGCGCCGTCCGGATCGCGCCGACACGGCCGTCCATCATGTCGGAGGGGGCGAGAATGTCGGCGCCGGCCTCCGCGAGGATGACCGATTGGTCCGCCAGCCGCGCCACCGTCTCGTCGTTGAGGATGCGCCCGCCCTCGAGCACGCCGTCATGGCCGTGATCGGTGAACGGGTCGAGCGCGACATCGACCATCACGCCGACGCCGGGCGCGGCTTGCTTCATCGCCCGGACGCAGGCCGGCACCAGGCCATTGGGGTTCAACGCTTCGCTGCCGACGCCGTCCTTTTTGGCCGGATCGATGTGGGGAAAAATCGCCACCGCGGGGATGCCCAGGCTCGCGGCGCGCTCGGCCGTGCGCGCGGCGGCGTCGACGTTCAGCCGCTCGACGCCCGGCATCGCCGCCACCGGCACACGCGCCTCGCGCCCGTCATGCACCACCAGCGACCAGATCAGGTCGTCCACGCCGAGCGCGCGCTCGCGGACGAGCCGTCGCGTCCAATCGGCCTGGCGCAGGCGGCGCGGGCGGGCGGCGGGGTAGCGGGCGGCGAAAGGTTGCACGGGAGACCCTGGCGCATCGCCGCGCACCCTGCGCGGCTTGGTCCCCTTCCTTAAGGCGGGCGGCGGCCGATATAAACCGCCATCGTCCCGCCCCGGGACGGGGAGCGGCGGCCGCCTCGATGCGACAGGAAGACCTCGACGCCTTCACCCGCGCCGTCTCGGCCATCCGCGACGAGGGGCGCTACCGCGTGTTCGCCGACATCCGGCGCGAGCGCGGGCGCTTTCCCCATGCGCGCCTGCGCCTGCCCGACGGCTCCGAGCGGCGCATCGTGGTCTGGTGTTCGAACGATTATCTGGGCCAGGGCCAGGACGAGGCTGTGATCGCCGCAGCCCACGCCGCGATCGACGATGTCGGCGCCGGGGCGGGCGGCACGCGCAACATTTCCGGCACGACGAGCTATCATGTCGATCTGGAGCGCGAATTGGCGTCGCTGCACGGCAAGGAGGCGGCGCTGTTGTTCACGTCGGGCTATGTGTCGAACGACGCGACGCTCTCGACGCTGGCGAAATTGTTTCCCGATCTGTGGATTTTTTCCGATGCGCTTAACCATGCCTCGATGATCGAAGGCATCCGTCGCGCGTCCTGTCAGAAGCGAATCTTCCGCCACAACGATCTGCAGCACCTCGAATCGCTCCTGAACGAGGCGCCCGCACACGCGCCCAAACTGATCGCATTCGAGAGCGTCTATTCGATGGATGGCGACACGGCGCCGATCGAGGCGATCTGCGACATCGCCGAGCAGTATGGCGCCATCACTTATCTCGACGAGGTGCATGGCGTGGGGCTTTACGGCGAAACCGGCGGCGGCGTGGCCGAGCGCGACGGCGTGATGCACCGGGTCGATTTCATCGAAGGCACGCTTGCAAAGGCGTTCGGCGCCATGGGCGGCTATGTCGCCGGGCCTGCGGTTGCGATCGACGCCATCCGCTCGACTGCGCCCGGCTTCATCTTCACCACCTCGCTTGCGCCCTCGATCGCGGCGGCGGCGCTGGAGAGCGTGCGCCTCGTCAAGCGCTGCCCGCACATGCGCGCGCGCATCGCCGAGCGCGCCGAGACGCTCAAGCGCCTGCTGCGCGAGGCGGACCTGCCGGTGATGGACAGCGCCACCCACATCGTGCCGGTCCGCGTCGGCGATCCGACATTGTGCAAGGCGATATCCGACGCGTTGCTCTACGACCACGGCGTCTATGTGCAGCCGATCAATTATCCCACCGTCCCGCGCGGGACCGAGCGCCTGCGCTTCACGCCGTCGCCGTTTCATGACGATGCGTTGATGCACGATCTGGTGCGCGCGTTGTCGATCGTATGGACGCAGATGCAGGCGCCGAAGGCCGCGTGACGATGGCCGATGCGCCGCCCGCGCGTGCGGTGATCTATGAGATCGTGCGCAACGGCGCGTACGCGAAAGCGACGGCTGTGGATGTCGAGAGCGGAATCGAGGCTGCGATCGTCGGGCCGGCTTCGGCGCATGATCGCGATCTGCAGCACCTTGCGGCGGCGAAGCTCGCGCATCTGTTGTCGCCGCGCGACGAAGACGCCGACGATCCCCCGCGCGGCGGGCCCGGCATCGTCGTGTGAGAGGCGCTCAAGCCGGATCGTCGCGGAAATAGGCCTCCACCGGGCCCTTCATGGTCATGGTCAGCGGATTGCCGCGCCGATCCTTGACATTGCCGCCGACCGCGACGCGCACCCAGCCTTCGGAAATGCAATATTCCTCGACGTTCGTCTTCTCGACGCCCTTGAAGCGGATGCCGACGCCGCGCGCCAGCGCCTCCTCATCATAGAACGGACTCGACGGATCATTGGCCAGGCGATCGGGGGGCGTATCGGACATCGGATTTCTCTTCGTTGCGCGCTTCGGCGGAGCGGATGCGGCGTCCGCTACAGCATGAGTACGCCCGCTGCGCCAGCCTCGTCGGCGAAGGCGAGCGCGGCGCCGTCCGCCCGCCAGGCGAGGGCGGCGATGGCGGCGCCCGCGGGCGCGACCAGACGCGCTTCGCTTGCGGGATCGAGCGTCGCTGCGTGCACGGCGCCGTCGGCGTAGCCGATGGCGATGCGGTCCTCGCGCGGGTGGAACGCCACCTGGGTGACGAGCGCTTCGCGCTCGGCGACCATCACCGGCGCCTTGTTCTGCGGGCCTGTCTTGCCGACGAATGGCCAAACGACGGCGCACGGCGCGCCGGACGTCGCCAGCCAGCGCCCACGGCGATCCCAGCTGAAGGATTTCGTCTTCGCCGCATAGCCCGACATGCGCAGATCGGTCTTCTCCGGCAGGCGCCAGCCGTGCAACTCCATCTCCTGCATCGCGGTCAGCACGTAATCGCCGTCAGGCGATATCGTGGCCGCCAAGTGCGATCCCGCCCAGCGCAGCGTCACACCGGAATCGTCCGCCATCAGCGCATAGCGCACCGTCGCGCCGCCATAATGACTGGCGACGAGTATGCGTCCCTTGGCGTCCAACGCCAGTCCGCCGATCGTGGACGGATAAGCGAAGGCATGTGCGCTCTGCGGTGCGCCCCGGGGAAACACGTGCGCCGTCTTGCCGACGCCCGCAGCGATGACGCCCGAGGCTGCGCTCGCGACCAGATGATCGACCCATTTGCCGGCAAAGCGCGCGATCTCGACCGGCGCGGCGCCAGGGCGCGTCGCCAGCACGCGCCCGTCATCGCCGCCGGTCAGCCACGATGCGCCGTCGGGATGTGCGCAGGCGCACAACACAGCGCCCTCGTGCGCGCGCCGCCGCGCCGCCTCGCCATTGCGCAGCGCGAACACCTCGCCGTCGCCGCTGGCGAACATGGCGACGTCGCCGATCCATCCGCACGCGACGCCCGGCGCTTCCAGATCGATCGTTCCGCTCACGCCGCGCACGCGGCGAACGCCGTCTCCAACTCCGCGCGATCGAGATTGCGGCCGATGAACACGAGGCGCGAGATGCGCGGTTCATCGGCGCGCCAGTCGCGCTGCGTATCGCCGTCGACGATCATGTGCACGCCCTGCACGACGAACCGCTTCGGCTCGTCGGGAAACGCAAGAATGCCTTTCAGGCGCAGGATGTCGGGGCCGCGCTCCTGGGTGATGCGGTTGATCCAGGTCAGCGTTCTTTGCGGATCGAGCGGCCGTTCGCTCCTCAATGAAATGCTCGCGATGCCCGCCGCCGCGATGTGATCGTCCGCTTCTCGTCCGAAATCGCGGGCTGCATGGCCATGATCGTGATGGTGATCGTGGTCGTGGTGATGATGGTGGTGACCGCTCTCCGCCAAAAAATCAGGCTCGAGCTCGGTCACCCGCGCGAGATCGAATGCCCCGACATCGAGAATCTTATCGAGCGCGATCGCGCTGTTTTGCGTGCGCTCGATGCGCGCGGTGGGGTTGATCGCGCGGATGCGCCGCTCCACCGCCGCGAGCTCTTCAGCGGAGACCAGATCGGTCTTGTTGAGCAGCAGGACGTCGGCGAACGCGATCTGCTCCTGCGCTTCGGCGCTGTCGTCCAGGCGATGGAGAATGTGCTTGGCGTCGACCACGGTGACGATCGCATCGAGCCTGGTTCTTGCGCGCACGGCCTCGTCGACGAAGAAAGTCTGCGCCACCGGCGCCGGCGCAGCGAGACCTGTCGTCTCAACCAGGATCGCGTCGAATTTGCCCTTGCGCCGCATCAGGCCCTCGATGATGCGGATCAGGTCGCCCCGCACGGTGCAGCACACGCAGCCATTGTTCATCTCGAACACTTCCTCGTCGGCGTCGACGATGAGGTCGTTGTCGATGCCGATCTCGCCGAATTCGTTGACGATGACGGCGTAGCGCTTGCCGTGATCCTCCGAGAGGATGCGGTTGAGGAGGGTGGTCTTGCCGGCGCCGAGCCAACCGGTGAGCACGGTGACGGGGATTTGTTCGGGTTTCGCGTCGGGGGCGGTCATGGGCGCTGTCCAAAGCTGCGGGACCCCTAGATAGACGCTTCTGCGCCGCACGGAAGGGCGGCCGCTCTTTCACGCGGTCCAGGCTGCGCCTAGGATGCCCGCTCAGCGCGGGGAGATGCGCATGCCCAAGACCTGGGTGGGGTGGCTGTTCGCCAGCTTCTGGATCGTGCTCGCGCTGCTCGGCGCAGCCGCCGTCGGCCTCTATTTCTTTCTGCCGCGGGAGCAAATCCGGGCCCAGGTCGAGCGCCTGATCGAAGCGCAAATCGGGCGCGACGTGACCTTCGCCGGCGCGTTTCGGCCCTCGCTCTATCCGGTGCTCGGCTTTCGCGCCGACGATGTCAGCGTGGCCAATGTCGCCAATGGGCGCGCGGCGACGTTTGCCGCCGCGGAGGGGCTGGCGGTCGGCGTCGAGGTCATCCCATTCCTGCAGGGACGGCTGATCGTCACCGAGCTAGTGCTGCAGAAGCCCGCGATCTCGCTGGAGATCGACGCCGAGGGGCGGCCGAATTGGCTGTTTGCGCCGCGCCCAGGCGCTGCGCCCGCGCCGCCGCGCCCAACCAAGACGCCGCCCGCCGAGCAGGATATGCGTCTGCACGATGTGCGCATCGTCGACGGGCTGATCTCGCAGAACGATTTTCGCGCCAATGTCGGGTGGATGGTCGAAGACGTCGATCTGCAATCCTCGATCGTCAGCCTCGCTGCGCCGATGGAGATTGACGGCGCGCTCACCTATCGCGGCGAGCGGGTAGAACTGGAGATCGACCAGGCCCGTCCGCGCGCCCTGATGCGCGGCGAAGCGACCGACATGGCCGTGGCGCTGCGCGCTGCGCCGATGGTTGCGCGCCTGCAGGGACGCCTCGATCCGCGCGCCGAGACGTTTGTCGGGGCCGGGCAGGCTTCGGGCGAAAGCCTGCGGCGGGTGGCGGCGTGGCTCGGGGCGCCGATGGCGCCGGGCGCGGGCTTCGAACGTTTCTCGGTGGACGGTCGGCTCAACGCGGCCCGCGCGAGCCTTTCAATTGAAAACGCCACCATGTCGCTCGATCAGCTCCAGGGGCGCGGCGACCTGCTGATCGAGACCCAGCGAGCCAAGCCTTATGTCAGCGGCCGCTTGGAGCTGCAGGCGCTTGATCTCAACCCCTATCTCGCGCCGCCGCCGGCCGCCGCGGGCGCGGCTGCGCCGGCTTCGGCAGAGCCCACAGGCGTCGCCGCCGGGGTCGATCTCAGCGCCGACGCCTATGACCGCACGCCGGTCGATCTCAGCGGCATGGGCGCCTTCAACGCCAATCTCGAACTCACCGCCAACGCCTTTACCTTCCAGCGCCTGCGCACCGAGCGCGCGCAATTGTCGATGGTGCTGAACGACGGGTTCCTCGCGGCGACGCTGCATCGCATGCAGCTTTATGGCGGCGCCGGCTCCGGTCGAATCGAGATCGACGCGCGCCAGCCGGCGCTGCGCCTCGTGCAGGAATTGGTCGTCGACGGGGTCGATGTGAACCGCTTCCTCACCGATGCGGCGGGCTTCGCACAGATCGAGGGGCGCGGGGAGGTGGGCCTGCGGCTCGTCGCGACGGGCCGCTCACAGGCCGATTTCATGGCCAGCATGGGCGGGCGGGTGCATGTCGAAGTCGTCACCGGGGCGCTGCGCGGGGTCGATCTCGGCGGCATCGCGCGCACCATCCGCAACGCGCTGTCCGGCGATCTCGTCGCGGCCAACGCCCGGACGCCATTCACCGGCATGAGCGCGACGCTCACTCTTTCCGATGGCGTGGCCGCCACCGACAACCTCAGCCTCAACACTCGCAATCTGGCTATCCGCGGCATCGGCGTCATCGACCTCAACGGCCAAACCCTCGACCTGCGCGTCGTGCCGCGCGACCAGGGCATCGCCGTCCCGTTCCGGATGCAGGGGCCCTGGGCGCAGCTCGCCTATGCGTCCGACCTGCGCGGCCGGGCGCGGCCGGAGATCGAGGCCAAGGTCCGCGCCGTGCAAGCCCGCGCGCGGGCCGCGCGCTAAACCCATAAGCCGACTGCAACCGACGCTTGCCCCGACGTCGGCGCGGCGCGCCTTCACGCGTTAACGGTTTGGGCAGCAGCCCCGGAGCGGCGCGCGGGTGGCGCCAAGTGTGCAAGCGGAAGGGGAAATTCGCCGGGCAAGCGCGCCAGCGACGCGTGCGGACGCGGCGGCTTGCGGGGCCGCGACGGGCGCCGGCCGGCATGGGGAACGCGAAACATGACCTTGGCGACCGTTTCGTTCGTCGGCGATTCATCGCTGTTGCCGCGCTGTGCAGAGGCGGCGCGCGCCGCCGGCGTTTCCATCGTCGGCGTCCTGACTCGCGACCCCCGCGTCGCCGATTGGGCCAAGTCCGCCAAAATTCCTTTGTGGATCAAAGGCGATCCAGGATTTTCATGGTCCGCCCTGGAGGCGGATTATCTGTTCAGCGCCGCCAATCTCGACATGCTGCCCGGCGAAGCGCTCGCCGCGGCGCGCATCGCCGCGCTCAATTTTCATGACGGCCCCCTGCCGGCCTATGCCGGGCTGAACGCCGCCGCCTGGGCGCTGATCCACGGCGAGACCGTCCATGGCGTGGTTTGGCACGAAATGACCGCGACGCCGGACGCCGGGCGCATCGCCGCCGCGCGCGCGGTCGCCATCGATGCGGAAGACGACGCGCTCACCCTTAACGCCAAATGCTACGAGGCGGGTCTTGCGGCGTTCGACGCCGTGCTGGCCGACATCGCCGCCGGCGGCTTGAGGCTCACGCCGCAGGCCGGCGCGCGCGCCTATTTCAGCCGCGCCAAGCGTCCGCCGCTCGGCGGACTGATCGATCCGGCCGCGTCCGCGGACGCCATCGTGCGTCTTGTCCGCGGGTTGCACGCCGGCCCCTATGACAGCCCGCTCGGCTTCGCCAAGCTCGTTGTCGACGGCGAGCTCTTTTTGGTGGGAAGCGCTGTGCGGCAGGACGTTGCGCCGGGCGCTGCGCCAGGAACCGTGCTCGCCGCCGACAGCGATGGCGTCACGCTGGCGACGGCCGATGGCGCGGTGCGTCTCGGCGTGCTCCAGCGCTGCGACGGCGCGACAGTGCGCGTCGCCGACGAGCCCGCCCTGCGTCCCGGCGCTGTAGCGGCGCGGCTGACCCCCGAGGCGTGCGCGGCGCTCGACACCCACGTCCGCGCGGCGGCGAAAGTGGAGGCCGCACAACGCGCTTGCCTCCGCGCGGCGGTGGCTGTCGATCTGCCCTATGGGCCGGGCGGAGGCAGCCAGCGCATCGTCATCGGCGGCATCCCAGATCCCAACGTGCGCATCGCCGCGGTTCTGGTCTGGGCCGCCCACATCACCGACGCGGCGTCCATCTCCGCTTGCTACGCCACGGCGGCCGACGCCGCGCCCGGCCCGACCTTCGCGCCCGGCCGTCCGCTCACGTTGTCCTGTCCGGGCGACGCGACCGGCGCTGCGCTGGTTGCAGCGGTGCGCGACGCCCGCGCCGCGCTCGACGCGCTCGGGCCGTTCCCGGCCGATCTGCGCCTGCGCGATGCGCCCGCCGACCGCGCGAGCGTCGATCCGCTGCGCCTGCCGCTGTCGATCAGCCTCGACGGCGCGGCGCCGCCCAGCGCGACGGCGGCGTTGCATGCCGAAATCGATGCAGCGACCGACGTGCTGATCCTGCACGTGGGCATCGCGGACCACGACGCTGCAGCAGCGATCGGCGCGCAGATCGCGGCCATGGCGGATGCTTTGGCGAACGCGCCGGACCGCCCGTTGCGCGCCATCGCGCTTGAAGACGCCGCACAAAGCGCAGCCTTGCGCGGCCCTGCGATCGCCGTGGCGTTTCAGTCGGTCGCCGATGCGGTGATCGCGCAGGCGCAGCGGACGCCGGACGCGTGCGCGCTACGATCGCGCTGGGAGAGCGTCGACTACGCAACGCTGCACGCGCGCATCGACGCCATCGCCGCCGCGCTCGCCGCGCAGGGCGTCAAGCGCGGCGATATCGTCGGGGTCTGTTTGGAGCGCAGCGCCGATCTTGTCGCTACGCTGCTCGGCGTGATGCGCGCCGGCGCGGCATATCTGCCGCTCGATCCGTCTTATCCGCCCGAGCGCACCCGCAACATGGTGGCCGATTCCGGCGCGGGCCTTGTGGTCATGAGCGCGCGCACGCAGCGCGACCACGTTTTTGCGAACGCCCGCATCGCGGCGATCGAAACCTTGCGCGAAACGCAAAACGGTCCGTGGCGTGCGCCGCATGTGGACGCCGACGACCTCGCCTACGTGATCTACACGTCGGGCTCGACCGGTCAGCCCAAGGGCGTGATGATCACGCATCGCGCCGCGGCGAATTTCTTCGCCGGCATGGATGCGCATATCCCACACGGCCCCGGCGACGTCTGGCTTGCGGTGACGGGGCCGAGCTTCGACATCTCGATCCTTGAATTGTTCTGGACGCTGTCGCGCGGCGTAACGGTCGCGCTGCACGCCGCCGTGGCGCCCGCGCAGGCCGCGCGCGCGCCGCGGTTCAGCCTGTTCTATTTCGCCGCCGCGGCGCCCGACGCGGCCGACCCGTATCGTCTGCTGTTCGAGGGCGCGAAATTCGCCGACGCCAACGGCTTCGAGGCGGTGTGGACGCCGGAGCGCCATTTCCACGCCTTCGGCGCGCCGTATCCCAATCCCGCCGTCACCGCGGCGGCCTTGTCGGCGATGACCAGGCGCGTGCAGCTGCGCGCCGGCAGTTGCGTGCTGCCGCTGCATTCGCCGATCCGCGTGGCGGAGGAATGGTCTGTCGTCGACGTGATGTCGAACGGGCGCGTCGGGCTTGCCTTCGCCTCCGGCTGGCAGCCGCACGATTTCGTGCTCGCGCCGCAGGATTTTCGCAACCGCAAGGCTGTGATGTTGTCGCGCATGGAGGAGGTGCGTGCGCTGTGGCGCGGCGATGCGGTGCGTTTCCCCGACGCTGACGGCGCCTTGATCGACACGCGCACGCTGCCGCGTCCGGTGCAGCGGGAATTGCCCATCTGGCTCACAGCCGCAAAAAGTCCTGAGACGTTCGAGGAGGCGGGTCGTCGCGGGGTCAATGTTTTGACTCACATGCTGGGCATGAGCCTCGCTGAAGTTGGCGAAAACGTGCGCCGTTATCGTCAGGCATGGCGCGAGGCCGGTCATGCGGGGCGGGGCCGCGTGACGCTGATGGCGCACAGCTTCGTCGGCGACAGCGACGAGGCGGTGCGCGAGATCGTGCGCGCGCCGATGAAACGCTATCTGTCGAACGCCTTCGATCTGGTGCGCGACGCCTCATTCAGCTTTCCCACCATCGTCGAAAAGGCGCGCGCCACGGGCAAGTCCGCAGCGGAGATCCTCAAAGACGAGCCGATGACGCCGGAAGAGCTGGACGCGCTACTCGACCACGCCTTCGATCGCTATTTTCAGACCAGCGGCCTGTTCGGCGCGCACGACACGTGCCTGGCGATGACGCAGGCGATCGCCGACATCGATGTCGACGAGATCGCCTGCCTGATCGATTTCGGCGTCGCGGCCGAGACGGTCCTGGCGCACCTGCCGAACCTCAAGGCGGTGATGGATGCGGCGTCCGCTGTCGTGACGGTCAAGGCCGATGTCTCCGTCGCCGATGATCTCGAACATTGCGGCGCGACGCACTTTCAATGCACGCCCAGCATGGCTGCGATGGTCGTCAGTCAACCCCACGCGCACGCTGCGCTCTCGCGCCTGAAGACGATGATGGTGGGCGGCGAAGCCTTGCCGCAGGCGCTGGCCGACGAAATCAAGGCGCTGCTGCCGCAAGGCGCGCGGCTGCTCAACATGTACGGCCCGACGGAGACGACGATCTGGTCGAGCGTCGCCGACGTCACGCACGCGCGCGTGCATCTGGGCGACCCGATCGCAAACACCACGCTGCGCGTGGCCGGCGCGGACGGACGCGCGCGGCCTGCCTATGCGCCGGGCGAATTGTGGATTGCGGGTGAAGGCCTTGCGCGCGGCTATTGGCGACGCGACGATTTGACGGCGGAGCGCTTCGTCACGCTCGACGGCGTACGCCATTATCGAACCGGCGACCTTGTGCGTCGCGACGGCGCGGGTCGGCTCGATTTCCTGGGCCGCATCGATCATCAGGTGAAGCTGCGCGGCCACAGGATCGAGCTTGGCGAGATTGAAGCGACGCTGTCCGCCTGCGAAGGCGTCGCGCACGCCGTCGTGGCGGCGCGCGCCGACGCGCCGGGCGATGTGCGGCTTGTGGGCTATTACACCGTCAAGCCCGGCGCCGTCGTCGACGAGCGTGCGGTGCGCGCAGCGCTGGCCGCGACATTGCCGGACATCATGCGGCCCAGCGCGCTGGTGCGGCTGCAGAGCTGGCCGATGACGCCGAACGGCAAGATCGACCGCAAGGCGCTGCCCGCGCCGAACGCCGCCGTGATCGACCTGGAGATTGCGCCGAGCGAAGGGCTCGAGGGCGCGATCGCGCGCATCTGGCGCGAATGCCTGGGCCTCGAACGCATTGGCGCATCGCAGAATTTCTTCGATCTTGGCGGGCATTCGCTCTCGGCGGTGCAGGTGCAGCGCCGCATCCGCGCCGAACTCGGACTGGAGATGGCCATCACCGACATGTTCCGCTTTTCCACGGTGCGCGATCTTGCCCGCCATCTCGACGGCGCCCATGAGGCCGCCGCATCCGCCGCGTTGCGCGGCGCCGATCGCGCCAAGGCGCGACTCGCGGCGCGCACGCGCTCGGCGTCGACCGAGTAGCGTGCCATGTCGAATACGATGCTTCCCCCTGGCGCGATCGCCATCGTCGGTCTGGCGGCGCGCTTTCCCGGCGCCCGCACGGCGCGCGACTATTGGCGCATGCTCGACGAGGGCCGCGACGCGACGGTGCGGCCTTCCGATGAAGCGCTGCTCGCCGCAGGCGAAAGTCCGGAGGCCCTCGCCGATCCCCTTTATGTGCGCGCGGCGATGCCCCTGGACGACGTCGCGTGCTTCGACGCGGGCTTCTTCGGCTTCACGCCGCGCGAGGCCGCGATCCTCGATCCCCAGCATCGGCATTTTCTCGAAGCGTGCTGGGAGGCGTTGGAGGATGGCGGCCACACGCCGGCCGGTTTCGAGGGCGCGATCGGCGTATTCGCCGGCTGCGGCATGCAGAGCTATTTCGCGCGCAATCTTTTGACCAATCGCGAGCTGGTCGATCAGGTCGGCATGTTCCTGTTGCGCCATACCGGCAACGACAAGGATTTCCTGACCACGCGCGTGTCCTATCTGCTCGATCTGCAGGGCCCTAGCGTCGGCGTGCAGACGGCGTGCTCGACGTCGCTCGTCGCCGTCCATATGGCGTGCCAGAGCCTTTTGTCGGGCGAATGCGACATGGCGCTCGCCGGCGGCGTTACGATCGAGGCGCCCTACGGCCTGGGCTATCGTTACGCCGAAGGCGAAGTGTTGTCGTCGACGGGTCAGTGCCGCGCCTTCGACGAGTCCGGCGACGGCACCGTGTTCGGCAGCGGCGCGGGCGTGGTGGCGTTGCGCAGGCTCGAAGACGCGGTGCGCGACCAGGATCACATCTATGCAATCATCCGCGGCTCCGCCGTCAACAATGACGGCGCCGGCAAGGCCGGCTATCTGGCGCCGAGCGTCGAGGGCCAGGCGCGTGCGGCTGCGGAGGCGCTGGCGATTGCGCAGGTCGATCCCGCCAGCGTCGATTACATCGAAGCGCATGGCACCGGGACGCGGATCGGCGATCCCATCGAACTCGCCGCGCTGCAGCAGGCGTACGAGGGCGCGCCGCAAGGGTCGCTGCTGGTCGGCTCGGTCAAGCCGAATATCGGCCATCTCGACACGGCGGCCGGCGTCGCGTCCTTGATCAAGGCGGCGTTGGCGCTGCGCTGCGAGCGGCTGCCGAAGACGTTGCATTTCAAAACGCCGAACACCCGCTTCGATTTCAAGGCTTCGCCATTCTCCGTTCTGTCTGCGCCGCGCGATTGGCGCCGCGGCGGCCGCCCGCGCCGAGCGGCGGTCAATTCGCTCGGCGTCGGTGGGACCAACGCGCACGTTGTGCTTGAAGAGGCGCCGGTGCGCGCGTCGACGCCGGCGCCGTCGCATCCGCAACTCGTGCTGTTGTCGGGCAAGACTCCCGAGGCGCTTGTAAACCTGCGCAACAAATGGGCGGCCCATCTCGTCGACGCGCCGCACGATTTCAACGCCTGCGACGCGGCGTTCACCACCGATGTCGGCCGTAAGCATTTCGCCCATCGCATGGCGTTGATCGGCGCCGACGCCGAAGATCTGCATGCCGCTGCGCGCGGGACCGCGCCGCATCGCGTCGTTCAAGGGCTGTGCAACGAGCGGCCCGCTCGCGTCATCTTCATGTTTCCCGGCGGCGGCGCGCAATATCCCGGCGCCGGGCGCGCCTTGTATGATGGCGAGCCCGTGTTCAAGGCGGCGGTCGAGGCCTGCTTTGCGGCATTGCCCGCCTCGGCGCCGGATGACTTGCGCGCGCTGATGTTCGCGCGGGAGCCGGATGACGCCGACGCGGCCGCCGCCCTCGCGCAACCGCTCCATTCTGTACTTGCGGTGTTCATTCTGGAATACGCCATGGCGCAGCTCTGGCGATCATGGGGCGTGACGCCGGCAGGCGTGATCGGCCATAGCCTCGGCGAGTACGCGGCTGCGGCGGTTGCGGGCGTGATGCGGCTGGAGGATGCGCTCGCCACCGTGGCGTTGCGCGGCGAGATCTTCGCCGCCGTCCCGCGCAGCGGCATGCTCAGCGTGCGCGCCTCGGAAGAAACGGTGCGCGGCCTGCTTCCCGCAGCGCTGGACATCGCTGTGATCAACGCCGACGATCTCGTCGTCGTCAGCGGCGAGAATGACGCGCTGGACGGGTTTCAGCAAACGCTGGCGCGCGCCGCGATCGACTACGCCCGCGTGCGCATCGAGGTGGCGGCGCATTCACGGCTTTTGGAGCCGTTCCTGCCGCGCTACCGCGCCCATCTGGAAGGGCTTTCGCTGCGGCGCGCGGCGGTTCCGGTAATGTCGAATTTGTCCGGCGCCTGGATGACGCCTGATGAGCCGGCTCGCGCCGAGTATTGGGTGCGCCAATTGCGCAGCGCTGTGTGCTTTCGCGACGGGCTCGCCGCCGCGCTTGATCAACCGGATGTGATTCTGCTCGAGGTGGGGCCAGGGCAGGCGCTCAGCGCCTTGGCGCGCCTTGCGCAGGCCAAGCACGAGCCTGCGGCGATCCTCGCCAGCATGGGTCCGCCCTGCACGCGCAATGACGATATCGTTTATGCGCGCGCCGCCGCAGGCGCGCTGTGGGCCCATGGCGCTTCGCTCGATCTGGCGGCGCTGCGCGCGCACCAAGGGCGGCGCGTTCCCGCGCCGACCTATGGCTTTGCGCGCACCCCTTATTGGATCGATGCGCCAAAGGGTTCGTCGACGACCGCTGCGGACGTGGGCGCGCCAGCCATCGCGCGCGCGCCGGACAGCGCATCCTGGGTAAGCGCGCCGGTCTGGTCGCGCAATCCGCATCCCGCTGCAGCGACGAACGCTGCGGCTGCGCCGTGGCTTGTGCTCGCCGGCGACGACGACGTCAGCGTCGCGCTCGTTGCAGCGTTGCGCGCCAAGGGCGCGACGGTTTTCGTCGCACGCCCAGGCGATGGCTTCACGGCGGCCGGCGCTGAAGCGACGCTGCGCCCTGACAGCGTTGAGGACTTCGCTGGGTTGATCGCCCATCTTGACGCCGCCGGTCGCCCGGGCGCGATCGTGCACGCGTGGTCGCTGCAGGCGCCAGCTTACGACGGCCGCGTCGCGCAACCGCTCGGTTTCGACAGCCTTCTGCTATTGGGGCAGGCGATGGAGCTGAACGGGTGGGAGGGCGACCGTGCGTTATGCGTTGCCACGCGCGGGGTGTTTTCCACGCAAGGCGAGGCGATCACCCATCCCGAGCGTGCGTTGCTTGTCGGTCCGGTGCGTGTTCTGCCGCGCGAAATGCCGGGCTTATCGGCGTCTTTGATCGATGTCGGGGCCGAAGTCGGCGCCGAAGCGGCTGCGCAGGCGATTATCGCCGGCTGTCTTGGCCGCGACGCGCATGCGCTTGTGGCGCTGCGCGCCGACGGACGCTGGACGCAGGTCGAAGCCGCGACGGCCGATAGTGAAGCGCGCGCGCCGCGCTTGCGCGAGCGCGGAACCTATTTGATCTCCGGCGGTCTCGGCGCGTTGGGACTGACCTTCGCGGCCCATGTGGCGCGCACATGCAAGGCGCGCCTCGTCCTCACCACGCGCGAGGCGTTCCCGGAGCGCGGCGCCTGGCCACGCATCGCTGCGTCAGACGAGGACAGCATGTGCGCCGAGCGCGTGCGCGCGCTCCTGGCGATCGAAGCGCAAGGCGGGGCCGTGCACGTCGTGACCGCCGATCTCGCCGACGCGGACGCCGCGCGCCGCGCGATCGCGGCGGCTGAGGCGGAATTCGGTCCGCTCAACGGCGTGTTTCACTTGTCCGGCGCGATCGATGATGCGGTCGCCGCCGCCAAGACGACCGCCTCGGCGTACGCGGTGATCGCCGCCAAGTTGACCGGCGCCTTCGCGCTGCACGAGGCGTTGCGCGATCGGACGCTGGATGTGTTCGGCGTGTTCTCGTCGACCAGCGCGCTGATCGGTCCGCCAGGGCAGTGCGACTATGCCGGCGCGAACGCCGCGCTCGATGCGCTTGCGGAATCGCGCGCCGACGGCCTGTCGATGGCATGGGGCGTGTGGACCGATATCGGGATGGCGGCGCGGCAGGCGACGCCGGCGACCGACGGCGCGCGCATGACGCATCCTCTGTTGGGCTATCGCACGCGCAGCGGCGGCGCAGAGGTGTTCACTGCACGTATTCGTCCCTCGCGGTTCTGGGCGCTTGAAGAACATCGCATCGCCGGGCGCGCCGTACTGCCCGGCACGGCCTATCTCGACGCCTGCATGGCCGCGGCACAGGCCGTGTCGTGGCGCGGCGGCGTCGAGATCTGCGACGTGAACTTCCTCGCGCCCTTGATGTTTGCGGGTGACGCGCCGCGCACGTTGCGCACAACGCTTCACGCCGCACAGAACGGCAAGGCGCGCATCACCATCGAAAGCCGGCGCGCGCCGGCGGAAGCATGGACCCTGCATTTCGAGGCGAAGCTGCAGACGCCGCCGCCTCGGCCGCGCACCGCGCGCAGCATCCGTCCGCTGGCGCCGATCGAGCAGTCGCGCCTTAACCTCGCTGAACGCGGCGTGGCGTTCGGCCCGCGCTGGGCGTGCCTGAAGGAGGCGTGGCGCGCGCTCGACTCGGCCGGCGGCGAGATCGCCTTGCCGATGCGGTTCCACGACGACAGGGATGCGCATCCGCTGCATCCGGCGACGCTCGACGTGGCGATGACCGTCGGCCTGTTCGCGCGCGACGGCGACAGCGGCGAGAAAATTTTTGCGCCCGTATCGCTTGAGTCGCTGGCGGTCTATGCGGCGTTGCCCGCACGCTACACGGCCGTCGCCCATGCGCGGCCCTCCCGCGACGACGACCTAGCGACGTTCGACGTGCGCTTCACAAACGCGCGCGGCGGCGTTTTGGCCGAGATGCGCGGTCTGACGCTGCGGCGCGTCGACCCCGCGGCGCTTTCCGCGATCGATCGTGCGCAGCCTGCCATCGACCCCGACGCGCCATTGTTTGATCGTATGCTGGCGTGCGGCTTGCGCGGCGACGACGCGCCGGCCGCCTTCGCGCACGCGCTTGCGGCGCCGGGACGGCGCGTGATCGTGTCATCCATTCCGTTGCCGGCGTTGCGCGCGGCCTATCGCACCGCTCCTGTGCGCGCCGCAGCAGCGGGCGGCCGGCCTGCGCCGGCGATCGACGATCCTTACGAGGCCCGGATTGCAGCCTGGTGCGCCGACATTCTGGGCGTCCCCTCGGTGGCGCCGACCGATGAATTTCTGGCCTTCGGCGGGGGATCGCTGACTGGCGTGCGCTTGTTTGCGAAAATCCGAAAAGAAATGGGCGTCGACCTCGCCTTGAGCGCCCTGTTCCAAACGCCAACCATTCGCGAACTTGCGGCGCTGGTGCGCACTTTGGCTGGAGACGACAAAACGGCTGCCGGCTCGTCGGGCGCGGAAGCCGCCGGCGAAAGGGGACGCCAAGCCTGGTCGCCGCTGGTCCGCATCAACGCCGGAAAGCCTGGCAAGGCGGCGTTTTTCTGCGTGCATGGGGCGGAAGGCAATGTCGTTCTGTTCAAACCGCTGGCGGATCGCCTGGGCGCGGATCGGCCGTTCTATGCGCTGCAGGCGCAGGGCGTGGACGGCGCAAGCCCGCCGCACGAAACGATCGCCGAGATGGCGGCGGCGTATTGCGCCGCGATCCGCACGGTGCAGCCGCATGGCCCCTATACGCTTGCGGGCTATTCCGGCGGCGGCGTCATCGCGTTCGAAATGGCGCGGCAATTGCGCGCGTGCGGCGAGCGGATCGCCTGCATCGTGATGTTCGATACGCTCGAGCCGGAGGCGGCGCGCGCCCGGATCGGATTTCTGGACAAGGCGTTCTCTGTCTTGCGTCTTGATCCACAGTTTCTCTTGCGCTGGCCGCGCAACAAGATTCGCGCGCTAGGATGGGACGCCGCGTTTGCGCGCGTCGTCCTGCGCAGGCCGGTGGAGGAGGTTTCGCCGATCGAGCGTGCTGCGCGCACTTTGTGGGACGCCTACGCGGCGGCGCAGAGCGCCTATGTCGCGCCCATCCTTGACGTCGATATTCTGTTGTTCCGCGCAACGCAGGCGGCGATCGCGTATGTGCGCGCCGGCGATGCGTTGGGCTGGCGTGCGCGCACGACCGGCGCGATCCACGTGATCGACGCGCCGGCGTCGCACGAGCGTCTGTTCAGCGCGCCGGCGATCGACGTCGTCGCCTTTCACCTGAAAAACCGCCTCAAGGCGCTCGATGCGGCGGAAGCGCCGGCGCGCGTGCTCGAGACGGCGGATTGACGCCCTGATGCGCGTGCTTGTGGTTCTCGTCGCCCTGGCCGTCGCCGCACTGGCGCTCGGCGCCATGATTTGGCGCGACGCGGCGGCGTTAACGCGCCCGGCGTCGTCCGTCGATCCCGCGCTCGCGCGGCTCACGCCGCGTTCGGCGTTCGGCGCGGCGTTCAGCGAGGTGGCGTTCGCCGCCGCCCCCGGCGCGCGCTTGCGCGGTTGGCTCGTGCCGGCCCGTAAGGACGCGAAGGACCTGATCGTCGTCGCCATGCATGGGCGCGGGGGCGATCGCCACACGGCGCTGCCGCATGCGCGGCTGTGGCGCGAAGCGGGCGCTGCGGCGCTGCTCATCGATTTGCGCGGCGCGGGCGAGAGCGACGGGCAAGGCTTGGGCAATGGGCTGGCGATGCGCGAGGCCGAGGACGCGCTTGCGGCGGCGGAGGCGGCGCGTGCGTTCGGATATCGCCGGGTCGTTGTTGCAGGATGGTCGCTCGGCGCGTCTGCGGCGATCCTGGCTGCGGCGCGGGACCGCAAGATCGACGGCCTGATGGTCGAATGCGCGCTGAAGAGTTTTCCGGACTATGGCGCCGACATCGTCCAGGCGCGCTTTGGGGGTCTTGCGCCGCGCGCGATCGCTGCGCCGCTGGGAACCGCGATCGTCGCGCTCGGCCGATGGCGTGCGGGCGTCGGGCCGCTGACGGCGCCGGTCGATGTGATCGAGCAGATTGCGCCGCGGCCTATCCTCATTCTTCATGGCGCTCGCGATGCCGTCACGCCGCCCTATCATGGGTGGGAGCTTGCCCGTGCGGCAGGGGAGACGGCGCGCCTGGTGACGCTGCCGAATGCCGCGCATTGCGACGGCCTGCGCGCCGACGAGGCGGCCTATCGCGCCGCAGTGCTGGATTTTCTCGGCGCGATCGCCGCCGCGCCGTGAGCGCTGCCTCGACGCACTGCTATCATTGCGCCGAATTGCAAGCTTGCCTATGCCATGAGAGATGGGCATCCAGAACATCCTGATCGCCAATCGCGGCGAAATCGCCATCCGCATCGCGCGCGCCTGCGACGCATTGCGCATCGGCGCCGTCATGGCTCATCCCCAAGATGACGCCGACTCGCTGCATCGCCGCGCCGGAAATGAAGCCGCCCTGCTGCCAGGCCATGGCGTGCGCGCCTATCTCGACGGTGCTGCGCTCATCGCAGCCGCGCACGCGCACGGGTGCGACGCCGTGCATCCGGGCTACGGGTTTCTCTCTGAGCAGGCGGCCTTCGCGCAGGCGTGCGCCGATGCGGGGCTGCTGTTCATTGGCCCTCGTCCCGAGGCGCTCGCCATTTTCGGCGACAAGGCGCGCGGCCGCGCGCTGGCGCAAAGCTGCGGCGCGCCAGTGCTCGCCGGCCTGGATGATGTGCGCGACGCCGTCGAAGCGCAGGCGTTTCTGGAGGCGACGCCGTCGGGCGCGATCATGATCAAGGCGCGCGCCGGCGGCGGCGGCCGCGGCATGCGCGTCGTGCGCCGCGGCGAGGATGTCGCCGCGGCGGTCGCACGCTGCGTCAGCGAAGCGCAAGCGGCGTTCGGCGACGGCCGCGTTCTCGTCGAGGCGTTTCTTCCTGACGCGCGCCATATCGAGGTGCAGATCGCCGCCGACGCGACGGGGGCGGCGATCGCCCTGTCGGATCGCGATTGCACGCTGCAACGCCGTCGTCAGAAGATGATCGAAATCGCGCCGGCGCCGTTTCTGTCCGACGCGCTGCGTACGGCGCTGCACCGCGACGCGATTGCGCTGGCGAAAGCGGCGGGCGTGCACGCCTTGGCCACGATCGAATTCCTCGTCGATGTGTCCGCGCCGGATCGGTACGTGTTCATTGAGGCCAATCCGCGTTTGCAGGTCGAGCATACGATCACGGAAGAGGCGCTCGGCGTCGATCTCGTCTGCGCGCAAATCGAACTGGCGCAAGGCGCTACGCTGAAAGCATTGGGCCTGGCCAAGCCGCCGGCGCCGCAGCGCACGGCGATCCAGGCGCGGGTGTGCGCGGAGACGTTGCGCGCGGAGGGTGAAGCTGCGCCGTCGTCAGGCGTGCTGACCGCGTACGAGCCGCCGACGGGACCAGGCGTGCGCGTCGACGGCGCCGGTTACGCCGGCTACGCGCTGAGCCCGCACTATGATTCGCTGCTCGCTAAGGTCATCGTTCAGGCGCCGCGCTTCGCCGACGCAGCGCGCAAGCTTGACCGGGCGCTCGGCGAATTCCGCATCGAAGGCGCTGCGACGAATATCGGCGTCCTGCGGGCGATCCTGCGCGAAGACGATTTTTTGAACGGGGCTGCGACCACGACCTTCGTGGAATCCCACGCCGCCGAGCTTATCGCCCGCGCGCCGAGTCAGGCGCCCATCTTGGGCGCCGGCGCCGCATCGTCCGACACGGCTGTTATGCGCGATACGCCGCCAGGCGCCGCCGCAGCGCGTGCGCCTTTGCGCGGAACGATCGTCGAGGTGTGCGTTGAGGCCGGCGCCCGCTTTCGCGCAGGCGCAACCATCGCCGTCATCGAAGCGATGAAGATGCAGCATGTCGTGGCGGCAGAACAAGCCGGCGAGGTGCTCGCCCTTCTGGTTGCGCCCGGCGAAACGACGCCGGAGGGCGCGCCGATCATCCATTACGCGCCGACCGAGGCCGATGGCGAAGCCGTTGCGGATGCCGCAGCGATGGACAGTGACGCCGTGCGAACCGATCTCGCCGAGGCGCAGGCGGCTGTCGCCTTGACCTTGGATGCAGCCCGGCCCGAAGCCGTCGCGCGTCGCCGCAAGCTTGCGATGCGCACGGCGCGCGAAAACATCGCCGACCTCGTCGATCCCGGCACGTTCATCGAATATGGCGCGCTGGCCGTCGCTGCGCAGCGTCGCCGCCGCACGCTTGACGATCTTGTTGCGAACACGCCGGGAGACGGGATGGTCACCGGCGTGGGTGCGGTGAACGGCGCCTTGTTCGACGAGGCGGCTGCGCGAACTGCCGTCCTTGCATACGATTACACCGTGCTGGCCGGCACGCAGGGCTATTTCAACCACAAGAAAACCGATCGCCTGCTGCACATCGCGGAGGACCATCGCCTGCCCGTTGTGTTCTTCACGGAAGGCGGCGGCGGCCGTCCCGGCGATACGGACGCGCCGGGGGTGGCCGGTCTCGACACAACCAGCTTTCACGCCTTTGCGCGGCTTTCGGGCCTTGCGCCGCGCATCGCGATCGCTGCGGGACGGTGTTTTGCAGGCAATGCGGCCTTCTTCGGCTGCGCCGACATCACGGTGGCGACGCGCGCGTCCAATATCGGCATGGGCGGCCCGGCGATGATCGAGGGCGGCGGCCTGGGCGTATTCGCGCCGGACGACATCGGGCCAAGCGCAGTGCAGACGGTGAACGGCGTGATTGACGTGCTGGCGGAGGATGAAGCCGACGCGGTGGTGAAGACCAAATCCCTGTTGGGAATGTTTCAGGGCGCGCTAAACGACTGGACGTGCGGCGATCAGCGGCGCTTGCGCAACGTCATCCCGGAAAACCGGCTTCGCGTCTATGAGGTGCGCGCGGTGATCGAGGCCTTGTTCGATACAGGCTCCTTTCTCGAGTTGCGCGCCTTCTACGGCGTGGGCATCGTCACCGGCTTTGCGCGCGTGGAAGGTCGGCCAGTGGGGGTCTTGGCGAATAATCCGAAGCATCTGGGCGGCGCGCTCGATGCGGAAGCGTCCGAGAAGGCGGCGCGCTTTCTTCAATTGTGCGATGCGTTCGATGTGCCGGTGGTCAGCCTCATCGACACGCCCGGTTTCATGGTGGGGCCCGAGGCCGAGAAGCAGGCGGGCGTGCGCCGCATGTCCAGCCTGTTCGTCGTCGGCGCGACGGTCTCGATTCCGGTGTTCGCGATCGTGCTGCGCAAATGCTATGGCTTGGGCGCGCAGGCGATGGGCGCGGGATCGACCTTGACGCCATTCTTCATGGCTTCCTGGCCGACCGGAGAGTTCGGCGGCATGGGCCTGGAAGGCGCCGTGCGCCTCGGTTATCGCAAAGAACTGGCCGCCGAAACCGATCCTGCTGCGCAAAGGGCATTGTTCGAAAAGCTGGTGGCGAACATGTACGAGCGCGGCAAGGCGATCTCGATGGCGCGCGCGCTTGAGATCGATTCCGTGATCGATCCCGCCGAGACGCGCGCCTGGCTTGTGCGCGGTCTGAAGAGCGCAGCGCCGGCGCCGCCGCGCGCCGGCAAGAAGCGTCCTTTCATCGACACCTGGTGATCAGCGCAAGCGCAGGATCGCGCCGCCCCATGGGGCCAGCGTCAGTCGTTCGCCGTCGAGCCGATGCGGCAGCGCGACCGGCGTCGCTTGGGCGGTGAGCAGTCGCGCGTCCGTCAGCGTGCGTTCGGCGTCCGACAGATTGAAAGCGCACAGGAGCGCGTTCTCGCCCGCCGTGCGGGTGAAGGCGAAGATGTCGTCGGGTGCCGCCAGGGGATCGACGGCGCCCACGCGCAGCGCAGGGCTCGACGCGCGCAGCGCAATGAGCGCCTGCGTGAACCGGAGCATGCTGCTCTCGGTTCGCCATTGTTCTTGCGCGTTCAAGGCGAGATGGCGCGGATCGAGCGGCAGCCAGCTATCCGCCGCGCTGGTGAAGCCGCCGTCGGCGGTCCAGGGCATCGGCGTGCGCGCGCCGTCGCGGCCGGTGCCTTTGGGCCAGAAGCGGATCGCTTCGGGATCGCGCAAGCGCTCGAAAGGCACATGCGCATCGGGCAAGCCGAGCTCTTCGCCCTGATATAGAAAGATCGTGCCGCGCAAAGTCATGAGAATGGCCATGGCCAGGCGCGTGCGCGCGGGATCGTCGCCGGCCAGGCGCGTGGCGGCGCGGGGCACGTCGTGGTTCGACAAGGACCAGGATGGCCAGCCGGCGTGATCGCGCCACCCTTCGAGCGCCGTCCAGAACAGGGTGGGGGACATGCGCCGCGCGCGCAGCAAAAAGAAGGAATAAGCCGTGTGCAGGCGGTGCGGCCCATCGGTGTATTCCAACTGCCGCGCCAGCGCGTCCTCGTCCTCGATTTCGCCGACCGCGAAACGATCGGGATAGGCGTCGAGGAGCGCGCGCAGGCGGGCGATGAAGGCGAGCGTCTCGGGCTGCGAGCGGTCGTAGAGGTGACGCTGGAATTGATGCGGACGCGGCGGCGGCGCAGCGTGCCCGATCGCCGGATTGTCCCGCAGCAAGGCGTCATGGACGTAAAAATTCGCGACATCGAGGCGAAAGCCGTCGACTCCGCGATCGAGCCAAAAGCGCGCCGCATCGAGCAGCGCATCCTGCACCGCCGGCAGGCGGACATTGAGGTCCGGCTGCTCGACGAGAAAATTGTGCAGGTAATATTGGCGCCGCCGCGAATCCCATTCCCAGGCGCCGCCGCCGAACATGGCCTGCCAATTGTTCGGCGGCGATCCGTCGGGCTTGGCGTCGGCCCAGACATACCAATCCGCCTTGGGATTGTCGCGCGAGGCGCGGCTCTCGACGAACCAGGGATGAACGTCAGCGGTGTGCGAATATACTTGATCGATGACGATTTTGAGCCCCAGCGCGTGTGCGCGCTCGACCACGGCGTCGAAATCCGCCAGCGTCCCGAACAGCGGATCGACGTCGCAATAATCGGCGACGTCATAGCCGTAATCCTTCATCGGCGAACGAAAGAACGGCGACAGCCACACGCCATCCACGCCGAGCGCTGCGATATGGTCGAGCTTCTCCGCGATGCCGGCCAAATCGCCCACGCCGTCGCCATTGCTGTCGCGAAAGCTGCGCGGATAAATCTGGTACAGCGTTGCGCCGCGCCACCATGGCGTCATTGCAGGATCTCCTGAAGGCGCCCCACAACCTCTTCGCCGATGGCGAGCGAGGCCGTAAGGCCCGGGCTTTCGATCCCGAACAGCGCAACAAGGCCTGGCAGACCGTGCGCCCTTGCATCGTCGATGCGGAAATCCGTCTGCGCTTCGCAAGGGCCGTGCAGCTTTGGGCGAATGCCGGCGTAATCGGGCGCAAGCGCGCCGTCCGGCAGGCTTGGCCAGAAGCGGCGCACATACGCGTAGAACGCGGGCGCGCGCTCCACCGAAACGGCATAGTTTTCGCGATCGACAAATTCCAGATCGGGGCCGAAGCGGGCCTGTCCGCCGAGATCAAGGCGGTAATGCATGCCTAGCGCGCCCGGGATCGGCGGAGGATAGATCAAGCGGCGAAACGGCGCCGGGCCGCTGAGCGTGAAATAGTTTCCTTTTCCGAAGTGCAGGCGCGGAATGGCGTGGGCGGGATATTCCGCAACGGCGGCGGCGCAATTTTGCGCTTGAAGACCCGCCGCGATGATCACGGCGCGGGCCGTGACCACCGCGGGGCTCTCGCCCCCAATATGGACGGCGAAGCCGTCGCCGCTGCGCTCGGCCGCAAGCATCGGCGTGTGCAGCACGACCGCGCCGCCGTGCGCTTCGATGGCGCCCACAAGGGCGGTCAGATAGCCATGGCTGTCGAACACGCCGCTTTCGGCGGAATGGAGCGCTGCGACGCAGGCGAGCGCAGGCTCCATCGCCAAGGCCTCCGTGCGTGAGATCATGCGCAGACCTTCCACCTCGTTCTCGAGGCCGCGCGCATGCAGGGCCGCGATCGCTGGCCCCTCTGACGCTTCGGTGGCGACGATGAGTTTCTCGCATTTCGCGTAGGCGACATGAAAGCGGTCGAGGAACGCATAGAGAAGGCGTCGCCCGCGCACGCACAAACGCGCTTTCAGCGAGCCCGGCGGATAATGCAGGCCGGCATGGATCACTTCCGAATTGCGGGAAGAAACGCCGGCGCCGATCGAGCCCTCCTTGTCGATCACGATCACCGCGGCGCCCGCTTGCGCCGCCGCATAGCCGCAGGCAAGGCCGACTGCGCCCGCGCCGACGACAAGGACGTCGCAATCAGCCATGCGGCGTCGGCGTCGTCATGCGGCGGATTTCGCCTTGCGCAGGATGTCCTCTGCGCGCCGGCCGACGACCTCGACCCGGTGGTCGAAGGCCGCATCGAGCGTGCCGAGCCCTTGCGTCATCGCGCGCAGATCGACGATGAAATCCTGCCGTTCGGCTTGCGGCAGATAGGCCTCGATCACATCCCATCCCGCCCAATCGGGGCGCGCGGAAAAGCCGAGGATTTGGCCGTGTCGCGCCGAGATGGCGGAGGTCACTTTTGCAGTAGCCGCGTTCGGCGTGCAGATCGTGAGTTTTTCGATCGGCTCCAGGAGATAGGGCTCGCCCGCAGCCAACGCATCGCTCATCGCGGCGCGCCCAGCCTGGCGGAAGGCGATCTCGGAGGAATCGACGCTGTGATACGATCCGTCGATCAGCGTCACCTCGACATCGGCGACGGCGAAGCCCAGCGGGCCTTTCGCCATCGCGTCCCGCACGCCAAGTTCGACGGCTGGAATCCAGTTTTTCGGCACCACGCCGCCGGCAATGGTTTCGCCGAAGGAAAAATCATGACCGCGCGCGGCCGGCTTCACCGACAAAACGACGTCGCCGAACTGGCCGTGGCCGCCGGATTGTTTCTTGTGACGGCCGCGCTGCGTCACGGGACGCCGGATGGTTTCGCGGTAGGGCACGGCGGGCGCGGCGACGGACACCTCCACGCCATAGCGCTTCTTGAGTTTCTCAAGCGTTACGCGCAGATGCGCCTCGCCCTGGCCGCACAGCGTCATTTCGTGGGTTTCGGTATTGAGCGCGACGGTGAGGCCGGCGTCTTCCTCGCAGACTTTCGCCAGCGCAGCCGACACTTTCACGTCATCCTTGCGGTCGAGCGGCGCGATCGCGCGCTGATAGACGGGCGCGTAGGCTTGCGCCAAGGCGGAGAGGTCCGGCGGCGCGCCCGCGAGCGACAGCGCGGTGCCGCTGCGCGCGCCGTCGATCTTGCCGAGCGCGACGATATCGCCCTGCGCGGCCTTGTCGATCTTCTTCATGCCCGCGGCTTGAAATACGCCGCTGACGCGCGCCTTGGCGCCGTTGGCGGCGAGCAGCTCGGCGCCGTCGGGAATGTCGCCGCCGAGCGCGCGCGCGATGGTCATTTTGCCGGCCTGACCGGCGTGCGAAACCCGCAGCACATAGGCGCCGGGCGCGGCGAAGCTCAGGCGACCGGCGAGCGCGTCCGGCGTCGGCGCGTCGTGCCGCAGCGCTTTCAGCAGGCGTCGCACGCCGAAACCGAGCGCAGCGGATCCGAACAGCACCGGCGTTATCCGCCCGTCGCGCGTTTCCCGCACGAGGTCGCCGAACACCAGATGCAGATCGGGCTCGGCGTCGCTGAGCAATTGCTCCATCAACGCGTCGTCGAAATCCGCTAATTGCTCAAGCATGTGAAAGCGCGCCTCGCTCTCGCGCGCGGAAATCTCCGCCGGCATCGCGATGCGGGCGGATGGCTTGCCGGGCTGGTAGGCGTAGGCGCGCTCGAGCGCGAGATCGACGAAGCCTGAGACGCGGTCGTCGCTCCAGATCGGCAGCTGGCGCGCCACCAGCGGTGAGGCAGACAGCGGCTGCAGCGCCGCCAAGAGATCGCGGACGCGCCCGCGCGCGGTCTCGATGCGATTGATGAACACCATGTGCGGCGTGCGCAGCCGCTCGACCGCCTTGAAATAGGGCTGCGCCAGCGCCGCTTTTTCGGGATCGGGGTCGAGCACGAGCACGGCGAGGTCGGCGGCGGGCAGCGCGGCGTTCATGTCGTGCACGAATTCCAACGCGCCGGGCGTATCGATGAGCGCGAAGCGATCTTCCATGAACTCGAACCCGGAGATCGCCGTTTCGGTGGTTTGACCGCGCGTTTCGGGCGTGACGGCGCCCGGCCCGGCGGCGGCGGCCAATTGCTGGGCCAAGGCGGTCTTGCCGGCGCCGCTCGGCCCCGCCAGCGCGATCGCGCGAACACATCCCGCTGCGCGTGCCGACATGTCTGGTCTCTCCCTGGGGTGACCGGGCTTGGCGCCCGCTTTTGCGGGTCATGACACACCCGCCGCAGCGCTGACGCAAGGGCACGTCCTTGACCCCTGTCGGCGCGACGGCGCACGCTACGCTCCCAAGACGCCGCGGCCCTGCGCGCGGCCGCGCAGGGAGGCGAAACGCCATGAGCAGACCGAAATTGCGCTTCGGCGCCTTCATCGCGCCGTTTCATGCGCTCGACGAAAACCCCACCCTCGCGCTGGAGCGCGATCTCGATCTCGTCGTCCATATGGACAAGCTCGGTTATGACGAGGCCTGGATCGGCGAGCACCATTCCGCCGGCTATGAACTCATCGCCAGCCCGGAATTGTTCATCGCCACGGTCGCGGAGCGCACGCGCCACATCCGCCTCGGCACGGGCGTGTCGTCCTTGCCGTATCATCATCCCCTTATGCTCGCCGACCGGATCAATCAGCTCGATCACATCACCCGCGGACGGGTGATGTTCGGCGTCGGCCCCGGCGCGCTGCCGAGCGACGCGTTCATGATGGGCATTCCGGTCGCGGCTCAGCGCGACCGCATGGACGAGGCGCTCGATGTGCTGGCCGCGCTCCTGCGCGGCGAAACCGTCACCCGGCAGACCGATTGGTTCACGCTCAACGAAGCGCGCCTGCAGATGACGCCGTACACGCGCCCGCATGTGGAGATCGCGGTGGCGAGCCAGGTCTCGCCCACTGGCGCGCGCGCGGCGGGGCGTCACGGCTTCGGGCTCCTCTCCATCGGCGCCACGCAAACCGGCGGCTTCAACGCGCTCGCCTCCAATTGGGCGATCGCGGAGGAGATGGCGGCGACGCACGGCAAAACCATGGACCGCGCCGCCTGGGGCCTCGTCGGGCCGGTGCATGTCGCGGAAACGCGCGAACAGGCCCGGGCCAATGTGCGCTTCGGGCTTGAGAAATGGCTTTATTATTTCCGCGAAGTCGCGGCCTTGCCGATGGCGGCGGAGGATGGCGGCGATCCTGTCGATCGCATGATCGAAAGCGGCATCGCCGTGATCGGCACGCCGGATGACGCCGTCGCGCAAATCGAACGCCTCGAGAAGCAATCCGGCGGTTTCGGCGCGTTTTTGCAGATGGCGCACAATTGGGCGGATTTCGAAGCGACGAAGCGTTCGTACGAATTGATGGCGCGCTACGTGTTCCCGAAATTCCAGGGCGCGAACGAGAACCGCGTCGCCTCGCTGGAATGGGCGCGCGACAACCGGGAAGGCTTCATCGGCGAAGCGCGCATGGCCGTGGGCATGCGCGTGGCCCAGCACATCCAGGAAAAGGGCGCCGACAAGATCGCGCCGGAAATTCTCGCGGCCATGGGCATGAGCCCGAAGACCGCAGCGGAATAGCCGCCTGCGCGGTCAGCGCCACGGCTCCACGACGATTTTCACGTCGGCCTCCGGGTTGGACAGGCGCGTGAACGCCGCCGGCACCTCGTCGAGCCCGATGCGCGAGGTGATGATGGCGCGCGCATTGATGCGGCCCTCGGCGATATCGCGCAGCGTGGCGGCGAATTCCTCCGGCGAATAGCCGAGCACGAAGGTGAGTTCGAGTTCCTTGTTGATCGCCAGCGACGGCTCGATGCGGTCGCTTTCCATGCACACGCCGGCCACCACGATCTGCGATCCCGGCGGCGCGCCTTCGATCAGGCCTTGCAACACGCCCGGCGCGCCGACGCATTCGAACACGATCGGCCGCGCGACCGCCTGGCCGGATGCGCGCGCCCATTGCGCCTCCAGCATCGAGGCCGGCACGTTGAACGCGCGCCATTGCGCGTGCGGGCTTTCCTTGGCGGGATCGACAATCACGTCTGCGCCCAGCGTTTCGGCCGCGCGCCGCCGCGTCGGCGAAAAGTCGGCCGCGATCACCGGCCCGTGGCCGCGCGCCTTGAGGGCGGCGATCACCGCCAGGCCGACGGGACCGCACCCGACGACGAGGCAGGCCGAGCCCTTCTCCAGCCTGGCCTTGGCCACGGCGTGCGCGCCGACGGCGAACGGCTCGGTCATGGCCGCGACGTCGCTGTCGAGCCCATTGGGCACCGGGATCAGCATCGCCTCCGACAGCACCATGCGCTCGGCGTAGCCGCCGGGATAAAGATTAGAATAGCCGACCACCTCGAAGCCGCCCTGCGGATTGGTCGTGGCTGGCACCGACACCACGCGCGTTCCCGCTTTCAGCGCGCCGCTCGCGCCGGGGCCATGCTCCAGCACCTCGGCGCAGAATTCGTGCCCGAACACCATGTCCATGGAAGGATCGGCGGCCCCGCCGCCGCCGGCGCGCTTGGCGAGGTCGATCATGCGGTCGAGATGGTGCAGGGCGTGCAGGTCCGAGCCGCAGATGCCGCACGCAAGCGTCTTCACCCGCACCTGGCCGGCGCCCAAGGGCGGATCGGCGATCTCTTCGCACAGCAGTTTGGCCTGACGGCGGATCACGGCGCGCATGGCGGCCTCCCTCTGGTTTTTGCGTTTCTCGTCAGAGGGTATGCTAAGACCGCCGCGCCGCGCGAGGGAGGCGCCTGATGGCAAAAAATGCGCGCCGCCTGGCAGCGATCGTCGCGGTGGACATCGTCGGCTATTCCGCGCTCACCGAGCGCAGCGCAGAAGCCGCCGCCGCCGCGGTGGCGCAGGTGCGCGCCGCAATCGAGCGCAGCGCCGCGCGCTTCGAGGGCCGCATCTTCAACACCGCCGGCGACGGGTTCATGCTGGAATTCGCCCGCGGGCGCGACGCGCTCGCCTTCGGGATCGATCTGCTGCGCCGCCTGGAGGAGGGGCCCGCGGTGCGCGTCGGGGCCGATCTCGGCGAAGTGCTCGGCGCGCCGGACGGCGATGTGCTGGGCCACAGCGTGAACGTCGCCGCCCGCCTGATGGCGCTGGCCGAGCCGCGCGGGCTGATGGCGTCGGATGTGCTCAAGGCGCAGCTGAGCGGGCGGCTGGCGCGGCTGTTTCTGCACCAGGGCCCGGTGCAGTTGGACAAGATGCGCACCACGGTCCAGGTCTATGCGCTCGCCGGAAAGGTCGGCCCTGTGGGGCGGCTGCGGCTGGCGGTGCGCCGGCCTTGGCGCGCAGCGCTCGGTGCAGGCCTCGCCGCGCTCATCGCTGGCGCCGCGTGGTTCGCCGCGCAGGAGCCGGACGGCGCCCCGATGATCGCGGTGCTGCCGTTCGAGGCCGCCGGCGGCGATCGCCAGCAGCGCATGGCCGAAGGCGTCGCCGACGACATCATCATGACTTTAACGCGCGTCGAGGGCGTGGGCGTGGCCGCGCGCGCCTCCAGTTTCGCGCTGGCCGATCTGACGCCCGACGCGGTCGCCGCCAGGCTTGGCGTCCGCTACGTGCTCGACGGGCTTGTGCGCCATGAAGACGGCGTCTGGCGCATCGACGCGCATTTCATCGACGCGCGCCGGAACCGCACGCTCTGGGCCGAGCGCTTCCAGTCCCACGACGGCGATGTTTCCGGATTGCAGCAACAAATCGCCGCTTCCGTCGTGGCGGCCGTCACCGGCGTCGCAGCGCCCGAAACGCAGCCTGCGCCGCCGGTGAGCGAGCCGGTGTACAGGCTCTATCTAGAAGGTCGGCGGGCCCGGCTGACGCGGCAGCCCGCCCAGGTGGCGTTCGCCATCGGGGCGCTCGAGCAGGTCGTGGCCCAGGCGCCGGCGTTCGCGCGCGGCTGGTCCGAGCTCGCCGGCGCGCAATTGATCCGCGCCAGCCAATGGGCCAACGCCGAGACGCCCGACCGCACCGCCGCGGCGCGGCTGCGGGCCGCTGCGCGGCGCAGCGCCGAGACAGCCTTGTCTCTCGACGAGCAGGACGGTTACGCGCTGGCGGTGCTGGCCGGCCTTGAGCCGCCCGGACGCTGGCGTGAAACGCGCGCACTGCTCGACCGAGCCGCAGCCGCCGCGCCCGGCGACGCCAATGTGCTGCGCGCGCGCGGCAATCTTTTGAGCGACATGGGCTATTTCAGCGTCGCGCTCGCCGATCTCGAACGCGCGCGCGCTCTCGATCCGCTCGACCCTCAAATCGCGCTGATCTGGACGCTGGAGGCGCTCGGCGGCCATGGCCGCGCGCGCGATGCGCTGGCGCGCGCCGCAACCGATTGGCCGCAGGAGACGTGGAACACGCGCCTGCTGTTCGCACTGTTCGATCGCGACTTCGCTGCAGCGACCGCGCTGCTTGCTTCGCCGGATCGCCCTGATCTCCGCGAGGATGCGATGGCGCGCTGGCGCCGCACCATCGCGGCGCTGCAGCGTCCGCGCGGCGCGCGCGGCGATGCGATCGCGGCGTGGCGCAGTTTCGCGGCGGCGTCGCCCAACCGCGCCGAAGATTCCGTGCTCATGCTGTCTCTGCTCGGCGCCTATGATGACGCGTTCGCTGCCGGTGAGGCGGCTGCAGCCTTGACGCCCGCGGTCGCAGGCGGCGCGGCGCAGCTTGTGTTCCGCGCCGACATGGTCGCCGCGCCCGCTGCGGCCGGACTGATGCGCGATCCGCGGTTCGCCGATCTCATGACGGCGAGCGGGCTGGCCGCGTATTGGCGCAGCGCGGGCCAATGGCCGGATCTGTGCCGCATCGCCGAAGCGACGTGCGCGCGATTGGGCGCGGGCGCGCCTATGCGGTGAGCGCCTCGGGAATGGCGCGCACATAACGTTCGACGTCTTCGAGCTTGCCCATCGACACCCGCGACCATTGCGTCAGCGCGCCATAGGGGCCGCGGATTTGCACGCCGCGCGCAGCCATTTTGCGCTGGAAGGCGGCGGCGTCCGGCACGTTGACGTAGATGAAGTTCGCTTCGGTCGGCAAATAGGATAGGCCCGCGGCGCGCAGGCCGGCGATCGCCATCTCGCGGCCCTCGCGCACTTTTTGTTTGGAAAAATTGAGAAATGCTTCGTCGTTGTAGCTGGCCACGGCGGCGGCGACGCTCGGCGCCGACATCCAGGACATCACATAGGCGCCGATGCGCCGCGCGTTCACTTCGCTCGACATCATGTAGCCGATGCGCATGCCCGCCATCCCGTAAATCTTGGAGAACGTGCGCGCCACGATCACGTTCTTGCCGGCGCGCACGAGGTCCATCATGGAATTGCGCGCGGGGTCGTCGGTGAGTTCATTGTAGGCTTCATCGACGAGCACCGGCGCCTTTTCGGAAACGCGCGTGCAGAAGGCGCGCAGGGCGTCTGCGTCGAGCAGCCGTCCGGTCGGGTTGTTCGGGTTGCAGATGTGCACAAGCGCGGTCGTTTCGTCGATGGCCGCCTCCATCGCCTCGAGATCGATGCTCATGTCGGCCTTGAGCGGCACGCGCCGCAGCTGCACGCCTTTGGCTTCTGCGAAACGGGCTGTCGTGTCCCAGAACAGCGACGGACAAACGATCGCGCCGTCGCGCCCGAAGGCGAGCGCGGCGGCGCTCAAGGCCTCGCCCGAGCCGGTCGACAGCGTGACCTGCGCGGGCGTGATCGCATTCTTTTCCGCGATCATCGCGGCGAGATAGGCCGTATCGCAATAATAGGCGCCGCATCGCGTCGCTTCCGCCACCGCCGCCTGAACGCGCGGCGAGGGGCCGTACGGGTTCTCGTTGCGCGACAACAGCGCCATGCCCGGCTGTGGGCCGAACAGGTTGGGCGGCAGATGCGTTTCGCCGGCTGCAACCGCTGCTGCAGGCGTCGTGGCGCAGCCTGCGACAACGCCGGCGCCGCCGAGCGCGCCGCCCATCAGCCATCGCCGGTTCAGCATCGCGGTCATGTGCGTCTCCCTTGCTTTCTTGGGTGGTCAGGTCGGATCGATGGGCGGCGCGGCGTGCGCGACCGAAGCGGCGCGATCGAAGCCCGGCAGCGCGAACGGCCCCGCGTCGTGCAGCATCAGGCCGGCGGTGAACAGCAGATAGACGCCGAAGCACCGCTTCAGCAGGGCCGCATTGAGGCTGTGCGCGGCGGCGACGCCGATCGGCGCGGTGATCATGCTGGTCGCCACGATCGCGGCGAGCGCGATGACGTTGACGAAACCGATCGACCCGGGCGGCAGGCCCGGTTCGCCATAGCCGATGATCATGTTGCCGATCGCGCCGGGCACGGCGATCACGGCGCCGAAGCCCGCCGCCGTCGCCACGGCGCGATGCATGGCCACGCCGCCCATCGTCATGATCAACACTGCAGGCGTTCCCCCGCCGATTCCGAGCAGCGCGCTGAAGGCGCCGAGACCGCCGCCGAGCGC
This sequence comes from Hyphomonadaceae bacterium, assembly GCA_033764725.1. Taxonomy (GTDB): domain Bacteria; phylum Pseudomonadota; class Alphaproteobacteria; order Caulobacterales; family Aquidulcibacteraceae; genus RI-43. The sequence continues at coordinate 58,608 of JANRIR010000007.1, forward strand.
GGCGCGGACGCCGCCGCGCGGCAGCGATTCCGTCTGCGGCGGGTCGCGCCCGAGGATCGGAAACAGGAAATGCAGACCCATCAGCAGGACGCCGACGCCGAAAATCACTTTCAGCGCCTGACCGTCGAGATGGTCGGCCAGCGCCACGCCTAGAGTCACGCCAAGCGCCACCCACAGCGTCCATCCTTTCAGAATCTCGAAATCGACAGCGCCGCGCTTGGCGTGCGCCTGGACCGCGCGCAGCGAGGTGAACAGGATGGTCGCCAGCGAGGTGCCGACGGCGACATGCATGATGCGGTCCTGGTCGCCGCCGTCCGGGGCAAACGCGGTGAACACCGCCGCCAGCGCCGGCACCACGACAAACCCGCCGCCGATGCCGAACATCCCCGCCACCAACCCCGCGAACACGCCAGCCGCGAGCAGCGCCAGCACGAAGGGCGCAAATGTCCGCATCACATCTGACGCCGCAAGAAATGCGGTCAGGCCGCCGGCTTCGATCACGCTTCGCCCCTGACGCCGCCGCTCGCCGTGGGGCCTTGCGAGACAGCGACGCCTCAAGCGGTGCGCCCCCGTTCGCCGAACCGCAACGCGCGCCGACCGCGGCGGGCGAAATCGGCGCCCGGCGCCCGGCCGCGCGACATCTCCTGCATCGAAAGCGCGCACGCGGCAGCGGAAGTCTCCGGCCAAGCGCGGCGCCGCCGCCTTGCGATCGGGCGGCGAAGTCGGGCACAACCCGGCCTGCGCCGCCTTAGCTCAGCTGGTAGAGCACCTGATTTGTAATCAGGGGGTCGAGGGTTCGAGTCCCCCAGGCGGCACGCGCCGCCGCTGCCCGGTCAGCCCTTGCCGCCCCCAGTCGCCAACCTGTAAGCGCGGGCTGACGCCGCCCGAGGATAATCATGGATCGCCGCATCGTCGGCCGGCTCTATCGCCGGATCGTGCACAAGTATTTCGTGAACGACCTGATGCTGGAGCTGCGCCTGCGCGCTCGCCGCGAGACCGCGGATTACATCGCCGCCCACCTCAAGGACGCGATGCTGTTCGCCGATCGCTACGCGTTGCTCGACCATGCGCTGGCTGCAGCGAAGGCGGCGAACCCCACTGGGCTGGTCTGTGAATTCGGCGTCGCCGGCGGCAAGACGCTGCGCCACATCGGTCAGGCGTGGCCGGGCCCGGTGCATGGTTTCGACAGCTTCGAAGGCCTGCCGGAGGACTGGACCGGCACGGCCGAGCGCGCCGGGCGTTTTCACGCGCGCGGCAAACTGCCGAAAACCACGCCGAACGCGACCTTGCATGTCGGCTGGTTCGACCAGACGGTGCCGCCCTTTCTGGCGCAGAACGCGGGCCCGGCGGCGCTGCTGCACCTCGACGCCGACCTCTATTCCTCGACCAAGACGGTATTGACGCTGTTCAAGGACCGCATCGGCCCGGGCGCGGTGATCGTCTTCGACGAATACGACAATTACCCGAATTGGCGGGAGCACGAGTTCAAGGCCTTCCAGGAATTTGTCGCCGAGACCGGCAAGTCATACAAATATATCGGTTTTTCCACCCTCCAGGGGCAGGCGGCGGTGCAGATCGTCGGGTAAGCGGCGCCGCCTGTGTGACCGTGGTCGCGCAGCAGGCGGCCGTCGCGGGAAATTCACCCTCTGCGCACTCCCCCTGCCTGTTGCGCTCGGTTAAGGATGGCGCCCAAGCGGGGCGCACGCCGTCGACATCGCCTGGGGTATGGCCATGAGCTTCTGGGATTCGGTTTTTCAGGTGATCTTCGGGCGGCGGTCGAAATCGACTGCGCCGCAACCGCGCCCAGCCCCGCCGACGCCGCCGCGCCCGACGCCGCCGGCCCCGCCGCGTCCCGCTCCGCCGACGCAGCAACCTGCGCCCACGCCGCCAGCGCCGCCGCCGGTCAGCGAGGAGCCGCCATTTGCACCCTCGCCGCCCGTCGGCGCGCCGGGACCGATCACGGCGCCGCCCCCGCCGCTGGCCCAGCCGCCGCTGTCGCCGGCGCCGGAGACCCCGCGCGCGCCGGATCTCGACGCCTCCGTGGGCTTTCAACTTGAGGATCTGCGCGCGACAGACCGCACGCCGTTGACGCCGGCACAGATCGACCAACTGGCAGCCAGCCTCGGCGTCGAGCCGATCGCGATCCGCACCGTGGTGCAGGTCGAGAGCGCGGGGCAGGGCTTCGCCGCGGACGGTCGCCCGCTGATCATTTTCGAGCCGGCTTTTTTCTCCGAGCTCACGGGTGGCCGCTTCGACCAATCGCACCCCGCGCTGTCGGTCCCGCGCGGGCAGCGCGCCGATTTCGGCCGCACCCAGGCCGATCGCTGGGCCAAGCTCGCGCAGGCCTTCGCGCTGGATCCCGAAGCCGCGCTGGGCGCCACGAGCTTCGGCGTGTTCCAGACGCCGGCGCGGTATTGGCAGGCCTGCGGCTACAGCTCCGTCTACGCCTTCGCGACGGACGTCTCGCAGTCCGAGAGCCGGCAATTGGCGGCGTTCGAGCGCTATCTGCGCAGCCAGAATTTGGTCGACGAGATCCAGCGCAAGGATTGGGCCGCCTTCGCGCGCGCCTATGAAGGCGAGGCCGGCGCGGGCCAATACGCCAATGCGCTGACGGCGGCCTATGGCCGGCTCAACGCCGCCGCGGGCGGGGATTTCATCGACAGTCTCGTGGCCGAGACGCGCGCCGGGCTGACGCAGACCGATTTCGCCGCGACCGCGCAGCGTCTCGGTTGCGAACCGGCCGCCGTGGAGGCGGTGGTGGCGGTCGAGAGCGGGCCGGGCGGCGCCTATGGGGCTGACGGTCGGCCGGTGATCCTGTTCGAGCCGCACATCTTCTCGCGGCTGACCCAGCGCCGCTTCGACCAGTCCAACCCGAACGTCTCGTATCCCTCGTGGGACCGCACGAAATATCCGCGCACGCAGGCCGGCCGCTGGGATCAGCTGCGTGAGGCGTTCCGGCTCGATCCGGAAGCGGCGGTGGCGTCGGCGAGCTGGGGATTGTTCCAGATTCTGGGCATGAACCACGCCCGCTGCGGCTTCCCCACCGCGCAGGCCTTCGTCGCCGACATGGCCAAAAGCCAGGCCCGGCAATTGGCGGCGTTCGAGGCGTTCGTGCGCTCGAACAATCTCGCCGACGAATTGCAGCGCAAGGATTGGGAAGGGTTCGCGCGGGTCTATAACGGGCCGGGCCAGGTCGAGCGCTATGGCCGGCTCCTGCGCGAAGCCTATGCGCGGATCACGGGGACGCCGGTGGCGTGAGGCTGGCCGGCGGCGCTTGGCGGCGGCGCGGATGTGTCGTAGGCACGAAAGCTATGAGCGACGCGCGAGACACGACGATGCGAATGTGACGGTCGCCGGCTCAGCCGCCGCCGCCTCGTTTCCTTGTTCGCGAAAGCATCGTCATGGCCCGTTTTCTGATCACGTCCGCATTGCCGTATATCAACGGCGTCAAGCATCTCGGCAATCTCGCCGGGTCGATGCTGCCCGCCGACGTACATGCGCGGTTTCGTCGGCTGCAGGGCCACGAGGTTTTGTTCCTGTGCGCGACCGACGAGCACGGCACGCCGGCCGAGCTCGCCGCCGCGGAGGCCAGCCAGCCGGTTGCGGCCTATTGCGCTGAACAACATGACATCCAGCGCCGCGCCTGCGAGGGATTCCGGTTGTCGTTCGACTGGTTCGGCCGCTCGTCGAACCCACCGAACCACCGTCTGACGCAGGCCTTTTGCGAACGCCTCGAAGCCAATGGGCTGATCGAAGAGCGTGTTTCGCGTCAGGTGTTTTCGCGCGCCGACAACCGTTTCCTGCCCGACCGCTATGTCGAGGGCACGTGCCCGATTTGCGGTTTCGAGCGCGCGCGCGGCGACCAGTGCGACAATTGCGGCTCGCTGCTCGATCCGGTCGATTTGAAAAATCCGCGCTCGAAGATTTCCGGATCGAGCGACCTCGAGGTGCGCGAGACGGCTCATCTTTATCTGCTGCAATCCAAAATGCAGGACCGCATCCGCGCCTGGGTCGACGCGGCGCAGCAATGGCCGCATCTGGCGCGCTCGATCGCTTACAAATGGCTGGACGAAGGCCTGATCGACCGCGCCATCACGCGCGATCTCGATTGGGGCGTGCGGGTGACGCGCGATGGCGCGTCGCGGCCGGGCTTCGACGCCAAAGTGTTCTATGTCTGGTTCGACGCGCCGATCGAATATATCGGCGCGGCGGTCGAATGGTCGGAGGCGACCGGCCAGGATTGGGCGCGCTGGTGGCGCACCGACCAGGGCGCCGACGACGTCACCTATGTGCAGGTGATGGGCAAGGACAACGTCGCCTTCCACACCGTCAGTTTCCCTGTGACCATCATGGGCTCGGGCGAGCCGTGGAAGCTTGTGGACCGCCTGAAGGCGTTCAATTGGGTGACCTGGTACGGCGGCAAATTCTCCACCAGCGAAAAGCGCGGCATCTTCATGGATCAGGCGCTGGAGATCGCGCCGAGCGACGTCTGGCGCTGGCATCTGATGGCGAACGCGCCGGAAAGCGCCGACGCCGCCTTTACGCTCGAGCAATTTCAGGCCGGCGTGAATGCCGATCTCGCCAATGTGTTCGGCAATTTCGTCAACCGCATCACCCGCTTCTGCGCCGCCAAGTTCGACGCCAAAAATCCTGACGGCGGCGCGCCGGGCGAAGCGGAAGCCGCCATCGCTGCGGAATTGTCCGCGCGCATCGGCGCCATCACCCGCGCGCACGAGGAGATGGAGTTTCGCAAGGCGGCCGCTGAAACCCGCGCCTTATGGGCCGCCGGCAATGAATATCTCCAACGCGCCGCGCCCTGGACCGCGATCAAGACCGACGTCGATCAAGCCGCCGTCGGCGTGCGCACCGGCCTGAACCTGGCGGCGATCTTCGCCATCCTTGCGCAACCCTTCATTCCCGATGCGGCCGGCGCCGTGCTCGACGGCCTCGGCGTGCCCAAACAGCGCCGCATGTGGCCCAGCGCGGACGATGGCGGCCTGCTGGACGTACTGCCGCGCGGCGCGCCGATCACCCCGCCAGAGGTGCTGTTCCGCAAGATCGAGGACGCCGACGTGGCCGCCTGGGCGGTGCGTTTCGGCGGCGGCGGCGCAGGCGGCGCTTAACGGCTGGCGCTGATCATGCATGATGCGGCCGCGGGCTGGCGGAGGCGGACATGCGGGTAGGGGTGATCGCGGCGGCGCTTGCGTGCATGGCGCTGCAGCCGGCATGGGCGCAAAACGCCGCGCCGAGCCCGGTTGCGGAAGAGCCGTCGGGATTTGCGGCGCTGTTCGGGGCGCGGCGCGACAGCCCGTTCGGGGCCCAGCGCATCGGCATGGGCTACCAGACCTGCCTCGATTCCAACCAGGGCCTCGCCGATCCGGCGACCGAGCCCGCCGGGCGGCCGCTCATCCTGTGGTGGTGCCATGACGGCGATAACCAACGCATCCAGCTGGTCGATGGGGTGCTCTATGTCGGCGCCGCCCGCCGGCATGTGATCGAACCGATGCCGCGCCCTGAGTCGAACGCGTGCGACCTGTACCGCTGGACCTCGCAGAAGCGCCGCTACGATCTGGGCGTGTGCGTCGTGCCCGATGCGCCGGTGGGGCTTAATGTCGATGCCGCCGTGCCCGATCTTCTCACCTTCGTCGGCGTGACCCCGGTCGGCGGGCGCGGGCCGACCCTGGGGGCGCCGCTGCGGGTCGCGCCGATTCCAGAAGGCGCTACGCCGCAAGGCATCTGGGAGCGCGACCGCCGCACAGGACAGATCAAGATCAGCGGATCGGATCTGTGCATCACGCCCCCGTCTCAGGACATGGGGCTCGAGGCGCCGCTGGTGCTGGATTCCTGCGAGGAGCCGTTCCGCCTCGATCCGGCGAACGCCGACGACGGGCCGCGCCGCTCCCGCGCGATCTTCCAGCGCATCTGGCGGCGCGCGCCCTAGAGCGTGATCGCCAAAAGTGGGAACCGGTGTTGGCGGCTATCACGCTCTAATTCTCAGTTTAGAGCCTGATCGCTTCAGATTGATTCAATCTGAAGCGATCAGGCTCTAGGCCTTCCGCCGCGCCGCATAGAGAGCGATCGCCGCGGCGACCGAGACGTTCAGGCTTTCCATCGCCGGCGCGATTGCGATGCGCGCGCGCGTGGCGCACGCCTCGGCGACGGCGGGGCGCAAGCCTTTGCCCTCGGCGCCGAGCACGATGGCAAATGGGCCGGACGTTGCGACCGCGTCCTCGATGTGCTGCTCCGCCTCGCCGTCGAGGGCCAGCGTCCGGTAGCCCATGGCCGCCAGCGTTTCGATGGCGCGCGCGAGATTCTGCGCGCGCACGTGCGCCACGCGCTCCACGCCGCCGGCCGCCGCCTTCGCCAACGCGCCGGTCAGCGGCGGGGATTTGCGGTCTTGCAGGACGACGGCGCGGGCGTTGAACGCCGCCGCGCTGCGGAAGATAGCGCCGACATTCTGCGGATCGGTGATCTGGTCCAGCACCAGCACGGGGCGGTCGTCGGCGGGAGCGCAGGCGGCCTCGAGCGAGACCGGCGCCAGCGGGCTCGCCCGCACCGCAACGCCCTGATGCACCGCGCCGGGGGGAAGCATGCCGTCCATCGCGTCGGGATCGAGAAGCTGCACGTCAAGACCCGCCGGCAGGCGTGCTGCGGCGTTGCGCGTGGCGACGATGCGTTCGATGACGCGCGCCGGATTGGCGAGCGCCGCAAGGCTCGCATGCACGCCCCAGATCCATGAGGGGCCGCCGGTTTCCTCTTCGAACTGGCGGCGCGGCGTGCGCAGCGGCGGTTGAGGCCCGCGACGCGGCTTGAGCGGGGGAGGGGACCTGACTATAAGACGCGCTCCTTGGCGGGCCGGCCCTTCTAGAGGTCCTTGCGCGAAAGGGAAAGCAGGCCTCGGCGCATGCGCCGAACCCAATGGAAGGGTGGCCGAGTGGTTAATGGCAGCAGACTGTAAATCTGCCCGCGAGAGCGTACGCTGGTTCGAATCCAGCCCCTTCCACCATTTTTTCGCTCACGGCGCGCGGCGCCTCCGCTAGGGCGGCCGAAAGGCCGACGGCCGGTCGACCGCGCGAACCCTGCGGGTTCGACTTGATCCGCTTAACGTCGTGGCCGCCCATCGCGCGCGGCGTCTCAATGGTCCGAAACGCAAATGGCGCCGCGGTGAGGCGGCGCCGTGCGTCTCAACACTGTGCTGGGCTAGACGCGCAGCCGGGCGGAAGCGCCGATGAACACCGAGCCAGCCTCGTAGCGGTTCACGTCCGAGGTCGATCGGTTCTTGCGGTAATTGTAGCCCGCAACAAGCTGCAGATGGCGCGTCACCGCCCAGGCTGCGCCGACGCCGGCCGAGGTGGTGTCGTCGTGACGCGCGACGCCGAGAATGCCCTCGAAGAAGGAATCATATTCCCGCCGCTCGTAGCCGAGTTGCGCAAACGCCGTCACTTGCGGAAGGCGCGGCACGGGGTGCGACGCCGACAGCTCAACGCCGCCCGCGGTGTTCTTGTAGTCCTCCGGATTGGCGATCACGTGCTCGGCGTAGGCGGACGCCGACACGTTCAGATCGCGCCACGCCGCCGAACGGCCGACCTCGACGCGCAGCCGATCCTGCGTCAGCGTGCGGTCGCCGAAATCCTCGTCGAATATTTCCGCGCGTTGGTAATAAGCCGTCCAATCGAGGCCAAGGCGGCGTGATTGCACCGCAAGCGTTGCGGTCGCGGCGGCGTAGTTCAGCTCGTCGAAGTCCTGATACTGCGCCGCCGTCGCGCCGAGGCGCAACGTGGCGGCCGTGCGTTCGCCCAATTGCAGCCGCCCGGTGGCGGAAAGATCCACCGTCGCGAAACGATCGCGCTGTTCGTCCGGCCCGGTAAGGAACGCGTTGTCGGTGTCGGTGGCGTTGATGTTCGCCTCGAGCGTGACGAGACGCGCGCGCCGCAACAGGATGAGATCGCCCTGGCCGGTCGCCAGCGCTTCGGCCGCCGAGCTTGGCCCGAGGGGATCGACCGTCTGCGCGCGGAACCGCGCGTCGATGCTGGCGTCGGGACCCGTCTGGGCGTGCGCGGTCCCCGCGGCGGCGACGATCAGCGCCGCGAGGAAATGCGCCTGAATGTTACGGAACACTGGCTGACCCCTGATTTTGCGTGATGACATTCGGCGCGCGGATGCGGCCTGTGCGCGGATCGATCTCGACGGCGACCCAGGTGTTGCCGGGCTGATCCGGCGGCGGTTCGCCGGTATAGATGACGGTGCCGCCGACGATCGTGGTGCCGTTGCCTTGGGGCACGGCCTGGCCGCCGCGCACGATTTGCAGCACGGCCTGGGAGCCGTTGGCGAGGTTCGTGCTGGTCGCGCTTTGGTTTCCGAAATTGAAAACCGAAACCCGGTACACGCCGCCTTGGATGAGGTTTGAGGTGAGGATCACCTCGCTGCCGCTGGCGCAGATGCAATCCCGGATCAATTCCGCGAACGGAAAATCATCGAGGCGGCCGGTGGCGGCGTAGTAGATGTGGAAGCGCTGCGCGGCGCTGGTTCCGCTCGGTCCCGTCATGTGCAGATCGAGGTCGAACGCGCCGGGCCCCCAGGTGAGCAGCACATTGAAGGGCTGCGCCAAAAGGCGGCTCAAGGCGGTGGTGTCGCCCGATACAAGCGCGCGCAGATAATCGCGCTGGCTCATGCCGTTCAGCCAGGCCACGGTCATGCCTTCCTGGCTGAATTCGTTGTCGAGGCCGCTCGGGTCGAAGGCCCATTCGTACGGACGGTCGGAGCGCAATGGTCCGTATAGCAGGCGGGCGAAATCGCGCGATGTGTCGGTCAGGGGCTGATAGGCCCACGGATTGCGATCGCCATAGAGCCGCCCGCCCCAAAGGTCTTCGCCCGCGGTCGTGTTCGTCGCCCACAGATCGCCAAGCGGGCTGCGCCGGCTGGGATCGTTCACGCGGAACGGGTCGGCGGCGAGAGTGAAGCCGCCCCAATCGATCGCCATGCCCATTTCGGATGCGCCGCGAGCGAAGTAACCCGCCGCGCGATCGGCCGCGATCTGCGCCGACAAGTCCTGCGCCGGCGGAAGATACCAGTCCACGCGCAAAGAATTTCCCGCAGACGACAGCGAAGTTCCCGCCGAGGACGGACCGGGATAGTGAAACCCGTTGGCGTAGGGATCCCACCCCTCATAAATCGGCTCGAGATCGAGCACCGACAGCCCGTTCGGTTCGCCGAGGCCGGGATAGGGATCGCGCGCTGCGGGCATCCGCAATTGCGCCTGGCGCAACGCAGCCGCCGCGCGCGCCAACGCATCGGCATCGTTCCAGGCGCCGCCCATCGCCGCTTCCAGCGCGGGGTTCGAGACCAGCGTGTTCATCGCAGCGCCCCCCTGCGCCTCCATGATGTCGCGCAGGATCAATTCGAGCATGAATTCCTGGCTCTGCTCATCGGTGAGCACGAAGCCGTCGCCGGAGGGTTCGTAGTCATAAGGGCCCGGTTCGCTCGGAATATCGCGAACGCCCATGCCCTCGACCGTGAAGTCGCGATGCTCGCCTGCGGCGGGGCCGTCCTGCGCCTCCGCGATGTTGCGCAGGATCAATTCGAGCATGAATTCCTGGCTCTGCTCGTCGGTGAGCACGAAGCCGGGGCCGGAGGGTTCGTAGTCATAAGGGCCCGGTTCGCTCGGAATATCTCGAACGCCCATGTCCTCGATCGTGAACGGGCGCTCCAGCGCGATGTAATCGCCGCCCGACGCCGACCCTACGCCCCCGCCGGCGCCTGCGCCGCCGCCGCCGCGCGGGGCCGGGCGCCGCAATTCGGTGTAGCGGTAATTCAGTTGTCCGTTTTCGAAATAAACCGTCACGGAATAGGTCGTGTCGCCCACGGTCCATGTCACCGGCGTCGGCGCACTCTGCGCGGACGGACTGCGCGGCGAGATCGGCTGATTGGGCCGTTCGCCGTCGAGCGTCGGTGGCGGCGGCGTTGGCTCCAGCGTCACGGGCGTCGGCACGCGCACCTGCTGCGGGCGCGGCCGTGGAACGGGCGTCGGAACAGGTGCCGTGCGCGTCGTCGGCTGTTGCTGCGGCACCCGCAGCCCCGCATACGGATCGCCGATCGGCGTGCCGTCGGGATTGAGGCCCTCGCGCGAGGGCGAGGGCGCGCGCGCGCGACCGGTGACGGTTGGCTCGCCGCTCGGAACCGGCGACGCGCTCGGCCCAGGCGCGGGCGGCGCCGGCGGCGCCGTGGGATCGGTGGTGGGATAAAGGCGGTCGAGCTCCTCGACCGTGTCGCGCAGCGTGCGGCCGTGCAATTCGTCGAGATAGACCTGCGCGCGGCGCTCGTACTCGGTGCGGTTCTCTTCGATCGCGCTGCGCGCCGTGTCGATCTGATAATTGATCCCGCCGAAGCCGCTCTGCACCTGGCGCGGCACGCGGCTGAGGCCGTCGATGGTGGCGTCGATGTCGGGAACCGCAGTGCGGATGCCTGGCACATACGAAATGTCGCGCATGCCGCCTTCGATGATGGTGATCATATCGACGATCACAGGTTCAAGATCGCGGTTGAGCGTTTGCTGCAGGTCAAGCAGCAGATCGACGGTGTCGACGACCAGCCGCGCATCGCCTTGGCCGCCGGTGAGTTGTGGCTGTCCGTTGACGACGCGCGCCTGAAACGAGCCGATGATCTGGGCGACTTGCGCCTCTTGCTCTTGCGTCATCCGCACGTCCATGCGGTCGATGCGATCGATGACGGCGTTGATCGAGCGTTGCACCGAAGCCTGCACCTGCGCGCGCGCTTCGGGCGTCATCGTGCCGTTGGCGACGGCGGCGTCGAGATTCTGCCGGAAGTCGCGGCCCTGCTGATCCATCTGCTGGCGCTGATTGGCTTCGTTTTGGCGACGTGCGGCGTCGGCGGCCGCGCGTTCGCGCTCCTGACGGTCCAAGGCCTGCACGCGCGTTTCGCCCGGTTGGCGCTGCAGCGAGCGGTCGATCATGCGCCGGCCTTCCTCGGTGGAGGCGGGCGCGGGCGTTTGCGTTTGCGGCGCGGGCTGGCGTTCCTGCGCAAGCGCGAACGGCGCAGCCGCCGTCCAGGCCAGGGCGGCGACCGACAGATAAAGCATTGTCTTCATGGCGTGGGCTCCGCAGCGGGGGCAAGCGCGTAGGCGACGGCGTAGCGGCGCGCGCCGCCGTCATCGGGGATGAGGGCGAAGATGGTCAGCGCCGGCGCATCGGGGGCCTGAAGCGCGACCGTGAGACCTTCAGGGCCCGGCCAGGCCCCGACGGGGCGCAGCGTCTGAAACGCGCGCACGCCGGCGCGCTCGAGCGCGGCCTGCACGGCGGGATCTGCGCCGCCCAGGCGGGTCACCTCGAACAGCATGTCGGAGATGGCGGACTGCTGCGCCCGGCGCAGGCCAAGCCCCGCCCGGTCGACGCGGACCAGGGCCAGCGTCTTCTGCACGTCGCGGCCGCGCGCCAGCGCCGCCCAATCGGGCGCCGCCTCGGCTGCGGCCAGCGTGGCGCGCGCGGTCGCCTCGAGATCGGCCGCCGGCAGGGCGCTGCGCATCCATTCGGCCCAGCCCGCCGCGGGGGACAGCGCGGCGTTGCGCAGCGTTTCGCCCAGGATCAGCGCCGCATCGGCCGCGACCCAGCCATCGGCCTCGCGGCGCCAGGCGACGTAATAGGCGGCGTCGAACACCGGGTTGTACCAGAGCGTCTGGCCGGTCTCGCCGGCCTCGCGCCGAATCTGCACCGCGCCGGCGGCGAGATCGCTCCAAGGCTGGGCGCCGAGGCCGCCTTCGTCCGCCGCCATCAGGCGCATGAACGCGTTGGCGGTGTCCACGTCGGCCCCGTCGATCAGCAGGACCGGTGAGGCGGACAGCCGGTAGCGGGCGTTGGCGGAGGCCGCGTCCAGGGCGGGTTCGGCGTGCGCGGCGCCCATCAGGGCGGCGGCGAACAGGACGGCGCGGATCATGGTTGTCCCTCCGGGGCGGCGTCGAAATCGATCGCCGTGAACTGCGCTTCGCCATCGTCGCCGCGGCGCATCAGCAGCGCGTGGCGCGCCGACAGCGGAGAGGCGAACAGCAGCATGGCGGCGTCCGGCGTCTCCCAGGCCGCCGCAGGGGCCATGGTGGCGCGCAGGCGCGGCGGCAGAGCGTCGAGGCCGCTGGGCAGGCCAAGCCTTCGCCCGGCGACGCTGGCCGGGCCCTCGGCCAAGGCCGCACGCGTGCGCCGGACTTGGGCGGCGCGCGCCGGGTCGGCGCCCCAGGCGGCGAGGCCCGCAAGCCAGCGGTCGCATTTCGTCCAGACGGCGCCCCGACCGGCCCGAACGGGGTCCCCGGCGAGCTCGAATATCGGATCGCCGCCGCGCCGGAACGCCCGGTCGAACGCGGCGAAAGCGGCCGTTCGCTGGGCGGCCAGCGCGCGCTCGTCGCCGGCGCCGGCTTCGATCCAGAAGGCGCCGTCACGCACCGGGCGCAGCTGCGGCCCGTCCACGATGGCGGCCTCGGTCAAGCGGAGCGCGCCGCCGAGCGCGTCCCAGCGCACCAGCAGCCAGGCGTCGGCGATGGGATTGTAGAGACCGGCGGCGCCGAGCCCCGTCCCCGGCGCGATGCGCACGACGGCGCTGCGGGCGAACCAGCCAAGGCGGGCCGACAGCGCGCCGTCATCGGGACCCAGGGCCGCCGCCAGGATCGCCCGCTCGCTTTCCGGCAGCGCCGCCATCGCGGCGTCCGGATTGAGCATCAGGGCGGCGCGCAACGTTTCGGTCTGGGCGAGCAGGGCGCGCGCGGCGCGCAGACCGCGCTCCTCGCCATCGCGCGCGCCGGTCGCCGCGGCGGCGAGGTCGGCGGCGGTGAAGCCCGGGGCGGCCGTCTCGCGGACCGCGCCATCGGGCGACGCCGCGGCGACGCCGCTGAACGCAAGCGCGGCCGCGCAGGCGCTGAGGATGCCGAAGCGACGGGTCATTGCGGGGTCTCCTCCAACGCGGCCACGAACAGGGCCCGGTCCCGCGGCGTGAGCGCGAGCGCGTAGGTTTTGCCGGATGCGGTCCGGATCGCGGGGCGGGCGGCGTCGGCGCCGGCGACCACCTCCGCGCCGCTCATGTCGGCGACCAGCGCCGGCCGGGCCGCGAGGGTTTCAGCGAAGCTGCGTCGTGCGGCGCGCCACGCCACGGGATCGGTCGATTGGGCCATGAAGGGCGCCGGATCGATCAGGGCGGCGACCTCATCGACCGAACCCTCGGCCAGCGCAGACACGAACGCCTGCGCCGTCCCCTGCGCCAGGACCCCGGCGTCGCCCTGGGCTTGCCGGCGCAAGCGGATAAGCGCCGGCTCGTTCAAATAGCTCTGCCGGATCGGCTCCACCTGCGGGGAGGCGGCCGCAGCGTTCACCCCGACCGGCTCCAGCAAGCCGAAGAATTTGAGCCGCGCCTGGCGCTGTTCGATGGCGGCCAGCGCCTCGGCCGCGGCGGGGTCGAGTGGGGCCGACCCAAGCGTGCGGCGCAGCTGTGCGGCGTCGAACTGGAAGCGCTCGGTGCGCGCGCCATCCAGCGTGGCGACCAAAACCCGGCCCGAGCCCGCCTCGACCCCGTCGGCGGACGCAACTGCGCCCGAGAGGACCGCAGCGGCCAAATAATCGCTCGACAGGGAGAAATAGACGAGGCTGTCGGCTTCGGCTGCGAAGGCGGCGTCATAGACCGTGATCGTCTCCCCCGCGGCCACACGGGCGACCGCGCCGCGCCCCTCGCTCAGCGCCTGCTCCAGTGCGGCATCGCCATGCGCGGCGGGCGCAAGCGCTGCGGTCAGCGCCAGCGCCAAGGCGCAAGAAACCGTGGCGCGCTTCATCATCGCCTCCCCATCCGGGCGGCGAATCGCGCTTGCATCGTCGCGCATGCGACCAGCGACATCGGACAGCAGCGCACCCGGGCCCCCTCTTGCGGTGCGGCCGCGCGCTTGCGGCCGCTTTCACATCCGTTGGCGCGAACGGGCGGGAAAACGGGTCAGCCGATCGGCGCGATATTCGCGGGTTAGGGGGTCCGGCCTTTGCAAGAGGGCGGACGCATGGAAAGGTTTCAGGGGGATGGCGTGGGCTTGATGGTCGATGAAACCGCAGGGACGGGCGCAACGGGCGGCGCCGGTCCAAAGGGCCCGGCGGCGGCGCCGGGCGATCTGCTCGCCGATCATTATGACGAGTTCCGGCGCGTCGCCGGGCGCGTTCTGAACGGCGACGCCCAGCGGCTGCAGATTCAACCGACCGACCTCGCGCACGAGGCCGCGATCCGTATTGTCGGCCTGGACCGTCTGCACCTCGAAGGCCGCACGCATTTTCTGTCGCTGTCGGCGCGCGTCATGCGGCGCATCCTGATCGACGAGGTCCGCCGGCTGCGCGCGCGCAAGCGCCAGGCGCCGGCGGTCGAAACGCAATGGCCTGACGGCGCCCCCGGCGCGATCGATGTCGAGGCGCTCGATGAGGCGCTGACGCGGCTGGAGGCGATCTCGCCTGAGCGCGCCAGTCTGGTGGAGCGGCGTTTCTTCGCCGGCCTGACGCTCGAGGAGATCGCCGCGCTCGACGGCGTGTCCGAAAGCACGGTGAAGCGGCAATGGCGCGCCGCGCGCGCCTGGCTTGCGGCGCAGCTCCAGGCGGAGTGAGGCGTGAGCCTGCTGTTGAGCCGCCGCGCGCTCGACCTGTTCGAAGAGGCGCTCGACCAGCCGGACGAGACGCGCGCGGCGTGGCTTGCCGCCGCTTGCGCCGGCGAACCGGCGCTGGAGGGCGAAGTGGCCCGCCTGATGCGCGCAGACGCCGGCCAGATGTCGCAAGCGCTGTCCGATGGGCTTGAAACCTTGCGGTCGCTGGGGCCGGCGCCGGAGCGCGTCGGGGCCTATCGGATCACCGCTCTGCTCGGCGTCGGCGGCATGGGCGCGACCTACGCGGCCGAACGCGCCGACGGCCTGTTCGAGCAGGCGGTGGCGATCAAATTGGTCCTGCCCTCGCTGCTGCCGGAAACCTCGCGCGCGCTGTTCGAAACCGAACGCCGCGCGCTCGCGAAACTGTCGCATCGCAACATCGCGCAATTGTTCGACGGCGGCGTGGCGCCGTCAGGCGCGCCATATTTCGTGATGGAGCGGATCGAGGGCGGCCCGCTCGATGCGCATTGCGCCGACAAAAGCGTGCGCGAGATCGTGCGACTGCTCATCGACGTGTGCGCGGGCGTGCGTTACGCGCACCAGAACCTCGTCGTGCACGCCGACTTGAAGCCCTCCAACGTGCTGATGAGCGCAGCGGGCGATCCGAAGATCATCGATTTCGGCGTCGCCCGGCTCTTGGCGGAGGAGGACGCCGCCGCGGCTGCCCCGCTGACGCGGGAATACGCGAGCCCCGAGCGCCTCGCCGGCGGCGCGCCGACGCCGGCCGACGACATCTACGCGCTGGGCGTCATGCTGCGCACATTGACGGCGGAAAAACACGCCGAAGCGCGCAGCGATCTCGACGCCATCGTCGCGCGCGCTGCAGCGCCTGCGGCGGCGCGGTATCCTTCGGTGGAATCCCTGCAGCACGATCTGCAGCGCTGGCTGGATTTTCGCCCGCTTGCGGCGCGCCAGCAGGATCGAGGCTATGTGGCGCGGAAATTCGTGCGTCGCCGCCGTTTGCGCGTCATCGCCGCAGCGGTTCTGGCATGCGGGCTGGTGACGGCGCTCGCGGTGACGTCGGCGCTTTACATGCAGGCGGAGCATCAGCGCCGCCTTGACGAAGCGCGCTTCGACGAAGTGCGCGCGCTCGCGCGCTATCTGCTGTTCGACGTCTATGGCCGTCTGGAGCGCACGCCGAATTCCCTGGTCACGCGGCGCGACGTCGCCGGCGTCGCGCACCGTTATCTCGAGCAGCTGGCCCGCTCGCCAGGCGCGCCGGCGGCGTTGCGCCTGGAGACGATCGAGAGCCTGATCCGCATCGCCGACATTCAGGCCGGGCGAAATCACGCCAATCTCGGCGAATTCGATGCAGCGAAGCTTAACTTGCACACCGCAGAGTCGATCGCGCGATCCTTGCCGCAGGATGAAGCGCTCGCCGCGCAGCGCGCGCGCATCGCCGTGCGCCAGGCGAACATCGCGATGAATGTCGATCACGCGCTGGATACGGCTGCGCAGTTTCTCAATGAAGCGCAAGCCTTCGCTGCGCAATCAGAGCCTGGGTCGGCGCTGCATCGGGAGGTCGCCGCCGAGCGCGGGGCGCTGATGGTGTGGCAAGGCGATTACGCCCCGGCGGCCGCGTTGGTCGCCGCGCATGTGGCGGCGGCGGATGCAGCCGCAGCCACCTCGCGTGAGGCCGCGCTGCTGGCGATGCGGCTGCACGATGTCGGGGCGGAGGCGGCTTATTACCTGGACGATCTCGCGGCGGCTGAGGCGTCCTACCGGCGTTATGTCGCGCTCGCCGATGCGCTCGCCGCGAGCGACGCAGGCGATGTCGAAGCGCTGCGCGAAACCATCCGCGCGCGTTGGGCGCTGGGTACGACCCTTCTCGCGCGCGCCCGCGCGGACGAGGCGCTGGCGCTGCTGAACGAAGCGCGCGCGCGCGCGCCGCGGCTGGTGCAGTTCGAACCGCAGGACGAGGCCAGCGCGCGCATGCAGCAGACCGTGCTCGCCGCGCGCGCCCAGGCGCTGGCGATGGCGGGGCGGTTTCGCGAGGGGGAGCGCGACTTGCGCGCGCTGGCCGACGCCCGGCGCGCCGGGCAAGCCGCGCGGCCGGACGACGCCTCCGCGGCGCGCCGGTACGGCATCGCGCTCGCCATGCTCGCCGACCTGCACGCCGATTACGGATCGGCCGCGACCGCATGCGCGCTCTACCGGGACGCGCTCGGCGTGTTCACGGGGATGGAGGGGCGCGGCCAGCTGACCCCGCACGATCGCAGCGTCACCCTGGGCATGATCGGCGACCGCCGGGTGCGCCATTGCGGGGCGGCGCCGGCGCAGTAATGGAGCGGGCGACGGGAATCGAACCCGTGTCACTAGTTTGGAAGACTAGAGCTCTACCATTGAGCTACGCCCGCGCCGGACGCCCTGCCATTAGCGCCTTTCGCGGCTGTTTGCATCAGGGCCGGGCGGGGGGACAAGGCTTGACGTGGCGCTTGGGGGGGGTAAAGAGCCCGCTTTCTAAAATTGCACCGCGGCGCAACGGTCGTCCGCGCGCCGCCTCAAGAGGACGCCATGGCCAAGGAAAAGTTTGAGCGGACGAAGCCGCACTGCAACATCGGCACGATTGGTCACGTTGACCATGGCAAGACGACTTTGACGGCTGCGATCACGATGACGCTGGCGAAGAAGGGCCAGGCGAAGGCGATGGCGTAC
>JANRIR010000028.1:0-3531 GCA_033764725.1 Hyphomonadaceae bacterium
CGGGATTGGCGGACTATGCCGCCACAGTGGCCAACCTGGAACGCGCCCGCGCCACGCGGCTGCCGCTCGCGCGTCAGCGCGCTGAAGCGGCGGCGGGCGCCTTCGCCGGCGGGACCATGAGCGCGGACAATCTGATCGCCACGCGGCGCGATGCGCTCGAAACCGAACTCGATGTGATCGCCCTGAGCGAGCGCCGCGCCATGCTGGGCGCTGCGCTCACGCTGCAATATGCGGAGCGCACGCCATGACGGGAACGAAAGTGCAAATCCCGCGCATCGCAATCATTGCCACTGCAGCGGCCATCGGTGCACTTGCGGTCGGCGCCGGCGGCTACTGGCTCGGTGCGAGCCGCGACGCGCCCTCCGCATCCGAAGACGGAAGGCGCGTGCTCTATTGGTACGACCCGATGGTTCCCGATCAACACTTCGATCAACCGGGCCGCTCGCCGTTCATGGATATGGAGCTGGTGCCGCGCTACGCCGATGAAGGCCCGGCGGAAGCCGGCGTGCGCATCGATCCAGGCGTTGTGCAAAATCTGGGCGTGCGGATCGCCGCCGTTGAGAGCGCGCCGGTGTCGCGTACCGTGACCGCCGCAGGCGTTATCGTGTTCAGCGAGCGCGCTGTCGCTGTCGTGCAGGCGCGCGCCGCAGGCTTCGTCGAACGTGCTTATGGACGCGCTGTCGGCGATGTCGTTTCTGCTGGCGCGCCGATCGTCGACATTCGTGTGCCGGAATGGACAGCGGCCCAAGCCGAATATCTGGCGCTCCGCAGCGGCGGGGGCGATCTCGCCATAGCAGTGCGCCGGCGCCTCGAAATGCTCGGCATGCCGGCTTCTCTCATCGAACGTGTTGAGCGCGATGGCGCGCCACGCCCGGTCGTAACCGTGACCGCGCCTGTCGCCGGCGCCATCACGGCGCTCGACATCCGCAACGGCATGACGATCGTTCAGGGCGCGCCCCTCGCCACCATCAACAGCATATCGCCCGTCTGGCTCGCGGTGTCCTTGGCGCAAGCCGACGCCAGCATCGCGCGCACCGGAGGCCGCGTCACGGCGCGCGTGCCGGCCTATCCAGGCGAGAGTTTCGCCGGCCGCATCGAAAGCATCCTGCCGGCAGCGGACGCAGCCACGCGCACAATCCAGGTGCGGATCGCTTTGCCAAATCCTCAAGGCCGGTTGCGTCCGGGCATGACGGCGGAAGTCGAACTTGCTGATAGCGATGCGCGTCCCGCGTTGCTCGTGCCCGCCGAAGCCGTGATCCGAACCGGGCGACGCACCGTCGTCATTGTTGCGCTTGACGGCGCACGGTTCGCGCCGACCGAAGTCGAGATTGGCCGGCGATCCGGCGACCGGATCGAAGTGCGCCGCGGTCTCACCGAAGGGCAGCGCGTCGTCGCTTCCGGGCAATTCCTCATCGATTCCGAGGCGAGTCTGACGGGCGCGCTGGCAAGTCTGGAAGCTACCTCGTCAGCGCCGCAGGCAGCCGCTGACGCGCACCAAGCCAGCGGCCGCGTCACCGCGATCAATGGCGTTGACATCACGATCGCGCATGGGCCGGTGCCAAGCCTGCAATGGCCGGGCAAGACCATGGCGTACGAGCTGGAGGATGCGGCGTCGAGCCGTGGGATTGGCGTCGGTGACGCTGTGCAGTTCCGCTTCCGACAAGATGGATCGCGCTATGTCGTCAGCGAAATTCGCAAGACGGAGGCGCCGCGATGATCGCCGCGCTGATCCGCTGGTCGGTCGCCAATCGTCTGCTTGTCGTGTTGGCGACGCTTGCGCTCGCGGTTGCGGGCGCGCTGGCGATCCGCTCGACGCCGGTCGATGCGATCCCGGACCTTTCGGACGTGCAGGTGGTCATCCGCACAACGTATCCGGGCCAGGCACCGCAAATCGTTGAAGATCAGGTCACGTATCCACTGACCACGACGATGCTTTCCGTGCCGGGCGCGCGGACGGTTCGCGGCTATTCGTTCTTCGGCGACTCATTTGTCTATGTGATCTTCGAAGACGGCACCGATCTCTATTGGGCGCGGTCACGCGTTCTCGAATATCTCAACCAGGTGCAGGGGCGCCTGCCGCCCGCAGCGCGCTCGTCGCTCGGCCCCGACGCCACGGGCGTCGGCTGGGTCTATCAGTACGCGCTGGTCGATCGCACCGGACGGCATGATCTTAGCCAGTTGCGCAGCATCCAGGATTGGCTGCTCAGGTTTGAATTGAAGAGCGTGCCGGGCGTCGCCGAAGTCGCCTCGATCGGGGGCATGGTTCGGCAATACCAGATCGTGCTCGATCCAGAGCGCATGGCCGCCTATGGCGTGTCGCAGCAACAGGTCGCGGACGCAGTGCGTGCGGCCAATGGCGAAACTGGCGGCGCCGTCGTCGAGATGGGCGAAGCCGAGCATATGGTGCGCGCCTCGGGTTATCTGCGCACGTTGCAGGATTTCGACGCCATTCCACTCGGCCTTGGCGCGAACGGCGTTCCGGTCAGGTTAGGCGACGTCTCCTGGGTGCAGATCGGTCCGGAGATGCGCCGCGGCATCGCTGAACTTAACGGAGAAGGCGAAGTCGCCGGTGGTGTTGTCGTCATCCGCGCCGGTGAGAATGCCCGCGAAGTGATCGAAGCCGTGCGCACGCGGCTCGACGAGTTGAGACAAAGTCTGCCGGAAGGGGTGGAAGTCGTCACGACCTATGATCGCTCCTCGCTGATCGATCGGGCCATTGAAAACCTGACGCACAAGCTCGCCGAGGAATTCATCGTCGTCGCCCTCGTGTGCGCGCTCTTCCTGTTTCACCTGCGCTCGGCGCTCGTCGCCATCGTGACCTTGCCGCTCGGCGTCATGGCTGCGTTCCTGGTGATGCGGTTTCAGGGCGTCGACGCCAACATCATGTCGCTATCTGGCATCGCCATTGCCATCGGCGCGATGGTGGACGCCGCCATCGTCATGATCGAGAACGCACATAAGCGCCTGGAGCGCTGGCGTGCCGAGCACGATGGGGAGATGCCGAAAGGCGCAGACCATTGGCGCGTCATTACCGAAGCATCGGTCGAAGTGGGGCCGGCGCTCTTTTTCAGCCTCCTCATCATCACGCTCTCCTTCCTGCCAGTGTTCACGCTGCAAGCGCAGGAGGGGCGCCTCTTTGCGCCGCTGGCTTTCACCAAGACCTATGCGATGGCCGCTTCGGCGGCGTTGGCGGTGACGCTCATCCCGGTGCTCATGGGCTTCTGGATACGCGGGCGCATCCCGCACGAAGATGCAAATCCCATCAATCGCTGGCTGGCATGGCTTTATCGGCCTGCAATTGATTTTGCATTGGCGACGCCAAGAATGGTGCTGCTGATCGCGGCGCTCGTACTTGCGACCACGGCTTGGCCCATTTCGCGTCTCGGCGGCGAATTCATGCCGATGATGGATGAGGGCGATCTGTTGTACATGCCGACGGCGCTGCCCGGCCTGTCGGCGGCGCAGGCGTCGCAATTGTTGCAGCAAACCGACCGGCTCATTCGCACGGTGCCCGAAGTCGAAAGCGTCTTC
>JANRIR010000040.1:0-168069 GCA_033764725.1 Hyphomonadaceae bacterium
CGCTCGACGCGCTCTGGTCGCACGCGAAAGCGGCGCTGATCGATGCGATCGCGGCCTTGTTCGCGACGGAGCGGTTTCCGAAGCCCGGCTTGATGCTGCGCGCGCAGGCGCGCATCGTGCGCCAGCGCATCGCAGCGCTCGGGATCATGGTGCGCCGCCTCATCGCGCTCGAAGCCGCTGCGCGCGGACCCGGCGCTGCGCCCCGGCCTGCGTCGGGGCCGCGCTTTGAGGCAGTTGCAAAAACACGAAAACGTATTCCGCCCGACGTCAGCGCCGAAGATCCGCGCGACTGGACCGGCGTTTCGTTCGTTTTGGTTCCGCCCAAGCGCAACAGGTCACGCAAAAGCGCGCGCACGCCGCGCAAGCCTGAGCGCTATGTCGACATCACGCGTCTGGCGGTCCGGCTCGAAGCGCTGACGCGCGCTGTGACGGCGCCGGAGCGCTACATCGCCAAGCTGGCGCGCCGCCTTTCAGCTGCGCCCGCGCGCGTCGAAACCCTGATCACCCGCCCGCGTCCAACAGCAGCGTACGTGACGCGCGCGTTCGACCGCGCGCTGAAAGCCGCGCTCGCCGGCGCTGCGCCGGATACGAGCTGACCAGCGGCCGCGCGCCTCAAGCGGCGTTCTTGCGCCGCACCAGCGCGGAGAAATCCGCGATCAGCTGTTCGGTGAGGGCGGCGGGCTTGTACGTCATGCCGGCGATTTCCGCGATCGGGGTGATCTCGGCGGCGCTGCCGGTAAGGAAGGCTTCCGAGAAGGTCGCCAATTCGTTCGGCCAGATCGCGCGCTCGATCACCGTGACGCCGCGCGCGCGGGCAAGCTCGATCACCGTCTGGCGCGTCAGGCCGTTGAGGAAGCAATCGGGATACGGCGTGTGCAGCGCCCCGTCGCGCACGAAGAAGATGTTCGCGCCGGTCGCTTCGGCGACCTGACCGCGCCAATCCATCATCAGCGCATCCTGAAAGCCCTGCGCCTCGGCGCCATGCTTCGACAGCGTGCAGATCATGTAAAGGCCGGCCGCCTTGGCCTGGCAGGGCGCGGTGTCCGGCGCGGGCCGGCGCCAGGGCGCGATGGTCAGGCGGATGCCTTTCATTTTGTCGGGAAAATAATCGCCCCAATGCCAGGCCGCGACGGCGACATTGATCCGGTTGGCCTGGGCCGCGACGCCCATCTTCTCCGAACCGCGCCACGCGATCGCGCGCACATAGGCCGAGCCCAGCCCCGAACGCGCCACCGTTTCCGCTTTCGCCCGCTCCAGCTCATCGACGCTGTACGGCAGCTCGAAGCCCATCAGCTTGGCCGAGAGGTGCAGCCGCTCGCTGTGCAGGCGGGATTTGAAAATCATGCCGTCATAGGCGCGCTCGCCTTCGAACACGGCCGAGGCGTAATGCAGCCCATGGGTAAGAACGTGCACGTTCGCGTCGCGCCAGGGCACGAATTCGCCATTTCGCCAAATCCAGCCGTCTCGATCGTGGTATGGCGCGTCTGCCATGAGCATACTCCGTGCGCAGTTGCGTCGCGCACCGCATCGGACCATTCTCCCCAACGCAGATGGCTGTCAACCAAACGCGCCCCCTCACGCAGAGCCCCCTCACCCCAAGCGAAGAGGCCGAACGGCGCCTCTATCTGCGCGAGGACGAACTCGACCGCGCCGTCGACCTCATCTTCGCCGCCGCGCGCCGGTTCTGGCGCGCCGCGGAAGGCCCGCTGCAAAACGCCGGGCTGGGCGCTGCGCACTATCGCGCCCTGGCCGCCATCCGGCGCAGCGAGCCGGTCGCGGTGAGCGCGCTGACCGCCCGCCTCGGGGTGCGCAAGCAGAGCCTGGCGCGCGTGCTCGACGACCTCGCCCGCGCCGGCTTCGTCAGCCGCGAGCCCGGCCAGCGCGATCGCCGCCAGCGCATCCTGCGCCTCACCGAAGCCGGACGCGCGGCTGAACGCGAAGCCTCCGCCGCGCTGCGCGAACGCCTCGCGCACATCTTCCGCGCCGCCGGCGCAGAGGCCGTGGCCGGCGCGCGCACCGTGCTGGGCGCATTGGCCGCCGACGAGGCGCCATGACCAGCGCGCCCGCCATCGACGCGCTCGAGCGCCCCGCCCACATCCTCATCGTCGACGACGACGACCGCATCCGCGATCTCTTGAAGCGCTATCTCACGGTCGGCGGCGCGCGCGTCTCGACCGCAGCCGACGCCGCCGCCGCGCGCAAGCTGCTCGACGCGGTCGAGTTCGACCTGCTCATCATCGACGTGATGATGCCCCACGAGGACGGCTTCTCGTTGGCCGCCAGCGTACGGCGCACCTCCGCGGTGCCGATCGTGCTTCTGACCGCGCGCGGGCTGGCGGAGGATCGCATCCGCGGCCTGCAGATCGGCGCCGACGATTACGTCGCCAAGCCGTTCGAGCCGGAGGAATTGTCGCTGCGCATCAACGCCATCCTGCGCCGCGCCGCAGCGCGGGCGGCCGAGGCGCCAGAGATCGCGCGCTTCGGGCCCTACCAGTTCCACCTCGCGCGCGGGGAATTGTCCCGCGATGGCCGGCTGGTGCGGCTGACGGAAGCCGAACTCGGCATGCTGCGCGCGCTGGCGGCGAAAGGCGGCGATCCGATCAGCCGCGAGGACCTCGCCAAGAAAACCTCCAACGGCATGGAGCGCAGCGTCGACGTGCAGGTCACCCGCCTGCGCCGCAAAATCGAAACCGACCCCCGCGCGCCGATCTACCTCCAGACCGTCCGCGGCGTCGGTTACAAGCTGGCGCTGGATTGAGCGGCGCAGGCGGCCTGCAGTCGCCGCCCCGTTTTCGCCACATTTGGGGCGCTTGTCGCGGCCATTGACGGCCGTGCCGGTGTTCGTTTCGCGTTGCGCGCGCGCCTACCCCCACAATCCACGCCCGATCGATCCGCTCGCGCAGTGTCGCGCGCGCGGCCCCATTGCATTGAAGGATCCGCGCATGGCGACGGGTGTCGTAAAGTGGTTCAACGGCCAAAAAGGCTTCGGTTTCATCGCTCCCGATGAGGGCGGCGCCGACGTGTTCGTGCACATCTCGGAAGTCGAGCGTTCGGGCCTGCGCGGCCTCGCCGACAACCAGAAGGTGTCCTACGAGGTCAAGATGGACCCGCGCAAAGGCAAGGCCTCCGCGGCCAACCTGAAGGCGCTCTAAGGCGGCGCGCGCTCTTCGCCGACCGCCCGACCGGCGGCGGCGGGGAGCGCCTCACCGCACGCGCGACCAGCGCATGATCCAGTTCTGCGCCCAGCTGCGCCCGCCATCGGCGGAGGTCGCCTGGCGCCAGCGGCACGAATTCGGCGTGATCTGGTCCCAGACGCCGATCGCCTTCATCGGCCGGCCGCCCTCCTCATAATCCGACACGAACAGCCCCGCGCCGTTCTCGAAGCTGCCGGCCTGCCCCGGCGTCGTCACCACGCCCGCGCGCGCATTCACCCAATGGTCGCGCCAGACGCGGCGTTCGCGATCGAGCAGCCGCAAGCCCATGCCCGAAAAGTCGCGCGCGGGAATACGCAAGTCCTCCACGCTGCCGGCGCCGCCAAGGATGGCGTGCACGGTCGCCTCGCCCGGATAGTCGATCCAGGCGCCGTCCACGATGGAGCGGTTCTCGATCCGCCATTCGCCGGTCAGGAAGTCGAAATCGCCGGGCCGGCCGGGCGCAGGCGTCGTCGGCAGCGGCGGGATGGGATCGAAGGTCATGGCGCGAGCGGCTCCGAAAGCGGGTGCGCCGATCGCGCCGATGGACGCGGCGGCGGCAAGAAGCACGCGGCGAGTGTGGGGCATTGCCTTGGCCTCCGCCGCGCGATGGGCGAAAGCGCTTGCTCTATCGCGCCAACCTGACAAAGCATGTCAGGTATTCTCGAGGCCGCCAAAAAAATGCGCGCGAGCCGACTTCTCTCCATCCTGATCCAGCTGCAGGCGCGCGGGCGGTTGAACGCGCAAGAGCTCGCGCGCGCCTTCGAGGTTTCGGTGCGCACGATCTATCGCGACATCGATCACCTGAGCGCGGCGGGCGTGCCGGTCTACGCCGAGCGCGGCCGCGACGGCGGGTTTGCGCTGCACGAAGGCTATCGCACGCGCCTGACCGGCTTCACCCCGGCGGAGGCCGAGGCGCTGCTCTTCGCCGGCGTCGGCGATGCGGCGGGCGCGCTCGGCGTCGGCGCGCAGGCGCTTGCGGCGCAATTGAAGCTGCTGGCGAGCCTGCCGGAAGCGGCGAGCCTCTCGGCGCAGCGCATCCAGGCGCGGTTTCACGTCGATCCTGCGCCCTGGTATGCGGGCGCAGAAACGCTCCCGCATCTGCCGCAGCTGGCGCAGGCCGTGTGGCGTGACCGCCGCGTGCGGATCGTTTACGAAAGCTGGAACAAAACCGCAGCCCATGCGCTCGATCCCATGGGCCTCGTGTTGAAGAACGGCGCCTGGTATCTGGTCGCCGCCGCGCGCGGTCGCCCGCTGACGTTCCGCGCCGCCAACATCGCAGCGCTCGACGTGCTCGACGAAAAGGCGCAGCGCCCGCCGCGCTTCGATCTCGCGCGCTATTGGACGGCGTGGGCCGCCGCGTTCGAAAAGACGCTGTTCAGCAGCGAGGCGCGCGTGCGCCTGTCGCCCCAGGCGATGCGCGATCTGCGCGCCAACCGCCCCCTCCTCGCCGCCGCCGCCGCGCGCACGCAGCGCCCCGCCCGTCCCCCCGGCTGGATCGAGGCCGACATCCCGCTCGAACCGGGCCGCCAAGGGGTGCGCGCGCTTCTGGCGCTGGGGGCTGAAGCCGAAACGCTGGGTCCCGCCCCGCTGCGCGCGGCCGTCGCCGCCGAGGCTCGCCGGGTCGCAGCCCTGCACCGCGCGCGGCGCGATTGACGCGGCGAAGCGCCCGCCGTACACCCTCGCGCCCTGGACGACGCCGCCCGCGGCGCCGCCCAACGCCTCTATGCCCAGATGGCGGAATTGGTAGACGCACTAGTTTCAGGTACTAGCGGGTAACACCGTGGAGGTTCGAGTCCTCTTCTGGGCACCAAATATTCGCCGCCGCGGCTGCGCGCTCGCGCTATAGCGCCAGGCGCGAAGGGGCGGACGCAGGATCGTTTCCGCGCGTGCGCAGCGACGACCGAATGTTCGGCGCGGCGTGCTCCTGACCTGCGATACCGGCACGCGTGGCTGCGCCCACGCCGCCGACGCCGCCCCTACCCCGCCTCTCTCCCCAGCGCGCTTTCGGCAGGGTCCCAGAAGAGACCGAGCGCCAGGGATGCGAGCAGGATCGCGCGGCGGGTTTCGGGGTTTGCGTCGGCGCCGTACGTGATCGCCGGCGCGCCATTGATCTCGACCGCGCCGACAGCGACGCCGTCGCGCTCGAACACATAGCCGATCGGCGTCGCCATCTGCAGAGACGATCCCTGTACGGCGTGCGCCGAGCGGATCTGCAAAACCACGCGATCGAGCGTGATTTCGCCGCGCCGCTCCTGACGCATCATCATGCCGCCGATCCCTTGGCGATGCGCCTGCAGCTCCAACCGCCCAGGCATGCGCCCGCCTTCTTGCTCGAAATCGCAAACATAGGCCATCGGCTGGGGCTCGATGCTGACGACCGACAGCGTGATGGTGCGTTCGCGCATGCTGCAGGACGCCGCGATCTGGCCCTGCAGGTCGCGTCCGCCGACGGTGAAATCGTTTCGCCCGTCGCGCCGTTCATAAAGCGGGTCGAAAAAGGCCAGTCGCGCGGCGGAGCGCATGAACGCGCCGGCATAATCGCCCGCCTGGAAGGCGCCTGAGCGGCCTGCGCCGACGCCGGTCACCACAACGGTTTCACCGGCGCCGAGAAGCGACGCCGGCAGCGCCATGCGCGCGGGCTGCATCGTCGCGCAAGCCGCCAGCGCCAAGGCCGCCACCGCCGCGATCGATCGTTTCGATGTCATGCAAGTGTCTCCGGAACAAGAAGGATGAGAAAGTCCGACGCGGCGATGTCGGGCGGCGGGTCCGCGATCGTGGCGCCAGCGAGGACCAAGCCGGCGACGAAGCGCGCCGCATGCGCGGCTGGAACCGTGATCTGCATGGCGATCGCTGATGGCGGCGTCGCGCGACCGCCCAACGCGTCGACGAGCGCTGCAATCTCGGCGCAGCGCCGGTCGCGGTCATCCGCGCCGCACGCGAGGCGAATGACCGCAGGACCGCACGCGCCCTGCATCAGATGTCGCCGCGCTGGGCATGGGCCTGGGGCCGGTCGGTCCAGGCGATCAAGCCGAACATGCCGGCGGCGAGGCCAAGAAGGCCCCAGGCGAAAAGCGTAAGCGCCATCATGGCGGCGGCTCCTTTTGTGCGTGTGCTGGATCAGAACGCGTAGGCGACGGCGAGGCTGAAGCGGTTGCGCTCCAGCGCGTCGCTGTCGCCGTAGGCGTATGCGCCGCGCAGGCGCACATGCTCGCTTGCGGCCCATTCGACGCCGGCGCCGATCGTCGGCAAAGTTTCCTCGAACGAGAAATCATTGCGGGTGACGACGCAGCCGTTCGGCGGCGCGCACACGGCGGCGCGCACCGTGCGCACTGCGTCGACGTCGAAGCGCTCGAAGCCCCCTTCCGCGAACACGAGCACGCGCTCGCCAAACACGCGGCCGATGCGCCCCGTGATCGCCCATTGGTCTTCGATGCTGACGCTCGCCGTTTGGAGGAAGCCGGCAGGCGTGGTTTCGGTTGCGGACGCGGAAGCGCCGTCGATGGTGTAGCGAACGCCGCCGCCAACCACCCAGACAGAGCCCACCCGCGTATCCCATCCGGCGAAGGCGGCGTAAACGGCCTCGCCGTCCGGCGTCGGGTCGTAGCTTTCCGACGCCGCCTCGAGGCCGATATGCAGCCCCTGGAAGGGTTCGGCCTGGGCTGCGCCCGCGCCCAGCCCCATCGCCAGCGCCGCAGCGGCCGCGTTGATCATCGATCTCATCGTGCATCCCTTTCGATAGCGGCGACGACCGCCGCGATGTGCAGGGATGTGCGCCGGGGCCGTTGGCGCCGCCGTCGGGGCGGGCGTTGGAATGCCGTTTGAATCCTGGGAAAAAGCGTTGCACCGAGCCGCCCATGACCGACGCCACGACCCCAGACAGCCTCAGCCTCCGCATGTTCGGACCGATGCGCGTTCTGCGCGGCGGGGCGGCGCTGGAGATTCCCGCCTCGCGCAAGACGCGCGCGATCCTGGGGTTTCTGGCGCTCACTGGCCGGCCGACCTCGCGCCAGCGCCTGTGCGACCTCTTCTTCGACCGGCCGGATGATCCCCGCGCGGCGCTGCGCTGGAGTCTCGCCAAGATCAGGCTGCTCGTCGACGCGCCGGGCCGGCCGCGGCTGGTGGCCGAACGCGACAGCGTGCGCATCGATCTTTCGTCCGCCGACCTCGACGTCGCGACGGTTCTCGCCCTCGCGGCCAGACCGCCGGAAGCGGCCTCCGACAGCGAGCGCCGCGCAGCGCTTGCGCTGATCGCCGGCGATCTCCTGGAGGATTGCGAGCTTCCCGACCGGCCGGACTATGCGGCTTGGCTGGCGTCGCAACGGCAGGACATGCACGCCATCGCGCTGCGGCTTGCCCGCACGCAGGCCGAGCGCGCCAGCGGCGAGCAGCGGATCGTCGATCTGCATCGGGTGCTGGCGCTGGATCCGCTGGATGAAGCGGCCGCGGCGTCGCTTGCGCGCGCCCTCGTTGCGGCCGGTCGGCGCGACGATGCGCACGCCATCGTCGCCGCAACCGAACGCGCGTTCCTCACGGCCGGCCTACAGGCCGGGCCAGCCCTGCGGATGAGCTTGCGATCCGGCCGCACCGCCGCGCCGCCGCCGGTCGCTGCGCAGCCGCCGTCGGCGCCGCCGTCGCCTGCAGCCTTGGACGACGGGCGCGTGAGCGTGGCGGTGATGCCGTTTCTCAACCACAGCAAGGAGGCGATCAGCGACGACCTGATGGACGGCCTGCTCGAAGCGACCGTTCACATGTTGTCGAAGTTTCGCGACATCCGCGTCGCCGGCGTTGCGAAGGCGCTGCAATTCAAAGGCGCGGTGCGCGATCCCGCCGCGATGGGCGAGGCGCTCGGCGTCGGCCTGCTGATCGGGGGCAGCGTGATGGTGCGCGACGGCGCCATGAAGCTGCGCTATCGGCTCGTGTCGGCGCAGGACGGCGCGCTGATCACCAGCGGCGACATCGAGCACGCCGGCGCCGATACGTTCGCGCTTCTGGAGGACGGCCCGGCGCGCTTGACGGTCGTCCTGGCCAAGCGGCTGATCGACTTCGCGCGCGCCGCGGCCATCGCCGCGCCGGCGGAACGGCGCAACGCCTGGCAGCATTATTACGCTGCAGTGGCGGAAGGCTTCGCCGCCTCGCCAGCCAAGTATGAATTGGCGCTGCAGCATCTGAACCGCGCCCTGGACGCCGCGCCGGCTTTCGCGCGCGCGGTTGGGGCCGCCGCCTGGAGCAAAGCCTGTCTCGGCTACGCCGATCGACCGGCCGATCGGCAAGAGGCGCTGATGCAGGCGCACCGCGCCATCAGGCTCGGCGGCGACGACGCCGAAACGCTCGCCGTCGCCGGCTGGGCGGCGGTCCATGTCGCCGGCGATTTCGACGCGGCCCTGCGCGCAGCCGAACAGGCCGTTCGCGCCAATCCGTTGTCGCGCGTCGCGTGGAGCACGGCCGGCTGGATTCGCACCATGGCGGGCGAAACCGAAACCCCGCTGCATGATTTCGATCGCGCCGAGGCGTGCGCCGCCGATGAGACCCATCTCGATAATGTCGATGGCGGCCGCGCCTTCGCCTATTGGCTCGCCCGCCGCTACGACGACGCCGAGCGCGCGGCCAACCGGTCCATCGAACGCCTGCCCGGGCATGTCGGCGCCCATGCGGTGGCGATGGCGAGCGCTCTGGCCAAACGCGACCTGCGCGCTGCGCGCGATGCGGGCGAGCGCTTTCTGCGCGTGTTTCCCGATGGCGTGGACACCGCGGCGCTCGCGTCCATCCCGCTGCGCGATGCGGAATCCAAGCGGCTGCTTTTGCACGCGGTCGGCGAGGCCTGCGCGGCTGCGCGCGCTTAAGACGCCGCGTTGGCGTCTGGCTGGCGCGCACGGCGGGGGTGGTCATTTTTGTACTGACATGCCTAAATCCCTCAAAATCGGAGGGACCCATGGCGACTGGCGAAGCGATCTTTCCCGATGCGGCGCAGCGCCTCGCGGGGCTTGCCGACGCCGCCATGGCGCCGCCGGCCCGAGCCGCGCTTTCGGCCTGGGGGCAGACGTTCAATCTCCACCGCGTGCTCGCCCACAGCCCCGATACGCTCGCCGCCTGGATGACGTTCGGCGCGCACATCCTGCGCAACAATGCGCTCGACGTGCGCCTGCGCGAACTGGTCGTGCTGCGCGTGGCCTGGATCACGCGCTCGTCCTACGAATGGGGCCAGCATGCGGGATTGTGCAAACGGCTCGGCATCCCCGATGAGGACGTAGCCCGCGTGCCGCTTGGGCCCGACGCGCCGGGCTGGACGCCGCTCGAAGCAGCCCTGCTGCGCGGCGTCGATCAGATGATGCGCGGATGGTCGATCGATGCGGACGTCTATCGCACGCTCGAAGGCGCGCTCACCGCCCAACAGCTTGTGGATTATGTTCTGCTCGTGGGCGAGTTCATTCTCGTAGCGCTCACCTTGAATGTTTTCCAGATCGAGAAGGACCCGGGCCTGGCGCCCTGGCCTGGCGAGGCGGCGCCGTGAGCGGCGCGCGCGAGGCGCCCTGGCCGTCGGAAAAGGTCGCGCTCTACACGATGCTCGTCCTCACCGTGGCGAGCATGTTCTCTTACATCGACCGCATCGTGCTGAACCTGATGGTCGGGCCGATCAAGGCGGCGTTCGGGCTGAGCGACACGCAGTTTTCGCTGCTGCAGGGCGCAGCTTTCGGCCTCTTTTATACGCTGGCGGCGCTGCCGATCGGCCGGCTGGTCGATTTCGCCGATCGCCGCCTGATCGTCGCGGTCGGCGCGGGCGTGTTCTCCGCCTTCACCGTGATGAGCGGGCTTGCGCGCAGCTATGTGGAATTGTTTCTCGCGCGCGTCGGCGTCGGCGCGGGCGAAGCGAGCCTCAATCCCGCAGCCTATTCCCTGCTCGCCGACACCTATCCCAAAGATCGTCTCGCCAGCGCGCTCGGCGTGTTCACCATGGGCGCCTTCATCGGCATCGGCTGCGCCTTCATTTTCGGCGGCGCCATCGTGCATTGGGCGATGACGGCGGGGCCGGTCACGCTGCCGCTATTGGGCGAAATCGCGCCGTGGCAGGTGGCGTTTCTCGTCGTCGGCGCGCCGGGCCTGCTCGTCGCGTTGTGGGCGCTCACCATCAAGGAGCCGCCGCGGCGCGGCGCCTTGAGCGACGGTCCGCTGAAGCCGCCGCCGCTGCGCGACGTCATCGCCCGCTTCTGGCGCCATCGCGCGCTTTATGGCCCGATGTTCGCCGGCTATTGCCTCATCACGCTGAACGGCTATGCGGGCGCGAGTTGGACGGCGGAGTTTTTCAAGCGCGTGCATGGCTGGAACGCAGCACAGGCGGGGCTTTGGTACGGCCTGTTCGGCGTGCTGATCGCCAGCGTGCTAGGCGCCTTCGTCGCCGGGCGGATCGCCGACAGCGTCGGCAGGCGTCATCCCGACGCGGCGCTGCGCGTGGCGGCGCTGGCGATGCTGGGCTCATGGATTCCTTCCGCGATCGCCACGCTGACGCCCAATCCCTGGACCGCGCTCGCCCTGCTCGCGGTCGCGCAATTCTTCACCACCTTCCCTTTCCCGCTCGCCGCCGCGACGTTGCAATTGTCGACGCCCAACCAGCATCGCGGACAGACCTCGGCGGTCTATCTGTTCGTGATCAATCTGTGTGGGCTGACGCTCGGCCCGCTCATCATCGGCGTGATGAACGACCAGGTGTTCACCGCCGCCGACGGCATCCGCTACTCGCTCGCCTGGGTGAACGCCGTGACCGCGCCTTTGGCTGCGCTCTTGTTGTGGTCCGCGTTGAAGGGCTATCGCGACACGCGCGCGGCGCTCGACGGCCCTCAGCCATCGCCCACATAATCGCGCAGCGTCCGATGAAAGGCGCGAATGCGGTTTTCCTGATAGCGCGCGAGCGTCGTGCGTCCCGATTGCAGACGCTTCATGCCTTTCTGCACCGCCCAGAGATTGGAGGCGTCCTGATCGAAGATCACGCCGAGCCCACCCAGTTCGGGCGCATTGGTCCAGCTCTCCTCCGCACCCAACAGACGAAGCTTCGCCGGCGCCGGACGCGGCTTG
Organism: Hyphomonadaceae bacterium; assembly: GCA_033764725.1. GTDB lineage: Bacteria > Pseudomonadota > Alphaproteobacteria > Caulobacterales > Aquidulcibacteraceae > RI-43. Next base: position 11,259 of record JANRIR010000040.1, read on the forward strand.
TCCTTCGGCGCAGGCGTCAACAAATACACCTCCATCAGACACCAATCGGGATCGTGACCGTAGGGACGGAAGCGATACGTGATCGGCGCGTTCATGCCCCACCAGCAGACGAGATTGGGAAAAATCCAATACTGGATCGTGTCGATCGCTTCGGACACGGTGAGCTTTTCGGCGTCGTCGCCCAGGAGAGGACGCAATTGCGCCCGGCGCCGCTTGGCCATCTCCCGGCGCGCGGTCGACCCTGGCGGCACGGACACAGCGGCGCCCTCGGCCTCTGACGCCTGCAACACCTCGTCCGGCGTGAGCGGCCCTTGCGAGGGCGACGCGATCCCCCGCGGCGAGATCATCCGGGAATAATGTTTCTTGTCGGGCCAAACATCATATTGCGTGTTGAAGTCGCCGATATAGGCCGCCGCCTGCGGGTGCGTGTCGGTGACGTGAAACGACTCCACGAACGCTTCGAGGGCGACCTTCCAATTGCACGCGAGCGGCCGGGCCACATGCGCGGCGGTGACGCGATCCTCCATCGGCCAGCGCGCAAAAATCGCAGGAATATCCTCCAGATAGGTCTCGAGCGGCGGCGCGCGTTCGTCGAAGCAGACGAACACGAAGCCGCCCCACAGGCCGGTGCGCGCTTCAGGCAGACGGAACCCTTTTGTGCGCACGTGCGGAAAATCCCACGGCGTCGGCGCCGATTTCAGCGAGCCGTCGAGCGACCAGGTGAAGCCGTGGAACGGACAGCGAAATTCGCTCACGCTCCCGGCGCAATCGCGCAATTGGCGGCCGCGATGCAGACAGGCGTTGTGATAGGCGCGCACGGCGTCGGCGCCGGTGCGCACAATGATGAGCGAGGCGTCGCCGATCTCGTAGACGACGCAATCACCCACTTTGGCGATCTCATCGGCGCGGCACGCCATCTGCCACACGCGCGGCCACAGCTTCGCCTGCTCGGCGCGCGCATATTCGGCGCTCGTATAGGCCGACACGTTCACGCCGTGCAGGCCGATATCGTGGAATGGCGCCTCCTCGAGCTGCCACGGTATCTCGCCGCCGTCGCTCTCCAGGAGGTCGCGCACGGTCGGCCGCGGCCGCTGCAAATAATCGTCAGCCATCGTCGCTCTCCCTGGTGAGCATCCAGCGCAGGCCGCGCGTCAAAATCTCTCGGAATTGCTCCGTCGCCCACGCGCCGCGTTCGACGACCGGAAAATAGGGCGTCCGGTGCTGCGCGTCATAATGCCCGCGCGCATGCCCGAGCGTGCAATAGAGCACCGCGCCCTGGCCCCAGCGCCGCAGATAAAGGATCGGGCGCACCGCGTCGTCGCGCCAATCCCGATCGACGAAACCAGGCGCTTCGCCCCGATAGCGGGCCGCCAGCAGCACCTCCACATCCGCGCGCATGCGCATGAGATAGAGTTCATCCTCCACCGCGAACGGTTCAAGGCCGGCGGTGAGCGGATGCGCAGGCTTGAGATTTTCGACCATAAAGGGGCCGATCGGCGGATGCGCAGCGAACTGGGCGCCCAGGAGGTCGAGGAAGAGCTCGCCGCCCGCGCGGCGGCCGACGCCCTCGGGCCCGAACGACAACAGAGAATTGGTTGCGTGCAGCGCGAACCATCGCCCGCCGCGCGCGACGAATTCCGCAAGCGCGGCTTGCGCCGACGCCGATGGTTCTACATCGCACGTATAGCTCACCACGAAAGCGGCGCGGTCGAGCCGGTCGAGCCGCTCATAATCCGGCGCGGCGATGGTGCGGACGTGTTCATGGACCGCGAGCGCCTTCAGGAGTTCAAGCCGCGCGAAGTCGAAATCGTGGCCGAGCCCGCCGGTCACGAGATAGCCGTCGATGCGCGCAGCGGTCATGGCGGGCCCCTCATGCCGTCAGGCCTCCATCGACGGCGAACAGCGCGCCGGTGATGAAGCGCGCCTCCGGGCCGACGAGAAAAGCCGCGGCGCCGGCGATGTCGCCGGGTTCGCCCACGCGGCCGATCGGATGCAGCGCAGCCGTGCGCGCGCGCGCCGCCTCGGGGTCGCCGGTCGCGGCGCGCAGCCGCGCCACCATCGGGGTTTCCACCGACCCCGGCGCCAGGGTGTTGCAGCGCACATCGAGGCCGCGTCGTCCCGCATGCAGCGCGACCGCGCGCGTCAAGATGTGCACGCCCGCCTTGCTCGACGCATAGGCCGCCATGTCCGCCGGCGGCCGCACGCCCGCGGCCGAACCGATATTGACGATCGCGCCGCCGGTCGCCGCCATCAGGCGTAGCGCCGTGCGGCAGCCGAGAAACACGCCGTCGAGATTGACGGCGTGCACGCTGCGCCAGTACGCGAGCGTCATGTCATCCAGAGCCGCGGGGCCAGGATTGATTCCCGCATTGTTGACGAGGATGTCGAGGCCGCCGGATTCGGCGAGGTGCGCTGCAAGCGCAGTCCACGCGCTTTCGCTCGTCACGTCGAGGATGTGAAAACTTTGCCCTAGCGCCTCGGCGCATTGGCGGCCGGCGCTTTCATCGATGTCGGCGATGATCACGGTTGCGCCGTCTTGCGCGAGGCGTGCGGCGATGCTTGCGCCGATGCCCATGGCGGCGCCTGTGACCAGCGCGCGTTTGCCGGCCAGTGCGGTCAAAACTGCACGCGCTTGGTGAAGCCGCCGTCGATCACCAGATTGGCGCCGGTGATGTAGCCGGCCAGCGGGCTCGACAGGAACGCCACCGCCGCCGCGACATCCGCAGGCGATCCCATGCGCCCGCCTGGAATGGCGGCAAGCGTGCTCTCATAAAAGGCAGGCGCGTTGGCCTTGAGATAGGCCCAGCCGCCGTCTTCGGTCCAGATCGGCCCCGGCGACACGACGTTCACCCGCACCTTCTTCGCCGCAAGCGCCTGCGATAGATTCTTGGCGTAATTGATGAGCCCGGCCTTCACCACATTATAGGGCTGCGGCGCGCTGAAGGTTTCGAATGCAGCGGTGGAGGAGATCATCACGATCGCGCCGCCGCGCGCTTCCAGATGCGTCCGCGCCGCGTCGATCAAATGATACGGCGCCAACAGGTCGATCTCGAAATTGCGCCGCCATTGATCTTCGCCTGTGCGCCCGCCTCCTCCGGCGCTGACATTCGAGACGACGATGTCGAGCCCGCCCATCGCTTGCGCGGCGTTGGCGACGAAGGCGCGCAGAGCTTCGCCGTCGGCGACGTCGACGCCGGCGCCGATCGCCTTCACGCCGTGCGCGCGCGCCGTCTCTTCAGCGACGTTGCGCGCCGCTTCTTCCGAACGGGCGCACAGTGCGATGTCGGCGCCCTCCGCCGCCAGCCGCTCGACGATGGCGCGCCCAAGGCCACGCGTGCCGCCGGTGACGAGCGCGACTTTGCCGCGAAGGGAGAGATCCATGAGCGTTATTCCTGGTTGCGCACGGTGAAACGAAGCGGCAGTTCGACCAGCCCGCGATGCTGCGCGCTGGCGACGCGCTGCAGCGCCTCCGGCGGGCAGTCGAGCGCGATCGCATCCCAGCGCGCGAGACATCGCCGAAAGGCGATGAACAGCTCCTTGCGCGCCAGCATGGCCCCAACGCAGAAATGAATGCCGCCGCCGAAGGCCATGTGCTGTCCGGCATTGGCGCGCGCGACATCGATCTGCGCCGGATCGGGAAACATGACGGGATCGCGATTGGCCGCGCCGTAGCGCAGATGCACGATGTCGCCGGCCTGGATCGCTGCTCCGCCGATCTCCACATCGCGCAGCGCGCGCCGATAATGCCCTTGCACCGGGCTTTCTGCGCGCAGCACTTCTTCCACGAACGTGCGCAGCGCGCGATCCGACCCGTCGCGCACGCTCTCCTGCAGGCCCGGCGTCAGGCACAGCCGCAAGAGCCCCGCCGACAACGTGTTGGTCGTCGTTTCGTTGCCCGCCACCATCAGCTGCACGAGGATCGACACGAGTTCCTCGTCGCGCAGATATCCGCCCTCCTCTGTGCGCGCGTTCGCGAGATCGCTCAGCAACGAGCCGTTCGGCGCCGCACGCCGGCGTTCGGCCTCCGCAAGCAGAAACACGATTGCGTCGCGCTGGCGCTCGGCTGCGGCGATCAAGGTGTCGTCGTCGCCCATCAGGCCGAGGATCTGGATGAAAGCGTCCGACCAGTCCTTCAACAGCCAGATGTCGGCGCGGTCGAGGCCGAGTTGATCGGCGATCACTGTCAGGGGCAGCGGGGCGGCGAACGCGCGCACGAAATCGCAGGCGCCGTGATCGCCGATCGCCTGCAGCAGATCGTGCACGATCGCATCGATCCCCGGCGCCAGCGCCTCCACCTTGTGCGCGCTGAACACCGCGTTCACGAGCGGGCGCAGGCGCGTGTGCGTGGGCGGATCGGCGCCGACGAGGGTCGGCGTAAAGACGACGGTTGAGTCCAGGATCGCGCGCGCGCGCGCCGGCAGCCCCCCCGGCCGCAAGGACGGCCGATCGACCTGCGCGGAAAACGCCTCGTTGTCGCGCAGCACGTCCTGAATGAGGGCGTAGTTCGCCACGATCCAAACGCCGGTGTCGGGATCCCGCGCGACGCCGCCTTGCGCCTGCAGCGCTGCATAGAACGCCCACGGCTCCGCGATGATCGCGGGGTCGCGCAGACTGGCCTGCGCCGTGCGCGTCGGCGACGCCGAACCATGATCGACCAGTGCGTCTGGCATGCATCCGTCTCTTTTGTGCATGAGTGTACAAAACCGCCTGCGTCCCAGCAACCCCTTGACGGAGGCGCGGACACGCGAAAACCCTGCGTTGAGAGAGCGACGGAGCCATCTCTTGAGCCGGAAATCGCCTTCAGCCCTGCGCGACCCGACCGCCGTCGGCGCCGGCGAAATGAAGAAAAGCACCGCGACGCGCCGGCGCATCATGGAGGCTGCGGTGCATTGCCTGGCGCACGAGGGCTATGCGGGAACCAATACCGGCGCGGTGGCCGAGCAGGCCAATATGCTGCGCTCGGCGCTTTTGTATCACTTTCCCACACGCCTCGCCCTGCTGGAGGCGGTGATCCATTTCGTCACGCGCGAGCGGATCGCCTTGTTCGAGCAGGCGCTGGACTCGATCGCCGACGAACCCGGCCGGCTTTCGCGCGCCATCGATCTGGCGTGGGCGCAAAACCATACGATCGAGTATCGCGCGTTCGGGGAATTGGCGAATGCGGCGCGAACCGATCCCGAACTCGCCGCGATCTTCGCGCCGGCGATGGACGAATACGACCGCGCGCGGCGGGCCTCGGCGATGACGCTGTTCTCCGCCGCCGAGCAAGCGGCGCCGGGCTTCCACCTGCGGCGCGACATCACGCGCTTTCTGCTCGACGGCGTAGCCAGTTATGGCTGGATCAGCGAGGACGCCGACGCGCGCATCGCCATGATGGTCGAATTCCTCAAGGCGTTGGCGATCGAACCGGAGGGCTCGGCGCTGCTGCGCAAGACCGTCGCGCGCGCGGCCCGCAGCGCCACGAAAAGCGTCGCCCAAAACACCGTAAAGCCCGCACGGCGGCGATCGAAAAAATAAGGCCCGCAACGCGCGGGCCTTTCTCAGTGGGGAAGGAGCCGTCTCAGCGCGGCGCGCTTCAGTAGCGATAGCGTACTGAAACGCCCCAGGTGGCCGGCGCCGGCAGCGCGCCGAAATCGACCAACGAATTGGTGTAGGATGTGATGTTCTGTTCATCGGTGATGTTTTCGCCGAACAGCGTCACATGGATGCGATCGTGATCGACGCCGCCGAAGCCGTAGCCGACGCTGGCGTCGACGATGGTCTGGGCGGGGATACGGCCACGGGGATCGTTGAAGAACTCGGCGAATTGCTCGGCGGCGTAGCGAATGGTGCTGCTGGCCCGCAACCGTCCGCCCCCCAGCGGCGCCTCGAAGGTCGGCGAGATCGAGGCGGTCCATTCCGGCACGCGCCGCAGCGCCAGCGTCGTCAGATCGGCGCGCAGCAGCGTTCCTGTCGGCTGCGCCGGCGTGGAGACGTATTGCGCGGAACTCACGAAGGTCGCGTAATCGGTGTATTCCGCATCCATGTAGCCGAGCGAGGCATCGATGCGGAAATAATCGCTCAGCACCGCGGCGGCTTCGATCTCCACGCCCGCGATCCGCGCGCCCGAGACGTTGCGCACCGTGGTGGAGGTGAAGGTCGGCGGCGGGCCCGGCTGGATCGCCTCTTCCTGCTTGTCTTCGTAATCGTTGTAGAACACCGCAACATTGAAGCGCGCGCGCCCGTCGAACAGATCGGATTTGAATCCCGCCTCGTAGGAATTGATGAATTCCGGATCGAACGGCGTGGTCACGTCGGCGACCGTGCCCGCACGCGCGCTGAAGCCGCCGGCGTTATAGCCGCGCGCATAGGAGGCGTAGAATAGGAGATCCTCGCTCGCCTTCCAGTTCAGCGCGACGCGCGGCGTGAACTCGAACCACTCCTCCGAGGCGCCGCCTTGCGAGGTCACGGGGCGGCCCGCAGGCACGCCGTCGGACACCTGGTAGGCGTTGGTGATGCCCGCCGGCGCGCCGACGAAACGCGTAAAGACGGTCTTTTCGTCCCAGGTCGCGCGGCCGCCGAGCGTCAAGGTCCAGGCCGGCGCGAATTCCCAATCCGCCTGCGCGAACACGGCCGTCGTCTGCGCTTCGTGCTGGTCTTCGTCGCCCGAGCCGTTGACGAAGGCGACGCCCAGCGGCGCCGCCGACACCATCGACGCATCGAGCTTGATCGCCTGCTGCAACGCGTACTCGCTGTTGAAATGATAGAGCCCGGCGACGAAATTGAAGGGGCCGTCGAAGCTGGAGGCGAGGCGCAGTTCGCCGCTCCATTGCTCGTATTGCTGCGCGCGCACGACATTGAAGACCGTGCGGTTCGTGCCGTCGAAATCGATATAGACCTTCTCGTCGGAATCGCGCAGGCCGAACACGCCGCTCAAGGTCAATTGGTCGCTCAGCTCCCAATCCGCATTGACCGTCACCGCGTCGAGCGTCGCATCGACGCGGTGCGGGTCGTTGATCGTGGTGAGCGACAGATCGTTTTGCAGGCAGCGTCCGCCCGCTACCGTGCAATAGCGATCCGCCGGCGAGGCCGGAACGATTGTCGCAGGCGTCGGCGGATTGGTTTGCGTGATGCGGAACGGCAGCGGCGTGATCGTCGCGACGCCGCGCGGAATATAGGGGGTCAGTTCGCTGTCGTCGTCGGCGTGGTCGTAGATCACATCGAGGGTGAAATTGGACGTCGGCGTCCATTGCAGCCGCGCGCTCGCGCCGCTGCGCTGCTCGGCGCCGGTCGCGCCGCCGGCGGGATTGCCCCACAAGCCGTCGTCGCTTTTGCCGAACGCGGAAAGCTTCAACGCAAGAACGTCCTCCACCAGCGGGACATTGAGCACCGCCTGGGCGTCGAGACGCCCATCGCTGCCGGTCACCACTTCGGCGCGCACGCCGAACACGCCGGTCGGGCGCGAACGGAACGCATTGATCGCGCCGCCGGTCGTGTTGCGGCCGAACAAAGTGCCCTGCGGGCCGCGCAGCACTTCGATGCGCTCGAGATCGAAGGCGTCGAGCATGTTGAAGGCGGAAGTGCCGAGATAGACGCCGTCGACGAACACGCCGACCGCGGGATCGAAGCTCTTTTCCGGGTCCTGGCTGTTGACGCCGCGCAGCGACACCTGCGTCATGCTCGGCCCGATGCTCACTTCCGACAACACGAGATTGGGCACGACGCCGGAAAGATCGCGAATGTCGCGCGCGTTGAGCCCTTCGATCATCGCTTCGTCGAACGCCGACACCGCGATCGGAACGTCCTGCAATTGCTCTTCGCGGCGCTGTGCGGTGACGACGATCTCGCCGAGCGTGCGCCCGCTTTCCGCGTCGATATCGGCGTTTGCGTCTTGCGCAACCGCCGCGCCGCAGCCGAGTGCGGTGACCGAAACCGCGGTCGCGCCAAGCCAATGCACCAGTCTGCCCATCGCGTCGCCTCCCTCAAGCGCGTATTGGCGGTTTGACCGCCTTATTAAGGAGCAAAACTGTCACCTCTGCACAAAACCGTCAAGGGCGCCCAAAACAGGGTTGCGACGCGCCATACGCGCCCGCCGCACCAAACAAAGCGCAGAGCGAACGCCGAAAAATGAGGGCTGTAGCGATAGGGTGCGCGCCGGATCGGCCGGGGACGGCGGGCGCGCTGAGAAATGGTGGGCGCGACAGGGATCGAACCTGTGACCCCCTGCGTGTGAAGCAGGTGCTCTCCCGCTGAGCTACGCGCCCGCCGGGTGCGGCGGAGGCGGATGCTTAGGAGAGCCGCTCCCGCGCCGTCAAGGACGCTTCGTCATGCCGCGCCGGGCGCACGCCGGCGCGCCTTGACGGGCCTGGGCCGTCGGGCGCACAACACGGCCTTCCTGCGAACGAATTGCAACTGAGGCCCATGTCCCACCTGACCCGCCGCGCCGCGCTGTCCGGCGCCGCCGCGTTCGCCCTCGCCGCCTGCGACCGCCAGGCCGCCAGCCCCGTCGCGACGCACATCAATCTCTATAGCGCCCGGCACTATGACGCCGATCGCGCCGTCTATGACGCCTTCACCGCCCAGAGCGGGATCGAGGTGCGCGTGCTGGCGGCGCCGGCCGACCAGCTCATCGAGCGCCTCACTTTGGAGGGCGACCAGACCGAGGCCGATCTCGTGGTCACCGCCGACGCCGGCAATCTGTGGCGCATCCAGCAGGCCGGCCTCTTGCAGCGCTCGACGACGCCTGCGCTGGAGGCCGCCTGCCCCGCCCGCCTGAAGGACGACGACCGCATGTGGTGGCCCTTCACCCGCCGCGCACGCGTCATCATCTACCGCAAGGACGCCGTCGATCCCGCCGAGGTCGCAAGCTTCGATGCGCTTGCTGCGCCGCGCTTCCGCGGCCAGGTCGTCGCGCGGACATCGACGAACGTCTACAATCTTTCCATGCTGGCCGCGCGCATCGAGCGCGCCGGGGCTGACAATGCGCGCGCCTGGGCGCGCGGCGTGCGCGAGAATTTCGCCCGCGACCCGCAAGGCGGCGACATCGATCAGATCCGCGCCGTCGCCGCCGGCGAAGCGCAGGTCGCGATCTCCAACCACTATTATTATCTGCGGCTCGTTCAGTCCGACGACCCCGCCGATCGTGCGGTCGCCGAAAAGGTCGGGCTCGTCTTCACCGATCAGGGCGAAGGTCAGCCTGGCGCGCATGTCAACATTTCCGGCGCCGGGGTGACGCTGCACGCCAAGCGGCGCGATGCGGCCGTCGCGCTGCTCGATTTTCTTGTTTCCACGCCGGCGCAACAAGTTTTCGCTGGCGATAATTCGGAATTCCCGATCAGCGACGGAACGACGCTCGCGCCGCTGCTTCAAGGTCTCGGGCCGTTCCGCGAAGAAACCATCCCGATCTCCGCGCTCGGGCGCCGCCAGGTCGAGGCGGCGCGTCTGTTCGAAGACGCCGGATGGCGATAGAGGCGAGCCCCGCTTCGCTCCCGGCGCCGACGCAAGCCGCGCGTCCGCACCGCACAGCTGCGCCATGGGGCGCCATCGCCGCAGCGTGCGCGGTTCTGGTGTGCGCTGGGCCGGCGCTGGCGGTGCTGGCGATGGCGCTGTCGGCGCCGCCGGCTGCGCAGGATGCGGCGTTGATGCGCGACAGCGTGCTCGGCACAGCGCTTCTCCTAGCGATCGGCGGCGGCGGGGCGACGCTTCTTGGCGTCGCGTGCGCGACGCTCGTCAGCGTGTTCGCGTTTCCCGGACGCGGCTTTTTCGCCTGGGCACTGGCGGCGCCGTTGGCTGCGCCGATCTATGTGCTGGCCTATGGCTATTCGGCGCTGACCTGGGCGGGCGGGCCGTTGGATTGGCCGCTGCGCGGCGTCGCGGGCGCGGCCTTCGTCTATGCGCTGGGATGTTATCCGTATGTCTATCTCGCGACGCGCGCGGCGTTCGCGGCGCAATCGATGTGCGCGCTGGAGGCGGCCCGCACGCTCGGCGCAACGCCGATTTCGGCAATCCTGCGCGCAGCCTTGCCGGCGGCGTATCCAGGCGTCGTCGCGGGCGCGGCTTTGGCCGGCATGGAGATCGTCGCCGATTACGGCGCAGCCCAGCATTTCGGCGTGACGACGATCACAACCGGCGTCTTTCGCGCGCGCTTCGCGCAGGATGCGCCGCTTCTGGCGCTGCAGCTGGCCGCACTGCTTGTGTTGGGCGCGGCGTTCCTGATGTGGATCGAGCGGCGCGCGCGCGGGCGTCGCGGCTATGCGGCGGGACCCCGTTGGCGGCCGGCCGCGCTCGCGGACGCGCCGCGATGGTTTCAAATCGCGGCAACGATATTTTGTGCGGCGGTGGTGGCGCTGGCCTTCGCGCTGCCGCTCGGCTGGCTGGCGCGGCTGGCGAGCCTGCGCCCGTTGAGCGATGTCGACGGCCTCGCTGCACCGCTCTTCGCCTCGCTCGCGCTCGCCGGCGCCGGCGCGCTGGCGACGCTGGCGTTCGCTGCGGTCGCTGCGAGCGCTGCACGTCACGGCGACGGCTGGGGGCGCGCAGCGTTCCTCGCCGCAGGCCTCGGCTACGCCGCGCCGGGCGCGGTGATCGCGCTCGGCGCCATGAGCCTTTACGCCGTCGCGCGCGAGGCGGGTCTCGTCGGCGGCTTGAGCGCAGGCCTGGGCGCGGCGCTCTTGATCTGGGCTTATGTCGCGCGCTTCACGGCGGTGGGCGCACAGCCTTTGGAGGCCGGCCTTGCGCGCGTGTCGCGCAACGTCGCCGGCGCCGCGCGCACCTTGGGCGCAAGCCCGCTGCAGCGCTTCTGGCGTGTCGATCTGCCGATCGCGGCGCCGGCGGCGGCGGCGGGCGCGCTGATGGCGTTCATCGAGATCCTGAAGGAATTGCCGGCCACGCTGATTCTGCGCCCGGCCAATGTCGAGACGCTGGCGATCCGCGCCTACGCCTACGCCTCCGATGAGCGGCTGACGCAGGCCGCAGCGCCTGCGCTGCTGCTCACCGCCGCCGGTCTGGTTCCGATCCTTCTGTTCACGCGCGCTTTGCCCCGCCTGCGCGCCGGTGCGCGATGACCGCCGCCGCCATCGCCGTGACGCGCGTGCGGCGCGCCTATGGCGATGCGCCGGCGGTCGACGACGTGACGGTGACGGCGCCGGCGGGACGCACGCTGGCGCTGCTTGGCCCTTCAGGCTCGGGCAAATCCACGCTTTTGCGCATGATCGCGGGGCTGGAGCCGGTCGACGCCGGCGAAATCCGCATCGGCGGCGACCGCGTCTCCGCGCCGGGCTTTACGCTTGCGCCGGAAGCGCGCCGCATCGGCATGGTGTTTCAGGATTATGCGCTGTTCCCGCATCTGACGGCGGCGGGCAATGTCGCGTTCGGGCTCGCCGGCGCCGCACGCGAGGCGCGCGAGGCGGAAGCGCTCTCTTGGCTCGACCGCGTGGGCCTCAAGCGGCGCGCGGGCGCCTATCCGCACGAATTGTCCGGCGGCGAGCAGCAGCGCGTGGCGCTGGCGCGCGCTCTGGCGCCGCAGCCGCGCGCGGTGCTGCTCGACGAGCCCTTCTCCGGCCTCGATTCCACGCTGCGCGCGACGTTGCGCGACATGACGATGGCCGCGATCGCCGACGCCGGCGCGACGGCGGTGTTCGTCACCCATGACATCGACGAAGCGCTCGCCATCGCCGACCGCCTGGCGGTGATGCATCAGGGGCGGCTGTTGCAGGAGGACGATCCGCGCACCGTCTACGATCACCCGAACTCGGTGGAAGCGGCGCGCGCGCTGGGGCCCGTCAATGTGATTGCAGCGCTCGCCAGAGGTGGCGCGGCCGAAACGCCGTTCGGCGCAGTCAGCGCCGCCGGGCTCAGCGGCGCGGTTTCCGTCGCGGTGCGCGCTGAAGCGCTGCAGCTGGTTCCAGGCGGCCGCGCGCTGGTGACCGCGCGCCGGCCGCAAGGCGCCTTCGACGCCGCTTGGATCGAGGCCGGCGGCGTCACCTGGCGCGCCGCCATTCCCAATCGCGGCGGGCCTGAGCCCGGCGCGCGCGCCGATGTGCGCATCGATCCCGCCGGCGCGTTCGTGTTCGCGCGGAAGGACGGCTCAGTCTGAGCCGGCGGGCTTGCGGAAAATCAAGCGCACGCGGCGCAATCGTTTCTGATTCAGGAAACGAATGCGCGCGCGCCAGGCCTCCGCCTCCCAGGCGATTTCGCGCAGCGTGTGCACGCCGAGCCCGCCTTGCGCGGCCGCCGCCAGCGCCTCCTCCAGCCGCTTGAAGCCGCGCTTGGCCAGCGCGACATGGGCGGCGGAGACGTCGTCGTCGTGCTCCAGGCGCAAGCCGCAATCATGGAACATCTCGCACAAGGCCGCGTGCGCGCGCAGATGCGGCTCGGCGAAGGCGGTGGCGAAAGACGGCGCAAGCGCCGCGCCCGGCTCGGCCGCATAGGTTTCGATCAGCGCCGCCGCGCCCGGCTTCAGGGCGCGCGTGATCTGATGCGCGAGGCCGGCGGCGTGATCGGCGTAGGTGAAATCATCGACGCTCCACAGGCCGTCGACGCTTTCGGCAGCGAAATGGATGGTGTCGAGATCGGCGGGCGCAACGCGCACGCGCGCCGCAAGGCCCGCGCGCGCCACAGCGGCGTCGCACGCAGCACGCGTGTCGTCGCGCCATTCATGCGCCGTGATCGCGCCGGGAAAGCCGCCGGCGACGGCGATGAGCGGCGCGGCGTGGCCCGGCCCGATCACCGCAAGCGCTGCCTCCCCCATCAGCCCCAGGCGCTGGCCGATCTGGCCTTCCTCGGCGGGATCGCCCGGCGCGATGCGATGGTCGCCCCACAACCGGAACAACGCCTCGAAGCGCGGCGACAGCGGCGGCGTTTCGGGTTCGAACAGATCCGCGTCCGGACCGGGCGCCGACGCCGTCGGGCTTGCCGCTTGCGTCGTCTCGACCGCCTCGGCGGCCTCGGCAAACGCCGCCTCGGCCGCTGCGGGATCGAAATCCTCGCCCTCCCACCAGGCCTTGAAGCGCGCGCGCGCCAGCGCGACTTGGCGCTTGTCGAGCACAGGCTTCAAGGCGGGCAGCTTCACGAAGGGCCCTTGGGGTCAGGTCGAATCGCGCCAGCCTATCATTAACGGCGTTAACGATGTGATGCCGCAGCCGCCGCCGAGATCGGCGCCGCGCCCGACGGCCAGGGGCTGGCTGGATCGCGCAGGAAGGCCAGCACGTCGTCGAACACGCGCGCCCGCTGCCGGTCGCGCAGCAGCAGGTGATAGCCCTCGGGATAGAACGCCGTGCGCGCGTGCGGCGGCAGACGGCGCGCGGCGGTCAGCGCGGCGGGCGCAGGGATGATCTGATCGTTGCCGCCATAGAGAAACGCCGTCGGCGCCGCGAGCGCGCCGGCGCGCTGCGATGCGGTCTCCATCAGGCCGACGATGCCGTACACCGCATCGACGCGCGCGCCGAAAATCATCAGCGGATCGCGGCTCATGCGCACAATGGCTTCGGTATTGTCGGTGGGCGTGATGCGCACGCCGCGCGGCGGCGAGACGGTGCGCCAGGGAAAGGTGTGCGCGCCGAGCCAGAGCGTGACGGCGTAGGCGTCGGGCAAGCTCGACCAGCCCCACACCGCCGGCGCGCACAGAATGACGCGATCGGCCGGCGGGGGATCGTCCGATCCGAACGCCGCGATCGCGGTGGCCGCGCCCATGGATTCGCCCACCACCGCCACGATGGCGCCGGGATGGCGCGCGCGCGCCGTGCGCACGGCGGTGCGCGCATCCTCCGTCATCAGATCGCGCCCGCCCCATACGCCGCGTTGCGGCGAGCGGCCGTGGCCGCGTGCGTCATAGGCATAGGTGACGACGCCGCGCTCGGCCCAATAGGGCCCGGCGAGGTGAAACGCGTCGGCGTAGTCGTTCATGCCGTGCAGCGCCACGATCACCGCCCAAGGCGCGCCCTCTTGCGGGGCCCACGTGGTGAGGCCGAGTTCGGCGCCGTCGAAGCTGATGAAGCGATCCTGCGTGAAGCGCGGCCCTTCGAATGCGGCCGGCGCGATCATCTGCGCCTGCACGGTGGGCGCACACGCCGCCGCGAGCGCCGCGATCAGCGCAAGGCCTGCGCGACGCGTAAACGCAATGCCGGGACGAGTTCCGACTCGAACCATGGATTCCTCTTCAGCCAACCCGAATTGCGCCAGGACGGATGCGGCAAAGCGATGACGCTCTCCGGCAGGTCGCGCCAGGCGCGCACGACCGCCGTCATCGCCCGCCGATCGCCCAAATGATAGCGCTGCGCGTAGCCGCCGACGAGCAGCGTCAGACGCACGTTTCGCAGCAAGGGCAAAAGCCTGGGTCGCCAGAGTGGCGCGCATTCGGGCCGCGGCGGCAGATCGGCGCCGTCGACGGTTCCGGGAAAGCAGAATCCCATCGCAGCCACGGCGATGTTTTCCCGATCATAGAAGGTTTCCCGGTCGATCCCCATCCAGGCGCGCAAGCGGTCGCCCGAGGGATCGTTCCAGGGCAGGCCGGTTTCGTGCACCAACCGCCCCGGCGCCTGGCCGGCGATCAGGATGCGCGCACGCGGATGCACGCGCACGATGGGGCGTGGTTCGTGCGGCAGGTGCGCTGCACAGACGCGGCAGGCCGCGATCTCCGCCGTCAACGCCTCAAGCGCGTCGGGAGAGCTTGGCGCGCGCGTCATTCTTGACCGCTTCGGGAATGAAGCGCCCTGCGATCCACAAGCCCAGCGGCACGATCATGGCGTCGTCGATGAGGCCGAGAATGGGGATCAGATCCGTGACGAGATCGATCGGGCTGATGAGATAGGCGCCCACCGCAAGCGCGATCAGCCGCGCCGACCAGGGCGTGCGCCGGTCGAACAGCGCAAGCGCCAAGGCGCCGGCTTCGCCGAGAAGACCGAGACTCCATCGCCCGCGGGCCATGTCATCCTTCCCGGTCCTGCGCCGCGGCCAAGCGATACACGCCCTTGAAGGCGTCGGGATCGACCGGCTTGCCTTTGCGCAGAATGACGATGCGGCCCGCTTTGGCCAGATCGACGGCGGCGGCGCGCACCGCCGGCATCAGGCGGCGCCAGCCTTCCGCGTCGAGCGCGCGCGCGGCTTCCGACGGGCAGATCGATTTTCCCGCCCCGCGCGCCGCGGTCAGCGCGAGGATCGCCTCGCCGGCGCTCACTTGCCCTGCTTCATCATTTCGCGCGCGATGACGACGCGCTGGATTTCGCTGGTGCCCTCATAGATGCGGAAGATGCGCACGTCGCGATAGAGCCGCTCGATGCCATGATCGGCGGTGTAGCCGGCGCCGCCGAAAATCTGCACCGCCCGATCTGCGACGCGGCCGACCATTTCCGAGGCATAGAGCTTGGCGCAGGCCGCCTCCATGGTGACGTTTTCGCCCGCATCGCGCCGGCGCGCGGCGTCGATGACCATCGTGCGCGCGGCGTAGGCTTCGGTGCGGCTGTCGGCCAGCATGCCCTGGATCAGCTGGAAGGAGGCGATCGCCTGGCCGAATTGCTTGCGCTCTGCCGCATAGGCCACGCAATCGGCGATCAGGCGCTCGGCCACGCCGCAGCAGATCGCTGCAATATGCAGACGGCCGCGATCGAGCACCTGCATCGCCACGCGAAAGCCTTCGCCCTCGGCGCCCAGGCGGTTCTCCACCGGCACTTTCACGTCGTCGAAATGCACGTCGCAGATATGGGCGCCCTGCTGGCCCATCTTCTTTTCCGGCTTGCCGACGCCGACGCCGGGCAGATCGCGCGGCACAAGAAAGGCCGAGACGCCGCCGCCGCCCTTCACATCAGGATTGGTGCGCGCCATCACGGTGAACAGCGAGGCGCGGTTGGCGTTGGTGATGTAGCGCTTGGCGCCCTTCAACACGTAATGATCGCCGTGCAGGGTCGCTGCGGTCCGCACGGATCCGGAATCCGAGCCCGCCTCCGGCTCCGTCAACGCAAAACTCGTGACGATTTCCCCCGACGCGATGCCGGGCAGCCATTTCGCCTTCTGCTCGGGCGTGCCGAACATGACCAGCCCCTGGCTGCCGATGCCGACATTGGTGCCGAAGGCGGAGCGGAACGCCGGAGAAACGCGCCCGAGTTCGAACCCGACGAGGCATTCCTCCTCCATCGAAAGCCCGAGGCCGCCATATTCCTCCGGGATCGACAGACCATAGAGGCCGAGCGCGGCCATCTCGGCGTTCACCGCCGCGGGGATCGCATCCTGCTCGGCCACCTGCGCCTCGATCGGGCGCAGCCGCTCGTCGCAGAAGCGGCGGATGGTCGCCAGAAGCTGGGTGCGGGTTTCAAGGTCCATGGGGGTTTCCTGTTTGCCGGCGCGCTGCGGCGCGTTACGACGCTTATACCCCCCTCCCTGCGGAACAGAGAAGCGCATGTCCGAACCCAATGACGCCTATGGCCGCCCGCGCACGCTGACCGAGGGGCCCTTCGCGGGGTGGACGACCTGGAGCGAGGGCGCCGATCCCTTCGAGACGCACAACGGCCCGTTCGTGTTTCGCGTCGAGCCCGACGGGCGCGCGGTCGCGGCGTTTCAGCCCGAGCGCAAGCATCTCAACGGCGCGGGCGCGATCCATGGCGGCGCGCTGATGAGCTTCGCCGACTTCTCGCTGTTCGCCATCGCGCACGCGCAACTCAAGGACGACGTGAACTCCGTCACGCTGACGATGAATTCCGAATTCATCGGCGCCGGCGACCTCGACGGCTGGGTCACCGCGCGCGGCGACGTGCTGCGCGAAACGCGCTCGATCGTGTTCATCCGCGGCCTGCTGGTGCAGCGCGACCGCCCGCTTCTGGCGTTTTCCGGAACGCTGAAGAAACTCGGGCGCTGAGCGCGTTCAGCGCAACGCATCCATCACGAACGTCGCCGTCGCGTGTTCGGCGGCGAGCGCGGCGCGCGCTTTGTCGGGGTCGAGCGCGCCATCGGTCATCAGCGCTTCGCCGTGCATGCCCGAGGCGATGAACACGACGTCGAGTCCCTGGGCGTTGGCGCCCTTCACGTCGGTGCCGACGCCGTCGCCGATGCACAGCACGCGCGCGCGCTCGATGGCGCGGCCGAGACCATCCGCCAGCTTTGCGAAAGCGAGATCGTAGATCGGCGCGTGCGGTTTGCCGGCCATGACCACGCGCCCGCCGAGGGCGGCGTAATCGCGCGCGATGGCGCCGGCGCACCACACCAGGCGGTCGCCCACGCGCACGACGATGTCGGGATTGGCGCAGATCAGCGCGAGGTCGCGCGCCTTGGCCCGCGCCAGCAGATCGCGATAATCCTCCGGCGTTTCGCGCTCGTCGTGATTGAGCCCGGAAATGCCGATGAAGGCGGCGGTTTCGAGATCGGCGAACGCAAGGCCAAGGCCCGCCCACAGCGCGGCGTCATGCGGCGGGCCGATCTTGTGCATCGGGCCGGGCGCACGCTTGGCGAGTTCGAGGCGGATCGCGTCGCCGGAAGTGACGATCGCATCCCAGGCGTCGCGCGGCACGCCGAGCCTGTCCAATTGTCCCGGGATCGGATCGTTGGGCTTGGGCACGTTGGTGAGCAGCAGCACATGCCCGCCGCGCGCGCGAAAACGTTGCAGCGCGGCAAGCGCGGGCGCGAA
Source organism: Hyphomonadaceae bacterium (assembly GCA_033764725.1). GTDB lineage: Bacteria > Pseudomonadota > Alphaproteobacteria > Caulobacterales > Aquidulcibacteraceae > RI-43. The sequence continues at coordinate 28,843 of JANRIR010000040.1, forward strand.
GGCGGCGCGGCCATTATGCACCACGCCCCAGACGTCGCAGAACACCGCGTCATAAGCGGACGCGATCCAGTCGAGCGAAGAGACGACGCGCATCAGCCGCGCGCCGCGAGAAGCGCGCGCACGCGCGCAGCGATCGTCTCTGCGTGCCGCGCCGCCTCGGCGAAATCGCCTTCGTAGGTGCTGGCGACCACGAGGTCGGCGTGGTCGCGCTGCGGGGCGACGTGCAGCGCGTGCATCGGCCGCACGGTGTCGAAGAACTGGCGGTAGACGCTGTCGGGGGTGCGACCGCGCTCGGCCACGTCGCGCACCATGCGCCGCGCCAGACGCACCGCCTCGTCGGCCTCGACGAACACCGCAAGATCGAGGCTTGCGCGCACGCGCGGGTCGCACAGCGCGAGATGGCCGTCGAGGATGATCACGTCATGGGGATCAACCGTTTCGATCGCGCCCGTGCGCGTATGAGTGGCGAAATCATAGACCGGCTTGGCGAAGGCTTCGCCGGCGCGCGCGGCGGCGAGGTGGGCGGCGAGAAGCGCGTGGTCCTTGGCGTCGGGCGCATCGAAATTGTGCGCGGCGGCGTCGAAGGCGGGAATGGCGGTGGCGCAGCGATAATAATCGTCTTCCGCCACCAAAGCGGCGGAGAACGGCGCCAGATGCGCGCGGACGGCGCGCGCGATCGTGGTCTTGCCGGAGCCCGACCCCCCGGCGATGGCGAGCGTGACGGCGCGCGGCATGGCGCCCTCACTGGCCGATGGCGCGCGGGCGCGCAAGGGCCGCAGCTGCCCCAACGGCGCCGCTTCCCCTGCGCGGCGATCGGCCTATCATGACGGGCGGAGGCCCCCGATGGATCTTGCTTTCTCCCCCGAAGACCTCGCGTTCCGCGACGAGGTGCGCGCCTGGATCAAGGCCAATTTCGACGAAGACCTGAAAGCCATGCAGGCGCAATCGAAGAACGGCTATCTCGACAAGGAGGCCATGGTCCGCTGGCAGAAGAAGCTCTACGAGCGCGGCTGGGTCGCGCCGGACTGGCCGGTCGAGCATGGCGGCGCCGGCTTCACCGCGACACAAAAATACATCTTCAACATGGAGATGAGTGCGGCCGGCACGCCGCAGACTTCGCCCATGGGCCTGCGCATGGTGGCGCACGTCATCATGGCGTTCGGCACGCCCGAGCAGAAGGCGCAGCACCTGCCGCCGATCCTGCGCTCCGACATCTGGTGGTGCCAGGGCTATTCCGAGCCGGGATCGGGCAGCGATCTGGCGTCGCTCGCCATGAAGGCCGAGCGCGACGGCGATCATTACGTGCTCAACGGCTCCAAGATCTGGACCACCCACGCCCAATGGGCCGATTGGATGTTCTGCCTGGTGCGCACGAGCCAGGAGAGCAGCCGCCAGCAGGGCATTTCGTTTCTGCTTCTGGAAATGAATGCGCCGGGGATCACGGTGCAGGCGCTGCCGACGCTCGATGGGCCCATGGCCGGCCAGCAGGAGGTCAATCAGGTTTTCTTCGACAATGTGCGCGTGCCCGTTTCGAACCGCATCGGCGAGGAAGGCAAGGGCTGGACGTACGCGAAATATCTGCTCGAGTTCGAGCGCGGCAACGCCTATGCGCCGGGCCTGCGCGTGGCGCTGAAGAAGGCCAAGAAGCTGGCGAGCCTGGAGCGCGCCAACGGCGAGCGCCTGATCGACGATCCCGATTTCCGCCGCCGCGTGGCGGAGATGGAGATGCGGATCGACGCGCTCGACGCGACCGAATTGCGCATCTTCTCCGATCTCGCCTCCGGCCAGCGCGTCGGCCCCGCCAGCTCGATGCTGAAATGCGCGGGCTCGGAAGCGCAGCAGGCGATTTCAGAAATCGCGCTTGAAGCCGTAGGCCTTTATGCGCAGCCCTTCGTCCAGGACACCTGGGCCGAGATCAAGGGCCGCTCCAACGAGCCGCGGCCGACGCCGGACTACGCCGCGCCCGTCGCGCCGTCTTATTTCAATTATCGCAAAACATCGATCTATGCCGGATCGAACGAAGTACAGCGCAACATCATGGCCAAGCTGGTGCTTGGGCTTTAGCGCTCATAGCGCGAGGCGCCGAAGCCAGGGCTGCGCCAACAGCCCGAGCGCGCACACGCCGGCGACGAGCGCAAGCGCATTGACCGGCGTCGCCGCCGGGCCGAGATCGCCCGCAGCGCTCTTGATCGCCACGGCCAGCGCCAGCCCGCCTGCAAGCGCATCGCGCAGCGGCGTGCGCGCACGCCGCATCAACGCGGCTGCGCCCGCCAGCATCAGCGCCGACAGCGCCGCGCTCTCCAGCGGCGCCAGCGCCACCGAAATGTCCGGCCCGCGCGCGATATGGCGCACCTGCAGCGCCGCCCACAGCGCAGCAGCCGCCGCCGCCAAGCCGCCGGCGAACCGGGCGCGCGCGATCTGGCCGCGCTGCGTGAAGACCATCGCTGCGAGCGCCGCCGTCACGGCCGGCAAGGCGTAGCCAAGGCCAAGCGTGTCCAGCGGCGGCGGGCCGCGCACGGCGGCGGGGGTTGCGCCCCACCAGGGATTGAGCGCCGCAGCGGGGCCGAGCACGAAGACCAGCCCGCCGAGCGCCGCGCAGGCGTCGCCGAGGCGCGCGCGCATCGGCCGCTCGGCGCTGCGCGCGGCCAGCAGCGCCGCGAGCCCGATCAGGGCCGCACTCGCAGCGCCCGCTTCGGCGAACCCGACGAAGCGCTCGCCGGGGACGCCGCCGGTCGCGACCCACCGTATCGAGGCCAGCGCGGCGGCGGCGCCAAGCGTCAGGCTCAACACCTCGTACGCCGCTGCGGCGGGGCCGCCTCGCGGCGAAAGCCAGGCGCAGGCGAAGGCTGTCGCCGCCGCCCCACCCAAGCCGAACAGGGCCAATTGCAGAGCGTCCTGGCCGGTCGTTTCCGGAATCAAGCTGCCGGCGTGCAGCGCCAGCGCCGCCGAAGCGGCCGCCAGCGCGCCGGCGGTCAGCGGCCAGCCGGTGTGCGGCGCACGCCGGTTCAAAGCCAAGCAGGACGCCGCCAGGGCGCCAAGCATCGGCGCGGTGAAGGCGAGCGGCGAGACGCTGAGCCAGGCCAGCGCCAGCGCCGCGGCGGCGGCGAGCTGCGCCGGCCAGGCCGTCCAGCCGAGGCCGGCGAGGCCATGGCGTTGCGCGGCGGCGGCGAGAGCCCCGCCGGCGCAGGCCGCCGCAGCGAGATAGCCGACGGCCGGCGCCAAAGGGTGCACCAGCGCCCATTGCCCAGCCATGTGCATCGCCCCGGCCGCGACCAGCGGCGCCAGCGCGCCGGTGGCCGCCAGTACCCCGCCGCGCCGCCCGCGATGCGGCCAGTTCAGGATCGCCAGCGCCGCGAACAGCGCTGCGAACAGCGCCGCCGCAGGCGCCATCAACACCGCGGCGGCGCCGAGGTCGCCGCCCAGCGCCGCCAGCGCCGCGCAGCCCAGGAGCCACGCCGCGACATGGTGCGGCTCCGCCCGCAGGCGCACCGCGCCGGCGACGGCGAACGCCATCGCGGCCAGCGCGAACCCGGCCCCCGACGCCGTCGCCGCGCCCGGCGCGGCGGCGAAGGCGGCGAACGTCCAGCACAGCGCGACCAGACCGGTCGCCGCGATCGGCGTCGTCGCGCCGCCGCGGGCGAACAGAAGGGCGAGCGCGCCGACGGCGGCGCACGCCATGGGCCCCGCCGCTGCAGCCAAAGCGCCGTCGAGGCGCAGCCATGCCAACGGCCAGACGGCGGCGCCGAACGCGGCGAGCCAGCCGAGCGCGCGGGCCGAGTTGAGGCGCGACAGCCCGGCGAGTGCCAGGATCGCGGCGGCGGCGACCCACAAGGCGACGCCGTGCAGCGCCCCCGGCAGCGCGAACGCCGCCGCCGGCGCCGCCAGCGCCGCAGCGCCCGCGATCAGCCGCCAGGGCGGCGCCGGCCGCCTCGGGGCGGGCGCGCTGCGCCAGACATCGTCGAACAAGGGGCCAAGCGGCGCCTCGCCCTCCTCCGCCTCCAAGCTTCCACCCGGGGGCCGAGGGGCGGATCGCGGGGCGGGCGTCAGCGTCCAGGCGGGATCGAAGGGATCGTCGGCCGGCGCGGCCGGGCGGGCGACGGGCTCCAGACTGCGCCGCGGCGCGCCGGCCCGGCTGGCCGGGGCCAGCCGCGCGCGGACCCGGGCCTGAAGCTGGGCGTTTTCCGCGCGCAGCGCCGCGATCGTCCGCTCGGCCGCCTTCAACCTGCGCCACAGCAGCGCCAGCGCGGCCGCCAGCCCAAAAATGCAGGCGAGCGCGCCCGCGGTCAGAACGAGACCGGCCATTGCGCGGCCCTTATAACCCCGGTCACGGCGAAGGCGCTTCACCATTTCTTAAGGGAATGGGGTCGCCGGCCCGGCCGCGCGGGCTTAAGGTGCAGCCGAGGGGACCTGATCAGAATGAGCGGCGACCGCGACTTTTCTCGCTTCGAAGACGTGCGCAGGCTGTTCGACGACCGCACGGCCTATTTCGAGCAATTCCAGACCGTGCGCCGGTCCTACGATCAGAAGCTGGAGAGCTACCGCCAGAAGCGCGCAGACCTGGAAAAGAGCCAGCGCGAAGCCCTGGAGGAGATCGAGCGCGCCTTCGCCAGCGAGGCCGACGTCGACCGGCAGGAACTCTCCAAGGTGGCGCCGATCGCGGAGGACGAGGTCGCCAAGACGCCGACGCGCCGCGCGGCCTATTCCGACCGCATGGCCGCGCTGCAGGCGAAGCTTTCGCTGCTCGCCTATATCCGCTTCGAGGACGCCGAGAAGCGCGAGGTGCTGGACGCGGCGCTGAAGCAGGGCGGCTTCAGCTTGCGCACCTGGGTGGCCGAGCAGGACAACGAAGCCTTCGTCGCCGAGTGCGACCATTTCGTGTGCGTCGCCTTTCGCGGCACCACCAGCAAGACCGACCAGAAGACGGATTTCCGCGTCGCGGTGTCGAAATCCACCGTCGATGACCATCCCGGCGACGTGCATGTCCATTCGGGCTTTCTCGCCGCGTTCAAAAGCATCGAACAGCCGCTGCGCCTGGCGCTGGCGAACACCGACGCGGCCAAGCCGATCTATTTGACCGGCCATTCGCTGGGCGGCGCGCTGGCGCTGATCGCATCGGCGAAATTCGCCGGCGGCGATCTTCTGGGCGAGCGGATCGCGGCGGTGTACACGTTCGGGGCCCCGCGCGTGGGCGATCGCCATTTCCGCGGCGCGGTGAAGGCGCCGCATTATCGCATCGTCAACAAATACGATTTCGTGCCGCAGGCGCCGCCGACCTGGATGAGCGGCTATGTCCACAATGGCGAGCCGCGCATTCTCGACAGCAAGAGCGCCAAACCGAAACGGCGCGAAAACGGCTTCTCCGAAGTGTTGCTCGGCCTGTTCAGCATCCTGTTGTGGCCGTTCACGCGCCGGCTTCTGTTCATGCACGTGCACAATGTGTCGCTCTACGCCGCCCGCCTCGACGCCATCGCGCGCGTGCGCGGGCGGTGGACGTAAGGCGGCAGCCTGGGAGACGGAGGACCACGCGACCGTGCGATGGCTCGTCAAGGATGAACGTACGCAACGCCGCGCGATCGGCTTGCGACGAGAGATGACGGAGCCCGAACGCGTTCTTTGGATGCTGCTGCGGGATCGCCGCTTCGCGGGATTCAAATTTCGCCGTCAGGCGCCGCTGGGCGATGTCGTCGTCGATTTCGTGTGCTATCGCGCCAAGCTGGCGATCGAACTTGACGGGTCGCACCATGGAACGCCCGAGCAGAGCGCTTTTGACGCGCAGCGCACCGCGCACCTGAACGCAGCCGGCTTTCGCGTGCTGCGCATCTGGAACCATGATCTTGACCACCAGCGCGAGGCGGTCGGTGAAGCGATCTGGCGCGCGCTCACGCACAAAGACTGACGCTGCGTCCCTCTCCCCTTGTGGGAGAGGGTGGATCGACGCGGCACGCGTCGAGACGGGTGAGGGGTGAAAGCGCCCACCTCTGCGACGTTTCGCAAACACCCCTCATCCGTCAGCTTCGCTGACACCTTCTCCCACAAGGGGAGAAGGAGAACAGCTCAGCCGCCGGAGATTTTGCGGAAGAATTTCTGCGTCTGCCCGCCGCCCTGCTCGTAGGCTTCCTGCTTTGCGGGATCGGCGATGACGTCCCAATTGTCGCGCACTTCTTCCGCCGAGACGCCGCCCTGGCCCAGATAGATGCCGTCGGTTTCGTAGATGCGCGCGACGGCGAACACGCCGGCGCCGGCGGTGAGCACCACGCCGGTCGGCGCGTCGTCGCTGACGAGATAGACCACGCCGGGGGTGACGAATTCAGGCTTCAAGGCGTCGAGCATCGCCGGCGGCATCAGATTTTCCGTCATCCGCGTGGCGGCGACCGGCGAGATCGCATTGACCTTGATGTTGTTCTTGGCGCCTTCGAGCTTCAGCGTGTGCATGAAGCCCACCAGCGATAGTTTCGCTGCGCCGTAATTGGTTTGGCCGAAATTGCCATAAAGCCCGGTCGATGAGGTGGTGACCACGATGCGCCCGTAATTCTGCGTGCGCATGATCTCCCACATCGCCTTCACCGGCTTCACCGTGCCCATCAGGTGCACGTTCATGACCTTCTCGAAGTCCGCGATCTCCATCTTCGCGAAGCTCTTGTCGATCAGGATGCCGGCGTTTGCGATGAGGATGTCGATGCGGCCCCACGCGTCCATGGTCTGCTTCACGAGGCCGGCGACGCCCGCATCGTCGGCCACGGAGGCGCCGTTTGCGATCGCCTCGCCGCCGAACGCCTTGATCTCTTCGACCACCTTCTGCGCGGCCTCCGAGGAGCCGCCCGAGCCGTCGACCGAGCCGCCCAGATCGTTGATCACGACCCGCGCGCCGCGGCGGGCGAGTTCGAGCGCGTGCTGGCGGCCGAGGCCGCCGCCGGCGCCGGTGACGATGGCGACTTTGCCGTCGAAGCGAATGTCGGACATGGGAAATAGGCCCTTCGGGGGTTGCAAATCCGCCGTTTGATGGCGGGGCGGGCGCGAGGCGTCAAGGCGCGCGCGTTGCGGCGCAATCGCTTGCGCGCGCTGGCGGAAACGCCCAACCTTGCGCCCCACGACGCGCGCCCGCCGCGGCGCGATCCTTGGGGGAAAAAGTGCCGGCCTACACGCTCGACAATGCGCGCAGCCTGATCGGGCTGGCGATCATCCTGGTTATCTGCTGGGCGCTGTCGGAGAACCGCCGCCGCTTTCCCTGGGCGCTCGCGGCGGGCGCGCTCACGGTGCAGGCGGGGCTGGTGGCGCTGTTGTTCGCCGTGCCGAATTCGCAAGGCGTGCTGAGCGGGATCACCGCCGCGGTCGACGGGCTCGCGGCGGCCACCGACAAGGGCACGCAATTCGTGTTCGGCTATCTGGGCGGGGGCGAGCAGCCCTATGCGATGCAGCCGCAGGATTCCGGCGCGCCGTTCATTTTCGGCTTTCGCGTGCTGCCGCTGATCCTGGTGATCTCGGCGCTGTCGGCGCTGTTGTGGCATTGGGGGATCTTGAAGGCGATCACGCGCGCCTTTGGATTTCTGTTCGAAAAGACGATGGGCCTGGGCGGCGCGTCGGCGCTGGCGGTGGCGGCCAACATCTTCATGGGCATGGTCGAGAGCCCGATCGTGATCCGCGCCTATCTGGATAAATTGTCGCGTTCGGAAATTTTCCTCATGATGGTGGTGGGCCTGGGCACGGTGGCGGGCTCGACCATGGTGGCCTATGCGCTGATCCTGGCGCCGGTGCTGCCGAATGCAGCTGGCCATGTGCTCGTCGCCTCGATCATATCGGCGCCGGCCAGCATTCTGCTTGCGCGCATCATGATCCCGGAAGACGTGCAGGATCGCATCGCCTACGATTACACGTCCGCGCTGCGTTACGAGAGTTCGATGGATGCGGTGACGCGCGGCGTGCAGGACGGCGTCATGGTGGCGGTGAACGTCGCCGCCTTCCTCATCGTGTTCGTGGCGTTTGTCTGGATCGGCAACAATCTCCTGGCGCTTCTGCCGCCGTGGAATGGCGAGGCGATCACGCTGCAGCGCCTGTTCGGCGTCGCGTTCGCGCCGGTCGCCTACGTCATCGGCGTGCCGTGGGCGGAGGCGCAGACCGCCGGCGGCGTGCTCGGGACGAAACTGTTCCTCACCGAATTCCTGGCCTTCATCGAGCTTGGCGCCATTCCCGCCGATGCGCTCAGCGACCGCTCGCGCATGATCATGACCTATGCGATCTGCGGCTTCGCCAATGTCGCCTCGATCGGCATCATGACCGGCGGCATGACGGTGCTGATGCCGAACCGGCGCAGCGAAATTCTGGCGCTGGCCTGGCGCGCGCTGCTGCCGGGCTTTCTCGCCACTTTGATGGCGGCGTGCGTCGTCGCCGCGCTGCCGATGGGCCTGTTCTAAGCGCAAAACAAAGAGGAGACGCCATGAAGCTTTATATTGCGCCCTATGCGCCCAATCCGCGCCGCGCGACCATGTTCGTCGCGGAGAAAGGCATCACCGACATCGAATTCGTATCGCTTAATCTGCCGGCGGGCGAACACCGGACGGACGCCTTCCGCAAGCTCAGCCCGCTGTCGCAAATCCCCACGCTGGAATTGGACGACGGGCGCGCGCTGACCGAAAGCCGCGCCATCTGCGCCTATCTCGAGGCGCTTTACCCCGAGCCCAATATGATGGGACGCGACCCCTTCGAGCGCGCGCAGATCGAAATGTGGGACCGACGCACGGAATATCTCGTCGTGCTGCCGTTCATGCTGTGGATGCGCCACGGCTTTCCTGCACTCGCCGCAGTGGAGAAGAACCAGAACCCCGCGGTTGCGGCCTATTACGAAACGCAAGCCAAAACCATGGCGCACTGGTTCGACCGCCAGCTCGCCGACCGCGAATGGATCGCCGGGGATCGCTTCACCATCGCCGACATCACCGCCGCCTGCGGCATCGATTTCGCCAAGATGGCCAAGTGGCGGCCCGACGACACGCTGCCGAACCTCAAGCGCTGGCGCGACGCGATCGCCCAGCGGCCGGCGGGACAAGCCGCGCCCTGAGCGCGCCGGATCAGCTTTCGTTTTGCGTGAACAATCCCGCCGCCGCCATCATGTCGCGCGTCTGCTCGGGCGCGGCGGTCTGCATGCGGTCGAACTCTTCGAGCTCCTCTGGCACGTACCAATGGATCTTGTCGGTGTGATAGGCGCCCCAGCACGCTTCGGCCACGGCGCGCGGCGCCATCAGGCGCCACATGCCCTCTTTCGGGGCCGCGATCTTGGCCTCGTCCGGCAGGATCGGCGTGTCGATCAGGCCAGGCAGCGTGTCGGCGGCGCGCACGCCATGCGCCTTGAACTCGATCGACAGCGCTTCGGTCATGCCTTTCACGGCGTGCTTGGTCGCGGAATACACCGCGATGTTCGCCATGCCGAAAATCGCCGAGGACGACGAGGTGGTGAAACACAGGGCATTGGGCGTCGCCTTCAACAGCGGAAAGGCGAGATGGATGCCGCTCAGCACGCCGGTGAAGTTCACCGCGACGAGATCGAGCACGTCCTGCCAGGGCTGGTCCACGAACGGGCCGCCGCGGCCGATGCCGGCGTTGTTGTAGAGCACGTCCATGCGCCCGCCGGTCGCGGCCGAAAACGCGTCGAGCGCAGCCTTAAAGGCGGCGCGGTCGGTGACGTCGAGGCGCTGGATCAGGCAGCCGCCGGCGCCGATCTCGGCCTGAAGGCTGGCGAGCCCCGCCTCATCGACGTCGCATGCGCCCACGAACCAGCCGCGCTCGGCGAACAGCAGCGCCGTCGCGCGCCCGATGCCGGAGGCGGCGCCGGTGATGAAGATGCTCTTGCGGCCGGCGGCGTTGGTCATCGCGGTCCTCCCTGATCGCTTGAGCGCGGCCGCGCCCAGAGCCTATGAGTGGGGACGATAAAGGCCACCGCAGGGGAAACGCCATGCCCAGTCTGTTCGATCTTTCAGGCCAAACCGCCATCGTCACGGGTTCGTCCCGCGGCATCGGCAAGGCCATCGCCCATCGTCTGGCCGAGCACGGGGCCAATGTCGTGGTGTCCTCGCGCAAGGCCGACGCCTGCGAGGCGGCGGTCGCGGAGATCAACGCCGCAGTCGGCCGCAAGGCGGCGGTCGCCATTCCGGCGAACATCGCCTCCAAGGAGGCCCTGCAGGCGCTGGTCGACGAAACCCGCCGCACCTTCGGCAAGATCGACGTGCTGGTCTGCAACGCCGCCTCGAACCCGTATTTCGGGCCGATGGCCGGCATCTCCGACGACCAGTTCATGAAGGTGCTGCAGAACAACATCGTCTCGAACCATTGGCTGATCACGATGGTGGTTCCCGAAATGCTGGAGCGGAAGGACGGCTCCATCATCATCATCTCGTCGATCGGGGGCCTGCGCGGCTCGCCGGTGATCGGCGCCTACGACATCTCGAAGGCCGCCGACATGCAGCTCGCGCGCAATCTCGCGGCCGAATACGGCCCCTCGAACGTGCGCGTGAACACGATCGCGCCGGGCCTCATCAAAACCGATTTCGCCAAGGCGCTGTGGGACAATCCCGAGATCCTCAAGCGCTCCACCGCGACCACGCCGCTGCGGCGCATCGGCGAGCCGGACGAAATCGCCGGCATGGCCGTGTTCCTGGCTTCCAAGGCGGGCTCGTTCGCCACCGGCCAGACCTACGTGATCGACGGCGGCGCCACAGCCGCCTGACCGCGCTTTGACCCTCCCGCCGGGCGCCCTTATGCAGGGCCGTCCCGCGCGCAGATGCGGGCGCGGCTGGAGGCGAAGAGGATGCGGGCAGCTTGGATCGCGGCCGGCGCGGCGGCGCTGGCGCTCGGCGGATGCGGCATGGTGCGCGGGCTTTTGCCCGGTGACCCCGAGACCGGCCGCCCCGCCCCTGTCGCGGCCGTGCAGGCGCCGGCGAGGATCGCCGCCTTCCAGCATGCGCCCCTCTCCGCAGGCGCGATCATGGCGCATGTCGACGTGCTCGCCTCCGACGCCTTCGATGGCCGCCTGCCCGGCACGCGCGGCGAGGCGCTGACGCTGGATTATATCGAGCGCGCCTTCGCCGCGATCGGCCTGCAGCCGGGCGTGGTGGCGGCCAACGGCGCCGTCGGCTGGCGCCAGAGCGTGCCGCTGGTGACCGCGCGCGTGTCCAACAGCCCGGCGATGCGGGTGACCGGCGCCGACGGCGCGCGCGATTACGCCTTCGGGACCCAGCATGTTGTGTGGACCAAGCGGATGGAGCCGGCGACCAATATCGCCGACGCAGAGATGGTGTTCGTCGGCTATGGCGTCGTCGCGCCGGAGCGCAATTGGAACGACTACGCCGGCATCGACATGCGCGGGCGCATCGCCGTCATCCTGATCAACGATCCGGATTTCGAAACCGGCGACGACCGCGGCTTCGGCGGCCGCGCCATGACCTATTACGGCCGCTGGACCTACAAATCCGAAGAGGCCGCGCGCCAGGGCGCCGCCGGCGCCATCATCATCCACGAGACCGCGCCGGCCGCCTATCCCTGGGCGGTGGTGCAGAATTCCAATAGCGGCCCCAAGCTCGATATCGTGCGGCCCGATCGCGGCGCGAGCCGCGTTGGCGTCGAGGGATGGATCTCCACGCCGACAGCCGCGGAATTGTTCCAGCGCGCCAATCTCAACTTCGCGGACTTGAAGGCGCGCGCGCAACGCCCCGGCTTCACGCCCACGCCGATGGGCTTGCGCATGAGCCTGTCGCTGCAGACCGAACTGACCGAGCAGGCGTCGTACAATGTCGTCGGCGTGCTGCCGGGTCGTTCACGCGCGGGTGAAACGATCCTCTACACCGCGCACTGGGACCATCTCGGCCGCTGCCCGCCCGCCAATGGCGACGATATCTGCAACGGCGCGCTCGACAACGCGACCGGAACCGCCGGCCTTATCGAACTCGCGCGCCGGTTCGCCGGCGAAGGCCGCCATGAGCGCTCGATCGCGTTCGTCGCGTTCACGGCGGAGGAGCAGGGCCTCTTGGGCTCGGAATATTACGCGGAAAACCCCGTGTTTCCCGCCGCGCGCACCGTCGGCGCGGTCAACATGGATGGGCTCAACATCTATGGGCCGGCGCGCAACATCACCGTCGTCGGCTACGGCAAGAGCACAATGGAAGACCTCCTGCGGACGGCGGCGCAGACGCAAGGGCGCACCATCGAGGGCGAAGCGTTTCCCGAGCGCGGCAGCTTCTATCGCTCCGACCATTTCAATCTGGCGCGCATCGGCATTCCGGTTCTCTACGCCAGCGGCGGGCTCGATCTCGTCGACGGCGGCGTCGAACGCGGCAGCGCGCTGCAAAGCGCCTATATCGCGGAGCGCTACCACAAGCCGGACGATGAGGTGACGCCGGATTGGAACATCGCCGGCGGCGTGCAGGATTTGCAATTGTTCTACCAGGTCGGCGAAACGCTTGCGAACGGAACCGATTGGCCGGTCTGGCGCCCGGGCGCGGAATTCGCCGCCGCGCGCGAACAATCGATGCGCGGCGCCGCACGATGATGCGTCGCATCATCGCGATCGCGGCGCTGGCGCTGTCGGCGTGCGCGCAGCCTGCGCCGGCGCCGGCCGGCGAGACCGATCTCGCTCAGCGCGTCGCAGCGCTGGAGGATGAACGCGCCATCCGCGCCGCCGCCGCAGCGATCGATCTTGCGGTGGACGAGAAGGATTGGGCCGCCGCGCGCGCGGGCTTCACCGACCGCGTGCGCGTGGATTTCTCCTCCCTCGGCGGCGGCGAACCGGCGACGATCTCCGCCGACGATCTGGTTGGCGGTTGGCGCAACAATCTGCACCGCAACAAGCCGAGCTGGCACATTCGCGGGCTGGAGACCGTGACGCTCAACGGCGACGAGGCGACGCTCGTCTCGCACGGCTACGCCTGGAACGCGCTGCCGCAGCGCGTCGAGAACGATCTCTGGGAGGTGTGGGGAACCTACACGCACCATTTTGTGCGTACGCCGCAAGGCTGGAAGGTCGACCGCTTCAGCTTCACCGCCACCCATGAACGCGGCGACGCCAGCATCCGCACGGATATCGCCGCGGAGGACTAACGCTTTCGTTTCGCGCGATCGTCAAGCCGCGCGTAAATGATCAGCGCGATGGCGAACACGAACAGGATCGCCAGAATCCAGATCGGGTCGAAGCCGAGCTGCGCCTGCAATTGCGCGCGCACATCGGCGTACCAGCTCATGCCGTTGGTGAAGAGCTCGCGCAGGAACACGACGATGCCGGTGAAGAAGGCCACGATCGCGCCCCAGATCGTGCGCGAGCGAGACAAAGGAGGCTGCGGCGCAGGCTCGCGGAAATCGCCCGGCGACGGCTGCGTCGGCGCAGGCCGCATCTCGCCAGGCCTCGGCGCCGGCTGTTGCGGCAGCGGGGCGGGCGCGGGGATCGGCGCAACCACCACATCGTCGCCCTCCTCCGCGCGCTCGCGCAGAAGCCGCGAGAAGCGCGCCATCGGAAAGGCGGGGCCGGGGTCGGATTTGCGCGTGGTGATGTCGCTGTGGCCGACGATCGCCTCGATGCCGGGATAGGCCGCAAGCAGCCCGCGCGTCAGCGCCTCGATCGCGTCCAATTGCGCTTCGGGATAGAGCGGCCAATAGAACGCGCCAGGCCCCACGCGGTCCCATGGCGCAAGGATCGGGCTGCCGAAGGGCGCAAGACGCGCGGTGACGTTGCGCCCCGTGGAATCGAAGAATTCGCCGGCTTCGTTCCTGCGCATCCAGCCTGGATTGACGATCTCGACGCCGATCGAGTGCGAATTCAAGCCGACGAGGCGCTGCCCGCCCGGCAGATCGAGATGCGAATTGCCGGCGTGCCAGGCTTTGGTCTTGAACGGCACCAGCTGGGTGATCTTGCCATCGAGCCCGACCACGACATGCGCCGACACGCGGTTCTCGCGCATGCCGTCGGTCAAGGTGCGGATCGCGCCCGCATCGTCCCAGGTGGCGGTGTAATGCATGACGATGACGCGCGGCTCGATCGGGCCGCCGACATTCGGGCTCTCCTGGTAGAGGCCGTTCTCCAGCTTGTGGGTGTCGAGAACCTTCAGCATCGCCGCCCCCGCCTTCTGCGCAGGCGGCTGGTCTAGCATGCGGCGGGCTGCGCCTACAGGGCTTCGAGCGCGCGGCTCAGGCGCGCCTTCAAGCCTTCGACGCCGCGCGCCTGCAGCGGAATGATCGGCGCAAGCCGCAGCGCCGGATCGCAAGCGGCGGCGCGCACCAGCTCGGCCTGGGCGCCGCCGTCGGCGAGGATGGCGCGGTAGCGCCGCGCCTTCAGCTTGTGCAGGGCAGCGCCGCTGGTGGACGCTTCATCGACCTGCGCGACGCCAAGCTGCGCCAGCACGCCGCGCGCGATGCGCACGGTGAGGTCGGCTTGATCGACGACCAGGATCGGCTCGGCGGCGTCGGCGGCCATGCGCTTATCCCCTCTTGGCCCGGCAGGCGGGCTCGGTTGCGGTTGCTACGCCCCTCCCCCATAACGAATCATGAACCGGAATGCGGGGAGATGAGGCGCGATGGGCACGGTCTTTTTCGAAGACATGACGATCGGCATGGCGGCGGAAGCGTCGCGCACGGTGACGGAGGCCGACGTCGTCGCCTTTGCGGAGGTGTCGGGCGATCATAATCCCGTGCATCTCGACGCCGCCTATGCCGCGACCACGATGTTCAAGGAGCGCATCGCGCACGGCATGCTGTCTGCGAGCTTCATCTCCGCCTTGATCGCAGGGCGTCTGCCGGGACCGGGCGCGGTGTATCTGTCGCAGACGCTGACGTTCAAACGCCCCGTGAAGCTCGGCGCGGAAGTGACCACGCGCGTCGAGGTCAAGGCGCTCGACGCCGAGAAGGGCCGCGTCACGCTCGCCTGCGTGTGCAGCGTCGAGGGCAAGCCCGTGATTGAAGGCGAGGCGCTGATCATGGCGCCGCGCAAATCCGCCTGAACGCGATGCGCGTCATCGCCCTGCCGGAAGCGCACGCCGGCGATCATGGGCCGGTCAGCCTCGCGCTTGGCAATTTCGACGGCGTGCATGTCGGCCACCAGGCCGTCATCGCCGACGCGTGCGCGGCTGCGCGCGTGCACGGCGCGACGCTGGCGGCGGCGGTGTTTGCGCCGCATCCGAAGGCGTATTTTCAGCCCGACGCGCCGCCCTTCCGCATCCAGAGCGATGCGCAACGCCGCCGCGCGCTGGCGGCGTGCGGGGTGGAGACGCTGTTTGAAATCCGCTTCGACGCCGGCATGGCGCGGATGGACGATGCGGATTTCGTGCAGACGATCCTCGTCGACGGCGCCCGGGCGGCGCATGTCAGCGTCGGCTTCGATTATCATTACGGGCGCGCGCGCATGGGCGATGCGCAGACGCTGCGCCGCCACGGCGAAGCCTATGGGTTCGGCGTCGGGATCGCCGCGCCGATCCTTGCGAACGGCGAGAAAATTTCCTCCACCGGCATCCGCGCCGCGCTCGCCGCCGGCGATCTCGCGCAGGCGCACGCGCAGCTGACGCGGCCGTTCGCCATCGAAGGCTCGGTGATCGACGGGTTCCGGCGCGGCCGGACGATCGGCGTGCCCACGGCCAATGTCGCGCTCGGCGCCTATACGCGGCCGCGCTTCGGCGTCTATGCGACGCGCACCGATCTCGGCGACGGCGTGTTGCGCGCGGGCGTGTCGAATTGCGGCGTCAAGCCGACGGTTGCGGGCGATCATGCGCCGCTTCTGGAGACGCATCTGTTCGATTTCGACGGCGATCTCTATGGCCGCACGATCGAGACGCAGCTGCTGCATTTTCTTCGCGCGGAACGCAAATTCGACAGCTTCGAGGCGCTGCGCGCGCAGATCGTGCAGGATGCGGCAGAGGCGCGCGCGCTGCTCGCAGGGGCGCAGGCATGATCCGCATCGGCTGCCTGGGCGCTGCGCGCATCACGCCCAAGGCGCTGATCGAACCCGCGCGCGACACTGCGGCAGTGACGATCCAGGCCGTCGCCGCGCGCGACCCGGCGCGGGCGCGGGCCTTCGCGGATGCGCACGCGATCCCGCATGTCGCCGACAGCTACGACGCCTTGATCGCGCGCGACGACATCGACCTCGTCTATAACGCGCTGCCGCCCAAGCTGCATGCGCCCTGGTCGATCGCCGCGCTCCAGGCCGGCAAGCACGTTCTGTGCGAAAAGCCGTTTTGCCTGAACGCAAGCGAGGCGGTCGCAATGGCGGATGCGGCGCGTGCGTCCGGAAAGCGTCTCATTGAAGGCTATCATTACCGCCACCACGCGCTGATGGCGCGCATCCTCGAGATCGTGAACAGCGGCGCGCTCGGCGCGATCGTTGCGGTCAATGGCGCCTTCAAGGTTCCGATCCGGCGCACGCCGGAGGAATTGCGCTGGCGCGCCGATCTCGGCGGCGGGGCGATGATGGATCTGGGCTGTTATCCGCTGCACGCGATGCGCACGATCCTCGGCGTCGAACCCGACATCGTCTCCGCACGCGCGCGCTTCGTCGACGGCGTTGATTCCGCGATGGAGGCGAGCCTGCGCTTTGGCGCCGTGCCGGCCAAACTCTCCACCGCGATGCGGCTCGGCTTTCCCTACGCCATTCTCGACGTGCGCGGCGAAAAGGCCTCGTTGCGCGCGCGCAATTTCGTCGCGCCGCAGCTCGGCAATGTGCTGACCTATGGCGCAGGCGCCGCGCGGCGGATCGAAAGCATCGGCGGGCCGTCGACCTTCGCGGCGCAATTGGCGCATGTCGCAGCGGTGCTGCAGGACGGCGCGCCGCAAACGCCCTCGCTGGAGGACAGCATCGCGCAGATGCGCGCGATCGATGCGATCTATGCAGCGGCGCGGGGTTAACGCCCACAGGTCGCGCCGTCACCCCTCATCCGGCGCTTCGCGCCACCTTCTCCCACAAGGGGAGAAGGCGAGGCGCCACCTCCTTCTCCCCTTGTGGGAGAAGGTGGATTGTCGCGAAGCGGCAAGACGGATGAGGGGTGTCCGCGCAACCCCGCGCTATCGCCGCGCGCGAAAAAACGCGCGCAGCATGTCGCCTGCTTCCGCGCCCAGCACATCGCCCGTTACCGCCGGGCGCCAATGGCACGTCGGCTGGTCGAACACGCGCGCGCCGTGCGCCACCGCCCCGCCCTTGGGGTCGCTGGCGCCATAGACGAGGCGGCTTACGCGCGCCGCCGAAATAGCGCCGGCGCACATCGCGCACGGCTCCAGCGTCACATAGAGCGTCACTCCCGCCGGCAGACGATAATTGCCGAGCCGCGCGCACGCCGCGCGCAGGGCGACGATCTCGGCGTGCGCGGTGGGATCGTGGCCCGCGATCGGCGCATTGGCGCCTTCGGCGAGCACGGCGCCGTCCGCATCGACCAGCACCGCGCCGACCGGCGTCTCCCCCGCTTCGGCCGCCGCCGCCGCCAGCGCGAGCGCGCGGCGCATCAGGGATTCATGGTCCGGCATAAGCGATGCTTTCCATTTGCCGCGGAACATAGGAAGCATCCGCGGTGAGCGAAGCCTTTATATTTCCGCCCGAGGGGGAGCGCATCGCCAAGACGCTGGCGCGTGCGGGCGTGTGCTCGCGCCGCGACGCCGAACGGCTGATCGCGGAGGGCCGGGTCGTGGTGAACGGGCGCAAGCTCGACACGCCGGCCTTCAAGGTCACCGCGCAGGACGTGATCCTGGTCGACGGCGCGCGCGTGGGCCAGCCTGCGCCGACGCGGCTGTGGCGCTATCACAAGCCGGCGGGCCTGGTGACCACCCACCGCGACCCGCAAGGCCGCGCCACGGTGTTCGAGAAATTGCCGCCAGATCTCGGGCGCGTCATCTCCATCGGCCGGCTCGATCTCAATTCCGAAGGGCTTTTGCTGCTGACCAATGACGGCGCGCTGGCGCGCCGGCTCGAGCTCCCGGCGACCGGCTGGATCCGGCGCTATCGCGCCCGCGCCTTCGGCTCGGTGACGCAGGCCGAACTCGATGGATTGAAGAACGGGATCACCGTCGAGGGCGTGCGCTACGGCCCGATCGAGGCGACGCTCGACAGCGCCAAGGGCGCCAACGCCTGGATCACAGTGTCGATCGCGGAAGGCAAGAACCGCGAAGTGCGCCGCGTGCTCGAGGCCATTGGGCTCAAGGTCAATCGCCTGATCCGCATCGCCTATGGGCCGTTCCAACTGGGCATGCTCGCGCCCGGCGCGGTCGATGAGATCCCGCGCAAGGTCGTGCGCGACCAGCTGGGCGACAAGCCGCCGAAGCGGCGGGGTGGGTGATCTCGCGTACTGCTTTCACCCCTCATCCGGCGCTTCGCGCCACCTTCTCCCACAAGGGGAGAAGGAGCAGCGCCATCTCCTTCTCCCCTTGTGGGAGAAGGTGGATTGCCGCGAAGCGGCAAGACGGATGAGGGGTGTCGGCGCTACGCCGGACAGTGTCTCAATGCGCCCCGCCGCCGAGCCACCCAGGCATCGCCGGCACCATCGCGGGGAACCAGACGTGGAGATCCTCCCACATCATGCGGATGGCGGCGAACACGATCACCACGATGCCGAGCACCGCGATCCAGCGATAGCGCTCGATCACGCGCGCGATCACCGACGCTGCAACGCCCATCAGCACCACCGACAGGATCAGACCAAACGCCATGATCGCCGGCGCGTGGCGCGACACGCCGGCCACCGCGAGCACGTTGTCGAGCGACATCGACACGTCGGCGACGACGATGGTCGAGAGCGCGCCGAAGAAGGTGGGCGGCGCTTTGGGCGGCGCGCCGGTCGCGACCGCCTCGGCGTGCTGGGCGTGGTGGCCCAGATCCTTGTACATCCGCCAGGCGACCCACAGCAGCAGCACGCCGCCAGCGAACAGAATGCCTTGGATGGCGAGCAGCTGCACCGTGATCAGCGCAAAGCCGATGCGCAGGAGCAGCGCCAGCACGACGCCCAGGAAGATCGCCTGGCGGCGCTGCTTTTCCGGCAGGGCCGAGGCCGCGAGGCCGACGGCGACGGCGTTGTCCCCCGCCAGGGCGAGATCGATCAGGATGACCTGGATCAGCGCCGACAGGTCTACGAATAAAGCGTCCATCGGCGCCCAGCTTCCCCGCAAAACGAGCGCCCTTTGATCAGGGCGCCCCCGGCCGCGTCAAGGCGCACCCTGCGCGCGCGCTCACGGCGAAGTGCGCCCCCGCAGGTTGACCCTGTCGCCTCCGGCGCCCAGAAGACCCCCGACATGACCGAAACCGCTCCCCGATCGTCCCGACGCAGTCGCGCCGCGTCCGCGATGCGGCGCTTCCTGGCGCAGGAATCTTCTGGCGGGTTTGTGCTGATGGCGGCCGCCGCGCTGGCCTTGATCGTCGCCAACTCGCCTGCGGCGGATCTCTATTTCGATGCGCTGCATGCTTATGTCGGGCCGCTCAGCGTCGGGCATTGGATCAATGACGCGCTGATGGCGGTGTTTTTTCTGTATGTCGGGCTTGAGATCAAACGCGAGCTTCTGGTCGGCGAATTGTCGACATGGCAGCGCCGCGCCCTGCCCGGCATCGCCGCGCTCGGCGGCATGATCGCGCCAGCGCTGATCTATGCCGCGATCAATGCCGGCGATCCCGAAACGCTGCGCGGCTGGGCGATACCGGCTGCGACCGACATCGCGTTTGCGCTCGGCGTTTTGTCGCTGCTCGGGCGCAGCGCGCCGGTATCGCTGAAGATCTTCCTCACCGCGCTCGCCATCATCGACGATCTCGGCGCGGTGGCGATCATCGCGCTGTTCTACACCAGCGATCTCGACGTCGCCGCGCTCGGCGGCGCCAGCGCCTGCATCGCCGCGCTCCTGGCGCTCAACCGGTTCGCCGTGCGTGCGCTGTGGCCGTACCTGCTGATCGGCGTCGTGTTGTGGACGTTCGTCTATATGTCCGGCGTGCATGCGACGCTGGCGGGCGTGCTCTTGGCCTTCACCATCCCGATGGGGCGCGACGCGCAGGACCAGCACACGCCGCTGCACCGTCTCGAGCATGGCGTGAGCCCGTGGGTCGCGTTCGCGATCGTGCCGATCTTCGGCTTCGCCAACGCCGGGGTGTCGCTGGCGGGAATAACGCCGCAGGCGCTGCTCGATCCGGTGCCGCTGGGCGTGGCGGCGGGCTTGTTCATCGGCAAGCAGATCGGCGTGTTCGGCGCAGCCTGGGCCGCGATCAAGCTCAACATCGCCGACGCGCCGGCCTTCGCCACGACGCGACAGCTTTACGGCGTGTCGCTCTTGTGCGGCATCGGCTTCACCATGAGCCTGTTCATCGGCCTGCTGGCGTTCGATCAAAGCCCTGCGCTGCAGGATGAAACCAAGATCGGCGTGCTCGTCGGCTCGCTGTTGTCGGCGTTGTCGGCCGCACTCGTCCTGCGCGGCGCGAAGCCGCAAACGCCGCCCTGAACGCGCGCTATTCCGCCGGCCGCGCGACGGCCTCTTCGGCGCCGTAGCGCTCGATCTCGCGCGCGGTCGCATCCGGAGAACGGGTGAAGCGGGCCAGGAGATCATAGACCGCCGGCACCACGAACAGCGTGAGCATCGTGGCCACGACGAGGCCGAACACGATGACGACGCCGATGGTCTGGCGGCTCTCGGCGCCGGCGCCGGACCCCAGGATCAGCGGCAGCGCGCCGATCACGGTGGCCACGCTCGTCATCAGGATCGGCCGCACGCGCAGATCGGACGCCTCGAGGATCGCTTCGCGGATCGACTTGCCCTCGTCGCGCAATTGATTGGCGAACTCGACAATCAAAATCCCGTTCTTGGAGGCGAGCGCGATCAGGATGATAAGCCCGATCTGGCTATAGATGTTCAAGGTCTGCCCGAACAGGAACAGCCCGAACAGGCCGCCGGTCAGCGCCAGCGGCACGGTCAGCATGATCACGAACGGGTGCACGAAACTTTCGAATTGCGCGGCGAGCACCAGGAACACGATCAGCAGCGCGAAGCCGAAGGCGAAACCGATCGCGTTCGAGGCCTGGCGGAATTGCCGCGCGGCGCCGGCGTAGTCGATGCTGACGGCCTGCCCGCCGATCTCCTCGCGCGCGATCGATTCCATCACGGCCAGCGCGTCGCCGAGCGCGAAGCTCGGCGGCGTCGACACCGCGATGGTCACCGCCGCCTGCCGGTTCTGCCGGCGCCGCTCGGCGGAATCGCCCTGCGTGCGCAGCGTGGTGACCGCCGAGAGCGGCACCAGTTCGCCGGTATTGTCCGAGCGCACGAATTTGTTGGACAAATCCGCAATATTCGAGCGCTCGTCGCGTTCGGCCTGCAGATAGATGTAATATTCCTCGCCATTGTCGGTGATGGTGTTCACCCGGCGCGAGCCCATCGTGGCTTCCAGCGTGCGCCCGATCGCCTGCACCGAAACGCCCAGCGCTGCGGCGCGTTCGCGGTCGATGTCGACGAGCACGCGCGGCGAGTTCGGATCGTAATTGATGCGCGGGCGCTGCATGCGCGGATCGGCGCGCAGCCGATTGACGACGCGCTCGCCGATCGCGGCGAGTTCGGGATAGTCGGCGCCGAGCAGAACGATCGCTGCGCCTTCGCCGCCGCCGCCAGGGCTGGAGAACGGATCCTGCATGCGCGCGCGGATGATCGCGCCGGGAATGGCGCCGAGGCGGTCATTGATCTCCGCGGAGATGGCGAGGCCGGAGCGCTCGCGTTCGTCCCAATCGGTGAGGAACACGCGCGCCAGCCCGCTGGAGAAGCGATTGGTGCCCGCGTCGCCGAACCCCGGCGACACGATCATCACGCGCCGCGCCTCGCCGCTTTCGACGTAGGACATCAGCACCTGCTCGACCTGGGTCATGATGCGGCGGGTGTATTCGAAGCCCGAGCCTTCCGGCGCTTCGACCGAGACGAGCAGATTGCCGCGATCCTCAGGCGGCGTCAGCTCCGAGGACAGCCGCGTGAACAGATAGCCGCCGCCCAGCACCACCACGGCGAACAGCACGAACACCGCCGCCTTGGCGTTGAGCGCCGCCTCGAGCGAGGCGCGATATGAGCTGCGCAGCGCATCGAGCGCGCCGTCGACGAAACGCACCAGCGGCGAGGCGGTTTTCGCCGGGCGCAACAATTTCGAGCACATCATCGGCGACAGCGACAGCGCCGCGAACGCCGAGATGACGATGACGCCCGCCACCGTGGCGGCCAGTTCGATGAACAGGCGCCCGACATAGCCGCCCACGAACATCAGCGGCGTGAACACCGCCACGAGCACGGCGGATGTGGCCACCACCGCGAAGAACACCTGCCGCGTGCCGCGCTCGGCGGCCAGAAGCGGCGGCTCGCCCAGCGTGTCGATGCGGCGTTGCACGTTCTCCAGAACGACGATGGAATCGTCGACCACAAGGCCGATGGCCAGCACCAGCGCCATCAGCGTCAATAGATTGATCGAGAAGCCGAGCGTCGCCAGCACCGCGAACGCGCCGATGAGACACACCGGAATCACCGCCGCCGGGATCACTGCGGCGCGGAACGAGCCCAGGAACAGGAAGATCACCAGGATCACCAGCACCGTCGCTTCGATCAGGGTGTGCCACACCCGCTCGATGGCTTCGGCGATGAACACGGTGGAATCGTAGGACACCACGATGTCGGCGCCTTCCGGCAAGGAGGCGCGCAGGCGCTCGATCTCGGCCTTCACATCCTCGCCGACCTGCAGCGCGTTCGAGCGCGACTGGCGCACGATCCCCAGGCCCACCTGATCGACATTGTTGGAGCGGAACAGACGGCGCGTCTCGTCGGGCGCGATCTCCACGCGCGCGACATCGCCCAGCCGCACGACGGCGTCGTTCAGCCCGGCGCGCCCGATCGGCATGCGCGCGAACTCCGCCGGCGACTGGAAGGCGCGCGCAATGCGCACTTGGTAATCGCGCTCGACGCTTTGCACATAGCCGGCCGGCAATTCGATGTTCTGCGAGCGCAGCGCGCTTTCCACGTCGTCGACGGTCAGCCCGCGCGCGGCGAGCGCGTTGGTGTCGAGCCAGATGCGCAGCGCCGGCGACTGCCCGCCGATGCGTACGTTCGCCACCCCGTCGATGATCGACAATTGATCGACGATGTAGCGCTGCGCGTAATCCGTCAGCGCGATGCGATCCATCGTGGTCGAGTAGAACGAGAACCACATGATCGGATCGGCGTCGGCGTCGGCCTTCTGCACGACCGGCTCGTCGATGTCGGTGGGCAATTGCCCGCGCGCCCGGGAAACCGCGTTGCGCACGTCGTTGGTGGCGGCCTCGATGTCACGATTAAGATCGAACTCCACCACGATTGAGCCGCGCCCGTCGCGGCTCGTGCCGCGGATCACGTCGATGCCTTCGATGCCCGAGAGCTGATCCTCGATGATGCGCACCACCTGCGTCTCGACCACCTGGGCGGAGGCGCCGCGATAGGTGACGTCGACGCTGACGACGGGGCGGTCGACGTCGGGCAATTCGCGCAGCGGCAAACGCGAGAACGCGATCGCGCCGAAGGCGATGATCAGCAGCGAAAACACGGTCGCCAGGACCGGGCGGCGCACGGAGAGTTCGGAGAGCGTCATCGTCCGGCCTCCCTAGCGCGAGCGGACGGCGGCCGGCGCTGGCGGCGCCGCCCCCGCCTGGGCCGGCGTGGCGGCGACCCGCACCGGTTGGCCTGGGCGCACGCGCTGCACGCCCTCGACCACGACGCGCTCGCCGGCGGCCAGCCCGCCGCGGATCTCCACGAAGCCGCCGGAGCGCTGGCCGGCCTCGATGCGCCGCTCCGCCACCGCGAAGCCGTCCCCGCGCGGAGCGACCTGGAACACGAAGGCGCCGTCGGCGCGGTCGATCACGGCGGTTTCCGGAATGGCGAGCGCGGTGCGCGGATTGGCCTGCACCTCGACCGTCATCAGCATGCCGGTGCGCAAGCGTTCGTTGCGATTGGGCAGGATGGCGCGCACGCGCACCGTGCGCGTGGTGGAGGCGACGCGGCTATCGACCGTCTCGATCGCGCCGGTGAAGCTCTCGCCGGGAAAGGCAGGCGTGCGCGCAACGATCGCGACGCCGGGGGCCAGCTGGCCGATGAACACTTCCGAGACGTCGAAATCGAGCTTGATGGAGGAGATGTCGTCCAGCGTGCCGATCTGGTCGCCGGGGCGGACGAACTGGCCGGGGCTGGCGGTGCGCAGGCCCATCACGCCGGAGAACGGCGCGCGGATGGCGCGGTCGGCGTTGCGCGAGCCGCCGGCGTCGACCCGCGCCTGGGCGGCGCGCGCGGCCGCCTCGACCTGGTCGAGGCGGGCCTGCGAGGCGAAGCCCTGGGTGAAGAGGTCCCTCGTGCGCGCAAGCTCCTGCTGGGCGGCGGCGTTGGCGGCCTGCGCCTCGGCGAGGTCGGCCTGCTGCTCGACATTGGCCATCTCGACCAGCACCTGGCCGGCCCGCACACGGTCGCCGCTCTCGAAGCGGATGCGGCGGATGGTGTCGGCGACCTTCGGGGTGATGACGATGCTTTCGCGCGCCTGGGCGGTGCCCAAAGCCTGGATGGCGTCGGAGAAGCGGATTTCCGCGGCCGCTGCAGCCTGAATTTCCGGAACGTCCATGCCGGGCGGCCCGCCGCCGGGTCGCGCTGCGCCTGGCGCGCCGGCGGGTCCCGCCTGCCCTGCGCGCGGCGCGAAGGCTTCGCGGCCGATGACGACGAGCGCCATGACGGCCACCACCGCGACCGCCGCCGCGGCGAACCCGAACCTGCGCACGATGCCCAACATGAAGCGGTCCTTACACCAAGGTCCGTTGCGGATATGTGACCTTTTCGCCGCCAGGCGAGGCCAAAGCTCAGTTACGACCGTTCCGCAGGCGACCAAAGCGCGACGACGAGCATCGGCTCCCGCGCCGCGCCGTCGACGCGCATCCGCACGCCCACCTGCACGCCGCGCCCTTCGCCGCGAAACCGCACCACCGAGAGCTGCGCGCGCACCGCGCCGTCGCCCTCGGCCTCGTCCACGAAGGTCTGCGCCAGACCCATCCAGCGCTCGCCCCGCCGCGCCCCGGCGGTGAGGTCGAGCCGCCGGCGCCCGCAGCCGCCCTCATACAGCTGATAAGCGGCCTCGATGTTGACGAACCGCGCGCCGTCCTGCGCCGACCGGCCCGCCAGCAGGCGCCCCTCCGCCCCGCCCGAGCCGCAGCCCGGATCGGCCTCGGAGCGCCACAAGGCGGCGGCCTGCGCCGCCATGACGCTATCGCGCCGGCGCAGCAGCTGCGCCTTGACGCCAAGCGCGGCCTCGGCGCGCCAGCCATCCGGCAGGTCCTCGGCGGTCTCCAGGCGCGGCTGCGCCACCCAGGCGGCGCGGCGCGCAATCGGGCGCTCGATATAGATTTCCGAATCCGACACTTGCACGCCGTCCCGCTGGCCGTAGCCGGAGGTGACGATCTCCTGACCGTGCTCCGGCGCGATCCAGGCCGCCGCGGCGGCGGGGCCCGCCGCGCAGACGGCCGGGCCGGCGGCGGCGAGCCGGGTTAGGAATCGTATCCGGGAAGGTGGCGATCCAGCAGCCGCAGCAGGCCGGGCCAGGCGAGCCGGCTGATGCCGCCCATCGAGCCGCCGATCTGGCCGCGCACCTCGGCCTGCGCGGCCTCGGGCGCAATAAGGACATGGTCGCGACCAACCGACAGCGCCATCACCTGCTGCGCACATGCCCGCTCCAGATAAAAGATGCCCATGAACGCTTCCGCCGCGCTCGCTCCGACCGAGAGCGTGCCGTGATTGCGCAGGATCATCAGCTTCTTGTCGCCCAGATCCTTCACCAGCCGCTCGCGCTCATCGAGGTTCAGCGCGATGCCTTCGTAGTCGTGATAGGCCACCAGCGGCCCCGCGATCAGCGCATGCTGCGACAGCGGCAACAGCCCGTCCTTCTGCGCGGCGACCGCCACGCCCTGATCGGTGTGCAGGTGCATCACGCACAGCGCGTCTTCCCGCGCGGCGTGGATCGCGGAATGGATGGTGAAGCCGGCCGGATTGATGAAATACGGGGTTGGCGCGACGATCGTTCCCTCCAGATCGACCTTCACCAGGCTCGATGCGGTGATCTCCTCGAACAGGAGGCCATAGGGGTTGATCAGGAAATGGTGCTCCGGCCCCGGCACGCGCATCGAGAGGTGCGTGAAGATCATGTCGTCCCAGCCATAATGGGCGACCAGCCGGTAGAGCGCTGCGAGCTCCACCCGCGCCTGCCATTCCTCCGCGCTGACGCGCGCCTTGACGGATTGGGCGCCCAAATCATCGGCCATCGCGTTCCTCCCATGAGCGTTTCCTTCATGGTAACGCCCTTGCCGGCGCGCGGAAACACTTTCCATTTACGCGCGGCGTGGTTTTGTCCGGAGCCGCCATGAAGATCGCGTTCACCGCCAGCGCCCGGCCGGAGGCGCAGGAGAGCCTGCGCCGCCTGCGCCACCTCTATGGCGAGGCCGGCGAGGCTGCCGCCGACGTCGTCGTCGCGATCGGCGGCGACGGCGCCATGCTCGACGCCCTGCGCCGGCGGCTGACCGACCGCAAACCGGTTTATGGCATGAACCGCGGCACGGTCGGATTTCTCATGAACGAGTATGCCGAGGCCGATCTCGAAACGCGGGTGGCCAAGGCCGAGGCGGTGAAAATCCGCCCGCTGATCGCGGTGGCGCAGACGCTGTCGGGCCAGACCGTCAAGGCGCACGCCATCAACGAAGTCTCGCTGCTGCGCCAGACCGCACAGAGCGGGCGCCTGCGCATCCTGGTTGACGGGGCCGAGCGCCTGGCCGAGCTCATCTGCGACGGGGCGCTGGTGTCCACGCCGGCCGGCTCCACCGCCTACAACCTCTCCGCCCACGGGCCGATCCTGCCGATCAACGCGCGGCTGCTGGCCTTGACCCCGATCAGCGCCTTCCGCCCGCGGCGCTGGCGCGGCGCGCTGCTGCCGCAAAGCGCGCGCGTGCGCTTCGACGTGCTCGAGCCCGACCGCCGCCCGGTCAGCGCGGCGGCCGACAATATCGAGACCCGCGACGTCGTCAGCGTCGAGATCCACGAGGACCCTGGCGCCTCCCTCACCATGTTGTTCGACGCCGGCCACGCCCTGGACGAGCGCATCCTGCGCGAGCAGTTCAGCGTCTGACGGCGTCAACCAAATGTTGACCGGTTCGTGAAAGGCTTGCGGGTTGGAGCAACCTGGACCGATCCCATGAGCCGTGATGCGGCGCCCGCCCGGCCAAAGCCGGTCCTGTTTGATGAAGACGCCATCGCGCGCGCGGAAGCGAAGCTGCGCGACTTGAGCGTCGAGTTCGACGTGTGGATGGCGGAAGAAATCGACAAGCTGCATCACGCCCGCCTCGCAGTGCGCGCGGCCGGCTGGAGCGACGCCGCGCTCGACGCGCTGTTCGCCGCCGCGCATGACGCAAAGGGCCTCGGCGCGACCTACGATTATCCCCTCATCACCGAGATCGCCGGCTCGCTGTGCCGCATGATCGAGACGCCCGAAGCGCGGCTGATCGCGCGCCGCCGTCTGCCGCTGATCGATGCGCATGTCGATTCCATGCGCGCAGCCGTGCGCGACAGGGTGAAAACCTGCGACCATCCCATCGGCCAGGCGCTGCTGCGCGAACTGCGCCGCCACGTCGATGCGCTGGGGCTCGGGGCGTAGCGCGTTGCTGCTGGCGGCTGCGCTCTCACCCCTCATCCGTCAGCTTCGCTGACACCTTCTCCCACAAGGGGAGAAAGACCAGCGCTTCTCCTTCTCCCCTTGTGGGAGAAGGTGGCCCGAAGGGCCGGATGAGGGGTGACTGCGAAGTCGTTTCCAAAAATCAAAAACAACCCCTGGTCCCGCCCTACGGCCGATTGCCCTCCAGCGGTTCGCGGGTGACGCTGTAGCCGGCTTCCGCCGGAATTATCAGCATCATGGCGCCGTCCTCGCGCACGATCTGCGGCTCCACGGTCACGATCGTGCGCGCCTTGGCCTGCGCCAGCGCCTCGCTGGAAGTCGCCGCTTTCGCCAACATTTCCACATTCATGCGCGTAGGAAAGATGATCGTGCGCGCGCCGGATTTCGCCTGCGCCAGCGCATCGTGCGGCGCGATCCACACCGCATCGACCGCCTCGCCGCCGTCGCACGCCTCTTCCTGATCTTCCGGCGTGACCGCCAGATAGAAATGCGTGTCGAAGCGCTTGGGCATGCCTTTCGGCGTGATCCAATGGGCGAACGGCGTCAGCGCGTCGAGCGCCAGCACGAGCCCTGCGTCGCGCACCGCGGTGAGGAAGCTGGCTTCGCCGCGCGCGATCGCATCGCGCAGCGGATGCAGCGCGGCGCAATCGGCGGCGCTTGCGAGCGGCCGGCCCGGCCCGCGCGCATCGCGCCGGCGCGCCAGCAGAATGGCGGATTCCTCGAACCCCTCGCGCACCGCCGCGATCATGAACGCGCGCGCAGCGGGATCGACTGCGCCGTCGACCGCATCGGCCCAGCCATCGGCGGAATCCTCGGCCTGCGTCTTGCCGCCGGGAAACACCAGCGCGCCCGATGCGAAATCGATCTGGTGATGGCGCTCGACCATGAGCACCTGCAGATCCGGCTCGTCGCGCACCAGCAGGATGGTGGCGGCCGGGATCAATCTTTCGGCGTCGGCCATGCATCCCTCGCGCTTAGGTTTCGTTCACCGTGTTCGCACGGGCGAATGTTAACCGCGCCGCGGCATATTCCTAGCTCGCCCAGCGGAAGACCAAGACCTTGAGCGCATCCCTCGATCTCGCCGCCCTTCTGGACGTGAGCGCAGCCCCGCCGGTGCGCCCGCGCCTCGATCTGCGCACCGGCCTGCTGGCGGCCGGCGTCGTCGCCCCGCCCGCTCTGGGGGCGCTGGCGCGGACGCTGCGCGAGGCGCGCCGCGCTTGGTCGCAATCGGGGTGCGCAGCGCCCCTGTCGCTGGTCGCGCCGCCCGACGCGATGGAGCGGCTCGAGGCCGACGATTTCGACGACATCGCCCGCGAGGCCGGCTGCAAGACGCATCTTTTGACCTTCGAACTCGACGAGCGCGCGCTGATCCGGCGCGGGCCGGCGCTCGCCGAACGGCTGCGCGCGCGCGGCTGGGGCGTGGCGCTGCGCGGCGACCCCGAGTGCCCGCTGCCGCTGGGACAGCGCGCGCGCGCTATCTACACCGAACTCGTGCTCGACCCGCCGAGCCCGCTCGATCCGTTCCTCGCGCTCGACGCGCGCGATCGCACGCCGCTCGGCCAACGCATTTTCGCGGCGCGCTATGCCGGCATCCTGTTGACCGCGCGCAGCGCATCCCAGGAAGACGCACGCCTGCTCGCGGCCATGGGCTTCGACCGCGCCGGCGGCCCCTGCGCCATCGATACGTTTTGAAAACTGGGGCGCCTGCGCCTAGCGCGCCGCAGCCTGCATCATCGGCTCGCCGGCGGCGTTGAGCTTTTCCAGGAGATAATCGAGATCCTCGCGCGGGATCGATTGGAACAGCGTCAAGACGCGCTCGATCATGCGCACGCGAAACACCTTGCGGTCGTCGACGCCACCGTCGCGCTCGAGCTGGTGATAGACGTCGATGGCCGCGCGGAACGGCGGAAACAGGCGCGGCGGCAGGCCGGCGCGATCGAACGCAGCCTTCAGCCCCAAAGGCCCGTGATCGTGGATCATCAGCCAGATCCGGGTGTGCGCCAGCCCCGACAATTCCGCGATCGCGCGCTCGACGAACTCCATCTGCCCCAGGCACAGCGCGCGCATGATCAGCGACGGCGTCAGGCGTCCGTGCAGATTGATCTGGCGCACGAAGCCTTCCAGATCGTGCTGCAGCCCGGCCTGCTCGATAAGATCGATGGTGGCGCGTTCGCGCGCGCCGAGCGCAAGATCGATCGCGATCTGCGGCGAGAGCGCGTGATTGTTCACCAGATGGTCGAACACTTCGCCGGTCACCAGCGCGACGAGCTTCTCCGTCACGCCCAAAGGCAGCACGCGGCGATGCGCCATCGCCGTCGTCACGCCCGACACGTCGGGGAAGCGCTCGAGCGTCAGCGTCAGCGCGTCTTCCGCGAAGGCGGCGTTGTCGTTGGCGAGCGCGCGTTCGATCGCGGCCGGCTCGGCATAGGCCGCGATCGCGCCCGTCACCGTCTCCGACAGCGCCGGCCGGCTCGCGACCGCCACCTGCTTCGACGGCGGGCTCGCGCGCACGATCTCGACCAGGTCGTCGTCGGTGAGCGAGGGCGAATTCATGATCACAGGCAGCGCGATCGCCTCGACGTCCTGCGCCAGCTTGTTGGCCACATCGCGCGGCAGCTTGGGCGAATTCTTCAGCGCCACCGCCAACGCCCGGCGCACCAGCACGGCGGCGTCGGCGGCCATGATCTGCATGATCTCGCGGGCGTGCGCGCGCTCCTCGTCGGTGAGGTCCATCTCCTCGATGCAGCGGCACAGCTTGTGCGCCGCCTGGGCGCGGTCGTCCTCGGCCACACCCTTCACCAGGGTGCGGATATCGGCTTCGGTCAGCGTGGCGCGCATGGTCACGACGGACATCGTCAGGCCCTTCCTTAGCGTCACAGACTCGCATCGCGACGCATTGACCGGCATGCTTGGCCCATACGCTTAAGGAACCCTTCACACGCTGGCCGCAGGGAGCCCGGTCGATCCATGCTTGAGCACCTCAAGGTCGTCGAATACGCCACCTACATGGCCGCGCCGGGGGCCTCGGCCATCCTGGCCGATTGGGGCGCCCAGGTGATCAAGGTCGAGCCGCCGGGCGGCGACCCCGCCCGGCAATTCTTCGCCACCATCGGCGCCGACATGGGCGCAAACCCCGTGTTCGAGTTCGACAACCGGAACAAGCGCGGGATCGTGCTCGACACGGCCAAGCCCGAAGGCCGCGAGGCGCTGCGGCGGCTGGCCCTGTGGGCCGACGTGTTCATCACCAATGTGCGCCCCGGCGGGCTGGAGCGCGCCGGGCTCGATTATCCCGCCCTCTCCGCACTGAACCCCAAGCTCATCTACGCCTCGATCACCGGCTATGGCCTGACCGGCGCGGACAAGGACCGCCCCGGGTTCGACATCGCCTCCTTCTGGGCGCGCGCGGGGCTCGCGGCGGCGTTCGCCCCGAAAGGCTCCGAGCCGGTCCCGATCCGCTCCGCCATGGGAGACCACACCACCTCGCTCGCCGCCGCAGCCGGCATCCTCGCGGCCGTGGCCGAGCGCACCCAGACCGGCAAGGGCCGCCTCGTTGAAGCCTCGCTGATGCGCACCGCGCACTTCGTGATGGGCACGGATTTTTCGATCCAACACGCCTTCGGGCGGCTCGCCTCGGCCCGGCCGCGGCGCGACGCGGTCAGCCCGCTCGCGAATTTCTTCAAGAGCGGCGACGGCCAATGGGTGTGCTTCGTGCCGCGCCAGGGCCCGACCGATTGGCACGGCTATTGTCGCGCGGTCGGCCGGCCGGATCTGATCGACGACCCCCGCTTCGCCTCCGGCAAGGCGCGGCGGGAGAACGGCGCAGCCCTGGTCGACGCGCTCGACGCCGCCTGCGCAGCGCTGACCTATGAGGAGCTCGCGCGCCGTCTCGACGCCGAGGACGTCGCCTGGGCCCCGGTGCAGACGCCGGCGCAAGCCTGCGCCGATCCCCAGCTCGTGGCCGCCGGCGGCGTGGTCGATGCGCCGCAGGCCGACGGCCGCACGATCAAGGCGCCCGCCGGGCCGGTGCGGTTCAACGCCGGCGAAGGGCCGAAAACGCCTGCGCCGACGCCCGGCCAGCACACCCGCGCCGTCCTCGCCGAACTCGGCTACGCGCCGGCGGACATCGACGCCCTGATCGCCGCCGGCGCCGCTCGCGAAGGGGTGTAGCGCCCCCCCTTCTCCCCTTGTGGGAGAAGGTGGCGCGAAGCGCCGGATGAGGGGTGTTTGCGAAACCTGTGAAATGTCAGCGCCGTCACCCCTCATCCGTCAGCTTCGCTGACACCTTCTCCCACAGGGGGAGAAGGGAGCGGATCAGATGTCGCGCAAGAGCCGCAGCGCGGGGTCGCTGTCCTCGGGTTCATCCGGCATCAGCGCCAGCGCGAACAGCGCGTCGATCAGTTCCGGCGACAACACCGGCGCAGCGCTCGCCGGCGGCGCGGGCGCGACTGCAGACGAATTCGGCGGCGCAACGGTCGCCGGCGCCTGATCGACCACAAGCGCCAGACGCTGCAACAGCCCCTCCGCGCTGCGCGGCGACCCGTCGCGCGCATAGAACAGGTTCCGGTTGGCCGCCGCCTCGCGCGGAAACGCCGCCGCGATGTCGGCGACGCCGCGCCGCGCCGCATCGATCACCCGCACCGCGCCGGCCGGCCCCATGACATGCGCGGCGTACAGCTCGCTTTCGGTCGGATTGCGGCCGAGGCGCGCGCGCAGGAACGATGCGTTCTCGCGCCACAATTCGCCGGCCATGCGCGCCGCGATTTCCGGATCGTCGCGCAGGGCGAGGATTTCGCGCCGCGCCGCAGGATCGCTTGCACGCGCTGCGAGATCGCCGAGGCCGTGGCTGGCGCCGTGGCGGCGCACCATGTCGAGCCAGGTGCTTTCGATGAACTGGAACAGCCCCGCCGCCGAGGACGTGCCGGCCCGCGCGGTCGGGTTCAGCGCGGATTCGCGCCGCGCCGTCGCCAACAGGGCGGAAAAATCGGCGCCCGTCGCCTGCGCCGCGCGCGCAATGGCCTGACGCGCGACCGCCTCGCGAGCGGAAATCGGATCGGTCATCGCCGTATCGTGCCGCGATTCGCCGCAAGCCTCGGCGCCTGCGCGCGGGCCGAGCGGGCGGCTAGCCGCCGATGCGCTCCAGCCCGCCCATATAGGGGCGCAGCGCTTCGGGGATCGTCACCGAGCCGTCGGCGTTCTGGTAGTTCTCCAGGATCGCAACCAAAGTCCGCCCCACCGCGAGGCCCGAGCCGTTCAGCGTGTGGACGAAATGGTTTTTGCCGTCGCGCTTGAAGCGCGCCTGCATGCGCCGCGCCTGGAAATCCCCGCAATTCGAGCAGGAGGAGATTTCGCGATAGGTGTTCTGCGACGGCAGCCAGACTTCGAGGTCAAAGGTCTTCTTCGCCGAGAACCCCATGTCGCCGGCGCAGAGCAGCATGCGGCGATAGGGCAGGCCGAGGCGTTCGAGGATGTCTTCCGCGCATCGCGTCATGCGCTCGTGTTCGTCTTCCGAGTGCTCGGGCGTGGTGATCGACACCAGCTCCACCTTGCGGAACTGGTGCATGCGGATCATCCCGCGCGTGTCGCGCCCCGCACTGCCGGCTTCGGACCGGAAGCACGGCGTGTCGGCCGTCATGCGGATGGGCAGCGCGGCTTCATCGAGGATTTGCTCGCGCACGAGATTGGTGACTGAGACTTCGGCGGTGGGGGTGAGCCAGAAACTTCGCTTGTAGTCACCTCTCAAAAATCGAGTTAGCCCCGTCTTTTTCGCTTTCTCCACCGAGTTTATTTCACGCTCGCCGATGCCCAGTTCGGCAACTCTGATCAACCCTTCAAGATCGGCTAGCGCTTGATCCATGTCGATCTTATCGACTGTGGAAAACAAATCCTCCTTGAACTTCGGCAATTGCCCCGTGCCAAACGCCGCGTCGTCGCGCACGAGCAGCGGCGGCGCGACTTCCTGATAGCCTTTCTCCTGCGTGTGCACGTCGACCATGAAGGCGGCGAGCGCGCGCTCCATCCGCGCCAGCGCGCCTTTCAGGACGACGAAGCGCGCGCCGGAGATGCGGGCGGCGGATTCGAAATCCATCAGGCCCAGGGCTTCGCCGAGCGCGACGTGGTCCTTCGGCGCATTCAACAGCTTGCCCGGCGGCGGCGCGGGCGGGTCCCAGGTTTTCTCGATGCGATTGGCGGTTTCGTCGGCGCCGTCTGGAACATCGTGCGCTGGAATGTTCGGCAAGGCCGCAAGGATATCGTTGCGCGCTTTTTCAGCCGCCGCTTCCTCTGCGCCGGCGCGTTCGATCTGCTCTTTCAACGCGGCCACATCCGCCATCAGCGCCTGCGCGCGGGCTTCGTCTTTCGCGGCTTTCGCGGCGTTGATCTGTTTGGAGGCCGCGTTGCGCTTGGCTTCGGCCTCCTGTTTGGCGGCGGTCGCTTCGCGCCAGGCCGCGTCATGGCGCAGGATATCCGCCGCTTGCGGTTCGAGCCCGCGCCGCGCGAGGCCGGCGTCGAACGCGGCCGGATTGTCGCGTATGACTTTGATGTCGTGCATGCTTCGTCTCTGCTCGGCCCTCGCGTAGGCGAGGGCCCATCGCTATGCAAGGACTCTGTTCCTGACGGGTTCTCTGCGACCGGGGATGGGCCCTCGCCTGCGCGAGGGCCGAGCGATCATTCCGCCGCCGCGAGTTTCGCTTCGGACGCCTCGCGCTTGAGCCGCGCCTTCTCGATCAGCAAAACCAGCCAGATCGAAATCTCATAGAGTGCGTACATCGGCACGGCCATCAGCGTCATGGAGATCACGTCCGGCGGCGTGACCATCGCGGAGAACGCCGCGATCCCCACGATCGCGTAGCGCCGGCCCTTGCGCAGGAGCGATGCGCCGACCACGCCGACGCGCGCCAACAGCGTCAACACCACCGGCATCTGAAAGCACAGCCCGAAGGCGAGCACGAGCGTCGTCACCAGCGCGAGATATTCATCCACCTTCGGCAGATAGCGCACCTGGATGGGACCCTCGGTGATCTCCTGCTTCAACGCGAATTCGAGCGCGAACGGCATCGCGACATAGAACACGAACGCTGCGCCCAACAGGAACATGATCGGCGCAGCGATCAGGAACGGCGCGACCGCCGCGCGCTCGCGCTTGTAGAGCCCGGGCGCGACGAAGGCGTAGGCCTGATAGGCCAGCATCGGAAACGCTAGGATTATCCCGGCGAACAAAGCGACCTGCAGCTGCACGAAGAAGAAGCCGAAGGCGTGCGTGTTGACCAATTGCACCGCCTGGCCCGCCTGATCGGGATGCACGACGCGAATGGCGGTGATGAACGGCTCGACGAGGAACTCGAAGATCGGCTTCGACACCGTGAAGCACAGGGCTGCCGCGACCACCAGCGACCCCAGCGCCCACATCAGGCGCGTGCGCAATTCGCTCAAATGATCGAGCAGCGGCGCGCGCGAGGCCTCGACCTCGTCCTCTTCGCCATGGGCGGCTTGCGTCATGGAGCTGCGCCCGCCGCGCGCGCCGGCGCCGGGTCGGGCTCCACCGCCGGCTCGGGCGCGGGGGCTTCCAACAGCGGGGGCGTCTCGGGGGTCGGCGGCGTGTAGGGCGGCAAGGTCGTCGCGCGGGCGATGTCGGTCTGCAGGTCGGTGAGCGTCTGGTTGCGGCGCAGCGCCTCGACCTCGCGCTTCAATTCGTCGAGCTCGGCCTGGCGGGCGAGCTCATCGAAGCCGGTGCGGAATTCCTGCGCCATGGCGCGCAGCTTGGCCGTCCAGCGGCCGAGCTTGCGCAGCATCAGCGGCAAGTCCTTCGGGCCCACCACGACCAGCGCCAGCACGCCCAGAAGCAGGATTTCCTGGAAGCCCAGGCTCGGCAGCATGACGCCGCACCCTTTTCGTCACGAGCCTGTGCGGTCGGACGATTGGTCGCGGACCTGGGCCGGCGGCGGCGCGGCGTCGGGCTTGGCGCCGTCGTCCAGACCCTTGCGGAAGCCGCGGATGCCTTTGCCGAGGTCCTCCATGAGGCCCGACAGCCGGCCCGGTCGTCCGAACAGCAGAAACGCCAGCACCAGCACGATGATCAGCGGAACAAGCCCAGGCATGTGCATGGGAAATCTCTCCTAGAACGCGCTCAATCCGCGCCGCGTTCGTCCAAGTGGTCGATGAAGAAGGCCGTCCCGTCGTCGTCAGGGGACAGCGGATCTTCGTCCGGGGCGGATTGGTCCGGGCGCGGCACCTCGATCTGGGCGGCCGCGCGCGGGTCCAACAGGCCCAGGGCCTTGAGATCGTCCTTGCCCGGCAACGCGTCAAGCGCGCTAAGCCCAAACTGCGCCAAGAATGCGTCCGTCGTGCCGAACGTGAGCGGCCGGCCGGGCGTCCGGCGGCGCCCGCGCGGGCGCACCCAGCCCAGTTCGAGCAGCAGATCGAGCGAGCCCTTCGACAGCGTCACGCCGCGGATGTCCTCGATCTCCGCGCGCGTCACGGGCTGGTGATAGGCGATGACGGCGAGGGTCTCCAGCGCCGCCTTGGGCAGCTTCTTGGGCTGCTCTTTGCGGTCCACGAAAAGGCCCGCGAGGTCCGGCGCGGTCTGGAAGCGCCAGCCCCCGCCCGCCTCGACCAGCTCCACCCCGCGCCCGGCATAGAGCTGTTTCAGCGTCATCAGCACGCGCGCGACGTCGACCTCCGGGCCGAGCTTCTCGGCCAGCGCCGCAGCCGGCACCGCCTGGCCGGCGGCGAAGATCAGCGCCTCGGCGGCGCGCAGCGCCTGCGGCGAGGGCTCCCCCGCCGGCGCCTCGGATGCGGCGGGATGGTCGCGGAAGGCCTGCTCTATGCGGCGAAAGGCTTCCGCCTGGACGGGATGATCGGGCGGCTTGGTCATGACGCGGGCTCTTCGGCGCGGGCGCGCAGGAATAGCGGCGCGAACGCCTCCGTCTGGCGCATCTCCATGTGGCCCTCGCGCGCGAGTTCGAGGGCTGCGCCGAAGAGACTGGCGAGATAGGACTCGCGCGGCGGCGCAGCAGGTCCGCTCGCGGGCTGCGGCGCAAGCTGATCGAGCGCGCGCCAGTCCGGCATCTGGCGCAACAGCCGCTCCAGCCGCTGACGCGCTTCGCTCAAGGGATAGGCCCGGCGCGGCGCAAGCTTATGGGTGCGCCGCACATGCTTGACGCGCTGCACGCAATAGGCGCGCAACAGATCGTTGAGATCGGACGTCCAGGCCGGACGCTTCAGCACGTCGATGGCTTTTGGTTCGCCGAACAGGAAAACATCGCGATCGAGCTGCGGCAACGCCCACAGTTTCGCCACCGCCGCGCGCGCCGCTGCAAGGCGCTGCAGCTTGAGCTTCAGCGCCGCCTCCATCTCCTCCGGCGACGGTTCGTCCGTGATGGTTTGCGGTTTCGGCAACAACAGCCGCGACTTGAGATAGGCGAGCCAGGCCGCCATCACGAGATAATCGGCCGCAAGATCGATGCGGCTGGCCTGCAGGCGCGCGATGAAGGCGAGGTATTGATCGGCCAGTTCCGCCACCGACAGGCGCGTGATGTCGACCTTGCGTGCGCGCGCCAACTCCAACAGCAGATGCAGCGGCCCTTCGAAGCCATCGAGTGCAAGCACGAGCGCCTCGTGTGCGTCGGCCTCCAGCGCTGCGGCGATGTCGATCTCGAAAACATCCGCCTCGCTCATGCCGGCGCCCTCACGCTTGGGCCGAGAAGCCGGCGCAGCCGCCACCAGCCGGCGGCGGCGTCGAAATCCTGCGCCGCGCTCTTGGCGACGGCTTCGGCGGCGCGCGCGCGCGCCAGGCTTTCACCGGCCAAGGGCGGCGCGCCGCTTGCGGCTTCCGCCATCTCGGTCACGACGCCCGAACATTGCAGCACCACATCGCAGCCTGCGGCGATGCTTTTTTCCGCGCGCATGCGCAGCGGGCCGCTCAAGGCGTGCATGTCGAGATCGTCGCTGACGAGCAGGCCCTTGAAGCCCAGATCGCCGCGGATCACGTCCTG
Organism: Hyphomonadaceae bacterium; assembly: GCA_033764725.1. Lineage (GTDB taxonomy): Bacteria > Pseudomonadota > Alphaproteobacteria > Caulobacterales > Aquidulcibacteraceae > RI-43. Next base: position 66,496 of record JANRIR010000040.1, read on the forward strand.
GATGACGCGGTGCGATTGCGTGGCGGGGTTTTCGCGGTCGAGCGCCTCGAACACGATGTGCGCCGTCATGCCGATTTCGGCGTCGGCGAGCGCGCGGAACGGCGCAAAATCCGCGCCGAGTTCGTTCAAGCCGGCAGCGACACGCGGCAGCGCCTTGTGGCTATCGGCCTCGGCCCGGCCATGGCCCGGCATGTGTTTGATGCAACCCGCCACGCCGCCGGCGCGCAGGCCTGCAAGCGCTGCGCGCGCCAGCGCGGCGATGGCCTCGGGGTCGCGCGAAAAGGCGCGGTCGCCGATGATCGGATCGGCCCCGTCGATCGGCGTATCGCACACCGGCGCGAAATCGCCATCGACGCCGATCGCCTTCAGTTCATGCGCAATCAGGCGATGGCCGAGCATCGCAGCCTCGAGTCCCAGGTCCGCATCGCGCGCATAAAGATCGCCATACGCCCTCGCCGCGGGCCAGAGCGGCCAATCGGGCGGGCGCAGGCGCGCCACGCGCCCGCCCTCCTGGTCGATGAAGACGATCGCATCGCGCCCGAGCGCCGCGCGCAGATCGGCGCACAGCGCCTTGACCTGGCCGCGATCGACGCAGGCTTCGCGAAACAGGATCAGCGCCCAAGGCTGCGCCGCGTGCAGAAGGCCGCGCAGCGCGTCGTCGATCTTCGGCTGGCGAACGCCGAGGGCGCAGGCGGCGATGCTCATGGGCGCACCATAAAGATCAAGCGGGCGGCTGGAAACCGGGCCGCCTCACCGGCGCACAGCGATGCAATCCTGCCCGAGCGCGCGCACGCGGCTGCAGAACGCTTCGGCGTTGGCGCGATCGGCGAAAGCGCCGGCGCGCACGCGCCAATAGATCCCCTGCTGGCCGAGATCGGCGTGCTGCACGTCGAGGCTGGCGTCGGCGAAAAGCGCGGGATCGCGCGCGCTCAGGCGCGACCACAGCGGCTGCACCGAGTCCTGCGTGCGCAGCGCCGCGATCTGCGCCACATAAGCGCCGTCGCGCGCGAACACGGGATCGGCCGTCGCCGCTGCGTCGGCGGCGGCGAAATCGTCCGGCAGCGGCGCCTCGTCGGCGGGACGAAGCCGCACGGCTTGATCCTCGTCACGGCCTTCCAGCGTGTCGTAGAGCGATTCCGCTACGGCGGATTCCGCTTCCAGCGTCGCCGCCGAGGGCGCGGACTTGTAGGACGAATTCTCCGGCGCGATTCGCGGCGGCCCGGCGCTGAATCCGCCATAGACGTTCCACACGATGGCGGCGAACGCGGTGACGATCACGCCCGACAGGATGAGCAGGATCGGCTGCCGGCGCGGCGTATCTTCGATGTCGAGACGCACGCCGCGCGCCGCGCGCAGCGGCGGCGGCGCATAGACTGGGCGATCGAACCGGCTCATGCACGCTCCCGCGAAGAATCATCGCGACGCTTGAGGCTACCACCTCCGGTTTCTGAAAAGGTTACCGGCGCGCGAAACTGCGGGCACGGCTTCGACTGAAGACCTCCGCGGAAGACATTGAACATCACCATCGCCCCGGTCTCGCTGGAAGCGAGAGCCGGGGCCCATGTTTTCAAGGGTGATTGAACTTGGGCCCCGGATCAGGCTCCGCCTGTCCGGGGCGATGGAGCGCTTTAACTTGTTTCGCTTGGGTCCCTTCCAGCGAGACCGGGGCGTCGGCGTCGCCGGGATCGTTTGTTGCGCCGCGCCCTCAGCTGGTGCGGTACGGCGCGAAAATCCGGCGGTGCTCTTCAATGGCGTAATCGTCGGTCATGCCGGCGATGTAGTCGCAGATGCGCCGCGCCGTGCGCAGGCCGCCGGGATCGTCGCCCACGACATGCCAATCCGCCGGCAGCGTGCCGGGTTCGTCGAGGAACACGGTGAACAGATCGCGCACGATGCGCTTGGCGTGGCTGCGCCGCCGGTTCACTTTCCAGTGACGATACATGCGCGCCATGAGAAAGCGGCGCAGCGGCGCTTCCTGCGCGCGCATCGCCTCGGAGAAGCCGATCAGCGGGCGCCCCGCCGCGCGCACGTCCTCCGCGGAAGCGGGCTTGGCGGCGGCGAGACGCGCGCGCGATTCGGTGACGAGATCATCGACCCATTCCCCGATCAGCCGGCGAATGATCTCGGCGATTTTCCGCGGCGTTTCGAGACCGGGATAATCCCGCTCGACCGCATCGGCCACGCGCGCGGCCATCGGCGTTTCGGCGCGCAATTCGTCGAGCGTGAACAGCCCTGCGCGCAGGCCGTCGTCGATGTCGTGATTGTTGTAGGCGATGTCGTCGGCGTGGGCGGCCACTTGCGCCTCAAGCCCCGGCCAGGTCGCGAGATCGAGATCGTGCGTGGCGTCATATTCCTGGATGGCGGCCGGCAACGCCGCGAGCCGCCCGCGATCGGAGACCAGCGGGCCATTGTGCTTGACCACGCCTTCCAGCGTCTCCCAGGAGAGATTGAGGCCGTCGAAGCGGGGATACTTTCGCTCGAGCTTGGTCAGCGCGCGCAGCGTCTGGGCGTTGTGGTCGAAACCGCCGAAGGGCTGCATGCATTCGTCGAGCACGTCTTCGCCGGTATGGCCGAAGGGTGGATGGCCGATATCGTGGGCGAGCGCGCAGGCTTCGGCGAGATCGGTGTCGAGGGCGAGCTGCTTGGCCACGGCGCGCGCGATCTGGGCGACTTCGAGGGAATGCGTCAGCCGCGTGCGGTAATGGTCGCCCTCATGGGCCACGAACACTTGCGTTTTGCCTTTGAGGCGGCGGAAGGCGCTGGCGTGAACGATGCGGTCGCGGTCGCGCTCGAACGGCGTGCGCGTGGCCGAGGCGGGCTCGGGGTGGAGCCGGCCGCGCGTGCGTCGCCAGTCCGTGGCGTAAGGCGCAAGACCCTGGGCGGCGCCCGCGCCCCGCTTTCCCGCCGCATCCGCCACACGCTTCTCCCAAGCCGTCCTGACGGCCACTATATACCCTCATGTCCAGAGCACACCGGATCACATGCCCATGACCGAGCCCGTCACGCTGTCCGCCGCCGCCGCAGCCCAAATCAAGGCCGTGGTGGCGCAGGAGCCCGCCGGCGCGGGCCTGCGGGTCGCCGTCGAGGGCGGGGGCTGTTCGGGGTTCCAGTACCAGATCGACGTGGCCCCCGCCCCGGCGGCCGACGACCTGGTGATCGAGCGGGACGGGGCGCGCCTGTTCGTCGATCCGGTCTCGGTTCCGTTTCTGGAGGGCTCGGAGGTCGATTGGGTCGAGGAATTGCTCGGCGCGGCCTTCAAGGTGCGCAATCCGAACGCCCGCACCAGCTGCGGCTGCGGCGTCTCCTTCTCGGTATGATGCGTGACGGCGAGCGCCGCGGCGCCGGCTGGGACGCGCTGCGCGCCCACCGGTGGGACGCCGCCCGCCGCGCCTTCGCCCCGCTCGCCGAGCAGGGCGACCCGAGCGCCTGCCTGGGCCTTGGGCTTTTGCTGTGGGCCGGCCGCGGCGCGCCGCGCAGCCCGACCGAGGCCCTCGCCCTGTTCCGCCGCGCCGCTTCGAGCGGTCAGCCCGACGCCCAGACCGCGCTGGCCGCCGCGCTTGGCGCGGAGGACAGGGAAGCCGCCCGCGCGCTGCTGACCCAGGCCGCCCAGCAGGGCTACCCGCCTGCAATGGCGCAGCTCGCCGCGCACGCCGACGATCCCGCCCAACGCATCGCCTGGGCCCGCCGCGCCGCAGAGGCCGGCGAGCCGGACGCGATGGCCCTGCTCGGCCGCCTGCTCGCCAGGACGCCGGCGCGCGCGGAAGCGCTCGGCTGGCTTTACGCAGCGGCGGCCCTCGGCGCCGATTCCGACGCCGCGCGCGACGCCCGGGCGCTGGCCCGCCTGATGCTTGCGCGCGACATTCGGGCCGGCCAAAACCAGGGCCGCGCGCTGGTGAAGCGCTTCAAGGCCAAGCCGGGCCTGCCGGCGCCTTTGCCCCAGGGATGATCATGACGCCGACCGAAGCCATCTACCGCCGCACCTCGATCCGCGCCTACAAGCCCGATCCCCTGCCCCAGACGCTGGTGCGCGAGGTCCTCGATGCGGCGCGCTGGGCGCCCTCGGGCGGCAATGTGCAGCCTTGGAAAGTGATCGCGGTGGCGGGAGATGAACGCCAGGCCGTCATCGACATCCTCAAGGGCGTGATGCAGAGCAATCCGCGCGGCGAATTCGGCGACCGTCCGGTCTATCCCGACAATCTCTGGGAGCCGCACAAATCCTGGCGCTTCAAGGTCGGCGAGGACATGTACGGCCTTATCGGCATCCCGCGCGAGGACAAGTTCGCGCGCATGGCCTGGTTCGCCCGCAACGCGGAATTCTTCGGCGCGCCGGTGGGCCTGTTCTTCATCATCGACAAGCGCATGGGCCATGGCCAGTGGGCGCATATGGGCATGTTCATGCAATCGGTCGCGCTCGCCGCGATCGAGCGCGGCGTGTCGTCCTGCATGCAGGAGTATTGGGCGCTCGCGCGCGACTCGCTGAAGGCGCATTTTCAATTGCCGGAAACCGAAATGGTCTATTGTGGCATGGCGCTCGGCTACGCCGACGATGACGCGCCGGTCAACAAACTACGCACCGACCGCGCCGCGGTGGAGGAATTCACGTCGTTTCGGGGGTTCTAGAGCCGCGCAGAGACGTATTGCGCGGAGAACAGGATCGCGGCGACCACAAGCCCCACCAGCGGCCAGAAATAAAGCCGACGCACAGCGCGGTCGCGCGGGCCCCAGATGTAAGCGAGCCAGCCGCGCGCCAGGCTGATCACGCAGATCGCAGGCAACAGCGCAGCGGCGAGCACATAGGCTGCGGTCAGGATCGAGTCGAGCGAGCGCGGCTCAAGCTCGGCCAGCGATACGGCCTGCAGCACATTCGACGCCACCAGATCCGGCGCGATCACGATCGGCGCCAGGCACGCCGCCGTGCCGACGATCATTGCAGGAAGGCGCAAATTCATGGTTTTCGGCGGCCGAAATCAAGCACGCCGTCTTCGGCGACGTCGACGATGGCGAAGATGACGCCCATCGCGATGAGCCAGCCCAGGGGAGCAAGCGCGATCAAGGTCGCGTGCGCGCCGCCGGCGCTCCACGCCCACGCCGTGGCCGCCAGCGCGGCCGGCGGGAAGCTCCAGGTCAGGACCGCAGCGATCGCCAGCAGCCGCCGCGAGCGCCAGGCCGCCCGCTCCTCCGGCTGCAGAAGCCGGAACGCCGCAGCAACGCACGCGGCCGCGGCGGCGAGGTTGAACAGCGAGAATGCAAGGAGCGGCGCCCACATGCGTCTTTCCTAGCACAGGCCGCCGCACCGGTCTTGTCTTGCAAGGCCCGCGAAGTCAGCCGAGCATAGGTCTTCTGTGGGCTGCGCTCTTTCTGCGACAGCGCTGCATTCGCGAGGTCGCCATGGCGTTCAAAATCGCCACGTGGAATGTCAATTCAATCCTGGCGCGATTGCCCACCGCCCTCGAAGTGCTCAAGCAGATCGACGCAGATGTCGTGTGTCTTCAAGAGATCAAATGCGAGGACATAAAGTTTCCAAGACTCGAAATCGAGGCTTTGGGCTATGCGGTCGAGACGTTTGGGCAGAAGAGCTATAATGGCGTGGCGCTTCTGTCGCGCTGGCGCATGAGCGATGTGCGCCGCGGCCTTCCAGGCGACGACGGCGACGACCAGGCGCGCTATCTCGAAGCCGTGATCGAGCGTCCCGACGGCGTCGTCCGCGCAGCCTCGCTTTACGCGCCCAACGGCAACCCGATCGACACCGACAAATTCGCCTACAAGCAGCGCTGGATGGCGCGTCTCGCCGCGCACGCGCGCGAGCTATTGGCTTTCGAAGAACCCCTCGCGCTCGCCGGCGACTACAACGTCATCCCGCGCGACGGCGACGCCGACGACGCGCCCTCCTGGGCCGGCGACGCGCTGATCTCGCAGGAGGCGCGCGACGGCTATCGCACGCTGTTGCATCTGGGCTTGGAGGACGCCTTCATGCAGGCCGACGCGCGCGCAGGCCAATACACGTTCTGGGATTATCAGGCCGGCGCCTGGCGGCGCAATCACGGCATCCGCATCGATCATATCGTGGTGTCGCCGCAGGCGGCCGACGCGCTCGCCGGCGTCGCCATCCACAAGGATGCGCGCGCGATGGACAAGCCCAGCGATCATGTTCCCGTGATCGCGACCTTCGCCTTGTGAGGCCCCATGCTGAAGCTCACCTTCTGCCTCGTGCGCCTGCCGCATCTCACGCGAGAGTCGTTCCAGGATTATTGGCTGAACACGCACGGCCCGCTCGTGGCGAGCGTGAAGGACGTGCTGCGCATCCGTCGCTATGTGCAGATGCATTCCGCCGCGCCCGCCCTCTCCGCCGATATCCGCGCGACCCGCAACGGCCCTGAGCAATATGACGGCGTCGCGCAATTGTGGTGGGACGGGTTCGAGGATTTGGCCGCAACCGCAAACGATCCCGCCGCGCGCGAGGCGGGGCGGATGCTTCTGGAAGACGAGAAGCGCTTCATCGATCTGTCCCGCTCGCCGCTGTGGTGGGGCGAGGAGAAGCAGATCATCTGATCACGTCGCCGGCGGCCGCGCCGCGAAGAACAGCCACACCGCGATCGCCGCGAGCGCCAGCGCGAAGCCGCGCCGCGTGAAGCGTTCACGCGCGCTCGCCTGCGGCCCAAGCACGACCGCGCCGACGCGCGCGGCGGCGAGGACGGTCGCGAGATGCACGACGATGCTGACTGCAATGTGCAATGATCCCAGGATCAAAGTCTGCGCCCAATAGGGCGCCCCGTCCGGCCTGATGAAGCTCGGCGTCAGCGCCACATAGAGAAGCGCCGCCTTCGGGTTCAGCACGTTGGCGATGAAGCCGCGCACAAATGGCGCCTGCGGATCGATGGCCTCTTCGGCTTTCGCATCCGCGTCGCGCCAGCAATCCCAGGCCAGCCACAGCATGTAGGCGCAGCCCGCCCAGCGCAGCGCGTGCAGCACGATCGGCTGGCGCGCCGCGATCTCGGCGACGCCGAACGCGGAAGCGACGAGGATCGCGCATAAGCCCGCCGTGACGCCGGCGACAGCGCGCACGCCCGCCTGCCTGCCGGACTGCATCGACAGAATGGCCAGATAGCCCATGTTCGGACCTGGCGTCAGCTCCATCAGCAGCGACGCCGCCAGGAACGCGCCAAGGCTTTCGAGCGTGGGCATCCTCAGCCGGCAGCCGGCGGATCCATGAAATCGCGATAGAACACGATCTTGCCGTCGCGCACGCGATAGAGCCCGCAGCCCGTGCGCACGCCGCCGGGCAGATTGGCGCGCCACAGCGCCCACGCCGTTTCATGATCGCCGCGCAATTCGACCAGATCAAAGCTGATGTTGCGCTTGCCCATCTCCTCCACCATCAGCGCCATGAAGCGTTGAATGGCGGCTTTCCCCTCGAACACGCCATAGATCGGATCGACGATTGTTGCGTCATCAGCGAACAGATCGACGAGCTTGGAATAGTCGCGGTCGTTCTGGACGGTCCAGAACGCGGTCATGACATCATAGGCTTGGCCGGGCATGGTCAGATATCCGCATAGACGTGTTTTTCGAACGCGGCGCCGGGATGCGTCACCGCCCCGAGATGGGCCGGCCCCACGCCTTGGGCGTATTTCCACAGCGCGCCGGAGGCGTAATTGGTCTCGCGCGGCGCCCAGTTTTTCTTGCGCTCTGCGAGTTCGGCTTCGCTCACCTCAAGATCGATGCGACCGCTGCCGGCGTCGATGGCGATGATGTCGCCGTCCTTCACCAGCGCGATCGGCCCGCCCAATTGCGCTTCCGGCCCGACATGGCCGATGCAGAAGCCGCGCGTGGCGCCGGAGAAGCGGCCGTCGGTGATCAGCGCCACCTTGTCGCCCATGCCTTGGCCGTAGAGCGCGGCGGTGGTCGACAGCATTTCGCGCATGCCCGGCCCGCCGCGCGGGCCCTCATAGCGGATGACGAGCACCTCGCCCTCCTTGAAGCGGCCATGCGTGACGGCGTCGAAGCAGGCCTCCTCGCCGTCGAACACGCGCGCGGGGCCGCGGAAGCGAATATTCTCCAATCCCGCAATCTTCACGATGGCGCCGTCCGGCGCGAGCGAGCCCCAGAGGCCCACGACGCCGCCATCGCTGGAGAGCGGCTTGTCGAACGGGCGGATCACGTCCTGATCCGCGCGCCAGGCGACGCCCTCGAGATTTTCCCGCAGCGTTTTGCCCGTCACGGTCATCACGTCGCCGTGCAGCAACCCCGCATCGAGCAGCACGCGCAGAAGCGCCGGCACGCCGCCCGCCTCGCCCATATGCTTTGCGACATATTTGCCGCCGGGCTGAAGATCGCACAGCCACGGGGTTTTCTTGAACGCGCGCGCCACATCCTCCAGCGTGAAGCGCACGCCCGCTTCATGCGCCATAGCCGGCAGATGCAGGCCGCCATTGGTCGATCCGCCGGTGGCGGCGATCACCACCGCGGCGTTCTCGAACGCTTCGCGGGTGCAGATGTCGCGCGGGCGGAGGTTTTTCTCCAGAAGCGCAACGACCGCCTCGCCGCTGGCGCGGGCATAGGCGTCGCGGCTCTCGTACGGCGCAGGCAGCGCCGAGGACAAAGGCAGCGCAAGGCCGATCGCTTCGGAGACGCACGCCATCGTGTTGGCGGTGTATTGGCCCCCGCACGCGCCGTCGCCCGGGCAGGCGTGCTTCTCGAGATCGCACAGATCGTCGAGGCTCATTTTGCCGGCGGCGTGCGAGCCCACGCCTTCGAACAGGTCGCGCACGTTCACTTCGCGCCCGCGCCAAAGGCCCGGCAGGATCGAACCGCCATAGAGAAACACGCTCGGCACATTGAGGCGCAGCATCGCCATCATCATGCCCGGCAGGCTCTTGTCGCAGCCGGCGACGCCGACAAGCGCGTCATAGCAATGGCCGCGCATCGTCAGCTCGACGGAATCGGCGATCACCTCGCGCGACACCAGGGAGGAGCGCATGCCTTCGTGGCCCATGGCGATGCCGTCGGTGACGGTGATGGTGCAGAACTCGCGCGGCGTGGCGCCGGCGGCCTTGACCCCTTCAGACACCACATGCGCCTGGCGCATCAGCGCGGTGTTGCACGGCGCCGCCTCGTTCCAGCACGACGCGACGCCAACGAAAGGCTGTTGGATCTCCTTGGTGCCGAGGCCCATGGCGTAATAATAGGAGCGGTGCGGCGCGCGTTCGGGCCCCATCGTGGTGTGGCGCGACGGCAGTTTCGATTTGTCCCAGCGGGTCATATTGTCCATCCGTTCTGCGCGGGTCTCATGCCGCGGCAAGCGCCTTCAATCCGTCTTCGACGCTGACGACAGGGCGATAGTCCAGGTCGCGCCGCGCCTTGGAATCGTCGAGGATGCAATCACGCGACATGACCATTGCGGCGAACGGCGTCAGCGGCGGCGCGCCCTTCAGGTTGAACGCACGCCACGCGCCGGCGCTGATCGCAGCGACCGCATCGGCGGCCCACGACGGGGTGTTGCGGTCCGCCAGCGTGAGGCCGCGCGAGGCCGCCATGCCGGAGATCATCTCGCGCATGCTGCGCGCGCCGTCGTCGAGCACAAAATACGCCTCGCCGCCGCCGCCGCGCGTAAGCGCGCAGCCGATCGCTGCGACGAGATTGTCGATATGCGTGGTGGAGGTGACGGCCTTCCCGTGATCGATCCAGCTCCATTGGCCCGACGCCGCCATGGTTTCGATCATCGGCAATAAAGTCAGATCGCCCGGTCCCCAGATGAAACGCGGGCGCAAGATTAGCGTCTCGAAGCCGGGCGCGTTGGCGGCGCGCACCAGCATTTCCGCCTGCGCCTTGGTGGCGGAATAGGGATAGGGCGAGTTGGGCGCGAGCGGATACGTCTCATCGACATGGCGCAGATGCTGCCCTTTCAGCAGCGCCGCCTCGGTGCCGATATGAATGAAGCGGCGCACGCCCGCCGCGCGCGCGGCCTCCAGCATGCGCCGCGCACCCTCGACATTGAAGCGCCGCCACGCATCGCGCGGCCCCCACGCCTCGACGAACGCCGCGCAATGCAGCACGATCTCCGCATCGCCGATATGGGCGGGAGAGACATCCTCGAGATCGCAGCGCACCGGCTGGGCGCCGGTCTCGCGTATGATCGCGTCGGAACGATCCGAGCGCGACATCGCCCGCACCGTGAAACCGTCGCGAACAAACGCGCGCGCCGCTGCCCCGCCCACGAAGCCCGACGCGCCGGTGACGAAAATTCTCGTCATGGCGCCACGTTCAGCCGCGAGAGCGCGGCGCGCAGCTTTGCGGCGGCGCTGCGGGCGTCGTTGAGCCGCTCGCGGTTCTCTTCCACGACCTCCTCCGGCGCCTTGCGCACGAAATCGAGATTGCCGAGCTTGGCGTCGATCTTGGCGGCCTCCGCGTCATGGCGCGCGATTTCCTTCTCCAGACGCGCGGCTTCGGCCTTGAAATCCACGATGCCGTCGAGCGGCAAGGCGACGGTGGCGTCGTCGAGAACGAACGTCACCGCGCCATGCGGCGCAACATCGGCGCTGGTGGAATAGTCCAGCCGCGCCAGGCGATCGATCAGATCCTGATAGCGCTCGAGGCGCGCGCAGGTCGCGTCGTCGGCCCCGATGAGCAAGAGCGGAATGCGCGCGCTTGGCGGCACGTTCAACTCCGCCCGCGTCGCGCGCGTTTCCGAGATCAGCGCGATCATCCAATCGATCTCAGCCGCCGCCGCATCGTCGACCAGCGCCGCATCAAGCGACGGCCAGGATTCCATGATCAGCATGCGGTCGCGCTTGGCGCCGAATTCACCGAGCCGCGCCCACAATTCCTCGGTGATGAACGGCATGAAGGGATGCAACAGGATCAGCGCCTGATCGAGCGCCCAGGCGGCTGTGCGCCGGGTTTCGAGCTTGGCGGCTTCATCCTCGCCCGCCAGCAGCGGCTTGATGAATTCGAGATACCAATCGCAATAGACGTTCCAGACGAAGCGATAGAGCGCGCCTGCGGCCTCGTTGAAGCGGTATTGCTCCAGTTCGCGCGTGACGGCGGCGGCCGTCTTGGCGACCTCGCCCACGATCCAGCGATTGACCGCGACCTTCGGCGTGGCGGGATCGAACTTGTCCCACACCGCGCACTCGTTCATCTGCGCGAAGCGCGCGGCGGTCCACAGCTTGGTCGCGAAATTGCGGTAGCCTTCGATGCGGTTTTCGCTGAGCTTGATGTCGCGCCCTTGCGCGGCCATCGCGGCGAGCGTGAAGCGCAGCGCATCGGCGCCGTATTTGTCGATCAGGCCCAGGGGATCCATCACGTTCCCCTTGGATTTCGACATTTTCGCGCCCTTCTCGTCGCGGACGAGGGCGTGGATATAGACGTCGCGGAACGGGATCTGCTGCATCACGTGCAGACCCATCATCATCATCCGCGCCACCCAGAAAAAGATGATGTCATGCGCGGTGACGAGGGCGCTTGTGGGATAAAAGCGCTTCAGCTCCGGCGTCTGATCGGGCCAGCCGAGCGTGGAGAAGGGCCACAGGCCGGAGGAGAACCAGGTGTCGAGGACGTCCTCGTCCTGGGTCAGCGCGATCTCCGCTTTCGCCTTGAGGCCATGCTTCTTTCGTGCGGCGTCCTTGGCGGCGGTTTCATTCTCCTCGACGTAAACATTTCCGTCCGCGTCGTACCATGCCGGAATGCGATGGCCCCACCAGAGCTGGCGCGACACGCACCAGGGCTCGATGTTGCGCATCCATTCGAAATAGACCTTCTCCCAATTCCTGGGATGAAACGTCGTTTCGCCCTGCTCGACCGCCGCGATCCCGCGCTTCGCCAGCGTCGGCGCATCGACATACCATTGATCGGTGAGCATCGGCTCGATGACCACGCCGGAGCGGTCGCCGTGCGGCACGGCGTGGCGGATCGCCTCTTCGCCGCGGCGCAGACCCGCCTCCTCCAACGCCTGCAAAACCTTTTCACGCGCGACGAAACGATCCAGGCCCTGGAAGCGCTTCGGCGCATTCTCGTTCAGCGCGCCGCGCAGCGTGAAAACGCCGATCGCCTCGAGCCGGTGCCGCTTGCCGACCTGGAAATCGTTGAAATCGTGCGCCGGCGTGATCTTCACCGCGCCCGTGCCGTGTTCGGGATCGACATAGGCGTCGGCGATGATCGGGATCGTGCGGTCCGTCAGCGGCAGGCGCACGGATTTGCCCACCAGTGCGGCGTAGCGCTCATCATCGGGATGCACCGCCACCGCAACGTCGCCCAGCATCGTCTCAGGCCGCGTCGTCGCGACGACAATTTCGCCCGCGCCGTCCTCCAGCGGATAGGCGATGCGCCACAGATGGCCGTTGGTCTCCTGCGGCACGACTTCGAGATCGGAGATCGCGGTTTCGAAATGCGGATCCCAATTGACCAGCCGCTTGTCCTTGTAGATCAGCCCTTCGCGGTGCAGCTGCACGAAAACCTTGCGCACGGCGGCCGACAGGCCTTCGTCCAAGGTGAAGCGTTCTCGCGACCAGTCGCACGAGGCGCCCAGCCTGCGCAGCTGATTGAGGATTTGCCCGCCGCTTTCGCCTTTCCAGCGCCACACGCGTTCGACGAAGGCGTCGCGCCCCATCGCGCGGCGGTCGAGATTGCCTTCATTGGCCAATTGCCGTTCGACGACCATCTGCGTGGCGATGCCGGCGTGATCGAGCCCCGGCTGCCAGAGCACGGCTTTGCCGCGCAGCCGCTCGAAACGGACGAGCACGTCCTGCAGCGTGTTGTTCAGCGCATGGCCGATATGCAGCGTGCCGGTGACGTTCGGCGGCGGAATGACGATGCAGAAGGGCTCCGCGCCGGCGTCCGCCTTGGGGCGAAAGGCGCCGGACTTCTCCCAGGCCTCGCTCCAGCGCGGCTCGATCGTGGCGGGGTCGTAGGTGGATTCAATCATCGACGTGGAATGAAAAACGCCGCCGGTCACGCCGGCGGCGCCTTCCTATAGCGCGGCTGAGCGCCGACGCGAACCTGTCACCGCGCGAGGCGCGCGATGCGCTCCAGCTCGGCCTCGACGCGCGCCTCGACGATGGCGGGCAAATGGGCGTCCAGCCACTCGCGCAGCATCGGCTTCAGCATCTCGCGCACCATGCCTTCGAGCGTCTGGCCCGGCATGTCGGCGACGCGCAGCGATCCCGCAAGCCGGCTCATCGCGTGCGCGGCCTGGCTGATGGTGGGCGGCGAAACGATCGTGTCGGCCATCGGCGCGGCCGCCGGCGCGACGGGCGCCTCGCGGCGCGGCGGCGCCGCTGGAGGCGCGGGTTCCGGCTCGGGCTCGGTCTCGAAAACGAGAATGTCGTCGTGGGCGCCGTCGTCGTAGCGCTCTTCCTCCGCCTCGCTGAGCGGCTGGCTGAGTTCAAGCGGCTCGTCTGCGCCCTGCGTCTCTTCCTCGGAGATGATGCGCCGGATCGAGGCGAGAATCTCCTCCATCGAGGGTTCGGCTGAGGCGGCTTGAGACATGGCTTGCCCTGTTGAATCGCGTGAGTCGCCGGTTTTGACGCGGCCGTTTTGGCGGCGGAACGGCGTTACGCACCGATTCTCCACGCACGGCTTGCCGCATGGTTGCGGCGCCGGGGCATAAAGGAGTGTTAACGGGGGTGTTCAGAACGTGAAGGTCGGCGCCGCCGCAAGACCGGGCGCGAGGGGCGCTGCGGCGTCGAACACGACGCGATAGGCCGCGGTCCCGCCGGATTTGACATAGAGGCGCGCGCTGGACGCCGCGCCCTGGCGCACGATGGCCGCCAGCCGCCCGCCCTCGGCGAGCTGCTCAAGCCACCCCGCCGGGACGATTTCGCACGCCCCATGCAGCACGATGACGTCATAGGGCGCAGCCGCCGGCCAGCCCGCCGCCAACGGCCCGGTGGCAACCGTCGCCGCGTCGGCGCCCGCCCGCGCAAGGGCGGCGCGCGCCAGGGCCGACAGCGCAGGATCGTGCTCCAGCGCCACAGCCCTTCCCGTGACCGCCGCCAGGACGGCCGCGCCATAGCCGGTGACGCCGCCGATCTCGAGCGCGCGCTCGCCAGGTTGGGGCGCCGCCGCGGCCAGAAGCTTGCCGAGATCGCGCAGACGCATCAGCCGGCGCCCCGGCGCGGCCTCGATCTCGGCTTCTGAATAGGCCAGCGTTTTCAACGCCTCCGGCACGAACGCCTCGCGCGGGACGCGGCGCAGGCTGGCCAGCAGCGCGGGATCGGTCACGTCATTGGGCCGGACCTGGGTCTCGACCATGAGATGGCGGGCGCGCGCGAAATCCATGCGCGGTCGGTTAGCCGCTTCGCCCATGCCATGCAATGAGAGGCCGCTGCGAAACGCACCAATTTGCCGCATCGCCCCGGACAGGCGGAGCCTGATCCGGGGCCCATGTTCAGTATTCCTATGTAACATGGGCCCCGGTTCTCGCTTCCAGCGAGACCGGGGCGATGGAATGCGGGCAACGCGTCCTTCGCAGAGATCTCAATGAGGGGCGCAATCAGGCGCGCTGAAGCGCCGCGATCGCCGCCGCTTCGTCGATCACTTCGCCGTACTTGGCGGCGATGTCGAACAGATTGGCCTCGTGCGGCGCAGGGTGGCGATCGCCGCAGGCCTGACGCACGACGAACGGCGCAAAGCCGTGCGAGCACGCATCGACCGCGGTCGCGCGCACGCAGCCGCTGGTGCTCAAGCCCGCGATCAGCACGCAATCGACGGCGAGCGCGGTGAGCATCGGCGCCAAAGCCGTGCCGAAAAACGCTGAAGGGTAGCGCTTCTCGATCACGATCTCGTCGTCCTCCGGCGCGCACCCTTCGGCCCAATCGCCCATGGGATCGCCAGCAATAAAGTGGCGCAGGAGCGGAATTTTCTTGAAGAACACGCCGCCATCGGCGCCGTCGGGCCGATAGACGACACGGGTGAAGATGCGCGGGACGCTAGCCTGGCGCGCCGCCGCGCGAAGCCGCAAGGCCGAGGCGCGCGCGTCCTCCACCCCCGCATAAAGCCCGCAGGCGGGATCGAAATAGGCCTGCGCGAAATCGATCATCAGCAGCGCCGGCCTGCGCCCGAAGGCGAGCGCGCCGTCGAAGGGCTGGTAATTGTCGGCGAGCGCCCCGCTCATGCGATCCTGCAGCCATCCTCGCCGCACGCGGCGTGTTGCGCTTTGCTTCTGCGGCCCTGATACAATGTCATGGATGGCGCACCAAGCGCGCCGATCGCCGAGGCCCCGATGTCCGCCGCCGCCGAGCGCGCCTATGACTTCATCCGCGCCGGCATCCTCAATGGGGACTTTCCGGCAGGCCTGCGGCTGCTCGAGATCGAGATCGCCGCGCGCGCCGGGGTCAGCCGCACGCCGGTGCGCGAGGCCATCCGCCGGCTCGACGCCGAGGGGCTCATCGCCATGCGCCCGCGCCTGGGCGCGGTGGTGCGCTCCTGGTCGCTGGAGGAGGTGGAGGACATCTTCTCCCTGCGCGCGGTGCTGGAGGCGCGCGCGGTGGAGCGGGCGGCGGCGCGCATCGCGGCGATCGATCTGCATACAGCGCGGGAGCTCGCCGATACCATGGCCGACCTGGCCGAGCAGCGGCGGCCGCAATCGCGCGAGCGCATCGGCGACCTCAACGCCCGCTTCCACCGGCTGCTGATCGAGGCCTCGGGCAGCCAGCGCCTGCAATCCATGATGGCGCAGGTGATGGACCTGCCGCTCAGCCTGCGCACCATCAATCGCTACGACGAGGAGGCGCTGGTGCGCTCCACGCGCCACCATCTGGAGATCGTAGCCGCGCTCAAGGCGCGCGATCCGGCCTGGGCGGCGTCGGTGATGCGCAGCCATGTGCTGGCCGCCTGGCGCGCAATCGCCCTCGACGCAGGCGCCCGAGAGGCCCGCGGCGCCGGCGAAGCACAGCCCGGCGAAATTCGTTAAGGCGCGCGCCCTATTCCTTTGACAAACGCGCGCTGCGGCGCCCCATTGTATACAAGGACTGCCTTGCAGGGTCCGGCCTGACGCTTGGGGAAGCGGCCGGAATCGGGGCATGAAGACGGAAAAGGGGAACTCATGCTGCGCGCTCTTTTGAATTCCGTCGTTCTTGCCGGCGCCGCCGG
This sequence comes from Hyphomonadaceae bacterium, assembly GCA_033764725.1. GTDB lineage: Bacteria > Pseudomonadota > Alphaproteobacteria > Caulobacterales > Aquidulcibacteraceae > RI-43. The sequence goes on from JANRIR010000040.1 coordinate 82,582, forward strand.
ATTGAGCCTTGCGGCGCCCGCCGCAGCGCAATCGGCCGATGACGGCGAAACCATCGTCGTCACCGCCCGCCAGCGGGCGGAATCGCTGCAAGACACCCCGCTCGCGGTGAACGCCTTCACCGCCCGCACGATCGAAGAGGCCGGGATCGACCGGCCCGCCGATTTCATCGCGCTGACGCCGAACGTCACCTTCATCCAGACGACGAATGTCGGCGAATCCCAGGTCCATATCCGCGGCGTGATCCAGCCGCGCGACACCGAGCCGCCCTTCGCCTATGTGGTCGACGGCGTGCTGCAGCCCAATCCGAACGCCTTCAACCAGGAACTGATCGACATCCAGCAGATCGAAGTGATCAAGGGCCCGATCGGCTCGATCTATGGGCGCAACGCCATCGGCGGCGCGATCACCATCAACACGCAGCGCCCCGGCCCCGAATTCGAAGGCCGCGTGCAGGCGGGCTACGAGTTCGAAGGCGAGGAATACAAGCTCGGCGGATATGTCTCAGGCCCGGTGGTGCAGGATACGCTCTATGCGCGCGCCACGATCGGCTACACCGATCGCGCCGGTTATTTCGATAACATTACCCGCGGCACGCAGGAAGATCCGTTCGAGGAATTGGTGCTGCGCGGCCGCGCCATCTGGGACGTCGCGCCCAACATCGAGCTCGATTTCAGCGCCGGCTACGGCAAGGTCGAAGGCTACGCGTTCAATTTCAACAACCAGTTCTCCGGCACGCCGGGCTTCACCGGCGGCGTCGACACCGGCAACACCTCCATTCCGTTCGTCGGCAACCTCGCCTCGTTCAACGACCAGGAGCGCGTCAGCGCCTCGGCGCGGCTGAACTGGGACGTGTTCGGCGGCGTGCTGTCGTCGTTCATCGCCTATAACGACCTTGAGGAATCGATGGGCGGCGAAGGCGCGGCCGATCTGGCGCTGTTCGGCGCCTTCATCGGGGTGCCCGGCCAGCCGCTGCCGAGCGAGTTCTTCACCAATCCTGCGCTCTATGAGGGCTACGGCCCGACCGACCGCGACGGCGCGCAATACCAGGAGCGCAACCAGTCCGACACCTCGTTCGAAATCCGCTTCACCTCGGATGAAGATGCGCGCCTGCGCTACATCCTCGGCGGCTATTACATCGATTTCGAGCGCGACATCCTGCTGCTGACTGGCGATTTCGGGACCGGCACGACGATCCGCGAAGCGCCCGTCCTGCGCCCCGGCCAAGCCGGCGTGAGCGGCACCGGTGGCGACAACAACAATTCCGCGTGGGCGGTGTTCGGCCAGCTCGCCTACGACATCACGCCGAACCTCGAACTGTCCGGCGCGCTGCGCTACGACACGGAAGACCGCGAAAACATCAACACCGTCGACGGCGGGACGATCGCGCCGCTCGGCGCCACGCGCACCGCGGAATTCGATCGCCTGCAGCCGCGCGTGTCGCTGCGCTACGAAGCCAGCGACGCGGTGACGCTCTACGCCACCTATGGCGAAGGCTTCCGCTCCGGCGGCTTCAATCCGCTCGGCAGCCGCTCGCGGATCATCAATGTCGACGGCAAGACCGACACCACGGTGCAGGACGCGTTCCCGGAAGAAACCTCGCAATCCTTCGAGATCGGCGGCCACTTCACCGGCTTCGACAATCGCCTCTCGGTCAATGCGGCCGTGTTCTCCACGAACGTCGAGAACGCGCACTTCTTCCAATTCTTTCCATTCTCCCTGAGCCGCGTGATCTCGATCGTTCAGGAAAACGAAATCACCGGCGGCGAGTTCGACTTCAACGCCCGCCTCACCGACAATTGGACCATCTTCGGCGGCGCTGGCATCCTCAATTCGGAAATCACGGAGAACCGCGAATTGCCCGGCACGGTGGGGAACAATTTCCCGTTCACGCCGGAAAACAGCGCCTTCCTGGGCGCGCAATTCCGTGCGCCGGTGTTCAACACCGTCGATTTCCTCGGCCGCGTGGAATGGAACCGCTCGGGCGAAGTGTGGTTCGACACCGAAAATACGCCGGGCACGGCGCGCCCGGAGCTCGACCTCGTCAACGCCCGCATCGGCCTGGAGGGCGATCGCTGGCACGCCACGCTGTTCTCGCGCAACCTGTTCGACGAGACCTACAATGTCGATGCGGTGGTGCTGAACGTGCCGCCGGCCTCGACGTTCAACTTCGTCACCAAGGGCACGCCGCGCACGGTCGGCGTCGAAGTCGGCCTGCGGTTCTAGGCGCATATCGGAGCGCGGGCGCCTCGCCCGCGCTTCACGACGCAGCCAGCATGCCATCACCCCGGACGCGCGCAGCGCGATCCGGGGTCCATGTTTTCTAAACGTCGCCAACATGGGCCCCGAGTCTCCGCTGCGCTCCGCCCGGGGCGATGAGGTTTCGTAGGCTTCAGATAATTCCGTTTTTACGCAAAGTTTCGTAAGTCTCGCGCGTCAACCCCGCGCGCTCCAGCCAGACATAATCGTTGTCCGCCCCTAACGCGCGGCCGGCCCAGCGCACGGCGCCGGGGGTGTCGGAGAATTTCGGCGCGACGTTCTGCATTTTGATTTCGCCGAAATGCTCATGTGGGACCGACACGATCGCCTCGCGCGCGGCGAAGTGCGGATCGGCAAGCATTTCCGGCGCGCGGTAGATCGGCCCGCACGGCACGCCCGCCGCATCGCACGCCGCCTGCACCGCCTCGCGCGTGCGTGCGCTGGTCCAGGCGTTGACGATGCCGTCGAGCTCGGCCTGGCGGGCGCCGCGCGCATGGTGATCCTTGAAGCGCGGATCCTCGGCGAGCTCCGGCTGGCCGATCATCGCGGCGAGGCGGCGAAACACCGTGTCCTGATTGGCCGCGATGATCACCTGCCCGTCCGACGCGTCATAGATGTTCGACGGCGCCACGTTGGGCAGCACCGAACCCGAGCGCTCGCGGATATAGCCGGCGAGCTGATACTCGGGGATCAGGCTTTCCATCATCGCCAGCACGGCCTCGTAGATGGAGGAATCGACGATCTGGCCGCGCCCGGTCTTGCGCCGCGCCTCCAAGGCCGCCAGCGCGCCAAGGCAGGCATAGGTCGCAGCGAGGCTGTCGCCGATGGAAATGCCGGCGCGCGACGGGCGGCGGTCGGGCTCGCCCATCACATAGCGCAGGCCTCCGAACGCCTCGCCGACCGAGGCGTAGCCGGCGTCCTTCGCCTTCGGCCCGGTCTGCCCATAGCCCGACACGCGCACGAAAATCAGCCGCGGATTGATTGCGGAGAGCACATCGTAGCCGAGGCCCCATTTCTCCATCGTGCCGGGGCGGAAATTCTCCAGGAGGAAATCCGCCTTCGCGACCAGCGCCTTCAGCGCCGCCTGCCCTTCGGGTTTGCGCAGATCGAGCGTCGCGCAATGCTTGTTACGCCCCACGACCGAGAACCAGAGCGGGCGCCCGTCAGCCTTCACCTGCCCCCAGTCGCGCATCGGATCGCCCTGCCCGGGCGGCTCGATCTTGATCACCTCGGCGCCGTAATCGCCGAACAATTGCCCACAAAAAGGGCCCGCCAGCAGCGAGCCCAGTTCGATCGCAAGGAGCCCCGACAAAGGGCCGTTCGAAGCTGCGTTTTCGCCTGTCGTCTGCATGGCGCCCACCTCGTGCGACGCGCTGCGGCGCGCCGTCGTGACCTTGTATACAACGTCATCCGCTCGTACCATCGCTCGCGAGCATCGCAAGCAAGGCGCGCGACATGGCGGAACCGGTCGAATTCGTGGAGGTGAGCCCGCGCGACGGGCTGCAGAACGAAGCGACCCTGATCGCCACGGAGGACAAGCTCGCCCTGATCGACCGCGCCGCGGCGGCCGGCCTGCGCCGGATCGAGACGACGAGCTTCGTCAATCCCCAGCGCGTCCCGCAAATGGCCGACGCCGACGCGGTCGCGGCCGGGTGCGCGGCGCGGCCCGGACCAGCCTATTCCGTGCTCGCTTTGAATCTGCGCGGGCTGGACCGCGCCCTGGCGGCCGGCGCGCAGGAGATCAATTACGTCTTCGTCGCCTCGGAGACGTTCTCGATCCGCAACAATGGCGCGCCGACCTTCGAAACGCTGAAGGCGTGGCCAGCGGCGCACGCCCGCGCCCGCGAGGCCGGCGTGAAGCTCGCCGCCGTGGTCTCGGCCGCGTTCGGCTGTCCGTTCGAAGGCGAAGTGCCGGTCGCGCGCGTGATGCAAGTGGCCGAGGCGGTGTTCGCACACGCGCCCGATGAGATCGCGCTGGCCGACACGATCGGCGTGGCGACGCCAGCCGACGTCAAAAGCCGCTTCACCGCGCTGGCGGCGGCGGCCCCGCAAGGCGTGCGCCTGCGCGCGCATTTCCACGACACGCGGCGCACCGGCGTGGCCAATGCGCTGACCGCGTTCGAATACGGCGTTCCCATCATCGACGCCTCGCTCGGCGGCGTCGGCGGCTGCCCGTTCGCGCCAGGCGCTGCGGGCAATGTCGCGACGGAGGACGTCGTCTATGCCTTCGAGCGCTCCGGCGTGCGCACCGGAATCGATCTCGACGCCGCGATCGATGCGGCGCGCTGGATTCTCGACAAACTCGGCCGCAACGGCGGAGGCGTCGCCCGCGCGGGCGGATTTCCAAAAGGGCAGGCCGCAGCGCATGCGGCGTAGGGCGCGCACGCTGTCGCGCTGACGACCATCAAGGGGACGAGTGGAATGGGCTATCGGCTTGGCGTGGATGTGGGCGGCACGTTCACCGATTTGTTGCTGCTGAACGAAACCAGCGGCGAAGCCTGGCGGGAGAAAGTGCCCTCGACGCCGCACGATCCCTCCGTCGCCGTGGTGGAAGGCACGCTGTCGATCTGCCGCAAGGCAGGCGTGGCGCCGTCAGACGTGAACCTGTTTATGCACGGCACGACCGTGGCCACCAACACCGTGCTAACCGGCACCGGCGCGCGCGTGGGCCTGGTGACGACGGAAGGCTACCGCCAGGTGCTGCAGGTGGCGCGGTCGTTCGTGCCGGGCGGCCTTGCGGGCTGGATCATCTGGAACAAGCCGCCGCTGATCGCGCCGCTGGAATGCACCATCGAGGTTCCAGAGCGCATCGGCGCCGATGGCGCGATCGTGCGTCCGCTGGACGAGGCGGCGCTGCGGGCGGAGCTCATGAAGCTCAAGGGCGCGAACATCGAGGCGCTGACGATCTCGTTCGTGAACTCCTACGTGAACGATGCGCACGAACGCCGCGCCGGCGCCATCGCGCGCGAAATCTTTCCCGATATTCCCGTGTCGTTGTCCGCGCAGGTTCTGCCGGAAATGTACGAGTATGAACGCGCGCTGACGACGTGCGCCAATTCCTATGTACGCCCGCGCGTCGCCCATTATGTGCACAATCTGAAGGCGCAGCTGGAAGGCGCTGGCATGCGCGCGAACTCAAATCTCCTGCGCTCCGACGCAGGTTTGATGAGCTTCGAGAAGGCGCAGGAGAGCCCGGTCAATCTGCTGATGTCGGGCCCGGCCGGCGGCGTCGCGGGCGCGCTGTGGGTGTGTCAGCAATCCGGCTTCAAGAATCTACTGACCGTCGATGTCGGCGGCACCTCGACGGACGTGGCGCTGATCGAGAACGCCAATCCGAAAGTCACGCGCGACACCGAATGCGGCGATCTCAAAGTGCGCGCCACCTCGCTCGACATCCGCACCGTCGGCGCCGGCGGCGGTTCGATTGCGCAAGTGAACCCGCTGACCGGCGCGCTGCGCGTCGGCCCCGAAAGCGCCGGCGCAGTGCCGGGCCCGGTGTGCTATTCCAAAGGCGGCGACAAGCCGACCGTGACGGACGCCAACGTCGTTCTGGGCTATCTGCCGGAAGAATTGCTCGGCGGGTCGATGAAACTCGACCGCCCCGCCGCGGCGGCCGCGCTGCAGCCGATCGCCGATGCGCTGGGCGTGTCGCTGCAGGACGCAGCCAAAGGCGTCTATGACATCGTGAACGAAAACATGATGGGTGCGCTGCGGCTGATTTCGGTGCAGCAGGGTTACGATCCGCGCGAGTTCGCGCTCGTGGCGTTCGGCGGCGCAGGCCCGCTGCACGCGAATGCGCTTGGCCGCTTGTTGGGATCCTGGCCGGTGATCGTGCCGCCTTCGCCAGGCGTGTTGTGCGCCTTCGGCGATGCGACCACGCGCCTGCGCGCCGAGCGCGCGCGCTCGCTGACGAAAACCTTCGCCGACATCACCAACGCCGACGTCGCACGCTATCTCGACGAGCTGACCAACGAAGTGGCGCAGGAATTGGATGCCGAAGGCGTACCGCGCGCCGATCAGGAGCTGATCCTGGAAGCGGGCGTGCGCTATACCGGCCAGGCGTTCGAGGTGACGCTGCCCATCACGCGCGCGCAGTTCAGCGGCGAAGGCCTGGCGGCGCTCGGCGCAGCCTTCGATGCGGAGCATCTGCGCGCCTTCACCTTCAAGCTCGACGCCGACCGCGAACTCGTCACGCTGCGCGCCACCGCGCTCGGCAAGGCGTCGAACATCCGCTCCACCGAATTGCCGAAGCGCGAGGCGAAGGGCGGCGGCTGGCCCTTCGGCAAGAAGCAGGCGCCGGACGCGTCCGACGCCGTCATCCGCAAGCACCGCCTGTGGGCCGACGGCGCCGAACACGAAGCGCTGATCTATGACCGCGCGAAACTGCGCGCCGGCGATCGCATCCCCGGCCCGGCCATCGTTTCGGAAATGGATTCCACCACCGTCATTCTTCCCGGCCACGCAGCGGACGTCGATGCGCATGGCCTGTTGCTCATCCGACCGATTTGAGGGAGCGCGCCATGCCCGCCAAGATTATCGAAACCAGCACGACGCCGTTCCAGACCGTTCCGGTCGATCCCATCACGCTCGACATCATCGAGAACGCGCTGCGCAATGCGCGCACCGAGATGGACGCCACGTTGTTCCGCACGGCGATGTCGCCAGGCATCCGCGAACAGGGCGACGCGTTTCCGCTGATCGCGGAAAAAGACGGGCGCATGATCGTGGGCCAGTTCGGCTCGTTCCTTGACGGGTTCCTCAAAGGCTATGACGGCGAACTCGAAGAAGGCGACGTCATCTGGCTATCGGACCCCTATTCCTGCGAAGGCGCGATCAGCCACGTCAACGATTGGCTGATCATCATGCCGATCTTCCGCAAGGGGCGCATCATTTCCTGGGCGCTGCATTTCGGACACCAGACGGACGTCGGCGGCAAAGTGCCGGGCTCCCTGCCGACCGATGCGACCAGCGTCTATCAGGAAGGCATCCGCATTCCCCCGGTGAAGCTCTATCGCAAGGGCGTCTTCCAGGATGACATCCTGCGCCTTGTGCTCGCCAACACGCGCATGACCGAATGGTGCCGCGCCGATCTGATCGCCATCGTCGCCTCGTGCCGCATCGCCGAGCGCCGCGTCAACGAAATCTGCGACCGCTTCGGCGACGATCTCTATGTCTCGGCGTGCAACGAATTGCTGGCGCGCAACCGCCGCGCCATGGCGCAATTGATCGTCTCGTCGATCTCCACCGAAAAACTCACCTTCGAAGACTACATCTGCGACGACGGCCGCGGCTACGGCCCCTACAAGATCAAAGCCACGATGTGGCGGGAAGGGGAGAAGGTTATTCTCGACTGGTCGGGCACCGATCCGCAATCGGAAAGCTCGATCAATTTCTACCTGAACGAAAACATGCTGAAGATGTTCTTCGGCGTGTACATGATCATGGTGTTCGATCCCCAGATCCTGTTCAATGACGGCTTCTACGATCTGGTTGAGGTGCGCATCCCGCAAGGGTCGCTGTTGAAGCCGAACTTCCCCGCAGCGCTCTCGTGCCGCACTCATGCGCTCGGGCGCATCTTCGACGTGCTCGGCGCGCTTCTGGGCCAACGCGCGCCGGAATTCCTCAACGCCGCGGGCTTTTCCTCCTCGCCGCACCTGATGCTGTCCGGCCGCTATCGCGCGACGGGCAAATATTATCAGCTGTTCCAGATCGGCTTCGGCGGCATTCCCGGCCGTCCGTTCGGCGACGGCGCCGACGGCCATTCGCTGTGGCCGAACTTCACCAATGTGCCGAACGAATTCCTCGAAGCCTATTTCCCGCTGCGCATCGAACGCTACGAATCGATCACCGACAGCGGCGGCGCGGGCAAGCATCGCGGCGGCAACGGCATCCGCATCTCGTACCGCTTTCTCGAGCCGGGCATGTTCGCCATCCATGACGATCGCTGGCTGATCAAGCCATGGGGCGTTAATGGCGGCGAGCCGGGCGCGCGCTCGCGCAAAATCCTGGTGCGCCAGGACGGCTCGAGCGTGATCCTGCCGTCGAAATGCGACGACATCGCCGTGCAGCCGGGCGACCTGCTGCACTACGACACCTGGGGCGGCGGCGGCTGGGGCGATCCGCTTGAGCGCGACGCGCAGACCGTGGGTCTCGACGTCCGCCGCGGCCTCGTCAGCGTCGACGGCGCCAAGCGCTACGGCGTCGTGTGTGCGGCCGACGGCGTCGTCGATGAGGCCGCGACCGAAGCGCTGCGTGCGACGATGCGCGCCTCTCGGCCGCCTGCGAGCCTGTTCAACACGGGCGGCGACGTCGAAACGCTGCGTGCGCGCTGCAAGGAAGAAACCGGCCTGCCGGCGCCGCTGGCGCCGCACGGATCGGCGGCGCCGATGCGGATCGCTGCGGAATAACGAGAACGCCGGGCCTTCAATGCGGCCCGGCGACGATCTTGTCGTCGTGCAGGCTGGCGATCTCGGCGTCGCCAAAGCCGATCTCGGCGAGGATTTCGTCGGTGTTCTCGCCGAGGCTCGGCGCCCGCGTGGGCGCGATGCGCTCCACGTCGGAGAACGCGATCGGATTGCCGGGCGTGAGATAGGCGCCGATGCCGGGATGGTCGAGCATCGAGAACATCGGATTGTCGGTCGACAGATCGGGATCGTTTTCGACCGCCTGCTTGAACGTGCGATAGCGGCTCCAGGTGACGGAATGCTCGTCGAAGGATTTGGCGAAATCTTCCACGCGGCGGGCCTCGAAGAACGGCTTCAGCACCTTGGTGATCTCGTGGCGATGCTTGAAGCGCTCGCCCTCGAGGCTGAGCTTCACGCCGAGCGTCGCGGCGAGTTCGTCGAAGGCGGCTTGCGTGTGCGTCGCCGCTTTCAGATTGTCCCATTGGCGCACGGTGAGCGCGACGACGATGACGCGCCCGCCGTCCTTGCACACGAAATCCTGCGCATAGGCGCCGTACAGCGAATTGCCCATCTTCGGGCGATCCACGCCGTTGATCGTCACCTCGCCGATGATGCCGAGATTGCCGAGCATGGCGAGCGCCATGTCCTTCAGCGCCAATTCGACCAATTGCCCGCGCCCGGTGAGCCTGCGATGGCGTTCGGCTGCAAGGATGCCGAGCGCGGCCTGCTGGCCGGTGATGCAATCCCAGGCCGGCAGCACATGGCCGGTCGGTTCGGTTGAGCCTTCAGGGCCAGTGGCGTCGGGAAATCCCACCGCAGGATTGACGGTGTAATCCACCTGCGGCCCGCCGCTGCGGTCGCCGGTGATCGACATCATGATCAGATCCTCGCGATGCTTTTTCAGCGCGTCGTAATCCATCCAACCCCGCACGCGCAGATTCGTCAGGAAGATTCCGGCTTGCTCGCCCGGCGCGCAGATCAGCCGCGTCACCACCTCCTGGCCGCGTGGCGTGGACATATCGACGGCGAGGCTGCGTTTGCCCTTGTTGAGGCCGGCCCAGAACAGCGAGCGGCCCTTGTCCGTCACCGGCCAGCGCTGGTGATCGAGCCCGCCGCGGATACGGTCGAAGCGAATAACGTCGGCCCCCATCTGCGCGAGCGTCATGCCCGCCAGGGGTGCGGCGACGAACGCCGATCCTTCCACAATGCGCAAACCTTCCAGAATCTTGACCATCAGCCGCTCCCTGCGACCACGGTCGCGTCATCGTCGAATGTGAGGCTCGCCTGCATGCCGATCGCGCCCTCGCCATTGGCGGTGAAGAGATCAAGCCCGCCATCGTCGCGCGCGCGGCCGCGCAGAGAGACCGCGTCGAAGTCAAACAGCGGGCGCAGGCCGCGGAACGTGAAGCTGCGCGCGCGCCGGCCCGGCGCCCAACGCTCCGCGGCGTCGAACAAGAGGATCGCCTGCAGCGGACCGTGCACGACGAGCCCCGGATATTTCTCCACATCCGTCGCGTAGGGGCGGTCATAATGAATGCGATGGCCGTTGAAGGTCAGCGCGGAGAACCTGAAGAGGAGAACCGGATCGATCGCGACGGCTTCGTTGAATGCGCAGTCCGGCGCCGGCGTCGGCGGCGGCGGCGCATAGCGCTCCGGCATCGCGACATAGACGATGTCCTGCTCCTCCTCCATCACCAGCTTGCCTGCGGCGCGCGTTTCGTGGCGCACGGTGACGAACGCCATCGCGCCGGCGCGCCCGATTTTTTCCTCGACCGATTGGATCGTGGAGATGCGCTCGGCGGCGTCGCCGATATGGGCGTCGGCATGGAAGCGGCAGCGGCTGCCGGCCCACATGCGGCGCGGCAACGCGACCGGCGGCAGAAAACCGCCGCGCTTGGGATGGCCGTCAGGGCCGACCTGCGCCATCGGCGCGGGCGCAAGAAAATACAGCCACAGCCACAAGGGCGGCACGCGCGCGCCGTCTGCGACGGGCATGTCGTCCTGGCGGTTCAAGGTGGCCGCGAGCGCGCGCGCAGGCCCTGCATGCAGTCGATCGGTTGCGATCTCCTGACGGCCCACCCAATCGCCCCACGGCGTTCCGCCCGATGGCGTCTCGCCCATGTCGTCTCCATCCCAGGGCGCGCGCGACTTGTGGCCGCCGCGGCGATCGCCAGGGATGCAGGCTCGCGAAGTCTGGGGCTTGCGTCAATGGCCCATCGGACGCAGCCGGATCAGGCGACCAGGGCCGGCCCGATCGCGGAGGTGGAGAAGTTGCGCAGATTGGGAAAGATATCGGCCATGGTTGTGCCGCCGATGCCGAACCAGGTTCCCATCGCGGCTGCGAATTGCTCGACCGACGTGGTCGGAATGACGATGTTGCCGGCCATGTCCGGATTGACGAAGCCGGTCTGATCGACGCCGAGCGTGGGATATTGGCCGTAGATGCGCCCGCCATTCACGCCGCCGCCCATGATGAAATGGTGCGCGCCCCAGGCGTGATCGGTGCCGTCGCCATTGGTGGTGAAGGTGCGGGAGAAATCCGAGGCGGTGAACGTCGTCACATCGGCGCGGCGATCGACGCCGTTGATGTTGGCCAGCACGCCGTCGAAATAGGCCATGGCGTGGCCGAGACGCGCCATCAGGTTCGACTGCACCGAATTCTGCATATCGTGGTTGTCGAAGCCGCCCATGCTGACGAAAAACACCTGCCGGCGCAGGCCGAAGGCGGAATTGGCCGCGATCATCTTGGCGACGCTTTGCAGCTGCACAGCCAATTGATTGGTCTGCGCCTGGCCGTTGGTGGGATTGATATAGGTCGTCGGCGCCGGGATTGAGGTGACGGCGGAGGACGTGAACGCAAGGTTTAGCGCCACCGAGGAATCCATCGAGCGCGCGACGCGCTGGCCGAAATCGCGCTGCATGTAATTCGCGCCGCTGGCGTCGCGGATCACCTCCTGCAGACGCGCGCCGCCTCCGGTCGCGCCGAACAGCGAGGTGCCCGTGGCCGCATTGATGCGCACCGCCGGGGTGTTGTTGGTCGTGATCTGGTATTGCACGACCTCGCGGCCGGCGAGCAGCACGGCGTTGCCGGCGGTCGAGATCGCGGTGAACACGGAATTCGCGCCGTTCATCGACAGCATCTGATCGGCGAACAGGCCGCCCCAGCCGCGCCGCGCGCCTTCGACGGCGCCGGCCTGCCAGGTCGATTGCTGATCGTTGTGCGACATCAGGCTCGCCGGCAGCGGCACGGAGCGCTGCTGATATTGCTGCTTCGTCGTCGGCTGGATCAGCGGGCCGACATTGGCGACCGCCGCCAGGCGGCCGGCGTTCCAGATCGGCACGAGCGGCGCCAGCAAAGGATTGAGCGCGAAGGTGCGCGCGCTGGCATTGGTGCCGGGCGGGACGGGATTGGGAACCGTCGTCGCGATCGGCAGCACGCCGCCCCAATTCTCCGGCGAACTCAGCCGCGAGGTGCGCCCTGTCACCGGATTGACCGCGCCCACCGGCGTCGGCGCCGTGCCGACCGGCATCAGCGCGATCGGATCGTTGCCGGTGTTGCGCGCCGCGAAATAGCGACCCCAGGAATCATTGTCCGTGGCGAGCAGCATGTTGTGGGAATCGTTGCCGCCGAACAGAAAGATGCACACCAGCGCCCGATAGGAGGGCGACGCGGCTTGTGCGGCCGCATCCCCCATCGCGGCGAGCTGCAGGCCGAACGGCGAGGCCGCGGCCCCGACGATCGACAGCGCGCCGGTCATGCGCAGGAGTTCGCGGCGTGTTGCAGGCGTAAGCGTCATGGCGAGCCCTCAGCGCTGAACGAGATATTCGGGGGAAGCCATCGTAAACAGGACGGCCGTCTTGACGCGGTTGAGCCGCGCATTGTCGATCTGCGCCTGCGTGGCCGATCCGCCGGGAATGGCGATCGCGTTCACCGCATCGAGGATGCGCTGCCGCAAGGTCTGGCTCATGCGCCCGCTGGTCAGCAACAGATCGACGCGGTCGATCAGCGCCGTCGGCGTTTCCGCAAGCGCGACCTCGGCGCTGTACGAGGTGCGCATGTCGCGGCCGGAACCGCCCGGCGGCGTGTTGCCGAAGCCCTGATCGACCGCGCTCGACATCGTATTGATGTACGATGCGACCGTGACCTCATCGACGATCTGGAATTCCGGCGCGAGCAGCGAGCGCTGGCCCATTTCGGTCGTTGCGGGCGGCACGTAACCGGGGCGCCAGAAATTGAACACCGAGGGAGACGACAGCGGCGCCTGCCCCAGCGATTGGTTGCCCGCCGTCAAAGGCACCAGCCAATTGCCCGTCTGCGACGATACGCCGAACGCACGCATCCAATTGGTCATGCGGATCAAGGGCTCGCGCAGCTTGCCGTAGCCGGCGCCGTCCGCCGTGGACGCCGAACGGGCCTCCTGATCGAGCAGGATCGCCTTCACGACAGCGCCCAAGTCGCCGCGCACGCCCTGGCCGTTATTGTTGAATACCGCCGCCACGCGCCCGACATAAGCGGGGCTCGGATTGCTGGTGACGAATTGCTGGATCAGGCGCTGGGCGATGAACGGCCCGACATTGGGATGGTTGAACAGCGTATCGAGCGCAATGCGCAGATCGCCCGCCACGTCCACGGTGGAGGAAGCGGGGATCGTCACGCCCAGGAATGTCTTTGCCGAGGTGGAATGGTATTGCGGATAGAAGATCATCGGCCGCACTTCGCGGCTTTCATCACGGCCGCCGCCGAAGAACGTCGTCGCGGTCGGCGTCGGGTTGTACCAGGAAAGGCCGGTGAACACCCGCGCCAACCCCGAAATGTCGGCTGACGTATAGGTCGGGATCGGCTGGTTCTGCGCATTGAGGCGCACGGTGCCGTCGGCGTTCAATTCGTAAAGCCCGATGGTCATGAGCTGCATGATCTCGCGGGCGTAATTCTCGTCGGGCGAGCGGGTGCCGCTTTCCTTCTGGTTGGCCAGATAGGTGAGGTAGCGGCCCATCATCGGGTGCAGCGTCACATCTTCGAGAAGCGTGCGGAAATTGCCGAAGGCGTTGCGCCCGAGCATGTCGTAATAGGAGGCCGCGCCGCGCGTATCGATGCTGTCGTCGTTGAGCGAGATGACGAAAATCTGCGACAGGGCGAACTTCATCCGCTGACGCAATTCATCGCCGCCGACGACCGCCTGCAGCCACCAGGATTCGTAGAATTGGTTGTCGCTGATGCTCGCGTTGGGATCGGCGCGGCGAAATTCCGCCAGGCGCGCGTCGATATAGGCAAGGTGCGTCTGGTTGTGCGGCGCCCCCGCGATCTGCTGGTTGATCCAGGTTTCGTAGCTCGAATTGGAGACCCGATCGATGCCGGCCGGCGTCGGCCCGAAGGTCGCCTGCGTCAGAAACCGCGAGGCTTCCGCGGCCGTCGGCTTGGGCCCGGACGACCCGCCTGATCCCCCGCCCCCGCCGCCGCCGCACGCAGCCAAAACCAATACCGCGATCGCGGCCGCCAGACGACGCATGTTGGTCCCCACCTGCGACGCCCCCCGAGGCGAGCATCCCTTAGCCGATGCGCACACGACGCGCAGCGATTGTTTGACCGTTCAATCCTAAAAAAAGCGAAATCAAACAGCGTGAATTTCGAGAAACTATTGCGCGCCCCGCCGCGCAAAGGGGCGCCGCTGCACGAACGGCGTTCAATGCCGGCGCGGCACTCGACACCGCGTTGGGCCAGGGCTATTGCCAGATGGGGCGTCTGGAATCGCTGACATGCACGGGCGTGACATCGCAGCAGCACGCGTCGGGGCCGCGCTTGCGGCCGTCATCGCCGTCATCGCTCCGTCTTATGCTTTCGCAGATGTTATCGAAGTCGGCGCCGACGGCGCAGTCGCGGTGCATGATCGTCCGTCGCTCTATCGTTCCGAGGGCGCAACGCCGATCGTGCCCGAGCAGGCGCGGACCGCGCGCCGCGCCCCGCCGCCTGCGATCGCGGCCGCCTTCACCCGCAGCGGCGACCAGGTGGCGCTCTCGCCGCTCCTGTTGGAGGCCGTCGCCTGGGCCGAATCGCGCTTTAATTCCGATGCGCGTTCGCCGGCTGGCGCGGTCGGAGTGATGCAATTGATGCCGGGAACCGCCGCAGCGCTCGGCGTCGATCCGACCGATCCGCACCAGAACGTCGCCGGCGGGGCGCGCTATTTGCGCGAGATGCTCATTGAATTCGACGGCGATCTCGAACTGGCGCTGGCGGCCTATAATGCCGGGCCGGGCGCGGTGCGCCGTTATGGCGGGGTGCCCCCCTACCGCGAAACCCGCGCCTATGTGGCCGCGATCCTGGGCTATCTGGCCGATCGCGCGGAAACCGGAGATGCAGATCCATGACCAGGGCATTCGCCGCCCTCGCCGCTGTCGCTTCCGCCTGGGCCCCGGCCCAGGCGTGGGCGCTCTATTCGCCCAATCCGCGCGGCTCAGGGCCGATTCTGGCGGCGGTGAATTGGGTGCAGGGCACGCTCTTGGGCAACGTCGCCACCGCCGTGGCGGTGATCGCGGTCGCCGCGGTCGGCTTCATGATGCTCACCGGGCGGATCAATTGGCGCTATGGGGTCACCGTGATCCTGGGCGCGTTCATTCTGTTCGGCGCGGCCGCGATCGTCGCCGGCATCCAGACCGCAGCGCGCATGGCGGGGTGATCGCATGACCGGGCTCGATCGCGACGTCGTCTTCTCCGCCCTCACCCGGCCGCAAATGTTCGCCGGGGTCTCCTATTCCTTCTTCGTGCTCAACCTGGTGTTGACCACGGAAGTTTTCCTGATCACGAAATCATTCTGGGCCATCCTGGCCGCGCTCGCCGTGCATGGCGCAGGCTATCTGATATGCCTGCGAGAGCCGCGCTTCCTCGATCTGTGGATCCAGCGCGCCAGCCGCTGCCCGCGCGTACCGAACTTCGCCTATTGGCGGTGCAATTCCTACGCGCCATGAAGCGAACCCCACGCAGCGCGATGTCGCCGCGGCAGCGCGCGCGGTTCGACAAAAAGGAGAAGCGGGCCGGCGACCGCCTGCCCTATGCGCGCCATCTCGACCACGACACGCTGATGACGCGCGACGGGCAGCTGATGCAGGTGCTGCACGTGCCCGGCTTCGCCTTCGAGACCGCCGACACCGATGAGCTGAACTACAGAAAGGCCGTGCGCGACACGATGCTGCGCGGCGTGGCGAGCCCGCGCTTCGCGCTGATGCATCATGTCGTGCGCCACATGGTCGATCCCGACGTCGAGGGCGAATTCGCCAACGCCTTCGCGCGCGGCCTCAACATCGCCTGGCGCCGCCGCCTCGCGGGACGAAAGCTGTTCGTCAACGACTTGTTCTTCACGCTGATCCGCCGCCCCGCAGTGGCGCGCGATTCCTTTCTCGGCGGCATGCTGGGATCGAGCAAGGCCGGCGATGCGGCGAGCCGCGCGCGCGACCGGCGCGATCTGGACTCGGCGCGCGATGCGATGCTCGCCGTGCTGCAGCCTTATGGCGCGCGCGTGCTGAGCGCGTACGACACGCCGGAAGGGCCGTGCTCGGAGCCGCTGGAATTTTTGAGCATGATCTATAATGGCGGTGTGCGCCCCGTGCCGTTGACGAGCGGGGGCGCAGGCCATGCGGTGGCGCAGCGGCGCGTCAGCTTCGGCGCCGATGCGATCGAGTTCGGCCCGCACGAGGGCGCGCAGCGCAGCTTCGCGGCGATGATCGGCGTCAAGGAATATCCGCTGCACACCGCGCCCGGCCAGTTCGACGCCTTCCTGCGCACGCCGCACGAATTCGTGCTCTCGCAAAGCTTCGCCTTCGTCGATCGCCAGACCGCGCTCAACCGCATGAACCTTGCGCTGCGCCGCATGCGCGCGGCCGACGACGACGCCATCTCCCTGCGCCGCGATCTCGTGGCCGCCAAAGATGACGTCGCCGCCGGCCGCTCCGCCTTCGGCGAGCACCACATGACGATCATGGTGCGCGCAGGCTCGCTGCCCGCGCTCGATGAAGCCGCCGCCGACGTGCAGGCCTCGCTCACCGAAATCGGCATGATCGGCGTGCGCGAAACGATCGCGGCCGAACCGTCCTTCTGGGCGCAGTTTCCCGGCAATTTCGCCGACATGCCGCGCCGCGCGCTGATTTCGTCGGCGAATTTCGCGGGGCTGGCGAGCTGCCACAATCACCCCACCGGCAAGGCCGCGGGCAATCATTGGGGCCCTGCGGTCACCGTGCTCGAGACGACCTCCGCCTCGCCCTATTATTTCAGCTTCCACAAGGGCGATCTCGGCAATTTCCTGATCATCGGCCCGTCGGGCTCCGGCAAGACGGTGGTGTTGAACTTTCTGCTTGCGCAGGCGCAGAAGTTTCAGCCGCGGCTCGTCTTCTTCGACAAGGATCGCGGCGCGGAGATTTTCCTGCGCGCGCTCAACGGTCGCTATGATGTGATCCGCCCCGGCGCGCGCACCGGGTTCAATCCGTTGCAATTGCCCGACACCGCCGCCAACCGCCGCTTCCTGCATGTGTGGGTATCGAAACTGCTCACCGCGCATGGCGAAACCTTGTCGTCGGAGGATTCCGCCTCCATCGCCGAGGCGATCGCGGCGAATTTCGATCAGGATCCGCAATTTCGCCGGCTCACCTATTTTCGCGAATTGTTCATCGGCGCGCGCCGGCCGACGGCGGGCGATCTCGCCGCGCGCCTCGGCGCCTGGGTCGGTTCGGGCGAACGCGCGTGGCTGTTCGACAATGAGCGCGACCATCTCGATCTCGACGCCGCGACGATCGGTTTCGACATGACGCAAATTCTCGACGATCCCGTCGCGCGCACGCCGACCATGCTCTACCTGTTCCACAGAGTAGAGGAGAGGCTCGACGGCGCGCCGACGCTGATCGTCGTCGACGAAGGCTGGAAGGCGCTGGACGACGACGTGTTCGTCGCACGCATCCGCGACTGGGAAAAGACCATCCGCAAGCGCAATGGCGCGGTCGGCTTCTCGACCCAGAGCGCGGGCGACGCGCTGGAAAGCCGCATCGCCAGCGCCATCATCGAGCAATCGGCCACGCAGATTTTCCTGCCCAACGCGAAAGCGCAGGAGGCCGATTATTGCAAGGGCTTCGGCTTGTCGCGCCACGAGTTCGACATCGTGCGCACGCTGCCCGACACGTCGCGCTGCTTTCTCATCAAGCACGCCGCCGACAGCGTCGTCGCGCGGCTCAATCTCAACGGCCAGGAGCAGATCCTCACCGTCCTCTCCGGTCGCGAACGCTCGGTGCGCGATCTCGACGATCTGCGCGCCGAAGTCGGCGACGATCCCGCAGCCTGGCTGCCGCGCCTCGTGCGGCGGGGGCGATAGCGATGCCGGTGTGTCCCACCACGATGGGCCAGGGCATGGTCGGCGCCCTGATCGAGACCGTGGATTGCCATATCCGCGTGCTGGTGCAGGACGCCTATCGCGACATCGTCGGCCCCGACACCGTGTTCGCCGCCGCGTTCACCGGGCTGCTGACGATCTATATCGCGCTGCTCGGCTACCAATTGCTGATCGGGCGCAGCGGCCTGCGCGTGACCGATCTGCCGGTGTCGGCGCTGAAGATCGGCCTGATCCTGGCCTTTCTCACCTCGTGGGCTGCGTATCAAACCGTGTTCTTCTCGCTGCTGTTCGACGGACCGCGCGAGCTGACGCAAGCCATGCTGGCGCCGATGGCGCGCGCAGGCTCGGGCTTCGACGGCGACGTCTATGGCGGGCTCGAGCGCGCCTTCCGCGATATGAGCGTCGCCGCCGGCGCCTATGCGGAAGAAGCAGGACCAGCCGCGAACGTTCTGCAAGGCGGGCCGATGCTCGGCTCGGGGCTATTGTGGATCAGCGCCATCGGCATGCTGATGTCGACCATCGGGCTCATCCTCGCCGCGAAGATCGTGCTCGCCTTTCTGCTGGCGATCGGCCCGATCTTCATCGGCTTTTTTCTGTTCGAGCCGACGCGCGGCCTGTTCGACGGCTGGCTGCGCACGACCATCGCGTTCGCGCTGACGCCGCTGGCGGTGAACGTGTTCGGCGCCGCGATGCTGATGATGATGCAGCCCTTCCTCGCGACGTTGGCGGCGGACGCCGCGCGCGAAGAGTTCAATATGGGCGTGGTGATCACGATCGGGCTGATCGTGGGCGTGTTCACGCTGATCATGGCCTTTGCGCTGCGCCTTGGCGGCGGCATCGCCGGCGGCTTCCGCTCGGGCCGCGAGACGCGCGCGGCCGCGCGCGAGGCCGAAACGGCCGCAGTCGCCGCCGCGCGCGCCGCGCCCGAGCGCGCCGAACAAATCTCCGCACAGGTCGCAGCGCTCGATCGCGGCGGCGAAATGAACGCCGCGCTCGCCGGCATGGCGTCCTCGCGGCGCGTCGCCGATATCGCCGAAGCCGTCGCTGAAACCGCGCGCCCGGCCGAGGGCCGGCTCGGCCAGGCCTATCGGCGCAGCGCGCGGCCGGCCTTCCGCCGCGGGGAAGACGCCTGATGGGGCGGGAACTCGATACGCGCCGCGTCGTGGTGTTGCCGGTGCAGGAGGCGCCGCGCTCGCTCGAGCGCGCCGCCGATCTCGCGCTCGCCAAGGGCATGGCGCAAGCGACGGTGGAGGAGGCCCAGAAATCGCGCCGCAACGCCTGGGTGGTGGCTTGGATCATGATCGTGGTGTGCGCCGCGCAGGCCGCCACCATCGCGCTGCTGCTGCCGCTGAAGGACGTCGTGCCCTATACGCTGCTGGTCGACCGCCAGACCGGCTATCTGGAAATGGCGCGCGGCGTGACGCTCGGCTCGCTGCCCGAAGACCAGGCCGTGGTGCAATCCTTCATCGCGCAATACGTGCTGGCCCGCGAGACGTTCGACGCGGCCGACTACGAAGAGCGCTATCGCCGCGTGGCGCTATGGAGCGTCGACGCCGCGCGTGAGGATTATGTGCGCCTCTATCAGCCGGGCGCGCCGGGCAATCTGCTCGCCGACATGCGCCCCGACAGCGTCGTGACGGTCGTGGTCAAAACCGTCGAACTCATCGGCAATTCCGGCGCGCGCGTGCGCTTCGAGCTGACGCGCCGCGATCCGGGCGTGGAGCCCGTGCGCAGCGAATGGCAGGCGACGGCCGCGTTCCGCTTCACCGGCGCGCCCATGCGCATGGAGGATCGTTTAATAAATCCCCTTGGATTTCAGGTGACGTCGTACCGGCGGGATATGCTATGGCAACCCCAGCAGGCGCCGGCGGCGGCGCTCGCAGCGCCCGCGGCGGCGGCTGCGGCCACGCCGCCGATCAGGGGGCGCATGCGCAGCGAGACGGCGGGCGCGGCCCGTCCGGAACCGCCCGCGCCAGTGACGACGGTGGAACGATGAGCGCGCCGATGATTGCCGCGACCCTGCCGCGCCGCGACGCAGCGCAGCGCCTGTTGTGCGCACTCGCCCTGTTCGTCGCAGCGCTGTCGGCGAACCTCGCGCCCGCCGCCGCGCAGGCGCAGTCCGGCGGCGATCCGCGCATGCGTACGATCGTTTACAACCCCAACCAGATCATCCCGATTCGCGGCCATCTCGGCTATCAGATGCTGATCGAGTTCGATCCCAATGAGCGGATCGAGAACGTCTCCATTGGCGACAGCCTCGCCTGGCAAGTGACGCCGAACCGGCGTGCGACGCTGCTGTTCGTCAAGCCTGTCGTGCTGGGCGCGGCCACCAACATGACAGTGGTGACGACGCTGCGCCGCTACGCCTTCGAACTCACCTCGCGCGAAGCGTCGGGCCCGTCGGATCGCTCCATCATCTACGGCATCCGCTTCGTCTACAACGACATGGCGCCGCCGGCGCCGGTCGCCGTCGATGCGCCGCAGCCGCCGCCGCCCTCGGTGGCGCGTTTGAATTTCGCCTACACCGTAAACGGATCGGACCGCATCGCCCCGGTGCGCGTGTTCGATGACGGGGCGATGACATTCTTCCAATTCTCCGAACGCAGCGACGCGCCGGCGATCTTCGTGATCGGCACGGACGGCGAGGAGGAACTCGTCAATGTGCAGGCGCGCGGCGACTACACCGTCGTCGAGGCGATCGCGGAACGCTACGTGCTGCGCCTCGGGCGCGCGCGCGCCACCGTGCGCAACGACGCCTACGCCGCCCAACGCGCCGCCGCGACCGCCTCAGCCCTGGGACCTGCGCCATGACCGATCGCTTCGCCGCGCATTTCGAGCTGCCGCCGGAAGACGATTCTCCCCAAGTGGCGATGCCGTCGCGCCCGTGGGTGGCCCCGCTCGGATTCATCGGCGCACTGGCGCTGGGCGGTCTCGTGTTCTGGCAATTGAGCGAGAACCGCACCCGCATGGATGATGCGCGCCTGACCGATCCCGCGCCTGGATCGCAGCCGATCATGGGCCTCGAAGGCGTGCCCGCGCCCATGGATATTTCCGCATTATTGCAACCAGAGACCGCCGAAGCGGCCAATATGCCGAACATCCTGGAGCCGACCGTGCCGCCGCCGCCGGCTGCAAGCCCGGCGCCCGATCTGGAGGCCCGGCTGCGTTCGCCGTCGCTGATCGTCGATTTGAGCGAACCCGGCGCGCCGCCCGCGGCGGGCGTCGCATCCGGCGGACCGGGCGTATCGCCCGGGGCCATCGCACAGGCCGTCGGCGGTCGCGGCGCGGCGAGCGGCGGGACGCGCTCGGCAGACGAACGTTTCGCCGAGGAGCTGGGCGTCGGGGCGCGCGAAGGCGCCGCGCGTGCGCGGCGCATGGGCGATCAGACCTTCACCGTCGTGCAGGGCTCGATGATCCCCGGCGTGCTCGAAACCGCGCTCAATTCCGATCTGCCCGGTTATGTGCGCGCGGTGGTGACGCGCGACGTGCGCGGCTTCGACGGGCGCGAAGTGCTGGTGCCGCGCGGCAGCCGGCTGATCGGCCAATACCGCGCCGGCGTGGCGATGGGCCAATCGCGCGCCTTCGTGATCTGGACGCGCATCATCCGGCCCGACGGCGTCGCCGTCGATCTCGCCTCGCCGGGCACCGACGCGCTCGGCCGCGGCGGCCTCGAAGGCCGCGTCGATCGGCATTTCCTGCAGCGATTCGGCGGCGCGATCGTGCTGTCGCTGATCTCGGCGGGCGCCTCGGCGGCGACGAGCGACAGCGACACGCAGGTCATCATCGCCTCCACGCAAGGCGCCAGCGACATCGCCACCTCCGCGTTGAACCGCGATCTCGACATCGCGCCGACCGTGCGCGTGCCGCAGGGCGCGCCGATCCGCATCTTCGTGACCCAAGATCTGGATTTCTCCGTCATCGGCGACGCCGTCGAATGAGCGTCGACGGGGTTTATCTGCGCACCTATCTGGCGCCGTTCGCGCCCTGGCTCGAGCGCAGCGACGTCACCGACATCCTCGTCAACCAGCCCGGCGAAGTGTGGTTCGAAGCCGCCGGGCGCGGCATGCAGCGCGCCGATGCGCCCGACATCACCGAAACCATGCTGCGCCGCCTTGCGCAGCAGATCGCCGCAGCCTCCAATCAAGGGCTCAATCGCGAGCATCCGCTGCTCGCCGCCACGCTGCCGGGCGGCGCGCGCGTGCAGATCGTGGGGCCGCCGGCGACGCGCACCCATTTCGCGCTGGCGATCCGCAAGCATGTCGTCAACGACCTGACGCTCGACGATTACGCCGCTGAAGGCGCTTTCGCGCACACGAAGCGCGCCGACGATGTCGGCGCCGACCCTCTCGACCTCGACCTCGTGCGCGCCCTAGAGCGCGGCGACCATGCGGGCTTTTTCCGCAAAGCCGTGCGCGGAGGCAAGAACATCGTCATCTCCGGCGGCACCGCGACGGGCAAGACGACGTTCCTCAACGCGCTGTTGAAGGAAATCCCGCAAACCGACCGCGTGCTCGTGATCGAGGACACGCCGGAGGTGAACCTGCAGCGTCCCAACGCCGTCGGCTTCATTGCGGTCAAGGGCGATCTCGGCGAGGCGCGCATCGGCGTGGTGGAATTGCTCGAAGCGTCGCTGCGCATGCGGCCCGATCGTTTGCTGGTCGGTGAACTGCGCGGCGCGGAAGCCTTCACCTATCTGCGCGCGGTCAATACGGGCCATCCCGGCTCGCTGACCACCGTGCACGCCGACAGCCCGCGCGGCGCGCTCGACCAGATCGCCTTCATGACGCTGCAGGCCGGCCTCACATTGACGCGTGACGATATTGTGACATACGCGAAATCGGTCATCGACGTGATCGTGCAACTCGCGCGCGTCAACGGCCGTCGCGTGATCAGCGAGATCGATTTCCGCCCGCGCGGCGGCCGCTGACCGCAACCCCGCGGACAGCGCCGCCCCCCCCCGCGCGCCAACGGCGTGCGCCCACATCGCGCCGCGTGAATAATTTGCAATCTTTGAAACAGGCGCCGCTGGCCGAATGCAGCAGGATCGAGCGCGATTGCGCAAGATCGTGCGCTGGAGGATCGGACAGGTCGTGCGATGCAGGCGGCGTGCGGCGGCGTCGCGAGCGAACGCCGATCAAATCCTTGCGGAGCAGACGATGGACCACGCCTTGCCCGGCTTTCAGCACCAGAAGGCGTTCTCCAACGGCTTGATGCACCACGTCGTCGTCGGCGGAAACGGACCGGCGCTGCTGCTGGTGCATGGCTGGATGGGGTCTTGGTATCATTGGCGCAAAGTGATGCCGCTTCTGGCGGCGCAACACACCGTGATCGCCGTCGATGCCCGCGGCTACGGCGAGAGCGACAAACCATATGACGGCTATGATGGGCGCACGCTCGTCGCCGATCTCCGCGGTATCCTGAAGGGCCTGAACATCAGCCGCGCGTTTGTCGCCGGTCATGACATGGGGGCCCTGCCGGCGCTGCTTCTGGCGGCGGATCATCCCGACGAAGTCACGGGCCTCATTTATATCGATGAGCCGCTGCCAGGCTACAATCTCGACCGTTTCACCGCCTTCACCAAGGAGAACCCGTTCATCTATTGGTGGTTCGCATTCAACAGCCAGCCGCATCTTCCGGCGCTGATGTGGGAAGGCAAGGAAGACGTTCTCGTCGACTATTTCCTCACCGCGATGGCCGCCAACCCCGCCGCGATCACCGCGGCAGACAAGGCCGAATATGTGCGCTGTCTGCGCAAGCCGGGCGGCCTGCACGGCTCCTTCGGCTGGTATCGCGATGCGTTGAAGACGGCCGATCAGATCGTCGCGGCGACGCGCTCCAAACTCAAGACGCCCGTGCTCGCGCTCAACGGCCAGTTCGGCCATCCCGGCGTGCTGGAGCAGATGCATCTGGTCGCGGAGACGGTAAGCGGCGAAACGATCCCGTTCTGCGGCCACTTGCTCGCTGAAGAACAGCCCGAGGCGACGGCGCGCGCCATCCTCGCCTTCACCGCCCAGCACGCAGCCTGATCGTCGCCGCTGCATCATGGACCGCGACATGACCACGACGGATCTCGACCGCCGCGTGCTTTGGGCCGCCAATGTACGCACGAAATCCTTTGCGGAGCGTATCGCGGCGTGCCGCGCCGGCGCCTTCACGCACATGTCGGTGTTTCCGATCGACTGGAGAAACTGGATCGCGTCCGGCATGGTTGCGCGCGACATGCGCGCCATGCTCGCCGACGCGGACGTGCGCATCCTCGCGATTGATCCGTTCGTGCAATGGACGCCGCACTTTGCAATGCCCGACGGCTATGACGAAGGCTACAAGGCGTTCATCGACGTCTCCGACGAGGATGTCTTCCGCATCGCCGAGGCGCTCGAAGCGGAAGCGATCAATTGCGTCGAAGGTCTTGGCCAGCCGCATCCGACGGCGGCGCTGATCGACGCGTTCGGCGCCTTCGCCGACCGGGCCGCCAGCCATGGCTTGCGCGTGACGCTGGAGTTCATGCCGATCTCATCGATCGCAAGCCTTGCTGACGCCTGGACGATCGTGCGCGCCGTCAATCGCTTCAATGCGGGCCTGTGCTTCGACACCTGGCATTTCTACCGCTCCGATCCCGATTTTGCGCTGCTCTCGACCGTGCCGGGCGACGCCATCTTCGAAGTGCAGCTCGCCGACGCGACGCACGCCTTGCAGGCCGAGACATTGACCGAAGACCTCCTTCACCATCGCCGCCTGCCCGGCGACGGCGAATTCGACATCGCCCGCGTGGCGCAGGCGCTGCAAGCCTTGAAGGCGTGGCGCTCCGTCGGCCCCGAAGTGTTCGCCGACGCGATGGATGCGCGAGACGCGGAAAGCGCAGGACGCGCATGCAGCGCAGCGCTGGCGCGTTTCAACCCGACCGTCTTCATCGATTCATGAAACGGCGACCCATTTATTCATGGAGGGATGCATGAAAGCCTTGTTGACGTCGCTGGCGCTCGCCGCCGTTTTGGCTGCTGCGCCGACCGCTGCGGAAGCACAGCCGCGCCGCGGCGCGCCGCCCCAGGCTGCGGTGAACTACACCGAAAAACTCACGCGCGAGAACGCCACGTTCGTCCTCGTCGATTTTCTGACCGGCTTCACTCCCGGCATTCAGACGATCGAGCCCCGTACGTTCCGCGCCAACGCCGCCGCATTCGCGCGCACCTCGCAAATCTTCAACATGCCCACGATCATGCTGGGCGATGAGGGCGGGTTTCGGGGCAATTTCATGCCGGAGGTCGTTCAATTCACCGGCCATGCGGTGCGCATTGAGCGCCACACCGTCAGCGCCTGGGCCGAGCCGCGCTTTCGCGCGGAGATCGAACGGATTGGACGGCGCAAGATCGTGATGGGCGGCCCGTCGATCGACATCTGCACGCTGCAGCTCGCGCTCGACATGCGCGCAGCCGGCTATGAGGTCTATGTCGTGGTCGACGCTTCCGGCAGCGACACGGTGCAAAACGAGACCGCCGCCATCGAACGCCTGGTCCAGGCCGGGGTCGTGGTGACGAATTGGGGCTCGATCGCCTCCGAGATCATGAGCGATTGGCAATCGCCGGAAGGCGCGGCTGTCGGCCAATTGTACCAGGACTATTCGGCCTGGGGCCGCCGCTTCTGAACCTCTCGGCTTGGCTGCGCGACCTATTGGAGCTTTGAGCATGGTGAAACGCTGGAAACTTCTGTTCGCTGCGCTCTTCGGCGCATGGGCGATGGCGTCGACAGGCGCGTTGGCGCAAACGCCGGGGGCAGGCGCGTATGCGCATCCAACCCGCGCGCAAGCCGTGCGCGCAGACGATGCGTTGGCGATCGTCGATGTGATCGCGCGCATGAACGGCGCCATCGATACGAACGATTATCCGCTCTATGCGTCCCATTACACCACAGACGGCGTGATTGATTCGGGCTTCGGGCCGCCTGTCAGCGGACACGCAGCGATCATCGCCTCGCTCGAAGCGAGCGCGCCGTTCATCACCAACAAGCGCCACGCCGCTGCGAACATCGTGCTCAGCCGTCAGGGGCGGGACATCGTCGCGACCTATTACCTGACCGTGTTCGAACGCGCCTCGAGCGTCAGCGTGGCGGGAACGGCCCTCATCGTCGACGAGTTCCGCAATGTCGATGGCGTATGGCGCGTCGTGCGCCACACCACGCGCATGGATCCAGCCACCATCGCGGCGATGATGGCGTCACAACCTGCGGCGAATTGATGTCGTTGTTCAAGCACGCGCCATCGCCGCGCGAGGTCGCGCTGGAGGCGTGGCGGCGCAATGGCCGCGGCCATGCCGGCGAAAGCTTCGAGCCGTGGTACGCGATGCTGCACGACGACATCGTCGTTTGGATGCCGACAGGCCCGTTTCGCGGCGAGACGCGCGGGATCGCTGCGGTGCGCGGCATCTATGACGCCATCGCCCAGGCTGCACCGCGATTGGTTTATGAAGAGCCGCTCCGCGTCACGCAGTCGGGCGACACCGTGACCATCGAGTTCGACGATCACGGCGCCATCGCCGGCGTAGCCTATCGCAACCGCATCGCGGCGTCCTATGATGTTCGCGGCGACAAGATCGCCGCCTATCGCGAATATTTCGGCGACATCGACCCTGCGATCATGCGCATGATGAATCCCGACTGGTCGAAACCCGACGCAAGGACCGCAGCAGAGATGACCGACGCCGCCATTCGCCACCGCACTGTCACTGTCGGGGCCGTCGACCTCCATGTCGCCGAACTCGGTGAGGGGCCGCCAGTCGTGCTCGTTCACGGCTTTCCGCAGCACTGGCTGATGTGGCGCGGCCTGATGCGCGCGCTCGCTGCAAACGGCTTTCGCGCCATCGCCTATGATCAGCGCGGCATGGGCGGCTCGACGATCACGCCGGACGGCTACGACAAACGCACCCTCGCGCACGATCTCGCCGGGCTGATGGATGCGCTCGACATACCCGCGGCCAGCATCATCGGCTACGATCATGGCGGCGGCACGGCCTTGGCGTTCGCCTTCGAACACCCGCAACGCACCACGCGCCTCGCCGTGCTCGAATACGCGCCGCCGGGCTTCGGCTACGAATACGGGCTGCAGCCCACGCGCAATTGGCAAAGCTGGCAATTGGCGTTCTTCACCCAGCCCGACGTGGCCGTGCAATTCATCATGGGCAAAGAGCGCGACCTGCTCGCCTGGTATTTCTGGCACTGGAGCGCCAACCCCGACGCGATCGACCAGGCCGATTTCGAAGCCTATGTGCGCCAGCTGCAAAAGCCGGGCGCCCTGCGCGGCGGCTTTTCGCATTTCGCCGCCGTGTTCGACGATACCGAGCTGTTCAAAGCCTATGCCGCGACCAAAATCGCCGCGCCCGTTCTCGCGATCGGCGGCGCGCGGGCGGCGGCCAGCTTCGTCGAAACTGCGATGCGCGCGCTTGCGACCGACGTCGAGGGCCATATCGTTGCGGATTGCGGCCATTGGATCGCCGACGAGCAGCCCGAGGCGCTCGCTGCGCTGGTTCTGGCCTTTCTCAAGCGATGAAAAGCTGCGCCGCGCTTGCGGGTCTTTTGCTTTTTGCGCAGGGGGCGGCCTCTGCGCAGGAAGGCGCGCCCAATGACGAGCGCGTGCGCTTCGAACTCGATGCGCGACTGCGCTATGAAGTCTACGACCGCACCGCCTTCGGCCGCGGTCCGCAGGACGACGACGGCTATCTGCTGTGGCGCATTGCACCAAGCGTGTCGGCGCAACTGACGCCGGACCTGCGATTCGAGGGCCAGCTGTTCGCCGCCGACATCGAGGGCCGCGCCGGCGGCGCCCGGCCGGCCGACCGCAATGATTTCGATCTTACGCAAGCATATATCGATTGGACGCTTGGCGACGAGCGCGCCGTGCAGCTCCGCTTCGGACGCCAGGAGATTGCGCTGGGATCGGGCCGCCTCCTGGCCGCCAATGACGGCGCGAATGTGCGTCGCCGCTTCGATGGGTTGCTCGCCACGTATCGGCGCGCGGATTGGACGGTGTTTGGCGTGACGTCCGGCCTCGTCGATGTGCGCCCCGGCGTGTTCGACGACACCAGCACGCTCGACCGCGCCATGACCGGCGGCGGCGTCGTGCGCAATCTCGGACAACCCAATCTCGAAGCGCTCTACGCCATGCATGCGCGCCGCCCTGAAGCGCTGTTCGGCTCGCCACGCGGCGCGCAAGAGCGTTACACCATCGGCGCGCGCATCCTGCGCGGCGACGCCCGCGGCCAAGTCGAGGTGGAAGCCATCGCCCAGAGCGGCGAAGCGGCCGGCCTCGATGTCTCGGCATGGGCGCTGGGCGCCGACGCCGACCGCCGCTTCGCCATCGGCGGCTTCACCGGCGAGGCGTCGGTGCGTTTCGCCGTCGCCAGCGGCGATGAAAACCCCAACGACGACACGCTCGGCGGGTTCGATCCGTTGTTTCCCAATCCCGTCTATGCGGGCTCCATCCCCCTCCTGGCGCCGACCAACGTCATCGCGCTCAACCCCGGCGTCGCGCTGATGCGGGACGGCGCGCGCATCGGGCTCGACGTCGCATTCCTGCGCCGAACCTCCGACGACGACGCGGTCTATGCGTTTTCCGGCGCGCGCGCGGGGCCTGCGCGCGGGGCGGCCGATTCCATCGGCGCCTTATGGTCGCTGACGCTGGCGCAGCCTTTGCGCGAGGGCGTGACGCTGCAAGCCACCGCCTCGCGCTTCGAGGCGGACGGCTATTTCGGCGCAGAGAAGGCCGATGCGACGGCCCTGTTCGTCAATCTGCTGTTCACAACGCGCCGCAACTGACGCCGCGGCCGCCGGGCTGCGCGCCATTCCCCATTTAAGCGAATGTGAGCTTTCGGCGTGTCCGTGCTTGGGCAATTGACACCGGTAGCATTTCGGACTTTGTTACCGGTGTCAGAGGCCCATGCCGCCATCATGGGCCTTGAGCGACGCACGCAAGCCCGAAGATACGGGACGGGGAGGATCACATGGCCACGGTTCAGCAGCGCCTGAGCGCGACCCTCTTGGCCGGCGCGGCCTTCGGCGCCCTGGTGGGCCAGGGCCCGGCCTGGGGGCAAAGCAGCCCTGCGCCGCAGGCCGAGACCGACAACGAAATCGTCGTCACCGGCTTTCGCCGCAGCTTGCGCGTGGCCATCGACGTCAAGCGCAACGAAGATTCCATCGTCGATTCCATCAACGCCGAAGACATCGCGGACTTTCCGGACCTCAATCTCGCGGAATCGCTGCAGCGCGTGCCCGGCGTGCAGATCGACCGCGACGGCGGCGAGGGCCGCTCCATCAATGTGCGCGGGCTGAGCTCCGATTTCGTGCGCGTGCAACTGAACGGCCTCGAAGCGCTCGCCACCACCGGCGGACGCGACGGCCGCGCCAACCGCAATCGCCAGTTCGACTTCAACGTCTTCGCCTCGGAATTGTTCAACAGCATCGAGGTGCGCAAATCGCAGGAGGCGGCGGTTTCGGAAGGCTCGCTCGGCGCCACTGTGTCGCTGCAGACCGCGCGGCCGTTCGACTATTCCGGCTTTGAAATGGCGATGGGCGCGCAGGCGTCCTACAACGACCTCTCGCAAGAAACCGATCCGCGCGCGACCTTCCTCATCTCCAATCGCTGGCGTGACGGCGATCTCGGCGCGCTGTTCTCCGCCGCCTATTCCGCGCGGAACACCTATGAGGAAGGCTCGAGTTCGCTGCGCTTTCGCGTGCCGGCCGATGACGGCTGCGTGCCCACGGGCTCTCCGCCGACCTCGTACGTCAACACCACGCGCTGTTATCAATCGGTCGGGACAGTGACGTCGCCGACCGGGCAGGTCCTGACCGGGCTCGCCGCGCAACAGGCCGCCTGGAACGCCGCGCACCCGCGCATCCCGCGCTATGGCCGCATCGCCTATGAGCGCGAGCGCCTCGGCCTCACCGGCTCGCTGCAATACCAGCCCTTCGACGGCACGCGCATCACGTTCGATTCGCTGTTCGCCCAGCTCGACCAGACGCGCAACGAGGAATTTCTAGAATCCATCAGTTTCGCGCGCGAAACCGGCGTGCAGGGCCTGCGCGCGGTCGATCTCGTTACCGGCGTCGTCGACGACAACCGCACGCTCGTGTCGGGCACGTTCAACGACGTCGATATCCGCTCCGAACAGCGCATCGACATTCTGGAGACGGAATTCTTCCAGAATTCGCTCAACATCTCCCACGACGTCACCGATCGGCTGCGCCTCACAGCGCTTGTCGGAGTCTCGCGCGCCATTGGCCGCAACCCGCAGCAGACAACCGTTTCGCTGGAGCGCTACGACGTCGACGGCTACGGCTACAATTACGCCGATCCCAACCTGCCGGCCTTCACCTACGGCTTCGACGTCGCCAATCCCGCGAACTGGGTGTTCTCCTCCTCCACAGCGCTCGGCGACGCCTCAATCATCCGGTTGCGGCCCAACAAGACGTTGAACACCTACGAAACCGCGCAAATCGACGTGGAGTTCGATCTCAACGACGCCATCACCCTCACGGCCGGCTACCAGACCAAGGAATTCGGCTTCAGCGTGCGCGAATTGCGCAAGGCCTCCGAAGGCGTGCCGGCCAGCGCGCTCGCGCTCTTGGCCTCGCAAGGCGTGCCGCTGAGCGCCTACACCACGCGGGTCACCGATTTCGGACGCAATCTCGACCTGCCCGCCGGCACGCCGACGACCTGGGTCATCCCCGATCTCGCAGCACTCGACCGCCTGATCAATTACAGCTGCAATTGCGTCAACGCCTATGGCGATTTCCGCCTCACGCGCTTCGACGGCGAAACGCGCAGCGCGATCGAGACCTCCAATGGCGGCTACGTGCAGGCCAATTGGAACACGACGCTGTTCGCCATGCCGTTCCGCGGCAATATCGGCGTGCGCTACGTCGAAACGGAATTGGAATCGAGCGGCATCCTGAGCGGCGCGCCGATCACGGTGACCAATACGTACAACGACACGCTGCCTTCGGCGAACTTCGTGTTCGAACCCATCGAAGACCTGCTCATTCGCTTCGCCGCCTCCAAAACGCTTGCGCGGCCTTCGCTGAATGCGCTGACGCCCGGCGGCTCGATCGATGCGAGCCCGCCTGGCCTCTCGCTCACGACCGGCAATCCGACGCTCGATCCCGTGCGGGCGAACACCTATGACGTGTCGATCGAATGGTATCCCTATGAAGATGCGCTGTTCTCGATCGCCTTCTTCCGCAAGGAAATCGATTCCTTCGTGCAGACCCTGCGTCAGACCGTGCCCTATTCGGCGACCGGGTTTCCCAATTCCCTGTTGCCGGCGGGCGTCACCCCGGCCGATCTGTTCGTCGTCACCACATCGATCAATTCGCCGGGCGGCGATCTCGAAGGCTTCGAGATCACCCTGCAGACGCCGTTCAATTTCCTGCCGGAAAGCTTGCGCGGCTTTGGAGGCATCTTGAACTACACCGACATCGATTCCTCGTTCGACTACATCATCGACGCGGCGACCGGCGCCACCACGACACAACCGCTCGTCGGGCAGTCGCCGCGCTCGGCCAGCGCAACGCTCTATTTCGAGCGCGGCCCGTTCGAGGCGCGCGTTTCGGCCACCTACCGCGATGAATATCTGACGCTCGTGCCCGCCGTCAGCGGCAATGACGTGGAAGGCAAGGCCGAACAATTGAACGTCGATTTTTCGGCGTCCTATGACGTAACCGACCGGCTGTCCTTCACCTTCGAAGGCATCAACCTCACCGACGAGTTCGACGAGCGCTGGATCAACAGCCAACGCCAGAACAGCCTGAACTACGAACATACCGGCCGCGAATTCGTGTTCGGGATCCGCTACGCCTATTGATCGAGGGTGGGGGCGCGCCGCTGGGCCGATGCGCTCAGCGGCGCACGTCGAGTGAGCCGCCATCCATGAGCGCGCGCACCTCGGCGGCGGACACGACGCTCATATCACCTATTTGGGCGTGCTTCGCCGCTGAACACATCACGGCGAAGGGCAGCGCCTCCTCTGGGCTCTGTCCGCTTTGCAGGGCGTAGAGAAACGCTCCTGCAAAAGCGTCGCCGCCGCCGACGCGATCCACGATCTGCTGCACCGAAACCGGCTCCGCCTCATGCACTGCGCCGCCGCGCAGCGCCAACACGCCCGTCAGATCATGACGGGCCACATCATGAACACGCCGCGCCGCATGCGCGATCACCTGCAGATGCGGAAAGGCCTCGAAGGCAGCCGCGAAGGCGCTCCGGCGGCGTGCGGCGGCGTCTTCCTCCGCAAAGGCGCAGCCCAACGCCAGCGCAATGTCGCGCTCGTCGATGAAGGCCACGCTCGCCAACTGCAAGAGCGCCCGGATCGTCGCCGGCCCTTCGCCGCGCCAAGCCGCCCACAGTTTTGCGCGATAATTTCCGTCGAAAGAAAATGCCACGCCCTGTTCTATGGCGGTTCGCGCCAACGCGAGGGCGGCGTCCGCTGCGCGCGCCGAGACGGCCGGCGTAATGCCCGACATGTGCAGCCGCGTCGCGCCTTCGAGCAGGCGCGCGGCGGGCATGGGCGCAGGCGCCTCCGCGAAGGCCGAACCGGCGCGATCATAGAGCACGTCAGGCGCACGCACGCTGGCGCCGGGCGTCAGGAAATACAGGCCCATCCGCGTTTCGGAAACGAACGATACGCAGTCCACCGCAACGCCGGCCGCGCGCAACGCGTCGCGCGCGCCATGGCCGAGCGGATTGTCCGGCAACGTCGTCGCCATCGCCGCATCGCCGCCGAGCCGCGCGACGCACACGGCGACATTGGCTTCCGCGCCGCCGACATGCACCGAAAGCCCACGCGCCTGGGCCAACGTCTCGCCCGGCGGCGGCGACAGCCGCACAAGCATTTCGCCGTAGCACACAAGGCGTCCGCTCATCGCCGCTCGTCCTTGCTCCGCGCTAGCGGCACAGCCACCCGCCGTCGACCGGCAGGATGGCGCCGTGCACATAATCCGACGCGGCGCTCGCCAGGAACACCGCTGCGCCGCCAAGATCGCCCGGCTCGCCCCAGCGGCCGGCGGGGATGCGGCCAAGAATTTCCGTGTTGCGCGAAGCATCGCCGCGCAGCGGCGCGGTGTTGTCGGTGGCCATATAACCTGGCGCGATCGCGTTCACGTTGACGCCCTTGGCGGCCCATTCATTGGCCAGAAGCCGCGTCAGTCCCGCAAGGCCGCTTTTCGAGGCGGTGTAGGACGGCACGCGCACGCCGCCCTGGAACGAGAGCATCGAGGCGATGTTGATGATCTTGCCGCGCCCTGCCGCAATCATCGCGCGGCCTGCGGCCTGGCACAGGAAGAACACGCTCTTGAGATTGACGTTCATGACGTCGTCCCAATCCGCCTCGGTGAAATCGATTGCATCGCCGCGCCGGATCATGCCGGCGTTGTTGACCAGGATGTCGATCCGCCCGAAGCGCTCGATCGTCTGCTCCACCACGCGTCGGCACGGTGCGAGCGAACGAAAATCCGCATCCCAGCTGGCGAACCTGCGTCCCATCGCCTCCACCGCCGCGCCGGTCTCGTGCGCCGGCGTGGTGCCTGCAGCGGCGATGTCGGCGCCGGCGTGCGCGAGCGCCAGCGCGATCGCCTGGCCAAGGCCCTTGTTGGCGCCGGTGACGAGCGCTGTGCGGCCGCTCAAGTCGAAGGGCGAAAGCATGGCGCGCCTATTTCAGTTGGCAAATGTCGAGCTGGTTCATGTCGGTATAGTCGAGATTCTCCCCGCCCATCGCCCAGATGAAGGCGTAGGCGCTCGTGCCGGCGCCCATATGGATCGACCAGGGCGGCGACAGCACCGCTTCCTCGTTTCCGACCACGATGTGGCGCGCCGCATCGGGCTCGCCCATGAAATGAAAGATACGATCGTTTTCACCGAGGCCGAAATACAAATACGCCTCGGAGCGGCGGTCATGCAGATGCGGCGGCATCGTGTTCCAGACGCTGCCCGGCTTGAGGATGGTCATCCCCAACAGCAATTGGCATGTGCGGCAGGTCGCGGGCACGATGTATTGATAGATCGTGCGTTCGTTGGAGGTTTCGAGCGCGCCGCGCTCCAGCGGTACGGCTTCTTTCACCGACATCTTGACGGTCTCGAACCGGGCGTGCGCCGGCGTCGACACGAGATAGTATTTCGCCGGTTGCGTCGGGGAGGCGCTGGCGAAGCGCACGTCGGATGCGCCCATCGGGATGTAGAGCCCGTCGCGCGGAGCCATCGGAAAGGTTTCACCATCGACGTGGATTTCGCCCGCGCCGGCGCCGACATTGACGACGCCGAGTTCGCGCCGCTCGAGGAACGGCTTGCCCGCGGCGGACGCAGGCTCGGTCTGCGCCGGCAGGCTGAGCGGCGCATCGAGCGGCGCAGCGCCCCCGATCGCCATGCGCTCATAATGCGCATAATCAAAAACGATTTCGCCTGACGTGAACAAATTTCGTATCAGATAGCGGGCGCGCAATTGGTCATTGTCGGCGCCGCGCATCATGTCCGGGTGGGTGGCGTGGAATGTGTGGCGATACACCGGCGCTCTCCCGCTTCGTACACTGCACGGTAACCGGTGTCAGAACGGCTGACAAGCGCTGAAGCGGCGCCTCATGCGCGCGGCGGGCCGGTGGAGGCGCGCACCACAAGACGCGGGCGCACTTCGCGCACCAAATGCTCCGCCGGCGGCTCCATCGGCGCCGCTTCGCCGATCACCCGCGCCGCAGCGATCCGTCCAAGCATCCGCACCGGCAGAAGCACGCTCGTCAGCGGCGGCCACAGCCGCGCCGCAAGCGGGCTGTCGTCGAACCCGATGACGGAAATGTCGGCGCCGATGTCGAGCTTGGCGTCGCGCGCGGCCTGGCACACGCCGGCCGCCATTTCGTCGTTGCCGCAGAACACCGCTGTCGGGCGGCGCTTCATCGCCAGCAGGCGCGCGCCCGCGACAACGCCGGATTCGAACGTATAGGCGGCCTCGATGTCGAGGTGCGGATCGAGCTTCAAGCCCATCGCGCTAAGCCCGCTGGCGAAGCCGCCGCGGCGCTCGTGCGCGGAGCGGAAGCCGGGCGGACCGGAGATGTGCGCGATGCGCGTATGGCCAAGCTCCGCGAGGTGGCGCGCCGCCTCCATGGCGCCGTCTGCGTCATGGGTGACGATCGACACGTCGGGATCGTCCAGCAGAACCGAAGCGATGCGCACATAGGGGCAATCGAGCTCGTTCAACAGCGCGATGACGGCGTCGTCTTCCGAGACCGACGGCGGCAGCACGACGCCCGCGAGACGCTGGCGCTCCACGAAACCGCGGATCTCCTCAAGAAAGTGCGGCGCATCGCGCCGGCAGGGATGCACCAGAAGTTCGAAGCCCGATCCGCGCAGCACGTCGAGAATGCCCTGCTGCATGTCGATGACATATTGCGGATTGGGGTTGTCGTAGATCAGCCCGATGAGGAACGAGCGGCGAAACGCCAGCGCGCGCGCCTGCGGGTCAGGCCGATAGCCCAATTCGGCGATGACGGCGTCGACGCGGTCGCGCGTTTCGGGCCGCACGAACGGCGAACGGTTAATCACTCGTGAAACTGTTTTCTTGGAGACGTTCGCGAGGCGCGCCACGTCATTGATGGTGGCGCGTTTGCCGTCATCCATGCGACCCGGCCGCGCTGAGGCGCCGCGTGTCTTTCCTGCGCCGGGCGAATCTGCCGTCATCACGCCTTAGCCTTCAGCGCCATTCTCGGCGGTCGCGCGTTAAAGTGCGCCGGGTTTCCGCGCCGGGCAACACTCTCATAGCCGCCAACCGCTACTGCGCCCTTAAGGCAGCCGCTCGAGCGTCGCTAAATCCCATTCGGCGGGGTCGAAAGTCGCCGCCGTCGACGCGCGGACCGGATAGCCGCCGACCGCCGCCTGACTGTCGATGATCCTCCCTTCGCCGGCGCGCGCCTCCGCCACGATGCGCGCATCGATGGGATCGCGATCCCAGGGCCGCGCGCCGGCGTTGGCCAGCACCGCTTCGGCCACGTCAACCGCAGCCGCGGCGCGCAGCGCTTCGGGCCAGATCGCCGGTGCGGGAAGGTCGACGCATTCGGGGTTCGCCTCGCCGAAGCGCGCGAAGGCCTGTGGCGGGTTTGGCCCGGTCAACCGATTGTCCGCCGCGAAAAGGTCGAGCGGGCCCGCCCCGCCGAGCGCGATGGCGGCCGCATTGCGCGGGCTCGACGGACCGGAGCGGAATTCGTTGCCGACCACGGAAAGCGATCCGCGCGCATAAGGATGATCGCCCCATTCCTCGGCGTTGAGATTGTAGTGCAGGAAGCGGCGGCCCGGATTGACCATCAGATTGTTGACCACCGCGCCGCCTGCGCCGCCCTTGAACAAGGGGTTGCGCTCGCGATTGCTGGCGTAAAGATTGCCCCAGATCAGAACATCCCGGACATTGTCGTGGATCAGCGAGCCCTTGGAATGCTCGCCCTTCGAATGCGTGGCGTTCGAAAGCCCCTCGGCGATGATGTTGCGGCTGAAGGTGATGCGGTGCGCGGTCGCGGCGCGCCACTCCTCTAGCGTTTCGCCCGCAAAGCGCGGGCCGGAGGCGGAGAGGTTTTCATCCGTCGCCCACGTGACCGAGCAATGATCGACGATCACGTCATGGCTGCCGGCTTCGGCGACGATCCCGTCGACCTCCCAGCCGCTGCGCGGCGCCTGACCCGCATCGCCGGGGCGCACCGCGATGTGGCGCACCACGACGTCATGCGTGCGGATGCGCAGGCCGCCGCGGATCAGCGTGATCCCAGGCGACGGCGCCGTCTGCCCCGCAAGCGTGACGAACGGATTGCGGATCGTCAGCATGCGCATCGCAAGATCGATCACCCCGCCGACTTCGAACACGACGATGCGCGGCCCGCGCAGACGCAACGCCGCATCGAGCGAGCCCGGCCCCTCCGCCGCAAGCGTGGTGACGCGCACGATCGCCCCGCCACGGCCGCCAGGCGTGCGCGCCGCCCATCCGAGCGCGCCGGGAAAGGCGAGCTGCGCCGGCGTTTGCGCGAAGGCGGGCGCAGCGGCGGCGAGTGCGGCCGGCGCATGCAGCACCGCACGGCGGGAAAGCAGCGCGCGCCTCATGTGCCGCGCGCCTGCGCGCCGGAATCCAGCGTTTCGGCGCGCAGCGGCGTCATCGTTTGCGGATCCCAATCGGCCGCGTTGAACGGCCGGCGGGTCTCGGCGTGCTGCGGATAGCCGCCGACTTGCGCTTCGGAATCGATGATGCGGCCACGCCCTTCAGCGACATCGGCGATGATGCGCACGTCATGCGCGTCGCGATCCCACGGGCGCGCGCCTGCATTGCGCAGCACCGACCGCTCGACAGAGCGCGCGGGCGCGGCGACGAGGCCTTCGGGCCACAGCATCGGGCGCGGCCGCTCGATGATCCGCGCAGGCCCCGTCGTGTAGCGGCCGAACAGCGCAATCGGCGCGCCGATGCGATCGACGGCGATGTTGTCGCGCCCATGAAACTCCAGATCGCCATCGCCGCCGAGCATCAGGAACGCCATCTCGCGCGGCGTATCGATCCCGCCGCGCAGCACATTGCCGATCGCCACCATGCGGCCAGGCAGAGGCGCGCGATCGCCCCATTCCTGCGCCATGAGATTGTAGTGCAGCGCGCGCGGGCCGGGATTGTAGATCAGATTGTTGACGATGACGCCGGACACGCCGCCCTTGAACAGCGGATTGCGCTCGTAATTGTGCGCGTAAAGATTGCCGATGATCAAAATGTCCGACGCATTGTCGTGGATGAGCGAGCCTTTCGAGTGCTCGCCTTTGGCATGGGTGGAATGCGCGAGGCTTTCGGCCAGAATATTGTTCGAAAACGTGATCGCGTGCGAGGCGCCGCGGCGCCAATCCTCCGGCGTTTCGCCGGCGAAGCGCGGACCGGAGGCGGAGAGATTTTCATCCGTGCCCCAGGTCAAGGAGCAATGATCCACGATCACGCGCGCAGCGCCGATCGCAGCGATGGAGTCGAAATCGTTTCCGCTCATCGGCGCGAAACCTGCGCTGCCTGCACGCACGCGAATATGCTGCACGACGACGTCGTGTGTCGCGATGTCGAGGCCGCCGCGAATAAAGGTGATCCCCGGCGAGGGCGCGGTCTGGCCGGCGATGGTGAGGTAGGGCTCGGCGATGCGCAGCGTGCGCCCGCCGAGATCGATCACCCCGCCCACTTCGAACACAGCGATCCGCGGGCCCGGCGTTGCGACCGCGGCGCGAAACGAGCCTGGCCCGTCACCGGCCAAGGTCGTCACGCGCAGGATGGCCCCGCCGCGCCCGCCCGGCGTCCGCGCGGCCCAGCCCAGGGCCCCTGGAAACGCCAGCTCTGGTCCCGGCGCGGCGGCCGGCGCGGCTTGGGCCGCAGCCTCCCCCCTGATGTTGGGAACACCCGCGCCGAAGGCAGCGAAGGCCAGCCCAAAGGCGGCCGCAACAGCGGCTAGTCTATTGATCTTCATCGTGTTTTCCGCCCCGCTGATCCGTCGGCGCTGCGATTGTCCCACGCCATGCGCCGGACGCCAAAATGAATTTGACACCGGTTACCTTTGGACGCAAGAGTCCAGCCCATGCCGGCGCAATCGCGCCCAAGGCCCACAGAAAGCACCACCCGATGGCATCGGCGCCCGCCTCCCTTGGCGACCCCAAAAACTCGGTCGCCGCCCAGTTCGTCGCCGCCCGCCTGGCCGCCCGCCCCCTGCCCGCCTTCCCCGGCCCCATCCCCACGACGCTGCAGCGCGCCTACGCTCATCAGGAGGAAGCGATCGGCTTGTGGCCCGATGCGATCGCCGCATGGAAGATCGGCCGCATACCCGCGCGCCAGGGCCATCTCGCCGCCGGCGACCGCCTCGCCGGCCCAATTTTCCGCCGCGCCATCCGCGAAGCGCGCGGCGACGAAACCATCGCCATCCCCATTCTGGTCGGCGGGTTCGCCGCCGTCGAAGGTGAACTCGCGCTCGAGTGCGCGCAAGATGCGCCGGCCGACAAAACCGCATGGTCGCGCGAGGAGGCGCTGGCGATGATCGGGCGCGCGCGCATCGCGGTGGAGATCGCCGGC
Organism: Hyphomonadaceae bacterium; assembly: GCA_033764725.1. Classification (GTDB taxonomy): domain Bacteria; phylum Pseudomonadota; class Alphaproteobacteria; order Caulobacterales; family Aquidulcibacteraceae; genus RI-43. Next base: position 121,685 of record JANRIR010000040.1, read on the forward strand.
AGCCCGCTCGCGAGCATAAACGATCTCGGCGCCACGGTGGTCGTGAGCGATTTCGGCAACAATTTCGGATTGGTTCTGGGCGACGACATTCCCGACTGGCGCGATGCGATCGAGACGATCGGTTGCGAAACCAGCATCAATGGCGACGTCGTCGGCGCCGGCGACGCGCGCTCGCTTATGGGCGGACCGCTGGAGAGCTTCCGCTTCCTGCTGGAGCATCTGCCCACGCGCGGACGGCGCCTACGCGCCGGCGACATCGTCTCCACCGGCGCGCTGTCAGGCGTGCACGACATCCGCTTCGGTCAATCCGCGCAATGCCATTTCGGGCCGCATGGCGTCATTCGCTGCCGCGCCGTGGCCGCGACGGCGATGGCGCAATGATCGCGCGGCGCGCCGTGCTCGCAGGCGCGTTGGCGGGCGCGTGTGCGCCGCGCGCCGAGACGACGCGCACGCTGACTGCCGCAGATGTGCATCGGCCGGATTATCCCACGGTCGTGGCCGTGCGCTGGATCGGCGAGGCGCTGGAACGTGAAACGCAAGGCCGGCTGCGCCTGCGCCACTATCCCTCCGGCCAATTGGGCGCCGAGGACGACACGATCGGCATGGCGCGCTTCGGCGCGCTCGATTTCACACGCATCAACGCCGCAGCCCTCAACAATCGCGTACCGCAGACGCGCGCCTTGTGCCTGCCGTTCGTCATCCGCTCGGTCGCGCATCTGCATGCGGTCGTCGATTCCGAGATCGGCGCGGCGATCCGCGGCGCATTCGCCGGAACCGGCCTCGTGGCGCTCGCGATCTACGACGCCGGCGCGCGCTGCATCTACAATGTGCGGCGCGATGTGCGTACGCCGGCCGATCTGCGCGGCCTCAAGGTGCGCGCGCCGCAATCCGACGTGTTCCTGCGCATGGTCGCCGCGATGGGCGCCAACCCGACGCCGCTGCCCGTCAATGGCGTGTTCCAGGCCCTATCGACCCACCTGATCGACGGCGCGGAGAACAATTGGCCGACCTACGATTCCGCCCGGCATCTCGAAATGGCACGCTATTGGTCCAACACCGAGCACAGCTATGCGCCGGAATTCCTGGTGATGTCGAAAGCGCGCTATGACGCGCTGGCGCCCAATGATCGCGATCTCGTGCGTGCGCTTGCGCTGCAATCCGTTGCGCCGATGCGCGCGCATTGGGCGCAGCTGAACGCCGCTTCGCGCACACGCGCGCTCAGCGCCGGGATCGTGGAGAGCGATCCGGATCGCGAAGCCTTCCGCACCGCCGTCGCCGGGTTCGTCGCCGAAGAAAGCCGCAACGCCGACATCGCCGCGCTGCTGGCGCGCATCCAGGCGATTGCGGCGTGATGGCCGAAAGCGTCCACGCCGGCGCGTCCCGCACGCTGCTCGACCGCATCGAGCAGGCCGCGTTGCTGCTTGCCGCGCTCAGCCTCGGCGGCGTCGTCGCGTGCCAAGCCTGGCAGGTGTTTTCGCGCTATGTGCTGAACGCAGCGCCGAGCTGGACCGATCCCGCCGCGCTGCTGCTGATCGCGAACGCCGCGATGCTGGGCGCCGCCGTCGTCACGCGCCGCGAAGCGCATTTCGCTTTTGCGGGGCTTGTCTCTGCTGCACCGCCGCCGCTTGCGCGCGCGCTGCGCTGCTTCAGCGACGCGACGCTCATCGCGCTGGGGTTGGCTTTGCTGTGGATCGGCGGGACCCTGGCGGCGGGCGATCTTCATGTCGCCATGGCCGGCGTGCCGCTGCCGGTTGGGATGCGGTATCTGCCGATGTGCATGGGCGGCGCGCTGATCGCGCTGTTCGCCGGCGAGCGCTTGGCGCTTCGTCTGCGGGGAGACGCGTAGCGGCATGGCGATCTTGTTCATCACCTTTGCGGTCTTGCTGGCGCTGGGCGCGCCGGTCGCAGCGGCGCTGGCCATCGCAACCTTCGCTGCGCTCGCAGCGCTGGGCGTGCCGTTCGAGGCAGGCGTGCAGCAGATGACGTCGGGCATCTCTTCGATCTCGCTGATCGCGATACCGCTCTTCATCTTCGCAGGCGAATTGATGTTGCGCGGCGGCATATCGGAGCGCATCATCGCGTTTGCGGCGGCATTGGTGGGGCGCTTGCGCGGCGGCCTTGCGCAGGTGACGGTCGTGTCTTCGACGCTGTTCGGCGGCGTCTCGGGGTCTGCGATCGCGGACGTCTCGGCCGTCGGCGGGGCGATGATCCCGCAGATGATCCAGCGCGGCTATGATCGCGACTACGCGGTGAACGTCACCGTATCGGCTGCGCTCGTGGCGCTGCTTTTGCCGCCTTCGCACAACATGATCCTCTATTCCGCCGCGGCGGGCGGGGGCATTTCCATCACCGATCTGTTCCTCGCAGGCGTGGCGCCGGCGCTGCTGCTGGCGGCGTCGGTAATGGCGGTGACGTATGTGCTTGCCCGTTTTCGAAATTATAAGGGAGAGGCCTTTCCTGGCTTTGCGACCCTGGCCGTACGACTCGTGGCGGCGATCCCCGGCCTGCTGCTCGTCGCGATCATCTTTTTCGGCATCCGTTCGGGCGTATTCACCGCGGTGGAGAGCGCAACCGTTGCGGTGCTCTACGCAATCGTGGTTTCGGCGCTGGTCTATCGGGCGCTGCGCTGGCGCGATTTCGTCGAGGCGTGCCTCGGCGCGGTGCAGACGACCGGCAAGATCCTGCTCGTGATCGCTGCTGCGGCGGCGTTCGGCTGGACGATGGCCTATCTCGAAGCGCCGCGGCTGGCGGTGGACTGGATGCAATCAATCGCGCATGACCAAACGACCGTGCTGGTCGCGATGGTGGTCGCACTTTTGCTGCTCGGCACGTTCATGGACATGGCGCCGCTGGTGATCATCGCCACGCCGGTGTTTCTGCCGGTGGCGCGCGCCTACGATGTCGATCCCGTGCATTTCGGCGTGATCATGATCCTCTCCTGCGGGATCGGCCTGATCACGCCGCCGGTCGGTTCGGTGCTGTTCATCGGCGCCTCCATCGGCCAGGTGCCGATGGAGCGCACGGTGCGCGGCCTTGTGCCGTTCTATGCGGCGCTGCTCCTCGTGCTGGCGGCCGTGGTGCTTTATCCGCCCTTGTCGCTCACCCTGCCCGCCCTGCAACGCTGACGCACGCGACCATCAGGGAATGGTCTGACCGTCATTGGGCGCCCAATCCGGTTGCGCGGCGAACGGCGTGAGCCGCCCGAAGCCGGTGCGCTCGAAGGTCCCGACGAAGCGCTGCAATTGCTGCACATCGGCGGCGACGAACGGCCCGCGCTGCACGCGCTTTTCATGCAGCGGCATGCCGGCGAACAGGGTGAAGCGCGCAGCCGTTTCGTGCGCCTGCACCACGAGTTCATCGCCATCCGTCGACGTCGTCGCCACCTCGCCGGCCTCAACACGCACGCCCGCGATCGACACAGCGCCGGCGTGCACGACAAGAAACGCGGTCTCGCCGCGAAGCAGATCCTGCGCGTACGCAGCGCCGCGATCGAGCGACACGTCGATCAGGCGCACGGGCGTCGGCGTGAGCAGCGGCGAGGTTGCGCCCTGCGATCCGCCGAGAACGACGCGCGCGCGGGCGCCGTCGCGCACGACGACAGGCGCCTCTTCGGCGCGCAAATGCAAGGCGTGCGGCGCGATTTCGCGCTGGTCCGCGGCATGATCGATCCAGATCTGGAAGCCGCGCGCCAGCGCGCCTGTGCGCTCAGGCTGTTCCTCGTGCTGCACGCCGCTGCCCGCCACCGTCACATGCAACGCGCCAGGCGCAATGCGGTTGCGATTGCCCAGCGTGTCGTGATTGACGAAGCCGACGGGGCTTTCGGGCAGGATATAGGTCGCGACCGAAAAGCCGGCGTGCGGGTGCGGGGGAAAGGTGGGGCCCGCCATGTCGTACAGCGACACGACGATGAACGGGTCAAGGGGCTGGCCGACGACGTCGGCGCTCAGATCGGTCGTGGTCAGGCCCGGTCCGTGGCGATGGCGGGATGGGCGAACCCGGGCTGAAATCGTGCGCTGCGTCATGATCGAACCTCCAGGCGCACACGTGTGATTGGCGCATGAATTGGACAATCTGACAGTTTCGGGATTTATAGTCCCATTTATGGGACAACGCTTCACCCTCGAGGCGCTCGAAGACTTCGTCGCCGCGGCGGAGGCCGAGGGCGTCGCCGCCGGCGCACGCCGCCGCGGCGCGCCGAAGCAGACGGTCTCGCGGCGTTTGCGGGATTTGGAAAATGATCTCGGCGTGCGCCTGTTCGATCGCAGCGCCCGGACATTGCGTCTGACGCCCGAGGGCGCGTTGTTGTTCGAGCGTGCGCGCCGCGCCTTGGGGGACCTTGAAGAAATGCGCCGCGCCGTCAGCGACAGCGCACGCGCGCCGGAAGGCGTTGTGCGGATTTCGGCGCCGCTGCTTCTGGGCCAAACGGTTTTGGGCGCCGTCGGGGCGAAGATCCTTGCGGCTTATCCGAAGCTTCGCCTCGACATCACGTTGACCGACCGGCGGGTCAATCTGATCGAGGAAGGCTATGACGCAGCGATCCGCGTCGGCGCGGAGGAGGATTCCAGCCTCATCGCACGCACCGTCGCGCACGCCGAAACCTGGGTGGTGGCCGCGCCTGTGCTGATCGCGCGCACAGGCCCGCCGGCTGCGCCGCACGATCTGGCGCGCATGCCGTGCATCGTGTTCGGCGAGGGCGGCGGCGAAGCGACATGGACCTTGACCGACGGCGCACACGCTGCGGCGGTCAAAGTCTTCGGGCGGCTGCGATGCAACTCGCTCAAGTTGTGCCTGGATGCGGCGTGCGCTGGCGCTGGTTTTGCGAGCGTTCCCGCCTTTCTTGCACGTCCCGCGCTCGCCGCCGGCGCGGTCGTGCGCGCGCTGCAGACGTGGCGCACGGGCTCGGCGCCGGTGCGTCTCGTCTATTCGAGCCGGAGGCTGGTCTCGGCGCGGCTGCGCGCCTTTCTGGATGAAGCGGCCATCGGCCTTGCGGACATCGCTTTCTGAAGCGCGCACTGATTGCACAGCCCCCGCAAACGTTCTTTGATGCGTGCGCACGGCGTGCGCAACGCGCGGCGGATGGGGAGCAGCTTTATGGCGAGCGAAGGTCGGTTCTTGACGACGCATGTGGGCAGCCTGCCGCGCCCCGCCGATCTTATCGACATCATGTTCGCCCGGGAGGACGGCCTGCCGCTCGATCCCAAGGCGGTGGAGGCGCATATCGACGCCGCCGTGCACGCCATCGTCGCGCGCCAGGTCGAGGCCGGGCTCGACATCGTCAATGACGGCGAGATGTCGAAGCCGAGCTACGCCACCTATATCAAGGATCGCCTGAACGGCTTCGGCGGCGCCGGGAATTCCTACGTGTTCCAGGACATCGAGGATTTTCCCGCCATCAAGGCGCGCATCTTCGCCGATCCCGGGCGCAAGCACCGCAAGACGCCGGCGTGCAACGGGCCGATCTCGGTGAAAGACATGGATGCCCCGGGCGAGGATGCGCGCCGCCTCACCGCCGCGCTCGCGAACCATGCCGGCGCGCGGCCGTTCATGAGCGCGGCTTCGCCCGGCGTGACGACGTTGTTTTTCGGCAACGAATACTATCCGAGCCACGAAGACTATCTGTTCGCCGTGGCCGAGGGCTTGCGCCACGAATATGAAACGATCGCCGCCGCCGGCATCACGCTGCAGATCGACTGTCCCGATCTCGCGATGGGCCGGCACACGCAGTACGCGCATCTCGATCTCAGCGGCTTTCGCGACCGCATGGCGCTGCATGTCGAGGCGCTCAATCGCGCGGTCGCCAATATCCCGGCCGAGCAGCTGCGCATGCACATGTGCTGGGGCAATTATCCCGGGCCGCATCACTGCGACGTGCCGTTCAAGGACATCATCGACATCGTCTGGCGCGCCAAGCCGCAAACGATCCTGTTCGAGGCGGCCAATCCCCGCCATGCGCACGAATACGAAATGTTCGAGAGCATCAAGCTGCCGGAAGGCAAGATCCTCGCGCCCGGCGTGATCGAATGCCAGTCGAACTATATCGAGCATCCCGAACTCGTCGCCCAGCGCATCGCGCGCTACGCCCATCTTGTGGGGCGCGACAATGTCATCGCCGGCGTCGATTGCGGCTTTTCCATTCATGTCGGCTCGGGCGGCGTCGATCCGGGCGTAGCGTTTGCGAAGCTGCGCGCGCTGGCCGAAGGCGCAAGCCTTGCGTCAGAGCGGTTCTGGCCCTGAGGACGCGCACGCCTCACGCAGAAAGGTCGCAACGACGGCGTTGTACACGCCTGGCGCACACAGATTGCATAAATGGCCGGCGTCCGGAATCTCGGTCCGGCGCGCATGCGGCATCCCCGCCGCGAGCGCATCGGCGGCGGCTCTGCGCCACGCCGTATCGCGCGCGCCGGTGAGCGCCAATGCGGGCGCGGCGATCCGGGCGATGTCCAGATCGTCGCGCGCGATCGGATCGGCCGCAACGAGATCGCGGCCGCGATAATCGCGCAGCATCGCTTCAGCGGTTTGCGCAGCCGCGTCATTGGCGGTGCGCATCAAGGGATGCGCGCGCCATTGCGCCTTCATCGCATCGAGGCGTCCTTCGCGCGCCAGCGCGGCCCACGCGGCGATGGGAATGGCCTCGCTGTCTTGCGGATGCGGGCCCGGACCGACGAAGGGCGCGCCCTGCAGGATGAGCGCATCGACACGGTCGGGAAAGCGCGCAGCGAAATCGAGCGCCACGCGGCCGGCCTGCGACATGCCGACGACCACGGCGCGCGCTGCGCCGACATGATCGAGCAGCCGTGCGATGTCGTCAGGCTCACGCGCGAGATCGGGCGGCGCGCTTGATCGGCCGAAGCCGCGCCGATCCGGCGCGATGACGCGAAAGCCCCGGGCGAACGCCGCGACTTGCGGCGCCCACATGCGGCTGTCGAGCGTCCAGCCGTGCAGGAAAATCATGGCCGGTCCTGCGCCGGCGATCGTGCACGACACCACGCCGCCGTGAACGGCGACCTCTTCCGGCGCAAGATCGCGGAACGCGGCGGCGGTCATCCCGGCAGGCGGCGCCGCAGCGATCGCTCTAATGGGCGTGTTCGCTACGATAGGTGTTGTTGCTGGTGTGGTCGCCGGCAAGCCAGCGGCGCAATTCGGAATGGGCCTTGCGGCGCCATTCTTCCTGGTCCTTCACCGCAACTTCGTCGTCGCAGCAGAACTCCACGATCATGCCGTTCGGATCGGTCGCGTAGACCGAGCGGCAATAGCCATGCTCGAGAATGAAGTGCTCGGGCTCCTTGTAGCCGGCCGCCTTCAAGCGGCGCTCGATATCGTCCTGCGTCTGCTTGTCGACATTGAGCGCGATGTGATGGAACGGCGTGAACGGCATCTTCGGACCGAACAATTCCTGGTCGGCGGGATCGGCGAACTGGAAGAAGGCCAGCGCGCTGCCATCGGCGAGGCCGAAGAAGGTGTGCATATAGGTGCGCACCGCGCCGAACAATTCGTCGCTTTCGCAGAACGTCGACATCAGCGGCAGACCGATCACGTCCTCGTAGAATTTGCGCGTCGCCTCCATGTCGCGCGTGACGTAGGCCGTATGATGCAGGCGCGCCGGCAATCCGCTCGCCGCCGGCTTGGCCTTCTTTTGCGCGCTCCCGAAAATACCCATCGTGATGCTCCCATGTGCGCAATGCGTCGATCACGCCGCCCGAATGTCTCTCGATTTATCACGCGCCTGATCGACGCTCAATTCGTTTTACGAATATTCCTTCGATATTCGAAAATCAGCCGCGTCCGCGCACCAATTGCGCCGTGATTTCCGCAACGTGCCGACCCTGGAAGCGCGCGCCGTCCAGTTCGTTGGCGCTCGGCTGGCGCGCGCCGTCGCCGCCCGTGATGGTGGAGGCGCCATAGGGCGTGCCGCCGCTGATCTCCGCCATCGTCGCGTTGCCGGCCCAGGTGTAGGGCAGACCGACGATGATCATGCCATGATGCAGAAGCGACACCTGCGTCGACAGGATCGTCGATTCCTGACCGCCATGCTGGCTTGCGGTGGAGGTGAACACGCTGCCGACCTTGCCGACCAGCGCGCGGGTGAACCAGAGCGTCCCCGTCTGGTCGAGAAAGTTGCGCATTTGCGCAGCCATATTGCCGAAGCGCGTCGGCGTGCCGATGATGATGGCGTCGTAGTCCGCCAACTCGCCCGGCTGCGCGATCGGCGCGGCCTGTTCAAGCTTGTAGCCCGATTGCTGGGCGACGTCGGGCGGCGCCAATTCCGGCACGCGCTTCACCGCGACCTCGACGCCGGGAACGCTACGCGCGCCATCGGCCACCGCCTGCGCCAGCGTTTCGACATGGCCGTAGCTTGAATAATAGAGCACCAGAACCTTGGTCACGGGCGTCTCCTTGTTTTGCGGCTGAAGAGTTTGCGCCGGCGCTTGATCGGGCGCCGGCGCAGTCTTTTTCCGGTTACGAAACCATTTGAACATCGACAACGGCCGGGGCCGACGCGCGATCAGAAATCGCGCGTGAGCTCGATGCCCCAGCGCATCGGCTGGGCGCGGAACAGGAAGCCGCCTGGCGAGTACTCGGAATTGTACTCCGTATCCAGGAGGTTCTTCGACCAGGCCGTCACTGTCCAATTGGCCGAACGCACACCGACGCGCAGATCGACGAGATCGACCGGATCGCGCTCCACCGGGCGCGCATCGAGTGCAAGACCCGGCGCGCTGAACGGGATCGTGAACACGGTGTCGCCGATGCGGTTGTAGTCCAGGCGCACGATGCCTTCGAACGCGTCATTGATCGGCACGGTGTATTGCGCGCCGATATTGAGCGTGTAATCGGCCACCAGCGGCGCCTTGGCGCCGACGACCACGGGATCGGGGAATTCGGTGATCTCGCTGTCGGTGTAGCCGAAGCCCGCATTGATGGAGAAATTGTCCGTCAGGCGCGCATTCATCTCGAGATCGAAGCCGAGATACTCGACCTCGTCGATATTGCCGAGGTTCTGCGTCGAGTTCGCCGCCAGGAACACGAAGTAATACGTGCCCTCCGCGATCGTGCGATAGGCGCTGGCGCTGTACGTGCCGCGCCCGCCGAGGAACGAACCCTTCACGCCCACTTCGAGCGTGTCGGCGGTTTCCTGGTCGAACGTGTCGCCGACATTGAAGAAGCCGTTCGCCGCCGCGATCGCGCCAACGCCGGTCTGGTTGAAGCCGCCGCTGCGGAAGCCGCGGCTATAGCTGGCGTACAGGTTGAGGTCTTCGCTCGCCTCGTAGCGCAGGATCGCTTGCGGCTGCAGGTCGTCCCAGGTTTCGGTGCGCACCAGGCCCGTCGCGCAAGTCGGCCCCGGCGTGCACGGCAGGAACGCGGTCGGGGTGTCCGTGGTGTTTTCGCGCTCATCGTGATCGTAGCGCGCGTTCAGCGACAGTTCGATTCGATCGGTGAGGTTCGTCGAGGTGGCCAGATAGGCCGCCCAGGCGAACTGCTCCTGGGAATCCGCCAGATAGGTCAGCTGCGGATTGGCCGGATTGGTGCTCGGCGCCCCGCGCACCGGGAACACGCCGGCGCCGGTGTCGATCATGTTGCCGGTGATGATCGTGCGGTCGGTGGAGAATACCTGAACGCCCGTGATGTAGCGGAAACGGCCTTCCGACGGCGACGTGAAGCGGAATTCCTGCGTCAGCGTGTCGACGTCGAGGAACTGGCTCTGGTTGAAGTCGAAACCCACGCGGCTGGCGCCGAGCGGATCGAACGGATAGCCGTCGCCGGTGAGCGTCTCTTCCACGCTGTTGTAGCCGGTGATCGACGTAAATGCGCCATAGGGGGCGTCATAGGTGAGCTTCAGCGCGCCGTCATAGATATCGCGCTCATTGATGCCGGAATTGTTCAGATTGATGTCGCGGCCGGTGAAGTTCGGATTGTTGAAGTTCGGGTCGCTGAAATCCGGCACCACAAAATAGAGCGCGCGCGTTTCGAGCGTATCGACGGCGAAGCGCAGATCGGCGCTGAAATTCTCCGTCGGCTCATACAGGAAGGAGAGCCGCGCATTCAGGTTCTCGACCGGATCGGCCTCTTCTTCAGCGGACGCATCGACGCGATTGACGTTCTCCAGATGGCCTTCGGTATCGAAATAGGAGAACGCGCCGCGCATCCAGAAGTTTTCAGCGACCGGAACATTCAGCGCGCCCTGCACCTGATAGCCGGGGCCGGATTCGTAGCCGAGCGTGACGCGACCCCCGAGATCGGCGCTCGGACGGCGCGTGGTGATCACGATGGCGCCGCCGATGGCGTTGCGCCCATAGAGCGCGCCCTGCGGGCCCTTCAACACTTCGATCTGCTCGATGTCGATCAGCGCCTGATTGAACTGCGCGGGCTGCGTCATCGGCACGCCGTCGACGACGATGGCCGCTGAAGGCTCGCTGTTGCGCGCCTGCGAGATGCCGCGGATGACGAGGAAGCTGGTGCCGGCGTTCTGCGTCTCCACGAACGTGACGTTCGGCACCGAGGCGATGAAATCGGCGGGCCGCTCGATGCCGCGCGCCTCGATGGCGGCGGCGTTGAAGGCGGTCACCTGGGCGGGCACGTCCTGCAGCGATTCAGACCGCTGGCGCGCCGTGACGACGATCTCCTCGGCGCCCACGTCGCCGGAATCCTGCGCCAGCGCCAGGCTCGGCGCGGCGAATGCGGCCACGGCGGACGCGCCGAGCAGACCCAAGAATCGCTTGGAACCCATCTTCAACTTCCTCCCCGCAAAGCAGCGTTGCGCTGTCCAAGGCCATCCCAGGCCCCGGCGAGGCCGGCGCAGATCGTCGCCAGCCTGCCCTCACTTTGGGCAAACTAGCTTTATTCGAAATACGAAGTCAAGTTCGATATTCGAAGTAGTTAGCCCGTGAGCGAACGGGCCAGATAGGGCCGCTTCTGCATGGCCGACTGGATCTCGCGGGCGGCCTGCTGCAGCAGCGGCAGGCGGGTGCGCACGAGTTCGTCCTGGGAGATGCGCGTCGTTGAGGTCGAGCAATTGATCGCCGAGGTGATCTTCCGGTCGCGGTCGAACACCGGAACGGCGACCGAGACGATTCCGTAATCGAGTTCGTCGAGGGCGGAATCATAGCCGGAGCGGCGCACGGCCTCGAGACGCGCGCGCAGGGCTGCAGCGGACGTCACCGTCCGCTCGGTGAAACGGGTTAGTTTCGCGCTTTCGAAATAAGCCTCGATCGCGTCGTCCGGCTGGAACGCCAAAAGCACCTTGCCGAGCGACGTCGCGTGCGCGGGAAAGCGCGTGCCGACGCTGGCGCTCAGCCGAATGCGCCGCGTCGTCGAGACGTGCGCGATGTAAAGAATGTCATGGCCCGACAGCACCGCCATCGAAGACGAATCGCCCGTCTCATCGCGCAGAAATTGCAGATGCGGCAGCGCGACGGTTTCGAGATTCATCGACGACACATAGGCCGAGCCGAATACAAGCACTTCCGGCCGCAACAGGAAGCGCCGCCCGTGGCGCGCCACATAGCCCAGATGCACCAGCGTATTGAGGCAGCGCCGCGCCACCGCGGGGCTCAGCTTGGTCGCCGCGGCGACCTCGCTCAGCTGCATTTCGGGATGGTCCTGATCGAAGGCGCGCAGCACGGCGAGGCCGCGCTCCAGCGTGGAGAGATATTCGGGATCCTTGTCCGGCTTGGGCTGGCGCGCCATCGCTTCCTCGTCTGCGGCTGCGCCCTGGTACCGGGGCCCCGATGCGGCCGCAATGCTGCGCGCCCGGGGCGCTATTCCGCCGCCGTCGCCGTCGCCCGCGGCGCGCCCAGGATCGCGTCATTGTGCTCGCCCAGCACCGGCGGGGCGGTCACGGTCAGCGCCCGCTCGCCGTCGAAGCTCAGCGGCGACCGGATGGTGCGGAACCGGCCCATCGTGGGGTGCGTGGTCTCCACCGTCAGATTCAAATGCCGCGCCTGGGCGCTGTCGAGCGCTTCCGGCGCGGTGTTGAGCGGCGCGTGCGGCACTTCCAGGCGCGTGAGCTGGGCGCACCAGTCCGCGCGGGTGCGGGTCTTGAACACGGGCGCCAGGCGCGCATGGACCTTTTCGTAATTCGCGATGCGGGCGTTCCGGTCGGCGAATTCGGGCCAGGAGAGCATGTCGGGCATGCCCACGGCCTCGGCCAGATTCTCCCAGAATTTCGGCGGCGAAGACATGTGCAAGGCCAGCTGCAGACCGTCTGCGCAGTCGAACACGTAGGATTGCGACACGTGCGGCCGGCTGAACGGCCCCATCACTTCGCCGGCCGACAGGTAGTGCGTGAAATCGTCGATGTTGAAATGGCACATGGCCTCGAGCATCGAGGTCTCGACCAGGCGCCCGCGCCCGGTCTTGTTGCGCTCGTGCAGCGCCGCCAGCACGCCGAGCGCGCCGTAGAAACCGGTGATCGCATCCGCCACCGCGGGGCCGACGACGCGCGGATGGGCGGGATTGATCAGCAGGCGCAGGAAGCCGCTGGCGGCCTGCGCCACGGTGTCGAACGCTGGGCGCTCTGCATCGGGGCCGTCGGGCCCGAAGCCGGAGATCGAGCAATAGATCAGCGCCGGATTGATCGCCTGCAGGCGCTGGGGGCCGACCGACAGGCGCTCGGCCACGCCAGGGCGGAAATTCTGGATGAACACGTCCGCGCCGGAGACCAGTTCGTCGAAGGCGGCGAGGTCGGCCGGCTTCTTGGTGTTGAGCGTGACCGATTTCTTGTTGCGATTGTACGATTGAAAATGCGGGCTGTAGAGCCCGCCCTTGAAGGCGCGGAAGGGATCGCCGGTCTCGGGCTGCTCGATCTTGATCACCTCGGCGCCAAGATCGGCCAGCAACATTCCCGCCGCGGGGCCGGTGATGAAGGCGCCCATGTCCAACACGGTCACGCCGTCCAGCATTTTGGCCATGCGCCTCAACTCCAGATCCGCGGGACGGCGCCGAGTCGGCGGTCCCCTCGCCTTGACATCCCTATAGAAAATTCGAATAACGAATTCAACTTCGAAATTCGAAGAATATTGGCGGCAGGCTTAACGGCGTCGCCGGCGCAGGCTGCCGCGCAACGCCGCGGCCCACATCGACAGGAGGCGCGGGCATGCGCATCGGCAAGCAGGATCAGCCCTTCAGCGCCATCACCACCTCGGATGCCGCGCGCATCGTCGTGCGCGGCCATGATTTGTGCGAGGACTTGATCGGGAAAATCGATTTCACGTCGTATTTCTGGCTGCTGGTCACCGGCTCGACGCCGACGCCGACGCAGAAATTCTTCGCCGACGCCGTGCTCACCGCCATCGCCGAGCATGGCCTGGTGCCGAGCGTCGTGGCCACCCGCATGACCTACGCCGCCGCGCCCGAGGCGTTCCAGGGCGCCGTCGCGGCTGGGCTTCTGGGCTGCGGCTCCGTCGTTCTCGGCAGCGCGGAACGCTGCGGCCAGTTCCTCGACGAATGCCTGGCGCTTGCCGAGCGCGAAGGGCTTTCGCCGCACGAGGCCGCCAAGCGCGCCGTCGCCGACCTGCGCGCGCGCAAACAAGCCATTCCCGGCCTCGGCCATCCCCAGCACGACAAGGGCGACCCGCGCGCCAATCTGTTGCTGCGCCTGGCGGAGGAGCACGGCGTCATCGGCCGCTATGCGACGATGCTCTATGCCGTGCGCGATGTGCTGCCCGAAACGCTGGGCCGCGCGCTGCCGATCAACGTCAACGGCGCGATCCCCGCCGTCATGCTCGATGTCGGCTTTCCGCTCGCGGCGCTGAAAGGCATCTCGCTGCTGGCGCGCACGGCCGGCCTGATCGGCCACCTGCAAGAGGAATCCGAGCGCCCGATCGGCTTCATCCTGTCCGGCAAGGCGGCCGAAGCCATCGCCTATGACGGCCCGGAGCGCTGAGGCGCGCAGCGCCGCTCAAGCCGGCGCGAGCGCCTCGACGGCGGCGACGCCGCGCTGAAACGCGGGGCGCGCCTCAAGCCTGGCATACCAGGCCGCCAGATGCGGCGTTGCGTCGAAATCGAAGCCGGCGAAGGCGCGCCGCCACAGCCAGCCGAAATGCGCGATGTCGGCGATGGTGAGCGCATCGCCGGCGACATAAGGCTGGCGCGCCAGAATGGCGTCGAGCACGCCGAGAATGCGCCGGCCTTCGTCCTGGAACCGCGCGATGGCGAGTGGGATCGGCTCGGGCGCGAAGCGGGTGAAGAAGCCGGCGTTGCCGAAGGCGGGGCCAAGGCCGGAGGCGTGAAAGAACAGCTGTTCCAACACGCGCGCGCGGCCAGCGCCGTCGCGCGGGAGAAGCTGGCCTGATTTCTCGGCGAGATAGACAAGGATCGCCGCGCTCTCCGACAAGGTCAGCGCCGCGCCAGTGGCGTCGTGATCGACGATCACCGGCACTTTTGCATTGGCGTTGCGAGCGATGAAATCGGGCGCCTTCTGTTGGCCTTGGCGGATGTTGACGGCGTGAACCGTGTAAGCGAGGCCCATCTCCTCCAGCGCGATGGGAACCTTGACGCTGTTCGGCGTGGAGAAGGCGTAGACGTCGATCATGGCGGTTTTCCTTGTCTTGATGTGAAACGATCACGCAGCGCGCGTGGCGGCGAGCGCGCGTAACGCTGCGAGGATGTCGGTGGGTTCGAGGCGATTGCGATAATCCACGTCGACGAAGGCGAGCGCGATGGTTCCGTCGCGGTCGATGACGAACGAGGCGGGCAGCGGCAGCGTCCAGCTGTCGTCGCCGTTGCGGTCCGGCAAGGCGTGGCCGAGGCGCGCATAGATCGGGCGCAGCGCCTCCGCCAGATCGAACGCGACGCCGAACCGGCGCGCGGCGTGCGATCCCGCATCGCTGAGCACGGCGAAGGCGAGCGCGTTCTTCTCCGCCGTCGACAGGCTTTCGTCCGGCGTTTGCGGCGAGACGGCGACGAGGTTCGCGCCCAAGCGCGTGATGTCGCCCAAAACGGCCTGCAGGGCGCGCAGTTCGAGATTGCAATAGGGACACCAGCCGCCGCGATAGAAGCTCAATACGACCGGGCCGCGCGCCAACAGATCGCGCAGCGACACCGGCGCGCCATGCGCATCGCTGAGCGTGAAATCCGGCGCGGCGTCGCCGGCGCGCAGCGCGCGCTCGCGGATATCGGAGGCGGCGAGATCGATATCGGCGCGCAGCATGGCGGCGCGCACGTCCGGCGGCGCTGCGCTCATGAAATGGTCGCGGAACGCGTCGAGGTCGGCTTTGAGGGTCATGGCGTCCTCCTTCAAGGCGGTGCGGGCGCACGCACTACAGCGCGCGCCCGATTGCTGCGGCTCAGCGGGTTTCCTGAAAGCTCTCGACGAGATCGGCGGCGGAGGCGCCTTCCAGCGCGAGCCCGTAACCGACCTCGCGCACGATGCGTTCCTTCAGCGGCTGGATGAAATGCGTCCGCGTGTTGCGCCGCGTCACTTCCGGCGCGCGCAGATAAAGCGCAGCGAGTTCACGGGCGCGGGCGAGCGCGCGTCCGTTCGGCGTCACCTCGTTGACGACGCCCCAGCTTTCCGCGGTGCGGGCGCTCAGCGGCGTCGGGTTCAGCAGGAACGCGCTCGCCCGGCCGGGGCCTGCGCGATAGCTCCACGTCGTGAAGATGCCGTCGCCCGGCACGATGCCGCCGGCGAAATGCGGCAGATCGTTGAACGTGGCGCCTTGGCCCGCGACGATGACGTCGGCGAGCAGCGCATATTCGGAATGCACGTGCGCGCGGCCCTCGATCGCGGCGATCACCGGCACGCGGATATTGGCGAGGTTCTCCAGGATCTGGACGCCTTCGTCGTGCACCTGGCTCCACACGTCGGGATCGGCGACATTGCCGAAGCTCGGGAAATCGATGCCGGGAATGAAGTCGCCGGCGGCGCCGGTGAGGATCACCACCTTGTTCCCGCGGTCCTGCGCGATGCGATAGAAGGCGTCGACGAATTCGGTGTGGTCGCGCGCGGTGAAGGTCAGCGGGCCGCCGTTCGAGTGGAAGGTCGCCACCAGGACGCCCGCCGCGTCGCGCTCCAGGCGCAGGCTTTGATAGGCGGTGAAATAGGCCGGCTGGGCGGCCTCGACAGTCGCGGCGGGCGCGGACTGGGCGGCGGCCGGCGCCATCGGGGCGATGAGCGCGGCCAGCGCGACCGAGGCGATCAAGAGCGATTTCATGGGGGGCTTCTCCGTGCGGCCAGTCCAAACGCTGGCGTGAAGGCACCCTCCCCTATTCCTTCCATTGCCGGCAGCGCCGGCATGGCGATAGGTTCTATTCCTGGAAGGAATGGTCGCCATGGATCGATTGCACGCCATGAGCGTGTTCACGCGGGTGGTGGAAGCCGGCACGTTCTCGGCGGCGGCGCGCGACCTGCGCCTGGGCCAGCCGGCGGTGTCCAAGCTCGTGGCGGCGCTGGAGGCGCAGCTCGGCGTTCGCCTTGTCCTGCGCACCACGCGCGGCCTGGCCCCCACCGAGGCCGGCCAGGCCTTCTATGAACGGGCGCGCCGGGCGCTGGCGGAGACCGACGGCGCCTGGGCCAGCGCGCGCGGCGCAGGCGCAGGCCTTGAGGGGCGCTTGCGGGTCAGCGCGCCCTTGACCTTCGCGCGGCTGCACATCGCGCCGAAGCTCGGCGCTTTTCTCGACGCCCATCCCCGCCTGCAGCTCGAACTGGTGATGGACGACCGCA
Source organism: Hyphomonadaceae bacterium (assembly GCA_033764725.1). Lineage (GTDB taxonomy): Bacteria > Pseudomonadota > Alphaproteobacteria > Caulobacterales > Aquidulcibacteraceae > RI-43. The sequence continues at coordinate 138,345 of JANRIR010000040.1, forward strand.
GCATCGACCTTGTGGAGGAGAGCATCGACGTCGCGCTGCGCCTCGGCGCGCTGGCGGATTCAAGCCTCACTGCGCGCAAGCTGGCGCATGCCGAGCGCTTCGTCGTCGCCAGCCCAGACTATATCGCCCACCGCGGCGCCCCGGCGAAACCAGCCGACCTGATGGCGCATGACGCGATCGTCTATGTGCAGCCTGTCGGCGGCGATGAATGGCGCTTCCGCCGCGGCTCGGCGGAGACCTCCGTGCGGGTGCGCTCGCGGCTGGCGTTCACCGCGGCGGAGGGCGTGCGCGAAGCGGTGTGCGCCGGTCTTGGCCTGGCGATCGTCTCGCGCTGGATGATGGCCCCGGAGCTGGACAGCGGCGCCGTGACACCGGTGATGACGGACTGGACCGCGCCCGGAGTCGATCTCTGGGCGGTGTTCCCCAGTGGACGGCTGCCGAGCGCCAAGGCGCGGGCGTTTGTGAGGTGGTTCGAGGGGGTGTTGTGAGGGGTTAGGGCGCAGCGAGCGCGCCGGCCAGAAACCGCCAGTCCCGTCCGAGCGTGTCCGAGCGGCGCGCAAACCGGGCCGCCCCGCGCGAGAAGAGCAGCGCGCGCGCTGCGCGCCCCTTCGGCAATGCGGCGACGGCGTCCAGCGCGCGCGCGCGTTGCGTATCCGCGATGTCCCCACAGCGCAGCCGTAGCGCCAAGGCCAGGTGCTTGATGCGCAGCACCTCCTCGGTGAGCGCGCGCCACGCCGCGGCGCCAGGCGGGGCGTTGACGGTTCGTCTCACCACGGCGTCCCCCGCCAGCGCGAGATTGCGCAGGTCGCGCGCCCATGCCGGCCCGCGCGCGACGCGATATCCGATGTCCTGGCTGTCGTGCTGCACATAATCGTAGAGGGCCTCGTCCACGTAGGCGATCTCGCCGCTCGCCAACGCGCATGCGGCCAACCACTGATCGTGAAACGTCTTGGCGAACGTCTCCGGCAGCGGCAGCGCAACGCGCAGAATGGAGGGATCGATGACCGAAGCAGCCGACGTCACCGTGTTGGCGACCAAAATGCCCGCCAAGTCGCGCCATTGATTGTTTCGCTTCGACCAAAACGTTTCCGCGACGACGTCGCCGTTCTCACGCACGACGCGCATGTCGCAATAGGCGAGCCGCGCGCCGGCTTTCAGCAATGCTGCGCGCGTGCGCTCGAGTTTCGTCTCGCGCCAGACATCGTCCGCATCGGCGAGCGCGATCGACGCGCAGGGCGGCGCAGCCGCCAGAACCGCAGCGAAATTTCCTGGCGCGCCGAGGTTGCGCTCCTGGCGCACAATGTCGAACCGCGCGTCGTCGCCGATGGTCTCGGCGATGATGCGCCGGCCCTCGTCACGCGAACCGCCATCGAGCACGACGGCCCGCCAGTCGGTCGCCGTCTGAGCCCGGATCGAAGCGATCTGACGCGCGAACAGGGCGGGCTTCGGATTGTGAACCGCAAGCGCGACGATCGTTTCCGCCCCGCCCCCGCGCGCGCGGAGGATGGACCCTGGCGCCAGCGCAGGGGCCTTCAACGCCACGCGCGCGACGGCGCCGTCGCCGCTGCGCAAGACGAGCGAGACCTTCGGATCGAAGTCCGCCGTGAATACTACGGCGAACGCGCCGGTCTTGCGATCATAGGCATCCACCGGATGCGCGGCGCCGCCCGCTTCCAGCCAGGGCGTCGCGCGGCCGAAGCGCCGCCCCTGCGCAACGCCATGGATCTCATGCACCGCGCGCGCGCCGGCCGGCGTGCGGCCCCAGAACGTGACCTCCGCCGATGGATCGCGCATGCGTTACACACCCCCGCCCTGGCGCAGCCAGTGCGCCTCAGCTAACCCAAGCCGCATGACGCGATGGTCCTGGCGCCATATCCAGATCGGGCTGAAGGGCCTGGGCGACGCCTCCGGGCCCGGCGCGAAACTCGCTTACCTGCGCTACGCAGCAGCGCAAGGCCTCTACCTGCTGATTCGTCCGGAACTGGAATCGGCGCACGGCGGCGGGCGCGCCGGCGCCGTCGATCGCGCCTATCTCGACGCCCTCACCACGGCGAACGATCTGGAGGCGATGGCGCGCCGCGCCTTGCCGGTGACCGTGACGCCGGATCGGCCAGCCAGCTTCAATCTGCTCACGCCCTTGCTCAATCCCGGCGCCTTTTTCGGCGGTTATCGGGCCTATCTTGGCTTCGCCGCCGCCTTGATGCGCAGCGGCGCGCGCGTGCGCTTCATCGCGACGGATCAGATGGAAGGGTCGAGAGCCGACATCGTGGCGGCCTGTACGCGCGTCGCGCCGGATATGGCGCATACGCTAACGCACGCAGAGATCGTGGATCGCGTCGGCCCGACGCCTGCGCCGCTTGAGGTTTCACGGCACGACGTCTTCGTCGCCTTCTCCTGCGCCGGCGCCGCGCTGGCGCACAACACGACGCAATCCTTTGCGCCGGGTCGACCGTTCGTGTTTTTCGCCCAAGACGAGGAAGGCCATTTCCACGCGCACGATTCCAGACGCGCCTGGAAGCTTTCGACCTATGGCCTGCCCCATATCGCGATCTACAATTCGCCCTGGCTTGAGGACTATTTTCGCAGCGAGAAGCTAGGGCCGTTCGCGACCGGCGCCCTCGGACGCCGCGCGCTGCATTTTCGCCACGCGCTCGATCATGCGCCGCCGCCGCCCGCCGACGCGCTCGACACACGCACTAGCCGCAAGCTATTTTTCTTTGCACGTCCCGAGAAACATACCGCCCGCAATCTGTTCGAGCTTGGCCTGAACGGGCTGCGCCTGGCTGCGCAGCGCGGCCTGTTCGAGCCCTCCGTCTGGACGCTGCACGCCGTCGGGACCAACGCCTATCCCGCGATCGCGCTGCCCGGCGGGCGGCGCCTGGAGTTCACCGGGCGGCTGCCGCTCGAAGCATATCGCGCGGCGCTGCCGAACTACGATGTCGGGCTTGCGCCGATGTTCAGCCCGCACCCGTCGGTGCCGAATTTCGAGCTTGCCGCCGCCGGCGTGCCGACGGTGACGACGACCTTCGCCAATCGGCCGGCGCCGGCCTTGACGGCGGCTGCGCCGAACCTGATTCCGGTCGCAGCGAGCGTCGAGGCGATCGCCGACGGGCTCGCCGCCGCCCATGACCGCGCGCTCGACGGCGCGCGCCGGGTGCGCGACGCGGCGTTCGATTGGCCGCGCGCCTGGAGCCAAGCCTTTGACGACGATTGGATCCGGCGCTTCTGCGAGATCCTCTCAGCCGAGCTTAGCGAAACGACCGCCTGGGCGCTGGCGCCACAGGGCCGCCTGGCGCCCCCCACAGCGCAAACGCCCGGTTGACCTCGTCGCGCGAGGACTGGATAGGGAAGGCGAAAGAGGGTGGACATGGGATTGAAGCCGACGCGCGCGCCGATCGAGGGCCTGATGGTCGTCGAGGGGCCGCAATACCGCGACAACCGCGGCTATTTCTGGGAAGTGTTCAATTCGAACACGTGGGAAGCCTTCGGCCTCGGGCTCACCGTTCGTCAGGTGAATCAATCCGGCTCCATGAAGGGGGTGGTGCGCGGGCTGCACTTTCAACACACGCCGCCAATGGGAAAGCTGATGCGCGTGACGCGCGGCGCAGCCTATCTCGTGGCGGTCGACATCCGCGTGAACTCGCCGACTTTGGGCCAATGGTTCGGCGTCGAGGCGACCGAGGACAACAAAATTCAGGTTTGGGGCGAGGCGGGATTTGCGCGCGGCTTTTGCGCGCTGACCGACTACGCCGAGGTGCAATACTTTTGCACGGCCAATTACAGCCAGACGGGCGAAAGCGGCTTTAAATGGAACGACCCTGACGTCGGCGTCAAATGGCCCGTCGACAAGCCGATCGTGTCTGCGAAAGACGATGAGGCGCAATCCTTCAAAGATTGGCTGGCGCGTCCCGAAGCGCAATTGTTCAAGATCTGATCGCCGGAAACGACAGGGCACAGTCGGAGAATACGCATGAAAATCATGGTGATCGGCGGCGGCGGGTATATCGGTTCCGCTTTGGTGCCGAGGCTTATCGAGCGCGGCTATGCGGTGTCCGTGGTGGATCTTCTCTGGTTCGGCAATCATCTGCCCGACAGTGTGAACGTCACGCCGGCCGATGCGAACAATCTGACGGAGGACGACCTCAAGGGCCACGATCAGGTGATCTTCCTGGGCGGCTTGTCCAATGATCCGATGGCGGAATATTCGCCGTCGCGAAACTTTCACGAAAACGGCGCGACGCCGCCCTATATCGCTTGGCTTGCGCGCCGCGCCGGGGTCAAGCGCGTCATCTATGGCGGCACTTGTTCGGTCTACGGCTATACGGTCAATGAATTGTACGACGAAGAGCGCCAGGCGCGCTCGGGCTATCCGTACGGACTGTCGAAGCTGATCGGGGAGTTCGGCATTCTGCAGCTGCAGGAACCCGGCTTCTCCACCATCTGTTTTCGGCAAGGCACGGTCTCCGGCTGGAGCCCGCGCATGCGCTTCGACCTGATCGTCAACACCATGTTCCGCACTGCGGTCCAGGAGAACGTCATCCGGGTGAACAATCCCGCGATCTGGCGCCCGATCCTCTCCATCCGCGACGCGGTGACGGCCTATGTCCGCGCCGTCGAGGCGCCCTACGAGATCAGCGGCGTTTTCAACATCGCTTCGGGCAATTTCACGGTCGGGGAAGTCGCAGACATCGTCTTCGACGGAGTGGGCAAGCATCTAGGCATCCGCCCGAAAATGGAGATCAATTCGATTTCCGATTTTCGCAACTATAAAGTGTCGACGCAGAAATCCTCTGATGTGCTCAGCATCAAGGCGGCGTTTTCGGTTCCTGACATCGTGCAGGAATTGTGCGAACGGCGCGACGAGTTTGGCGATTTCTCGAACCCGCAATACTACAACATCCAGACCTTCAAGGCGCTTGAACAGGCGTCAGCCGAACGCGCGAGCCCGAAACGCCGCGCCGCCGACCGGTAGTCTCCCGCGATGAAAATCCTACTGCTCGGCGCAAACGGACAATTGGGCCACGACATCCAAGCCGCCGCTGCAAAGACGGCGGGCTTCGACATCACTCCGCTCACGCGCAGCGACCTCGACCTCGCCGATCTCGCCGCAATTGGCCCAGCTTTGCGGGCCATGCGCTTCGATGCGCTCGTCAATTGCGCCAGCTACCACAAGACCGACGAGGTGGAATCGAACGCCCCGCTCGCCACATTGATCAACGCGCATCTGGTGCGCGATCTGGCCACGATTTGCGCGGAAAAGCGGGCGCGGCTGATCACCTTCTCAACCGATTACGTGTTCGGCGGCCAGGCCAAACGGGCGCCGCTGACGGAGGACGATCCTCCTGCGCCGTTGAATGTTTATGGCGCCTCCAAACTGCACGGCGAAAGCCTCGCGGCCGCAATCGCGCCGGATCTGGTCACCGTGATGCGGGTATCGTCCTTGTTCGGCGTCGCCGGCGCCAGCGGCAAGGGCGGCAATTTCGTCGAGACGATGCTGCGCCTCGCCAAGCAGAACGGCGCGTTGCGCGTCGTCAACGATCAGATCATGGCCCCGACGGCGACCGCCGACATCGCCGAAGCTTTGCTGCGATACCTCGATCGTGGCGCGCCCTCCGGCGTCTATCATGTCGCCGGCACTGGCCACACGAGCTGGCACGGCTTCGCTTCCCGAATCGTCGCCCGCGCCGGATTGGATGTGCCTGTCGAGCCGGTGCCCACCAGCGCGTTTCCCACCCCGGCGATGCGCCCGCCCTATTCCGTGCTGCACACCGCCAAAATCACCGCCGCACTAGATTGGGCGATGCCCGCCTGGGAAGATGCGCTCGACCGTTACCTGACGGCGAAGGGCTATCTGTGACACCATTCGACTTTAGACCAGCGAGGCCCTTGGCGGCACATCGACATTGAAGGCGCTACACGATGAACGTCGACGGATGCTCTTTCATGCTTGATGCCGCGACCAAGTTTTGGCGCGGCTTGCATATTGCCGGCTGGTTTCACCACCCCAAAGAACACCTTACGTCCGTACTTATCGAGGACAGGTTGATCGTCTTCCAAAGCGCAGATCTCTCACTTCCCCACGGCGGCGTCGCGGAGCTGGGCGAAAACAAGGGATTTGCGCTGCATTGCATCCTGGAGGACAACATCTTCCCATGGGATGCAAAACTGACATTCGCGACGGACAGAGGCCGCACGTTCACTTGCAAGCTCTTCGACCTAATCAATGAAGAGCGAAGCAACCCAACGCGCGCATTAACGCAGCGCTTCTTGGACCTCATTGCACGATCTAAAGGCGCCTCGATCCTGGATGTCGGCGGACGACAGCGAAGTCGTATCGATCGCAAAGCTGTATTTCGCGATAATGAAGTCATCGTCGTAGATATTCTAAGCGGGCCCAACGTTGATGTCGTCGCAGACGCACACTCGCTGTCGCGCCACTTTGCACCAGAAACCTTTGAATTCGTCACCAGCGTTTCAGTTTTCGAACACCTCGCCATGCCATGGAAAGTTGCGATAGAGCTTAACGCAATTATGAAGACTGGCGGCTATGCCCTCATTCATTCGCACCAGACTTTGGGTATTCATGATGCGCCTTGGGACTTCTGGCGCTTTTCCGACGAAGCTTGGCGAGCGATCTTCAATTCAAACACTGGATTTGAGATTATAGATGTCGCGATGGGACACCCGCAATTTATTTTACCCTTTCTTTGGCGCCCAGACAAAGAGAATGCAGAGCGGTCAGCGGGATTTGAGTCGTCTTTAGCTCTAGTGCGAAAGGTGGGACCAGCAACAGAGTCGTGGAAGACAGACCTTACATCAGTTGTAAAGCACTCCTACCCAACTGCGCCAGACAACAACCCTGAAACTGACCAGTTGATGATCTAACTTTAGCTTAATTCGCTTAATGACTTGGCCTTGCCCAACCACTGGAACAAGGAGGAATCGTTCGTTGGTTGGGAAAAGCGACTGAGGGTAACGACCAATGCTGCGTAAAGTCAGAAGTCTCCTGCTGCTGTGGATTTTCGGGCCGGTACTCGGATTCGCCTACGAGACGTATTTGGCGTTGCGTGACACTTGGACTCGCGTGCGGGCGGCGGTCGGCGGGCGTTCGCTGATCGTTAAATCTTATGGCGAGGTAAACCCTCAGCTGATCGCGATCATCGCCAGTCAGGCCAGCGGCGGCGTGCCGAAGTCGGTTGAAAACCTCATTCAACTGTTGGCGGCGAGAAACGCTGCAATCCTCCTGGTCTGCAATGGGCGGTTGAACGAACAATCCCGCGCCCGCCTTGGTCCTATGCTGTGGCGGAGCATTGAACGCCCAAACTACGGTCGCGACTTCGGAGCATATCAGGCTGGCGTCTTGCACCTCCTTCGCGAGCGGATCACAGCGAAGCGGCTTATCGTGGCGAACGACAGCATGTTTTACGACATGGCCAGAGCACCGGCGATGTTGGAGCGTCTCATCACGAGTGAGCGCCATTTTACGGCGGCAACCGAAAATCACGAACCTGCCTACCATGTCGGATCATTTTTGTTTGCCGTCAGCGATGATGTCCAGACATCACACGTTTGGCGAAAATATTGGCGCGCTTACAAACCGTCTTCATCCAGGCTGCATGCGATTCGCGCGGGCGAGCTGGGGCTGTCTCGAGCCCTCATCAAGAAAGGAGGATATGTTCCTGAAGTTCTTTACTCCGTCACCGACATCGCACCTTGGATGCGAAGCTGGACAGCGCCGGATCTGGCGCTCCGCCTCACGCGGTTGCCAACAGAACTTAGGGACGATGTGCGAAATGCGGAACTTCATTCCGCGATTAGTACGCCGCCCATGCTTTCCAGTGAGCTCGTTCGATTCGCCGTCGACTTCGACCCCTCGGATGCGATCGATCGACTGGAGGGGCGCACCGCTCGGGCCCTGAAGAACATCCCTATTGGCGGCGTGGTTGACGCACTGCTGAAGAAAATGGAGCACCGGAGCCAGATTCATTGGGCTGGCGCGCTGATGGTCGAGCGACTGAACTTAGGCTTCATGAAGAAGGACTTCGCGTATCGCGGCGTATACGACATCAATGACTTCATTCAGGTCATGGCTGAATTGAATTATGCCGACATGGCCGAAGTCCAACTCGAGACGCGCAAACGCGGCTCCCCCGCCTCGTTGCGCGGTATTCAACGAATACTGTATCAGGCGGGTCACATCTGATCTGCACAAACGGCGTGCGGTATCTTGCTGGCGCACGCGCAGCTAAAGTGTCACGACTGAGTCGCCGCCCCCATGACCCGCAAGCTTTCCCTCACCGTCGACGGCCGCAACATCGTGGTGCATCTGCATCGCGGGGATTTGCCGGACGGGGTGGGGTTTGAGGGCGCTGTGGCGGTCGACAGCGAGGCGATGGGCCTGTCGCTGATCCGCGATCGGCTGACGCTGGTGCAGATGTCGGACGGCCGCGGCGAGGCGCATCTGGTGCAACTCGTCCAGGGCGAGGCGGCGCCCGAGCGGCTCAACGCCGTCCTGGCCGACCCAGCACGGCTGAAAATCTTCCATTTCGCCCGCTACGACATGGCGATGATGATGCGCGATCTGGGCGTCATCCCGGCCCCGGTCTATTGCACCAAGATCGCCTCCAAGCTCGCCCGCACCTACACCGACCGTCACGGCCTGAAGGATGCGGTCAAGGAGCTGTTGGGGCGCGAAGTCTCCAAGGAGCAGCAGAGCTCGGATTGGGGCGCAGAAAACTTGAGCGACCAGCAGCTCGCCTATGCCGCCTCCGACGTGCTGCATCTGCATGATTTGAAAGCGAAACTCGACGCCATCCTTGTGCGCGAGGGGCGCACCGAGCTGGCGCAGTCCTGCTTCGACTTTCTGCCCACGCGCGCGGCCCTCGATCTCGCCGGCTGGAACGAGGTCGACATTTTCGCCCACGCCTGAAGCCCCGCGGGCGCGCTTGCGGCGCCGCAAAGGCAGCGCGCTATAGGAACGCTTCGGCGGAGGTGCGGTCATGGCGGAGCGGGCGGTCGTCATCGGCGCAGGCGTTGCGGGGCTGTTTGCGGCGTTGGCGCTGAGCGGGACCGGGCGGGAAATCGTCTTGCTGGAGCGCGATCCGCCGCCCCCGCCGGGCGACGCGGACGCCGCCTTCCACGCCTGGAAGCGCGGCGGCGTCACGCATCTGCGCCAAAGCCACGCCTTCCTCGCGCGCCTGCGCACCATCCTCAAAGCGCGCCATCCCGCCCTGCTGGACGCGCTGCTGGCCGCCGGCGTGCGCGAATTGCCGTTCGACGGCGTGCTGTCGCCGCAGCAGCGCGCCCGCTATGCGCCGGCGCCGGAAGATTCCGACCTCACGATCATCACCAGCCGCCGCACGACGCTGGAATTCATTATCCGCGGCTATGTCGCCGCGCTGCCCGACGTGACGATCCGCACCGGCCTTCTCGTGCGCGGGCCGATCCTGGCGCAGGGCGAAACGCCTGCGCGGGTGTGCGGTGTGCGCTGCGAGGGGCCAGGCGGCGCGGAGGACGTACACGCCGACATCGTCATCGACGCCGGCGGCCGGCTCGGCGGCTTTCGCGACGCCCTGATCGTCGCGGGCTGCCCGATCCAGGCCGAAAGCGAGCCGGCCGGCATCCTCTATTACACCCGCCATTACCGCCTGCTGCCCGGCCAGGACGAACCGCGCCGCGGCGATCATCCGCCCGGCAATGGCGATCTCGGCTTCCTGAAATTCGGCGTTTTTCCTGGCGACAATGCGTGCTTCTCCATCACGCTGGCGGTCCCGGAAATCGAGATCGAGATGCGCAAGGCGATCGTGTCGCCTGCGATTTTCCACGCCATCACCCAGGCCCTCCCCGGGCTTGCGCCCTGGACGGACGCGGCGCGCGCCGAACCGGTCGGCAAGGTCTATGCGATGGGCGATCTGAAATCCTGCTGGTGGGATTACGCGCCCGGCGGCGCGCCTGCGGTATTGAATTGCTTCGCGGTCGGCGATGCGCACGTGCGCACCAATCCGCTGTACGGCCGGGGCTGCTCGTTTGCAGCGGTCGCCGGCGAAGCGCTGCGCGCAGCGCTCGAGCAGAGCGCCGATCCCGCCGCACGGATCGCGGCTTATGAGGCGTCCGTCCGCGTCGCCTTGCGGCCCTATTACGATGCGATGCTGAAGCAGGATCGCAGCGCCATTCGCCGCGCGCGCCAGGCGCTGACGCCTGCCTATCGGCCGAGCCTGCGCGGACGGCTGCTGCGCAGTTTTGTCGACGACGGCGTGACCATCGCGCTGCGCCGCGATGTCGATCTCATGCGCCAGGCGATGCGCGGTTTTCACATGCTCGATCATCCCGAAGCGTGGCTGAAACGGCCCGCCGCGCTGGCGCGCGTGCTCGGCGTTTGGGCGCGCGGGCGCAAGGCCAACGCCGCCTTCTATCCGCCGCCGCCGGGGCCTGCGCGCGCCGACCTTTTCGGCGCGCTCGGTCTTGATGCGCGCGCGGATCTGATTGCGGCGTGACGCGAAAAACCGTCAAACAAAGGTTGTACCGGTGTGCGGCGGGGGGCGAGACCTTGGAGGTCGGCGCATGTTTTTCCGCACTGTCCTGAAACCGTTGCTCGCCGCCCTGGCCGTTCTCAGCGCGGCGGCGACGCCTGGCCTCGCGCACGCGCAATCGGGCTATCCCCTGGTCTGCAATGGCGGCGGCGGCATGCGGCTGCAGATCGCGACGCTGAGCACTGCGCAGACAAGCTTCAATCTGGTGTTCAGCAAAGCCCCGGGCGCGGCGGGAACCGCCAACCCCCTGCCCGCCGGGACGTGCGCGTGGGTGGACCGGCCGCTCAACGCCGCGGAGGCGAACGTCATGCAATGGCGCTTGAACGCCCAGGTCGCGGTCGAGTTTCCGGCCCAGGGCGGCCAGCCGATCTTCACCAGCGTCACCGGCGGGCCGGACAAGCCTCTGGCCGAGCTGTTCCTGGCCTATGCGCGCAGCCGCCAATACTTCACCGCCACCGCCTACAGCGATCCCGGCGGGTTTCTGGCGGTGACCGCGTTCCGCGGCGGGCGCTGAGGCGGCACAGAGGCGCTTCGCGAAAGCCGGTGCGGCGTGCTAAGCGCGCCTCCCCATGACCACGCCCGACGCCGTCCGCTCTCCCTTCCTGCGCGAGATCATCGCGCGAGGACAATTTCACCAATGCACCGACCTCGCGGGGCTGGACGCTGCGGCGCTCGGCGGCGTGGCGGGCTATATCGGCTTCGACATGACGGCGCCGAGCCTGCATGTCGGCAACCTGACGCAGATCATGCTGCTGCGCCGGCTACAGCAGGCCGGCGGCAAGCCCATCGTGCTGCTGGGCGGGGGCACCACGCGTGTGGGCGACCCTTCGGGAAAGGACGAAAGCCGCCAATTGCTGAGCGAGGATCAGATCGCGCGCAACGCCGCCTCGATCCGAGGCGCGTTCGAGAAATTCCTGCACTTCGGCGACGGACCGAGCGATGCGATCCTCGTCGACAACGCGGACTGGCTACTGGCGCTGAACTATATCGGCTTTCTGCGTGACGTGGGCCGGCACGTTTCGGTCAATCGCATGCTGACGATGGATTCGGTGCGCCTGCGGCTGGAGCGCGAGCAGCCGCTCTCCTTCATCGAATTCAATTACATGATCTTGCAAGCGTATGATTTCGTGGAACTCAATCGCCGCTATGGCTGCCGGCTGCAGATGGGCGGCTCCGATCAATGGGGCAATATCGTCAACGGCGTGGAGCTTGGCCGGCGCATGGATCAGGCCGATCTGTTCGGGCTGACGCAGCCGCTGATCACCACCGCCTCCGGCGCCAAGATGGGCAAGACCGCGCAGGGCGCGGTGTGGCTCAACGCCGAGATGCTGAGTCCCTATTCCTATTGGCAATATTGGCGCAACACGGAGGACGCCGACGTCGGCCGCTTTCTGCGCATCTTCACCGATCTGCCGCTCGACGAGATCGCGCGGCTTGAAGCTCTGCAGGGCGCGGAGATCAACGACGCCAAGGTCGCGCTGGCGAACGCCGCGACCACGCTCCTGCATGGGCGCGCCGCCGCCGATGAAGCGGAAGCCACCGCGCGCGCCACGTTCGAAGGCGGCGCAGGCGACGCGCTGCCCTCGATCGATCTCGCACGCGCGGACATCGCCGGCTTGCGCGTCGCCGAAGCGCTGACGCGCGCTGGGCTCACCGCCTCGAACGGCGAAGCCAAGCGCCACATCAAGGCCGGGGCCGTCAGCGTCAACAACCAGCCGATCAACGACGAACTCGCCGCGCTGTCGGTCGCCGACATCCTCGACGGCGCAGTGAAACTTTCCGTCGGCAAGAAGAAACACGCGCTGATCAAGGCGAGTTGAAGCTGGGACAAGGCAGCGTGACGGGCTCCCTCTCCCTCCGCGAGGAGGGAGAGGGCTGGGGTGAGGGTGGCGTGCAAGCGGTCACATGGCGCACGCTGAACCGACGCGCAGCGTTCACGCGTTTGCGCAGCCCCCTCACCCTGCCCTCTCCCCCGATCGGGGGAGAGGGAACGCTGACCTGCTTCGTTGTCCCACAAGGGGAGAAGGAGAAATGGCTCAGCCGCCCGGCTGCGCTGCGGCGGCGGGGGCGTCGCGGCGCGGCGCGATTGGTTCGAAGATGCGGCGGAAAATGCCCGGCGCCAGCGCCGAGACCGGATTGACGCCGACGCGCGCATTCGCGATCGGCCCGTTGACGGAATAGGTCATGCCGAACATGCCCTCGCCTTGGCGCGACACGAACAGATCGCCCAGCACCGGCACTGCGCCCAGCATCGAATTGAGCCCGTAGGACGGCACCACGACGCCGTCGATATCGAGCGCGTCGCGTTTCATTTCGTAGGAGCCCGTCGCGGTGAGCCCGATTGCGGGGCCGGCCATGCGCGCTTCGCCAATGGTCACCCGATCGCCCGCGATCACCACCGGCGCATCCATGCTGACGAACGTAATGCCGTCGCCGTTCAGCGCATCGACGAGCCCGCGCAGCGACGCGACCGTGGACAGAAGCGTCGCCATCGCCGGCACGCGCACAACCTTGAAATCACGCATGCTCAACTGGAAGTCCGCGCGGCCGCCATTGGCCGGCGCCCAGGTGCCGTCCGCGGTCGCTGCGCCGCCGACGATGTTGTCTGCGCCCGTCAGCGCGAGCGCTGCGAACCCCGCATCGTCGGAGCGCATGCGCACGCGGCTTTGCGCGTCGCTCGCCGTTGGCCCGAGCGACAGCATCATCGCCCCGCCGCGCGGCGTGCGGCCCGCGGCGCTCAACGCCACGAGCGCGCCGCGCTCCATGTGCACATCCGCGCGCGCATCCGACAGCGTCGCATCGCCGCGCAGTCCCAGCCGCGCGACCTGCACATTGGCCGTCATTGTCAAAGGTTGCGCAGCAGGCGTCGCGCGCGCCGCGCCGCCGCCGGCGGCCGGCGCAGGCGTTTGCGGTTCGCCGTCCATGAAGGGTTCGGCGTCAAAGAAGGCGCCGGCGATGCGCACGTCATAAGCGTTCTGCTCGCTGCGCGCGACGTTTACGCGCGCGTCGGCGCGCCCGTCGATGACGACGCGCGGCAGCGCGGCCTCGATGAGGTCGCCGCTGCGCGTCAAGCGCACCACGCCGCCGCCGGACAGGCCCGGCCCGCGCGCGTCCACATCCGACAACACCAGCGAACCATTGTCGCCGCGCTCGGCGGTGAAGCGCAGGCTCGCGAGCTGGCCGGCGCGCTTCGACCAAATGCCGCGCGGCAATGTCACCTCCGCATTGCGGAAATCGAGCGCGATGGTCGCCTGGTCGGGATCGAAACCGCGCCCGGCGCCGCTGACGGTGACGCCGATGCGGCCTTCCGCAATGCGCCGCACGGGATAGCCCAGGCGTTCGAGATCGGCGGCGGCGAAATCGCCTGAAATCTGATACGAGCTCGGCGCGCGGACCGTGCGGCCAAGCCGTTCGGTCCAATTCATCGTCACCGCCGAGCCGCCAAGCCGCAGCGGACCGGCGATGACGATGGCGCGCTGATCGCCGCTGACGCGCAGACGTCCTTCCGCGATCTGCAAACGATTGTCCCGCGCCACGCCGCTCACGTCCTCGAAGCGGCCGTCGACGGTGAAGCGATAATCCTCGAACTGCATGTTCGGCAGCGTCGGGCGCTGCACCATCAGCGTGACGGAGCCGCGTCCGCCGACGCTGTCGGGCTCGAACGGCATGCGCTCGCCGAGCGCGAGCGGGCGCTGCGTCAGCACGCGCACGATGTCGCGCGCATCGCCGTCGGCGCGCATCGCGATGGTCAGCATCGCGCCGCGCGGATTGAGCCGCGGCACGGAGATGCGCCCCTGCGTGACCGCGAGGCCCTCGAGCCTGCCGCTGTCGAGCGTGAGATTGAAATCGTTGCCGCGCAGCACCGCCGAGCCTGCGCCCTCGGTCAAAGGCGACATGGTGTCGATGAAGCGGAATTGCGCGCCGGCGTAGCGATACGAGACGTTCAGCGCCGCGTTCGGCAGCACGCCCGCCGCGACATGCTCCGGCGCGATGGCGATCGCGGCGACGACATTGCTGACGCGCCCGCCCTGCAGCGCGCGCCCGATATAATCGCGTGCGCCTTCCGCGCCGGTGAGCGGCCAGAAGGCGATGATCCGGCGCGCATCCACCGCGCCGTCGATGCGGCCGTTGAAATCGAGCCCCGGAGCCGTGCGCCCCGCGACGGCGCGCCAATAGAAGCGGCCTTCGCCGCGCATCTGGGCGTCGTCGATACGCGACTCGATGCGCGACACGGCGATCTCCTGGGCGCCGAGATCGATCTGGCCGGTCACGCGCACCGCGCGCAGCGCCATCGGGTCGGAGAACACGCCGGGCACATCGAGATTGAGCGAGGGCAGCGAAACGTCGAACGCGGCCGGCTGGGCTGCGCTCGCGCGCAGCAGCGCCGAGGCGTTGGCCACGCGGATGGCGCCGCCGATGCGCGTGCGTGCGCCCGCCAGCGCAAGCTCGTCGATGACCAATTCGTCGCCCTCGAGGTCGTAACGGCCCCGCGCCCGCCCGCCGCTGATGGCGAAGCGCCCGCCGGGCAACTCCGCTGCGCCGCGGCCGAGCGCGACGTCGCCCTCAAGGCGAGTGACGCCGACGCCGCGATCGAGACCAATGGTGAGCGCGGCCGTCATCGGCGCGTCGAGCCCGGCGAAAGGCCCGAGCGCGGCCGGAGACAACAAGGCGGCGGGCCGCGCGTCGCGGGCGGTGAATTCGATCAGGGCGGCGTTGAAGGCGGTGTCGGTCGTGACGCGCAGCTCCGCCGGCGCGGGGCCGCGCGGGCCCTCAAGGCGCGCGGCGGTGCGCAGCGCCAGCGTGGCGCGGTCGCGGGCGAGTTCGAACGTCGCGGCGTCGGCGCGCCACACGGCGTTCTCTTGGGCGTCGGCGATCACCAGGCGCGCATCGCGCACCGCCAGAAGCTGCAGGTTGCCGCCAGGGCCCACCGGTCGCAGCGTCTCGGCGAGCGCGTCGAGCGCGCGAATGACCCGTTGGTTCAAGGTTTCGTTCGGCGGCGGCGGCGGCACCACGAAGTCCGGCTCCGCCCCCGGCGGCCCGAGCGCGAACGCCCAGGACCCGTCCGCCTGACGGGTGAAGGAAAGATCGCCGCCCAGAAACTCCGCCTGCTTGACCGACACCTGCCCGATCAGCAGCCGCAGCGGCGACAGCCCGATCGTGACCTTGCGGCTGGAGGTCAGCACGCCGCCCGCGCGGTCGCGGATCTTCACGTCCAGCGCCTCGAGCTGCAGCGCGCGCGCCTCGGTCGACCAGGACAGCTGGACGCTGCCGATCGTCACCGGCCGGCCGGACCGCGCCTCGCTCAGCTCGGCCTCGACATGGCTTTGGATCAATGGCAGCGGAAGGGGGCCCTGGCTCAAGCGCCAGCCCAGCGCGCCCACCGCGATCAACGCAAGCGCCAGCACCGCGGCCAGCGCCTCGATCGCGATGAGCGTCGATCTGCGCAAGCGCCGGATCACGCGGCGATCCCACGAACAGGAGACGGACCGATGGCCAACACCCTCAACCCAGGCGACAGAGCCCCCAAATTCGATCTACCGACGGCCGGGGGCGGACGCGTCAAGCTGGCGAGCCTCAAGGGCCAGTCCGTGGTGTTGTACTTCTATCCAAAGGACGACACATCCGGTTGTACGCAGGAAGCGCTAAACTTCACTGAAAAAGCCGACGATTTCGCGGCGGCGGGCGCCGTCGTCATCGGGGTCTCGAAGGACAGCGTCTCCGCCCACGAAAAATTCGCCGCCAAGCACGGCCTGACCGTCACCCTGGCCTCCGACGAGGACGGGGCGGTGTGCGAGGCCTACGGCGTCTGGGTCGAAAAGAGCATGTATGGACGAAAATACATGGGGATTGAGCGCGCCACGTTCCTGATCGGGCCCGACGGAACCCTCCGAGCGGTGTGGCGGAAGGTCAAAGTGCCGGGCCACGCGGAGGCCGTGCTGAAGGCGGTAAAGGGCTGATGCGGCGCCGTTTTTCAGGCGCCGTGAGCACCCTTTGCGCACCCTGCGCAGGCGCCTGCCCCGACCGCGGCGGAAAAAGCTGCGCGAAGTCGGCCGCGATGGTTGCCAAGCGGGGGCGTTTTGGGTCAATTGGACGAGGGCGGGCTACAACAATTTGGGCGTCAGGCGGGCGGTGACGAACATGAGCCAGTTCGGAACTCGGGCACGTGCGTTCTTCGATCGCACTTTCCCGGAACGACAGATTTATCACCGGAGCGGCGGCACGGTCCGCTACGTCTCCCTTTCCCCTTCCCGGCAGGCGCTGATGGCGCTGGGCGCGGTCGGCGTCGCCGGATGGTGCGTCTACGCCACCGCCCACACGCTGATGACGCCGTCCCTCACGGCGCAGACCAACACCGAGGTCGGTCGGCTCCAAGCCAAGTATGACCGCTGGTTGAGCGACGCGCGCGCCCAGGCCGACACGGCCCAGGCGCAGCTGGAAGAGCGCACCCGCTCCTTCGAAGCCACCACGGCCGAGTTCGAGCGTCGCCACGAAGTGCTGCGTAGCCTGCTCGAATACGCCGGCGGCTCTAGCCTGACCGCCGCGGCCCGCCCGATCGAGCGCGACGGCGCCCGCCTGTTGATGCGCGCCTCGATCGACGAAGCCGAGCCGCGCGTGTCCCGCGCCCTCTCGGTGGAGCCGATGCAGGTGCAGACGGTCGGCTTCCGCGGCCGGGTCGATCGCCTCGAGACCGAGCAGACCCTGGCCCTCGCCGAACTCGAGGATTCGGTGGTCGAAAGCGCCGAACAAGTGCGCGGCGTGCTGCGCCTGACCGGCGTCAGCGTCCAGCGCCTGACCAACGCCGACGACGCCGAAGCCGGCGGCCCGCTGGTGTCTCAGGATCTGGTCGATTACCTGCGCGACAGCGGTATGAACCCGCAATTCGCCCATCGCGTCAGCCAGGTGGCGGCGCGCGTGGCCGAAAGCCGCCGGCTGCAGGCGATCGCCGACGCCACGCCGCTGGCCCCGCCGGTCGCCGTCGATTATCGCGAGACGTCCGGCTACGGCCCGCGCATCGACCCGTTCACCGGCCGCGCGGCGTTCCATTCCGGCCTCGACATGGCCGCATTCGACCGCGCGCCGGTGGTCTCGACGTCCCCGGGCGTGGTGTCCTTCGCCGGCACCAAGAGCGGCTATGGCTTCGTGGTCGAGATCGATCACGGCCACGGCTTTAAGACTCGGTACGGACATTTGCGCGATATTCAGGTCTCACGCGGCGAACGCGTGGCCATTGGTCAGCGCATCGGATCAATGGGATCGACAGGTCGGTCTACGGGCACGCACCTGCACTATGAGGTATGGTTCCGCGGGCGCGCGGTGGATCCCGTTAATTTTCTGAGGGCAGGACGACATGTTCACGAACAAGGGTAGGACCGGAGAAGCCATGCCAGCCGTACCGGAGCCTACGCCGCGTCGCATGCCCTCCGGTCAAATCGTTCCCTCCATTCTCGCCAATGGCGTGCGCTTCAAGGGCACCATCGAGGCCGATGGCGCTGAGCTGCAAATCAACGGTGAAATCGAAGGCACTGTGCGCGGCGGGTCGGTCACCGTCGGCGACACCGGCATGATCAAGGGCGACATCGTCTGCGAAACCGTGACGGTCCAAGGCCGCGTCGAAGGTTCGGTGCGCGCGCGCAAGGTGCAGCTGATGCGCAACGCCCACGTGCTGGGCGACATCGTCCACCAGAGCCTCTCGGTGGAGATGGGCGCGGTGTTCGAAGGCCAATGCCGCTACTTGCAGGATCCGCTGCGCGACCAGCCGGGCACAGCTCCGGCGCAAGTGTCGAACGGCGCGGACGTGGCGTTCGGCGGCGGGTCGCCCTTCGGCGAGCCGGCGCATGACCAGGATCGCCTGTCGCAGGGCGTCATCGTCACCGGCGCGCCGGCATAAGAGTTTGAGCCGTCTCGGCTCCTGAGTTCTGGGTTGGAAAACCACCTACAGGCCCGGCGGCGACGCCGGGCCTTTTCTTTCCCCTTTACGGCGCGGCGGCCGCACGCCAGCCGGCGTCGCGGGCCGCCGCCTCCTCGGCCGCATCGAGCGCATCGCCTGCAATCCGCGCATCGATCGCCGCGAGGATTTCCTGCGGCGTGTGCGCGCCGGCCTGGCGCAGCTCTCCGCCGACGTCGCCTTGCCCCGCCGTCACCAGCGCGACGCGCCAGCCCGCATCCTCGCGGCAGGCGAGCCCGGCGACCGTTTCGACGCTGAAAGATCGGCAATAGCGCCCCTCCCGGTCGCGAAAGCTGATCCCGATCCTCGGCGCCCCGCCGCTCTCGTCCGCCGCCAGCCGCCGCTCGAGCGCCTGCGCCAACGCGCCATCCGCCGCCAGAGCGCCGTCCGCCACAACCAGATCCGGCGCGGGCGGGCGCGGCCCGCCGCTCAACCCGAAAGCCAGGATCGCGCCCGCGGCGAGGCTGGCCGCCATGGCGCTCCATTCCCGCACCGACCAGCGCGCAGCACGCCGCGCCGCCAGATCGACCACCGGCGCAGCGGGTGGACGCGTTTGCGCCGCGGCGACCAGCCGCTCGGGCACCGGCTCTGCGAGGGCGCCGTCGAAGGCCGCGCGCAAGCCGGCCTGCAGCCGCCGATGGGCCTCCAGCCGCGCGCGCAGAGCCGGATCGGCCGCAAGCGCCGCTTCCACCGCCGCCCGCGCGCCCGCATCGAGCGCGTCGTCGGCATAGGCCATCAGGGTTTCGTCGCTGACGCTCATGGCGTCTCTCCCATCATGCGCATCAGCGCGTCGCGGCCGCGCGCCAGGCGGCTGGTCAAGGTTCCCTGCGGCACGCCCAGCGTTTCGGCGGCCTCGCGATAGCCGAGCCCCTCGACGCAGACGAGCGCCACCGCCTCGCGCTGCTCGGCCGGCAGCGCCTGCATGGCGCGCTGCAGCGCATTCACCTGCAGCCGCGCTTCCGCGGAGGACACCCGCGCGTCGCCGGCGTTTTCGCCCTCTTCCGCCGGCGCGAAAATGCGGGCCCGGCGCTGGCGCGCGCGCGCCTCGTCGAGCCAGGCGTTGCGCACGATGGCGAACAGCCAGGCCTCCAGGCGCGTGCCGCGTTGAAACTGATCCATCCGCATCAAGGCGCGCTCCACGGCGATCTGAACCAGATCGTCGGCGTCGGCGGGGTGGCCGGCGAGCGCGCGCGCAAAGCGCCGCAAGCGGGGCAACAGCGCGACGATCTCGTCGCGCAGCGCGTCAGCCTCAATCGCCATCATCGCCTCATCAACGTCGCAGCCCGGCGGTTTCATCCCGCACGCCGCTTTGGCATCGTGTGGGGATGAAAGCACGCTTCGCACGCGTTGGCCTGGTTATGAAAACGATCGCGCTCGCCGCTGCGGCCCTGGCGCTCGGCGCCGGCGCGGCGCGGGCGCAAATCGCGCTGCCGCCCTTGCCCCCGCCTCTGGGCGGGGTGACGCAAGCCGTGCCGGCTTTGGGCGAGCGGCTCGGCCTGGCTGAGACCCTGGCCGAGGCCCGGCGCCTGCAAGTGCGCGCGCTTCTGCGCACCCATCGCACGGCGCTGGAGGCCGATCCCGATGGCGAGCCGATCGTGCGCCGCCGCGTCCTGGCGATCGGCGCCAGCCCCGCCGCGATCGAGGCGGCCAGGGCGGCCGGGTTTTCTGTCGATGCGCGCGACGACATCGACGGCCTCGGCGCGCTGGTCACGCTCTCGGCGCCGCCCGGCATGAGCACGGCGCGCGCGTTGCGCCGCCTGCGCCGGCTCGACCCTGAGGGGACCTACGATTTCGACCATCTGCACCTGCCTTCGGCGGCGGGCGTGGGCGCAGCCGCGCCGCCGCCGCCGGGTGGGGCGGCGCGTGTGCGGATCGGGCTGATCGACACCGGCGTAGGGCCCGCCCTCGCGCCGGCCGTCGCCGCGCAGCGCAGCTTCGCCGGCCCCGCCGCCGTACCCGGCGCGCATGGCGAAATCGTCGCGGGCCTGCTGGCGGCCGAGGGCGGCGTGTCTCTGATCGTCGCCGACATCTATGGCGGGGCGCCGACCGGCGGGGCGTCCTCGGCGCTGGCGCGGGCGCTGGCCTGGCTCGCGGGCGAGGGCCCGCCTGTGATCAATGTCAGCCTGGTGGGGCCGCGTAACCGCGTCGTCGAGGCGGTGGTGGCGCAATTGGTCGGGCGCGGATTCCTGATCGTGGCGGCGGTGGGCAATGACGGCCCGGCCGCAGCGCCGCTGTTTCCCGCCGCCTATCCCGGGGTCGTAGGCGTCACCGCCGTCGATGCGCGCGAGCGCGTGCTGGTGGAGGCGGGCCGCGGACCGCAGGTGGATTTCGCCGCGCCCGGCGTGATCGACGGGCCTGCGCCCGCCCGGGGCACGTCGTTCGCGGCCCCGATCGTGGCGCGGGCGCTGGCGCAGGAGGCGGCAAGGCCCGATCCCGCTGCCGCGGCGCGCGCGCTGGCCGCCGCCCGGGCGCGGGCGCGCGACCTCGGCCCACGCGGGCGCGACGACACCTATGGCGACGGCCTGCTGGCCGCGGCGCGCTGAAAAAAATCAGCGGGGCCGGAAGAAAATGCGCTCTCGATCCGTTGCCTCCTCGAAGCCGGCATGCGCCGGCCAATTGAGGGAGTTCACCATGCGCTTCACCACCGCCATCGCCGCCGCCGTCCTGGTTTCCACGCTCGCCGCCGCCCCCGCCTCCGCCCAGATTCTGGGCGGCCGCGGAACCCTGGGCGGGACCGGCACGCTGATGGGCGGCCCTGGCGGCCTTTCCGGCGCCGGCGAAGGGATGATCGGCGGCGCGCTGTCGAGCACGGTCGATCCGCGTGCGGCGACCGACGCCGCGACCGAGCGGACCGAGCGCGCCGCGCGCCGCGCCGAACGCGCAGCTCGCCGCGCTGAGCGCGAAGCGGCCGCGTCCCGCCAGGCGGAAGGCTCGGCTTCCGGCATGCTGGACGGCGCACTCAGCCGCGACGGCGCCTCGCTGAACGCGGTCGGCGACGCCCAAGGGATGCTGCGCCGCGGCGCGGCCGCGCCCACCGGCGAACCGACGCCTTCGGAAGCAGCTTCGGAAACGCCGGCCGAAATGACGCCGGTCGCCATGACCGAGCCGACCCCGGCGGCTGACTCCGCCCCCGCCGAACCGGCCCCGCGCCGCGCGCGCGGTCTCGATGTCAACGGCGCCGCATCGGCCGACGGATCGGCGCATGCCGATCGCCATGGCGCCTCGGTGAGCGCAGGCGCCTCCGCCCAAGGTTCCGCTTCGCGCCGGCGCTAACCACGCGCCCATGGGGCGCTGAGGGGCGAAGAAACGGCCGGCCGCGTTTCCGCGACCGGCCGTTGCTTTTTCAATACTGGAACCGTTTCGCGATCAGCGAACCATTTCCCGCATCGTCGCCGATTGGCGGAACGCCAGCTTCTTCGACGCCTTGATCTTCACCGGCTCGCCGGTTTGCGGATTGCGGCCCATGCGGGCCTTGCGGGCGCGCACCAGGATGGTGCCGATATCGCCCAGCTTGACCTTCACGCCCTTCAGGACATGGGCCTTCACCACATCGAGATAGGCTTCCACGAAGCGCTTCACTTCCGCGCGCGGGAGATCGGTCTGGTCGGCCACGACCTGCATCAGCGCGCTTTGCGTGATGGTCTTGCCGGCGGGCACGCCGACCTTGATCGAGCGCGAGGGCGCCGCCGGCTTGGCCGCCGCCTTTTTCGTCGCCGTCTTGCGGCTGGCCGCCTTGCGCGGCGCCGCCTTTTTCACTGCCTTGCGTGCCATATTGCCTCCATTCGGCGCCCGGCGGCTGATCGGCGCCGGCCGCGCCCTCCTTCGAAAGAACGCGCAAAAACGTTGATTCGCCTGGATATCCTAGGCCCATGCGCGCGAAACGCCATGATAGACGCGCAATTCTTGACGAAGCGTCTCCAGAATCACGCGTTTTTCAGGGGTTTTCGCCGATTTTCGGCGGCCTAATCGATGTCGGCCACGGGCTGGGCGGGGGCCCCGCCGAGCTTTTGCGCCAGCGCCGCCGCCATGAAGGGATCGAGATCGCCGTCGAGCACGCCGCCCGTATCGGAGGTTTCGACGCCCGTACGCAAATCCTTCACCATCTGGTAGGGCTGCAGCACATACGAGCGAATCTGACGGCCCCAGCCGATTTCGGTCTTGGTGGATTCCAGCGCCTGGGCGGCGCTTTCGCGCGCCTGCAGCTCGCGTTCATAGAGCCGCGCGCGCAGCATGTCCCAACACTTGGCGCGGTTCTGGTGCTGGCTCCGCTCCGACTGGCACGACACCACGATGCCGGTGGGGATGTGCGTGATGCGCACGGCCGAGTCGGTCTTGTTGACGTGTTGGCCGCCCGCACCCGAGGCGCGATAGGTGTCGACGCGGCAATCCTTCTCGTTGATCTCGATCTCGATGGTGTCGTCGATCACGGGATAAACCCAGACGCTTGCGAAGCTGGTGTGGCGCCGCGCATTGGAATCGAACGGCGAGATGCGCACCAGGCGATGCACGCCTGCTTCCGTCTTCAGCCAGCCATAAGCGTTTTCGCCTTTGATCAGCAAGGTCGCGGACTTGATGCCCGCGGTGTCGCCTTCCTGATATTCGAGTTCTTCCGTGCGCATGCCGCGCGCATTGGCCCAGCGCGCATACATGCGCAAAAGCATCTGCGCCCAATCCTGGCTCTCGGTGCCGCCGGCGCCGGAATTGACCTCGAGATAACAATCGTTGCCGTCGGCCTCGCCGGAGAGCAGCGCTTCGAGTTCGGCCTTTTCCGCACGCTTCTGCAGCGCTTCGAGCGCGGCGCGCGCTTCGTCGACGAGGCCGGAATCGTTTTCCGCTTCCGCAAGCTCGATGAGATCGACGGTGTCGGCCAGATCGCGCTCGATCGCCTGAATCGCTTCGATGCTGCCGGCGAGTTTGTTGCGCTCGCGCATAAGCTTTTGCGCCTTGTCGGGATTGTCCCAGAAATCGGGACGCTCCGAGAGCGCGTTCAATTCATCGAGACGGGCGAGCGCGCGATCCCAGTCAAAGACGCCTCCGCAACAGGGATGCGGAGGTCGAGATCTGGTCGGCGAGAGCGGCGATGTCGGGGCGCATGGGTGTGGTCCGTTGGAGTGAGTGGGGAGCGGCGAATGGCGAGGGGTCAGCAGTCAGTACTCGCTAGTGATTTGGGGGTGGTGGGTAGCGCCTGTCATCCCGCTGCGGCGCCGCGCTGGCGAACGGGATGACAAGCGCTACCCACTACCCACTACTCACTGGGCCTTAATACAGCTGATCCAGCGGCGTCGACGGCTGCGTCGGCGCCGGCGTCGGGCCGGTGGAGGCCGGGGTGGAGCCGGACTGCTCGTCCGCGCGCGATATCGCAAAGCCGCCGAACACGCGCGGGTCGATGGGGGCGGTGCCGCCGAAGATGAACGGCGACGACGCGACCTGGATGGTCGGCTCCGTGCCGGGGCGGAACGCTTCGATGATCGTGTCGGTGGTGTCGGGGCCGGGCAAGAGGCCCGTGCGCTGGTCGATGCGCACGAGGCGCACCCCGGCGGGAATGCGGAAGGGCGTGGCCGGCTGGCCGCGCAGCGCAGCGCCCATGAATTCGCCGAAGATCGGCACAGCGATCCGGCCGCCGGTTTCGCCCTCGCCCATATTGCGCGGCTCGTCGAAGCCGACCCAAACGCCGACGACCAGGTCGGGCGAGAAGCCGATGAACCAGGCGTCCTTGTAGTCGTTGGTGGTGCCGGTCTTGCCGCCGAGCGGCCGGTTGAGGCTGACCAGCGCGGTCGCAGTGCCGCGCTGCACGACGCCTTCCGACATGGAGGTGATCTGGTAGGCGGTGATCGGATCGAGCACGCGCTCGCGCACGTCGGGCAATTGCGGCGCGCGCTGGCGGCGCCATTCGCCCTGACAGCCCTCGCAGTCGCGCTGGTCGCGGGTGAAGATGTTCTGGCCGTAGCGGTCCTGCACGCGGTCGACCAGGATCGGCGACACGCGGCGGCCGCCGTTCACGAACATCGCGTAGGCGGTGGTCATGCGCATGACGGTGGTTTCGCCGGCGCCGAGCGCGAGCGCGAACACGGGCTGCGTGCGATCGTCGTAGACGCCCAGGCGGCGGCCGTACTCGAGCACGCGCTCGGGGCCGAGTTCGACGGCGACGCGCGCGGTCATGGCGTTGCGCGATTGTTCGAGGCCGCGGCGCAGCGTCGTTGGGCCATAGAATTCACGCGTGTAGTTTTCCGGCGACCAGACCGAGCCGTCGCCCGCAGCGATCGCCAGCGGGCCGTCCTCGATCAGCGTCGCGGGGGTGAGCTGGGGTTGGTCCGGCGTCGTGGGCGGCGTTTCGAGGCCGGCGGCGTAGACGATCGGCTTGAACGAGGAGCCGGGCTGGCGGCGCGCCTGGGTGGCGCGATTGAAGCCGGAATCGGCGAAGCTGTAGCCGCCGACCATGGCCAGCACGCGGCCCGTGTGCGGGTCCATCGCCACCAGCGCGCCCTGCACTTCGGGAACCTGCTTGAGGCGGAAGCGGCCGTTCTCCTGGCGCTCGACATAGACGATGGCGCCGGCGCGCAAGGCGCGGTCGCGATTGCGGCGCGCGCCCTGGGCCGCCCATTGGACGTCGGCGTCGACCAGGCGGCCGGGTTCGCCGCGCTCGGGCGTCACGCGCACGCCGCCCTGCGTGGCGGTGACCATCGCGCGCACCCAGCCCGTCATGGACGGCGGCGGCGCAGCGGCGCGCAACTGGGCGGGAATGTCGCCGCCCGCCTCGCCCTGGCCGACCGGGCCGCGCCAGGCGTGGCGGCGATCATATTGCTCAAGCCCGCGGCGCAGCGCGCGCGCGGCGATCACCTGCAGGCGCGTGTCGATGGTCGAGCGGATCGACAGGCCCCCGCTCAACAGCGCGTCCTCGCCCAATTGCTCGGCGAGCTGGCGGCGCACCTCCTCCACGAAATGCGCGGAGGCGACGTAATCGTCGCCGGACAGGCGGTCGACGACGCGGATCGGCTCGTTGCGCGCGGCTTCGGCCTGTTCCGCGGTGATGTAGCCCTGCTCCTGCATCTGGCCGAGCACATAGGCGCGCCGGCCGAGCGCGCGCTCCAGCTTGGCGGGATCGCGCGGGTCGTAGTTCGCCGGGCCCTTCGGCAGGACCGCCAGGAAGGCCGCTTCGCCGAGCGTAAGATCGTCGAGCGATTTGTCGAAATAATTGAGCGCGGCGGCGGCCACGCCATAAGCGCGATTGCCGAGATAAATCTGGTTCAAATAGAGCTCGATGATGCGCTCCTTGGAGAGCGCCTGCTCGATTCGCAGCGCCAGCACCGCCTCGCGCACCTTGCGCGTGAGCGAGCGGTCCCGCCCGGTCAGCATATTGCCCGACACCTGCTGCGTGATGGTCGAGGCGCCCTCGAGCCGGCGCCCGCGCAGCACATTGCCGACATTGGCGATGGTTGCGCGCAGCACGCCGCGCGGATCGACGCCGCGATGGGTGCGGAAATTCTGGTCCTCCGCCGCGATGAACGCGTTCTGCACCTGCTCGGGAATGGAATCGATCGGCACGAACAGGCGATGTTCGCGGGCGAATTCGGCCACCAAGGCGCCGTCCCCGGCATGGACGCGGCTGGTGATGGGCGGCTCGTATTCGCGCAGGGCGCGGTAATCCGGCAGCCCCTGCAGCGACATGAACAGAAACCCGGCCAAGGCCAGGACCACGAGGCCCGCAAGGGCGGCGACGCCGATCAGAATATTGCGAAGCATGGCGCGTGCTTACAGCCTTGGACAAACGAGCACGAGGTGGTCGCGGTGTTTTGGGGCGCGATTATGACGCAAACGCCCGCATACGGGTTGCGTTTCGGCAAGCCGGGGGTTGGTCAGCGCCGCGCCGTCAGGAGCGGGGCGGTGAAATGCTCGTCCACTGCGTCGGCCAGCGCGGCGGCGAAGCGGGCCTGGGCTGCGGGATCGGCGAGGCGGCGGGCGTCGTCCGCATTGGTCAGAAAGCCCATCTCGATCAGCACCGCCGGGACGTCGGGGGCGAGCAGCACGAAGAATCCAGCGCTGCGATGGGTGTTGGAAAGGAGCGGCGCTGCGCCCTCCATGTTGCGGATCACGGTGCGGGCGAAGGCGCCGGAGCGGTCGGTCGTCTCGCGCTGGGCGAGGTCGACCAGGATGTCGCGCACCGCGGCCGCTTCCGGCGCTTCGGGGCCGAGATCGAGGTCCCAATTGTGGTCGTCCATGACCGCCTGGGCGCGGCGGGCGCCCCGCTCGGACAGGGTATAGACCGACACGCCGCGCGCCGACGGGCTGGGGTTGGAATCCGCGTGCAGGGAAATGAACAGGTCGGCCTGCGGCGCGCGGGCCCGGCGGACGCGCTCCTCCAGCGTGAGGTAGGCGTCTGACTCGCGGGTAAGCACCACGTTGTAGCCGCCGCGCGCCTCGAGCGCGTCGCGCAGCGCGCGCGCGGCGGCGAGGGTCACAGCCTCCTCCCGCACGCCGTCCGGGCTGATCGCGCCGGGATCGCGCCCGCCATGGCCGGCGTCGATGACGATCGTCCGACGCCGGAACGCCGGCTCCGGCGCCGCCTCCAAGCGCGTCCGCGCCGAGGGGGTCGGGAAGGTCCGCGCGACAGGCGTGACGACGGCGTCCTCCGCCGGGGCCAGGGTGAAAACGAGGCGGCGGCCATCGGCCTCGACCGCGCGGCGCGCCAGCCGCGCCGGGCCGGAAAGATCGAGCACCACGCGCGCAGCGCCGTTCGGCTGCGAAGCGGCGCGATAACGCAGCGCCAGACCCGCGCCCGGCCCCACCGGTTCGGGGCCGCGCAGACGCGCATCGCGGACATCGACCACGAAACGGTCCGGGCCGCGCAGCGACAGCGTGGTGGCCTGCAGCGGGCGGTCGCCTTCGATCGTCAGCACGGCGGCCCCGTCGACGCTGCGCACCGACACCGCGTTGACCGCAGCCGGCGGGTCGGCCGCCGCGGTCGCCGCGGCGCCCGAAACCCAGGCGCAAACCGCCGCAGCGCACAGGGCGGCGGCGGTACGGACCGGGGCGAAAGCCTCGTCTGCACGCCGGCCAGGGGCGCGAAAGGGTGAACGAAACATTGCGCGCACTTCGTGTTAACTGCCTATCT
Organism: Hyphomonadaceae bacterium; assembly: GCA_033764725.1. GTDB lineage: Bacteria > Pseudomonadota > Alphaproteobacteria > Caulobacterales > Aquidulcibacteraceae > RI-43. Next base: position 165,928 of record JANRIR010000040.1, read on the forward strand.
TTAAAGCACATTTCGCTTGAGAAGAGGTTGACGCCGGCCCCGCTATGCAGCCGATTGGATTTGGTGCATGGTGGCCGCATCGGGAACGCCGCTGTGTCAAGCCAGCGTGCGCCGCCCGCTGTTCCTCCCCGCGGACATGCGTCCTGCAGCCGTCATCGGCGCTTCGCCGGCGCGCTCCGCACGAGAACCACGCCCCGCCGGCGCACCGCGCAGGGCGGACGTTTCCGGAGTTCGGCATGACCGCGACCGTCACCACCAAAGCGCGACCGGCCTGCCGCTCCCTCACCCCTTTGCGCAGCGCCGCCGCGTCGCCCCTTGCGGGCGCCCATGCCCGCGCGCGCCGCGCCCCTGGAGCGCTTCATGGCCAAGAAAATGCTGATCGACGCCGCCCACCCGGAAGAAACCCGGGTCGTGGTGCTGGATGGGAGCCGCGTTGACGATTTCGACTTCGAGACCCAAGCCAAAAAACAACTGCGCGGGAACATCTATCTCGCCAAAGTGACCCGGGTGGAGCCCTCGCTCCAGGCTGCCTTCGTGGATTATGGCGGCAACCGCCACGGCTTCCTGGCGTTCTCGGAAATCCATCCCGACTATTATCAGATCCCCTCCGCCGACCGCGAAGCGCTGAAGGCAGAGTTCGCCGCCGCCGACGCTGAGCAGGACGAGGAGGAGGATGAAGAGGCCGCCGCCGAGCGCCGCCGCCGCGCGCTCGCGCGTCGCTACAAAATTCAAGAGGTGATCCGACGCCGGCAGATCATGCTGATCCAGGTCGTCAAGGAAGAGCGCGGCAACAAGGGCGCGGCGCTCACCACCTACCTCTCGCTCGCGGGCCGCTATTGCGTGCTGATGCCGAACACCGGGCGCGGCGGCGGCATTTCGCGCAAGATCACCTCCGGCCCTGACCGCAAGCGCCTGAAGAAGGTCGCGCAGGATCTGGACGTGGCGCCCGGCATGGGCCTGATCATCCGCACCGCCGGCGCCAAGCGCACCAAGACCGAGATCAAGCGCGACTACGAATACCTGACCCGCGCCTGGGACACGATCCGCGACCTCACGATGCGTTCCATCGCGCCGGCGCTGATTTACGAGGAATCCTCGCTGGTGAAGCGCGCCATCCGCGACCTCTACGACAAGGACGTCGAGGAAGTGCTCGTCGAGGGCGACGGCGCCTATCGCGAAGCGAAAGACTTCGTCCGCATGCTGATGCCGAGCCACGCCAAACGCGTGACGCATTGGCGCGAGCCCACGCCGATCTTCGCCAAGCACGGCGTCGAACGCCAGCTCGACACGATCTTCCAGCCGACGGTCACGCTGCGCAGCGGCGGCTATATTGTGATCAACCAAACCGAAGCGCTCGTCGCCATCGACGTGAACTCCGGCCGCGCCACGCGCGAGCGCAACATCGAACAGACCGCCTTCAAGACCAATCTGGAGGCGGCCGAGGAAGCCGCGCGCCAGATGCGGCTGCGCGATCTCGCCGGCCTGATCGTGATCGATTTCATCGACATGGAGGACGGCAAGAACGACCGCCTTGTCGAAAAGCGCATGAAAGACTCGCTGCGCTTCGACCGCGCGCGCGTCCAGATGGGCAAGATTTCCGGCTTCGGCCTGTTGGAATTGTCGCGCCAGCGCCGCCGCACGGGCGTGCTGGAGGGCTCGTCCCACATTTGCGACCATTGCGGCGGGATGGGGCGCGTGCGCTCGGTGGAATCGAGCGCGCTCGCCTTGTTGCGCGCCATCGACGACGCCAGCATCCGCCAGAGCGGCGACGTGCTGGAGGTGCGCGCGCCCACCGAGGTCGCGCTCTATGTGCTGAACGAAAAGCGCACCACTTTGGCCGCGATCGAAGAGGCGCGCCGGGTGCACATTCGTGTGACGGCGAACCCGTCGCTGACGCCGCCGGATTTCGAGATCGCCTCCATGGGCGCCATCGCGCGCGACGGGGATGAGTCCGAGGAGGCGGAAGCGGCGCGCAGCGCGCGCGCAGCCGCCTTGCGCGCGCCGTTGCCGGATGACGATGACGCCGCAGACCTCGCCGTCGAGGACGAGGAACAGGACGAAGACGCCGCGGTCGCCGCGGCCGCGGACGGGCCGCGCGGCGAGCGCGGCGGCGATCGGGACGGCGGCCGGCGCCGGCGGCGC
>JANRIR010000042.1:0-9103 GCA_033764725.1 Hyphomonadaceae bacterium
GATGACGCAAACACCGCGCGGCCCGCATCGCTGGCGCGCAGCAGCGGATGCAGGCTGCGGATCAGACGCTGATTGGCGAACACATTGACCGCGAACACCTCGTCCATCACGCGCTGCGTGGCGTGGAAGGTCGGCGTCAGCGGCCCCAATACGCCCGCGCACGACACCAGCGCGTCGAGCCGGCCGAAGCGCTCATGCAGAGCTGCGCCCAGGCGGTCGAGCGCGTCGTAATCCTTCACGTCAACCGGAACCAACGTAGCCTGGCCGCCCGCGGCCTTGATCTCGTCGTCGAGCGCCTCGAGCGCCCTTTGCGCGCGCGCCACGCAGACCACGTGCGCGCCCTGCTGGGCCAGCTGCAGCGCCGCCGCCCGGCCGATGCCGCGCGAGGCGCCCGTCACCAGCGCGATGCGGCCGGCGTGTGCGCTCATCCCGCCGCGGCCTCGACCAGAAAGGAGAGTTGCAAATCCTTGTCCGAACGTTCGGCGTCATGATCGACGAGGCGCGTGGGATAATCGCCGGTGAACACGTGGTCGGTGAATTGCGGCGCAAGCGGATTGCGGCGCTCTTCGCCCATCGCCCAGTAAAGGCCCTCTACCGAAAGAAATCCCAGCGAATCGACGCCGAGAAAATCCTTCATCTCGCCGATGCTCATGTTCGCGGCGATCAGCTTCTGCTTCGACGGCATGTCGATGCCGTAGAAATCCGGATGCGTGATCGGCGGCGAGGCGGAGCGGAAATGCACTTCCGCGGCGCCGGCGTCGCGGATCATCTGCACGATCTTCACCGATGTCGTGCCGCGCACGATGGAATCATCCACCAGCACGACGCGCTTGCCCTTGATCACCGCGCGGTTGGCCGAATGCTTCAGCCGCACGCCGAAGGCGCGGATCTCCTGCTTCGGCTCGATGAACGTGCGTCCCACGTAATGGTTGCGGATGATCCCAAGTTCATACGGAAGCCCGCTGGCTTGGGAGAAGCCCAGCGCCGCCGGCACGCCGCTGTCGGGCACCGGCACGATCACGTCGGCGTCGACGCCCGTTTCCTGCGCCAGCCGCATGCCCATGCGCTTGCGCACCTCATAGACGCTGCGCCCGTCGATGACGGAATCGGGCCGCGAAAAATACACCAGTTCGAACAGGCACGGCCGGGCGCGGCGCGCGGGGAAGGGGCGGTGGCTTTCGATCTGCGCGCGGCCGTCGGCGTCCTGCGTGATGACGACGATCTCGCCGTTCTCCACCGTGCGCACGAAGTCCGCGCCGATGATGTCGAGCGCGCAGGTTTCGGAGGCGAGGATCAGCGCGTCGTTCAGCCGGCCGATCACCAGCGGACGGATGCCGTGCGGATCGCGCGCGCCGATCAGCTTGCCGTTGGTTAGGCACACCAAGGCATAGGCGCCTTCGACCTGGCGCAGCGCATCGATCAGGCGATCGACGACCGTGGCGCGGCGCGAGCGCGCCAGCAATTGCAGAATGCATTCGGTGTCGGAGGTGGATTGGAAGATCGCGCCCTTCTCGACCAGATCGTCGCGCAGTGCGCGGGCATTGGTGAGCTGGCCGTTGTGGCCGATGGCGAAGCCGCCGGAAGAGATGTCTGCAAACAGCGGCTGCACGTTGCGCAGCACGGTCGCGCCCTGGGTGGCGTAGCGGGTGTGGCCGATCGCGGCGGCGCCGGGCAGGCGGCGGGGCAGGTCTTCGCCGGTGAAATGATCGCCGACGAGGCCGAGATGCCGCTCGGTGTGGAAGTGCGTGCCGTCGAAGCTGACGATGCCGCAGCCTTCCTGGCCGCGATGCTGCAGCGCGTGCAGGCCGAGCGCGGCGAGGATCGCTGCGCCCTCCGCCCCCATCACGCCGAACACGCCGCACTTTTCCCGGGGTTTGTCGTCGAAATCGCTGGATTCGATCTCGTCAGGGTGCGGCGTCATGGCGACCTCAGTTGCTTTGCGCCTCCGGCGTCGACCCCTGGGGCGATTGGGGCGACTCACCGGCGCGTCGTTCGATGATATCGCGGGCGCGCGCCCGCGCCTGCGGCAACAGCCCTTCAAGCGTGACCGCGACCGATTCGAACACCGGATAGGTGCGCGCCTCGACGATGGAACTCGGGATGGACGCCTGCGGCGCCACGCGCGCGTCGTCGGTGGTCTGGCGCAGGAGCAGCACGAACAGCGCCACAACCAGAACGCCGCGCAGCAGACCGAACGCCAATCCCGCCGCGCGGTCGAACGACCCTATCTCGGTCGATTCGTGCGCCTGCTTGGCGATGACGCTGGTCAGGATCGTGACCACGATGAACACGGCCAGAAAAATGAGCAGCCCTGCGGCGAGCATCGCCAGAGCGCCGTCGAGATCGGTGACGCTTTCGACGAACGGCCGCACGCGCTCGGCCCCATAGATCGCCGCGATCGAGGCGCCGATGAACGCGACGATGGAAAACACCTCGCGGATCAAGCCGCGCGCGAACGCCATCACGCCGGAGAAGGCGACGATCGCGAGCGCGATCAGATCGAACCAGGTGAGCCCTAACGCTTCCATCGCATGCCTTCCCGCTAATCCCCGCGCACAGCGCTTCTGCGCCGCGCTATCGCCCCGCCGAGCCCAGATGCGCCGCCAGATCGGCGATCCGCGGCGTTTCCCGAACGCGGACCTTATCGCCCTCCGCGCCCGCGGGCGCAAACGCCGACTTGAAGCCCAGCTTCGCAGCCTCCTTCAGACGCAGCTCCGTGCGCCCGACCGGGCGCACGTCGCCCGACAGCGCGATCTCGCCGAACGCGACGCTGTCGGCCGGCAGCGGCTCGTCGAGCAGCGCCGAGATCAGCGCGGCCGCAACCGCGAGGTCCGCCGCCGGCTCGGTGATCCGCAAGCCGCCGGCGACGCTGAGATAGACGTCCCGCCCGCCGAACCCAAGCCCGCAGCGCTGTTCCAACACAGCAAGGATCATCGCCAGGCGCTGGCCGTCCCAGCCAAGGACCGCGCGCCGCGGCGTGCCATAGGCGGCCGGCGCCGCCAGCGCCTGGATTTCCACCAGCACCGGGCGCGAGCCCTCGACCCCGGCGAAGACCGTCGCCCCGCTGGCGCGCGTCCCGCCCGCGCCAAGGAACAGCGCCGAGGGGTTGACCGTCTCCACCAAGCCGCGTTCGCCCATTTCGAACACGCCGATCTCGTCGGTCGGGCCGAAGCGGTTCTTCACCGCGCGCACGATGCGGAACGGCAGCCCGCGCTCGCCTTCGAAATAGAGCACCGCATCCACCAGATGCTCGACCACGCGCGGGCCGGCGATCTGGCCGTCTTTCGTTACGTGGCCGACGAGCAGCACAGCTGCGCCGGATTTCTTGGCGAAGCGCACGAGTTCATGGGCGCAGGCGCGCACCTGCGTGACCGTGCCGGGCGCTGCATCGACGCCGTCGGCCCACATGGTCTGGATCGAATCCACGATCACGACGTCGGGCCGCGCCGCCTTGAGGCCGTCGAGGATTTTGCGCAGATCGGTTTCGGCGGCGAGCTTGACCGGGCTGTCCTGCGCCGCGAGCCGGCGGGCGCGATCCTGCACCTGGGCCTCGGCCTCTTCGCCGGTGATGTAGGCCACGCCTGCGCCGCGCCGCGCGAGCCCGGCTGCGGCCTGAAGCAGGAGCGTCGATTTGCCGACGCCGGGATCGCCGCCGACCAGCACCGCCGAGGCGGGCACCAGGCCGCCGCCGAGCACGCGATCGAGTTCGCCGATCGCAGTCGAGAGCCGCGGCGGCGGATCGGCCTGGCCGGCAAGGTCGGCGAAGGCGAGGCCTTTGCCCTTGCGCGCCGTCGGCGCGCTCAAGGCGCCGGGCACGACGGGGCGGTGGGTTTCTTCGGCGAGCGTGTTCCAGGCCCCGCACGCCTCGCATTTGCCCGCCCATTTGGCGCTGACCGCCCCGCAGGACTGGCAGACATAGTGCAGGTCAGGCTTGCCCATGCGGCGCCTATAGACGCCGGCGCGCGATTCTTCCAAGCACGCGTGCAGGTGCGCAGCAGCGCCGGGAGCCCGCCGCCATGACCAGCGTCTATGATTTCTCCGCCCGCACCATCGACGGCGCAGAAAAGAGCCTCGCGGATTATCGCGGCAAGGTGCTGTTGATCGTCAATACGGCGAGCCAGTGCGGGTTCACCGGCCAGTACAAGGGGCTCGAAGCGCTGCATCGCAAATACGCCGATCAGGGCGTCGTGGTGCTTGGCTTTCCTTGCAACCAATTCGGCGCGCAGGAGCCGGGCGATGCGGAGGAGATCAAATCCTTCTGTTCGCTGACCTATGACGTCACGTTCCCATTGTTCGCGAAGATCGACGTCAACGGCGCCAACGCCCATCCGCTCTACGATTATCTCACGCGGGAGAAAGGCGGCGGCGTCTTGGGGCGCGCCATCAAATGGAATTTCACGAAATTTCTCATCGGCCGCGACGGCGCGGTGATCGCGCGCTTTCCGCCCACCGCGACGCCGGAACAGATCGACGGCGAAATCGCCCGCGCCGCGGCGGCGTGAGCGTCACGCCGCCTGGAACGGGCGCGCGGGTCGGACGCGTTCAGACTGCGACGATCTCAGCTTTTCTTTGGGTGGCCGGGGAATTGCTTGGCGGCATCCGCGATCTCGTACCAGGCGGGCTTTTCGGCGACGAATTCGTGGAACCGGTTGCGCACGATCGGATCGTCATCGAGCGCGTGCGCGGAGATGGGGAAGCTTTCCCCCGCGCCCGGTTCGCCGAGCGCTGTGCCGCAGGTTTTGCAGAAGGCGCGGCCATAGGTGAAAGGCGGGCTCGGCGCGAAGCGCTGCACATTGTCTTCGCCCCTGATCCAGCGGAAATCCGCCGCCTTGACGAACACGAACGTGCTTGATCCCGCCTTGCGGCAGCGCGAACAATGACACGTCGCCATCATCGAGGGCTGGGCGGCGAGTTCGAAGGCGACGGCGCCGCAATAGCACGATCCGCGTATCATGGGCTTGACCTCGTCCTTCACACCACCGCCTGGATCGGCCCGTCGGCGCGGCCATTGATGAATTGGTCGATGTGGGCGTTGCCGCTGCGGTCGATCTCCGACACCGGCCCGCGCCAGATGATCTTGCCCTGATGGATCATGGCGATTTCGTCGGCGATCTTGCGGGCGCTCGCCATATCGTGGGTGATCGACAGCGCAGCGCAGCCGAGCTCCTTCACCATCTCGACAATCAGATCGTTGATCGCGTCGGCGGTGATGGGATCGAGGCCGGTCGTCGGCTCGTCGAAGAAGATGATCTGCGGCCGGGCGATGATGGCGCGCGCAAGCCCTGCGCGCTTCTGCATCCCGCCGGACAATTCCACCGGGCGCAGATCGGCGGTCTCCGGCGCCAGACGCACTTTGCGCATCGTCTCGATGGCGCGCTCGCGCGCCTCCTTGCGCGGCGTGCGGTCGGCGTAGAGCAGGCGGAACGCGACGTTTTCCCAGATCGTCAACGAATCGAACAGCGCCGCGCCCTGGAACAGCATGCCGAACTGGCGCAGCGCGGCCGCGCGCGCCTCGCCGCGGGCGTGGGTGATGTCGGCGCCGTCGAGCAGCACCTGGCCTTCGTCCGGCGCGATGAGGCCGAGCGCGCATTTGATCGTCACGGATTTGCCGACGCCCGACCCGCCGATGACGACAAGCGATCGCCCGGCGTCGAGCGAAAGATCGAGCCCGTCGAGCACGCGCTTGGTCCCGAAGGCCTTCTTCAGGCCGCGGAGATCGAGCTTGGCGGTCATGACACGAAGAACGCGGTGATGAGATAATTGCTGGCCAGGATCAGCACCGTGGCGGCGACCACCGCATTGGTCGCCGCGCGGCCGACGCCGAGCGCGCCGCCAGCGCTGCGATAGCCTTGATAGCAGCCGATCGCGGCGATGATGAAGCCGAACACGGCGGCCTTCACGAGGCCCAGGATCACGTCTTCGCTTTGCAAGAAGTCGGCGGTGTTGCGCAGATAGGTCGCGCCGTTGAAGTCGAGCGAGTTCACCGCCACCAGATAGCCGCCCATCACGCCGATCGTGTCGGCGACAAGCACCAGCAGCGGCAGCGACAATGTGGCGGCCAGCAGGCGCGGCGCGACGAGAAACTTGAGCGGATCGGTCGAGAGCGTGGTCATCGCGTCGATCTGTTCTGTGACGCGCATGGTGCCGATTTCGGCCGCGATCCCCGCGCTCACGCGGCCCGCCAGCATCAGGCCGGCAAGCACTGGGCCCAGTTCGCGCGTGATGCCCAGCACGACGATGTTCGGCACGAATTGTTCGGCGTTGAAGCGCGCGCCGCCTGTATAGATGTTCAAGGCCAGCGCCGCGCCGATGAACACGGCGGTGAGGCCGACGACCGGCAATGAGAAATAGCCGATCTGCAGCGCCTGGCGCAGCGCTTGCGCGCCATAGAAGGGCGGTGAGAACACGGCCGCCGTCGCGCGCCCGACGAATAGCGAAAAGCGCCCCGCTTCGCGCAGGATCGCCAACACCGCCGCGCCGATGTCGCGAAACGGCGTCAAGCCGCGCCCCGACGCGCCGCGCCCACGAAGCTGGTGAGCACTTCGTAAGGCGCAGTGTCGAACGCGCGAGCGACATCGGCGAGGCGCGCTTGTTCGCCCAAGACTTCCACGAGCATCCCCACTTCGGCCTGCGGCGCGTCGCGCGCATCGAGGATCAAGAGATCCATCGATACGCGACCCAGGATGGGCATGCGCACGCCGGCGAGCACGCCATAGCCGCGTCCGGCGGCGGCGCGCAAGAAGCCGTCGGCATAGCCGATCGCGACGGTCGCCGTGCGCATCGGCGTCTCGGCCAATGCGGTGGCGCCATAGCCGAAGCTTTCGCCGGCGGCGACGTCGCGCACCTGCAGGATCGGCGCGGTGATGCGCGCGACCGCGAGAAGCTCCGGCCCCGGCGCGGCGAACGGATCGCCGCCATAAAGCGCAAGGCCCGGGCGCACGAGATCATAGCGATAACGGTCGCCCATGAAGGCGCCGGCGCTCGCCGCGAGGCTGCGCTGCGCGGGCCCGAACGCTTCCTGCGCCACCTGGAAGCGCGCGCGCTGGCGCTCGTTGAGCGGATGGGCGGGGTCCTCGCCGCAGGCGAGGTGGCTCATCACCAAAGCCAGCTTTTGATCGCCCAGCGCGTCGGCGGCGGCGGCGATCGCGTCGAGCGGCAGGCCGAGGCGGTTCATGCCCGTGTCGATGTGCACCGCCGCCGGCGCGCCCGGCGCTGCGGCGCGCCATAGCGCGACTTGCGCCATCGTGTTGAGCGCCGGAATGATCTCGGCGCCGACCACGGCGGCCGTCTCGCTCGCCTGCACGCCGTTGAGCGCCACGATGCGCGGGCCGCGGCCGAGCGTTTCGCGCAGGCGCAGCGCCTCGCCCAGGCTGGCCACGAAAAACGTGCGGCAGCCCGCTTGCGCCAAGGCCGGGGCGATCAAATCTGCGCCGCAGCCATAGGCGTCGGCCTTGACGGCAGCCGCGGTTTCCGCGCCGACCGCCTCGCGCGCCACCCTGCGCCAGTTCTCCGCTGCGGCGGCGGCGTCGATCTCGACGCGCGCGGCGCGCCGGGGCTCACCCTCCGGGCGGAAGATGGCGGCGGTCGAGATTGCCGAACCGGGTGTAGCGGCTGTCAAAGAAAAGCCTCGCGGTGCCGATGGGGCCATGGCGTTGTTTGCCGATGATCACTTCGGCGGTGTTCTGCACCTCCGCAAGCTGCCTTTGCCAGGCGAAATGCTCATCGGTGCCCGAGCGCGGCTCGGCGCGCTCCAGATAATAGCTCTCGCGGAACACGAACAGCACGGAGTCGGCGTCCTGCTCGATCGAGCCGGATTCGCGCAGGTCCGACAATTGCGGGCGCTTGTCGTCGCGCATCTCGACCTGGCGCGACAGCTGCGACAGCGCGATGACCGGCACGGACAAATCCTTGGCCATCGCCTTCAGGCCTTGGGTGATCTCGGACACCTCCTGCACCCGCCCATCGCCGCGGCGCGAGGAGGACGTCACCAGCTGCAGATAGTCCACGATGATGAGGTCGAGCCCGCTGGAGCGCTTCAGCCGGCGCGCGCGTGTGTGCAATTGGCCGATCGAGATCGCGCCGGTTTCGTCGATGTGCAGGGGCAGCTTGTGCAGCTCGGCCGATTTCTCCATCAGCCGCTCATATTCGGCCTTGGAGATGTGGCCGCGGCGGATTTTGTCGCTTTCGATTTCCGCGGCGTCCGACAGAAGGCGCGTGGCGAGCTGTTCGGACGACATTTCCAGCGAGAAGAACGCCACCACGCCGCCCGGGTTTTGCGCATTCTCGATGTCGCCGGCCTCCATCGCCTTCAGCCGCGCATAGGCGACCTGATAGGCGATGTTGGTGACGAGCGCGGTTTTGCCCATCGAGGGGCGCCCGGCGAGGATGATCAGATCGGAGGGGTGCAAGCCCCCGAGCTTGAGGTCGAGATCGGCGAAGCCGGTGGAGAGGCCCGAGACATCGGATTTGCGCTCGTAAGCGGCGGCGGCGACGTCGATCGAACGCGTCACCGCGACGGAAAAGGGATTGAAGCCTTTCGAGGCCGTGCCGGTTTCGGCGAGCGAGGCGAGCGTGCGTTCGCTTTCCTCGATGATCTTTTCGGAATCGGCGCCGTCCGGCGGATCCTGCGCGAGTGCGGAGATTTCTTCCCCGACGCGGATCAATTGGCGCCGCAGCGACAGATCATAGATCAGCTCGGCGTATTCCTGCGCGTGCACGCTGAGCCGCGCGGCGTTCTCAAGCAGCGTCAGGATGTAGGCGGCGCCGCCGATCTCCGCGAGGCCGCCATCCTTGACGAAGCGCTCGCGCAGCGTGACGCCGTCGGCCAGGCGCCCGCCCTCGATCATCTCCGACACGGCGGTCCAGATGCGGCCGTGCACGGGATCGTAGAAATGCTCCGCGCGCAGCGGCTTGTTCAGCCGGTTATAGACCTCGTTGTCGAACAGGATGGCGCCGAGCAAACCCTGTTCGGCGTCGAGATTGTGCGGCGGCGCGCGCAGAGCTGTGTCGGCGAGCGGGCGGGCGAGCGAACCATCGGCGGGCATGGCCGCCTTATCGCGCGATTCGATTGGGCCATCGCGCGCGCGGCCGGATTTATTCAGAG
>JANRIR010000061.1:0-1785 GCA_033764725.1 Hyphomonadaceae bacterium
GACGAGTTCCGTCGCGAACTTGCACGACGTATTGAGTCGTTTATCGCAGCTCGGACTGGCGCCGGAGTTTCTGGCGACGGAGACGGCCGCGTCGATCCATCGGTTTGAACGTGATTTCGGCTTATTTGCTCACGCCCATCAGCGCCCGCCCGCGACGAGCGCCTCGGGCCGCGCGTGGACGACCTGGCTTCTCCTCGGCGGACGCGGCGCAGGCAAGACGTTTGCCGGCGCGCAATGGGTCAAGAGCCTCGCCTTCGGCGAATACGGCGAAGGCAGGGTCTCGCCCATCGCGCTTGTCGGCGAGAGCGCGCATGACGTTCGCGAGGTGATGATCGAGGGGCATTCGGGACTGTTGCGTCTGCACCGGCGCAGCGATCGCCCGCGCTGGCTGCCGTCGCGAAAGCGGCTCGAATGGCGAAATGGCGCGATCGCACAGGCGTTCTCGGCGGAAGACCCGGAGAGCCTGCGCGGACCGCAATTCGCCGCCGCCTGGTGCGACGAACTCGCCAAGTGGCGACACGCGCAGGCGGCGTTCGATCAACTGCAATTCGGATTGCGCCTTGGCGAGAACCCGCGCCAGGCGATCACCACGACGCCGCGGCCGACCGCATTGATCAAGCGGCTGATCGCCGATGCGACGACTGTCGTCACCCATGCGCGCACCCACGATAATGCATTCAACCTGTCGCCGCGCTTCCTCGATACCGTGCTCGCGCGCTACGCGGGCACAAGGACCGGCCGTCAGGAGATCGACGGCGAGCTGATCGAGGATCGCGCCGATGCGCTGTGGTCGCGCGCGATGATCGAGCATGCGCGCGTCGTCAAGGCTCCGCCGCTCGAACGCATCGTCGTCGCCGTCGATCCGCCGGCGTCGGCGACCGCGCGCTCGGCCGCCTGCGGCCTCGTCGCCGCCGGCCGTGCGGCGTCGGGCGAACTCTATGTGCTCGCCGACGAGACGGCGGTCGGGCTTTCCCCCGCGGGCTGGGCGCGCAAGGCGATCGCGCTGTGGCGGCGGCTCGACGCCGATGCGCTTCTCGCCGAGGTCAACCAAGGGGGCGACATGGTGCGCGCGGTGATCGCGGAAGCGGACCGCAGCGTGCCCGTCATCGCGGTGCGCGCCTATCGCGGCAAGTATCTGCGGGCGGAGCCGGTCGCCGCGCTCTACGAGCAGGGGCGGGTGAAGCACGCCGGCGTCTTTCCCGCGCTTGAGGATGAAATGTGCGATTTCGGCCTCGACGGCCTGTCGTCGGGCGCCTCGCCCGACCGCCTCGACGCGTTGGTGTGGGCGCTGGCCGCGCTTTCGTTCGGCGCGCGCGGCGAGCCGCGCGTGCGCGGGCTGTAGCGGGCGAGTGGCGAACGGCCAAAGCCGTTATCGACGCTGCCTCTGGCATCGCAAAGACTTTCCCTCTCGCCGCGAGCGTAGCGAGCGGCGGGGAGGGAGGCTCGGACGAGCGAATGCGAAGTCCGAGCGTGTGGGGGGCTCTGGCGCGTCGGGTCGCTTCACTGCGCCGAGATGAGTCAAGCAAGACCGCCCACCCCAACCCCTCCCCGCCGCTCATAAGGGTTCGCGGGGGAGGGGAGATTTTGGTTCGCCGCTCATTAACGAGTCCCCATATGGCTTATCAACCGACCTTCGAGGAGCGCCAGCGCTGGCGGTGGATGAATCCCGCACATGAGCGTTGGGCCGCCTACGAGCGCGACCTTCTCCTCCCGCCGCATCTGCGCAGCGTCCCGCAGACGCACAATTCCTGGGCCTGGAATTATCAGCGCCGCGCAGAGGCCGAG
>JANRIR010000089.1:0-55453 GCA_033764725.1 Hyphomonadaceae bacterium
CCGGCGAGGAGCGCGCACGCACGCCGCCGCCCGCGGCTGCGCCGCCGCCGGTCAGCGCAAGTCCGCCGCCGCGCGCGCGCCGCGCAGGGCCGCCCTGGTGGGTGTGGTTGATCGCCGTGGTCGCGCTTGCGCTCTTGGGCCTGTTCAGCGGGGCGACGTTCATGGTCGGGAGCCCCGCGCCATCGTCCGGCGATGTCCTGGCGTCCATCGCAGGCAGCGCGTCGCTGGCGCTGCTCGCCCTTGGCGCACTTGCGGTGCTCGCCGCGGTGATCATCGCCGCATCGGCTTTGACGGCGCGCGTCAGGGCGCCTGCGCCGCCGAAGCGCGCCGCCGAGCCGAAAGCCGCGCCTGCGCCTGCCGAAAGCACGGCGCCTGCGCCTGCAGCCCCGGCGGCGCCGGCGGGCGCGGCGAATGTGTTCGTCTCCTACGCCAGCGTCGATCGCGCCAAAGTCGTTCCCATCGTCGACGGCGTGAAGCAGAACGGCCAGACGGTGTGGATCGATCAGCAGGAGATCGCGGCAGGCGAAGGCTGGGCGGGCGAAATCGTGCGCGCGATCAAGGGGGCGAAAGGCGTGCTCGTGATGTGTTCGGCCGCCGCCTTCGAAAGCGATCATGTGAAGCGAGAGCTCTATCTCGCCGATCGCTATAAGAAGCGGCTCCTGCCGGTGTTCCTCGAGGACGCAAGCCCGCCGGAGGATTTCGAATATTTCTTCGCCGGCGTGCAATGGCTGCGCCTGCACGACACGCCGGAAGCCGATCGGTCCAAGGCTGTCGTGCAGGCCTTGGGCGCCGCGTAGAGGCGCATGCAGGAGAACGCGTCATGAGTCTTGCGCCCGAACCCGTCGATTTCGACGTCTCGCCCAGCGGCGTCGCCGTGGTGACGCTCAATCGCCCCGACAAGCGCAACGCCTTCGACGAACGCACGATCCTGCTGCTCGCCGACGCGTTCGAAACGCTGAAGGGCGCCGATCATGTGCGCGTCGTGTTTCTGCGCGGCGCAGGCGCTAGCTTCTCCGCCGGGGCCGATCTCGATTGGATGCGCCGGCAAGGGGAGCGCACGCGCGACGAGAACGAAGCCGATGCGCTCGATCTCGCCCGCATGCTGAAGGCGCTGCACGATCTGCCGCAATTGACGGTCGCGCTCGTGCATGGCGCGGCGATGGGCGGCGGCGCCGGCCTGGTGGCGGCTGCGGATTATGCGGTCGCCGCGCGCGATGCGCAGTTTCGCTTTTCCGAGGTGCGGTTGGGGCTGACGCCGGCGACGATCAGCCCGTATGTCGTCGAGGCGATCGGGGCGCGTCACGCGCGCGCGCTGTTCGCCTCCGCGCTGCCATTCGACGCAGAGACCGCCCAGCGCATCGGCTTGGTGCATGAGATCGTCGACGGCGCAGCCGAACTCGACGGCGTGATGAAGCGCTTGTCGGGCTTGGCGATGGAGAATGCGCCAGGCGCCGTCGCCGATGCGAAGGCGCTGGTGCGCTATCTGAGCGACGACGTGGTGCGGCCGATGCGCCTTCCGCCGTTCCAGCTGATCGACAACGCCGTATTGCACGAGACCGCCAAGCGGATCGCCGCGCGCCGCGCCTCCGATGAAGGCCGCGAAGGTCTGGCGGCGTTTCTCGAGCGGCGCGCGCCGTCCTGGTCGAGCGGCGCGTGAGCGGCGAACTCGACGCCGCCGGGGCTGCGATCACCGCCGGATTGGCCGCCGCCGCGATCGAGGGCGACGCCAAAGGCCGCGGGCCTCACCCCGCGCGCTGCGCCAATTGCGACGCGCAGCTGACGGGCGCGTTCTGCGCGACATGCGGACAAAGCGCGCATGTGCATCGCTCGCTCACCCACATTCTTGAGGAGGCGCTGCACGGCATCGTGCATTTCGACGCGAAGGCGTGGCGCACCCTGCCGATGCTCGCCTTCCGCCCCGGCGGGCTGACGCGCGCCTATGTCATGGGCAAACGCGCGCGCTACATCTCGCCTTTGGCGATGTTTTTGTTCTGCGTGTTCCTGATGTTCTTCGTGTTCGCCTTCACCGGCGGCGCGATCATCGGCGTGAACCAGACGCCGCCAACGCCGGAGCGGGCGAGCGAAGCGCGCGCGCGGATCGAAGCGGTGCGCGGCGATCTGGAGACGGCGCGCGCGGAGGCCGAACGCCAGGGCGCACCGATCGCGGCGCGCGCGCTTGAAGCCGGCGAAGCCATGGCCGCGCGCGCCGACGCCGCAGCGGCGCGCGCCGCGCAAGACCAGAGCGGCGTTCGCGCCGACGTCACCATCGGCGGCGATGGCGTAACGGTTTCGGAGAACGCGTCGGGCGGGCGCTGGCAGGATGAACTGCGCGCGGCGGTCGAGCGCGGCGACATCACCGTCAATCTCGGCAACGAGGCGCTGAACAAGCGCGTGCTCAAGAAGCTGGAGAATCCCGATCTTGCGCTCTACGCGATCCAGCAGACGGCGTACAAATTCTCCTTTCTGCTTGTGCCGATCTCGCTGCCTTTCATGTGGCTTCTGTTTTTCTGGAAGCGCGGCGTGACGCTCTATGACCACACGGTGTTCGTGCTCTATTCGCTGTCCTTCATGTCGCTGTTGCTTGTCTGCGGCGTGCTGATCGAGAGGACCGGGCTCGATCTTGGCGGCGCGGGCGCGCTCACCGGCCCGCTCGCCGCGGGCGCGCACATGTTCTTTCAACTCAAGGGCGCCTATGCGCTCAGCTGGTTCTCGGCGCTGTGGCGGATCGTGTTCTTGCTGATGTTCGCCCTGATCAGCCTCGGCGTGTTTCTGGTTTCGATCGTTTTGCTGGGATTGACGGGCTGATGTTCACTTCGCTGCTGGTGGCCAATCGGGGCGAAATCGCCTGCCGCATCTTCCGCACCGCGCGCGCGCGGGGCGTGCGGTGCATCGCCGTCTATTCCGACGCGGACGCCAAGGCGAAACATGTGCGCGAGGCGGATGCGGCCGTCCATATTGGGCCGGCCCCGGCGGCGGACAGCTATTTGCGCGGGGATAAAATCATCGCTGCGGCGCTCGAAAGCGGCGCCGCGGCCATCCATCCGGGCTATGGCTTTCTTTCGGAGAATCCGGATTTCGCACAGGCCGTGATCGATGCGGGCCTGATCTGGGTTGGTCCGAAGCCCGCTTCGATCCGCGCCATGGGGCTCAAGGACGAAGCCAAGCGCATCGCGATCGCCGCGGGCGTGCCGGTGTTGCCTGGATACCAGGACGCCGACCAGAGCGAAAAGACGCTTTTAAAGGCGGCGAAGGCGATCGGCTTTCCGGTGCTGATCAAGGCGGTGGCGGGCGGCGGCGGGCGCGGCATCCGCGAAGTGAACACGGCGGACGAATTCTCCGCGCAATTGCAGAGCGCGCAGCGCGAGGCGCAGGCCGCCTTCGGCGATGCGCGCGTGCTGATCGAAAAGCTGGTGCAGCGCCCGCGCCATATCGAGGTGCAGGTGTTCGGCGATGGGTATGGCGGGCTCGTGCATCTGTTCGAGCGCGATTGCTCGTTGCAGCGTCGCCGGCAGAAGGTGATCGAAGAAGCGCCCGCACCCGGCATGACGGACGCGGTGCGCGCAGCGATGACGGAGGCGGCGCTCAAGGTCGCGCGCGCGGTGAATTATGAGAACGCCGGAACGGTCGAGTTCATCGTCGACGGAAACGGGCCGCTGCGGCCAGACGGTTTCTGGTTCATGGAAATGAACACGCGGCTGCAGGTCGAGCATCCGGTGACGGAGTCGGTGACGGGCGTCGATCTGGTGGACTGGCAATTGCGCGTCGCGGCCGGTGAAAAGCTGCCGCTGACGCAGGATCAGATCACACTCACCGGCCATGCCGTCGAAGCGCGTATCTGCGCGGAGGACCCAAGCGAGGGGTTTCGACCGAGCGTGGGGCGGTTGCGCACATTGTCGCTGCCGCACTACATGTTCCGCATCGATTCAGGCTTCGACGGCGGCGATGTGATTTCACCCTTCTACGATTCACTCGTTGCGAAGTTCATTGTCCATCAAACGATCGCATCGCCGCGGCAACGCCAAGCGGTCTGCACGTTTGCCGCCGCTGAACTGGGACGATTGGCCTTCGATGGCGTGACGTTGAATGTCGCCTTCCTGATCCAGTGTCTCGTCCATGACGATATGCTGGAGGGGCGTGTCCATACTGGTCTGATCAGCGATCACCTCGACGCGTTGGCCAGCGGCAGGCGATACGAAGCCGAGGCTGCGATATTCGCCGCGCTGGCGCAGACGAACCAGCCCGTGTGCGGGCCGTTCGCGCAAGCGGATGCGTGGCGGTTGAACGGCGCATCGCGTCACGAAGCGCATTTCGAGCGCGCCGGCGAGGCGATGGTTGTGGCGCTGACCCGCAAGGGCGATGGGTGGACGGCGGATGTGAAGGGAGCCGCGCACACTGTTGTCGCCGTGAGACAGTGGGGCGGGCGATGGATCGAAGCAGACATTGGCGGTCAAAGTCGTGACGCGCAGGTGATGCGCCGCAGCGATGGAGTCGGCGTTCTGATCGAGGGCGAGTTACACGAATTTCTCCCTGCCGGCGCGGCGCGTGAGCATGCCGATGTCGCCGCGTCCGACGAGATCAAGGCGCCCCTGCCGGGCAAGATCGTGGGGCTCTCCGCGCGCGCAGGCGATGCGGTAACTAAGGGCGATGCGCTGGTCACGCTCGAAGCGATGAAGATGGAGCATCAATTGAAGGCGCCGCGCGACGGGGTGGTCGCGGCCGTGCATGTCGCCATCGGCGCGCAGGTGAAGGAGGGCGGCGTGCTGATCGCGCTGGCGCCACTGTCATGAACGACGCGCTCGTGCTCGCAGGTTCGGCCCTGGTCGTTGTCGTGCTTGTGGCGATTGCCGCCTTGCTCGGTTTTCGCGACCGGGCGCGGCTGACGTCGCGCGCCGATGTCGCCGAAGCGCTCGCAGCGACCGATCGCGCTGCATCCATCCTCGATGCGGCGATCGACCGCGAAGGGCGCGCCGCCATTGCGATGCTGTCCGACGGCCGCCTCGCGCTCGCCAAAGCGATGGCCGATCATGTGGCGGTGCGGGTGATCGCGCCAGGCGCGGTGCGCGTGCGCATTCGCGCGCGCGGAGAGGCGGCGCTCGTGCGTGCTGGCGTGGCCGATGTCGGCTTTCCCGGGATCACGCTTCATCTCGTGCGCGCGCCGGACTGGCTCTCGGCGATGGTTCAGGAACCGCGCAAAGATGTCCGCCATGCCAGCGCCGTTTGATCCCGATCTCATCATCACCTATGCGGTGCCCGGCTTCGTGCTGTTGATCCTGATCGAAATGATCTGGATCAAGACGCGCGGCGGCGGGCGCTACCAGGCGCTCGATTCCGCGACGAGCCTCAGCATGGGGCTCGGCAACCAGGCGGTCGGCCTTGTCGGCGCGGGCATCGTCGCGGCGGCCTATTATGCGGTCCATCAGGTGCGTCTGTTCGACATTCCGTGGGCGTGGTGGAGCCTGGTTGCGTGTTTCCTGCTCGAGGATCTCGCCTATTACTGGTTCCACCGCATCTCGCATGAACGGCGCTGGTTCTGGGCGAGCCATGTCATCCATCACACCTCGCAGCACTACAATCTGACCACCGCGCTGCGCCAGACCTGGACCGGCGCGCTGACCGGCGCCTTCGTGTTCTGGCTGCCGCTGGTGTGGATCGGCTTCCCGCCGGAGATGGTGCTGATGTTCTCCGCCTTCAGCCTGATCTACCAATTCTGGATCCACACCGAGCTGATCGGGCGCATGGGGCCTTTGGAATGGGTGCTGAACACGCCGTCGCATCATCGCGTGCACCACGCCACCAACCCGAAATATCTCGACGCCAATTACGCCGGCGTGCTGATCATCTGGGACCGCCTGTTCGGCACGTTCGTGCGGGAGGAGGAGCGGCCGACCTACGGCATCCTCGCCAATCTCGGCGCGTTCAATCCGCTGCGCGTGGCGTTCCATGAATGGGCCGCGATCGCGCGCGATGTCGCCGGCGCCAAATCGCTGCGCGACGCGGCGGGCTATCTGTTCGGCCCGCCGGGCTGGAGCCCGGACGGTTCGCGCAAGACTTCGGCTGCGGTGAAGGCGGCGTGGCGCGCGGAATTGGACGCGGCTGCGAATCGGACGACCTCGCCGGCATGAGCCTTCACATCATCAAATTGTGCGTCGGCGCCGACAGCGTCGAGCATCTCGCCGCCTGGCAGGCCCAGCAGGTGCGCGCCGCCGGCCGTCTGAAGCGTCGTCCCAATCCCGTCTGCGGCACGCGCATGTGGCCCAAGCGGGTGGCGGAGGTGCTGGACGGCGGCTCGCTCTATTGGGTGATCAAGGGGGCCGTCACGGTGCGCCAGCGCATCGTCGCGATCGACGACGTCACCGACGAGCACGGCCTGCGCTGCGGCCTCTATCTCGACGCCAAGCTGGTGCGCACTGCGCCGCAGCCGCGCCGCGCGTTTCAGGGCTGGCGCTATCTCGACCCGAAGGACGCGCCCGCAGACCTTACTGACGTCAAAGGCGCGAGCGCGTTGCCGGAAGATTTGCGCCGGCAATTGACGGCGCTCGGCGCGTGGTGAGGAAACCGCCGCGCGTACTGCAATGCTGGCGTTGTCTTGATTGCGTCACACAAGAAAAACCGCAGCCCACGCGTAAAAGATTAACGTGCCCGCGTCGCGCATGACTGCAATTTCATTGCGCATGGATTACGTCTTAAGCGCGCTTTAACCGCGCATCTTTACATTATCCACATGACGGGCATGCGCACGGGGGCTGTGGGCGTTAACGGCTGCACGCAGGACATCGCATGAGCTTCGCTCTGCCGCGAAACGACACTCTTGTTCACGGCGAAGGCGCAAGCCGCCTCGCCCATGTCGTCGTCGTCGGCAACCAGAAGGGTGGGGCGGGCAAGTCGACCGTGGCGATGCACATCGCCATCGCGCTCTTGCGGATGGGCAAACGCACAGGCTGCCTCGATCTCGACACCCAGCAGCGCACGCTGTCGCGCTACATCGAAAACCGCACCGCCTATCTCGCGCGCAGCCGCGCGGCGCTGCCGACACCGCAGCTCCTGCCGATCCGCGAAAGCGCTGCGCGCCAGCGTGATTCCGCCGATAGTGAAGACGCCGCCAGTTTCGCCGTCGCGCTGCGCCGCCTGTCGGACACCTGCGATTTCATCGTCATCGACAGCCCCGGCGGCGATACGCATCTGGCGCGCCTGGCGCATGCCAGCGCCGACACGCTCATCACGCCGCTCAATGACAGCTTCATCGATTTCGATCTGCTCGGCGCGTTCGATCCCAACAATCCCGATCTCGTGCGTCCATCCATCTATAGCGAGATGGTCTGGGACAGCCGCAAGAAGAAGGCGCAGGCGCAACGCCGCCCGATGGATTGGATCGTGATGCGCAACCGCACCTCCGCCAGTCGCATCGAAGCGAAGAACAAGCAGCGCGTCGGCGATGCGCTCAAGACCTTGTCGACCCGGATCGGGTTCCGCCTCGCGCCGGGCCTGTCGGAGCGCGTCGTGTTCCGCGAATTGTTTCCGCAAGGATTGACCCTGCTCGATCTCGACGCCGAGCGCAGCGAGGGCGATCTGAAGATGGGCCATCTCGCCGCGCGGCAGGAATTGCGCGACGTGTTCATCGCGCTGAAGCTGCCGGGCCTTGAGGGCGAGCCGCTGCGGTTCTAGCGGCTGCCGCCGCCGTCTCCGATATGCACAGGCGCAAGCGGCCGCTCTATAAGGCGTCATGGTTCCCGCGCTGATCATCCTTGCGCTCGTGTTTGGCGCGCTGTCCGTCGTGCGTCTCGTCGGCGCCGAGCGGGTGACGCTCGCCCGCTACGCCGGCCATATCGTCGTGACGCTTGTTTGCGCCTTGATCGCTGTGCGCGGCGGGCCATGGGGCGCGGCGCTCGGCGCGCTGGCGGCCGGCGCTTTGTGGGCGTGGACGCTTTATCGCCCGCCAGCGGTCGCACAGGCGCGTCGCGAGCCGATGACGGACGAGGACGCGCGGATCATCCTGGGCGTCGGCCCCGACGCCAGCGCTGCAGAGATCAAAGCCGCGTTCCGCGCAAAGATGCAGCGCGCCCATCCCGATCGCGGCGGCGCAGCCGAAGATGCTGCGCGCCTGATCGCTGCGCGCGATCGGCTGCTGCGCTCCTGAGGGTGCGTTATTCCTCTTCGGCGCCGTCGGCGGTGCTGAAATCCGGCGACGGCAAGGCGGCGTCGTCGGCGATTTCCAGCGCGGCGTCCGCAAGATCGCCTTGGCCCAACGAATCCGGCGCGGGGACGAACACCTCGCTGCGGGGATCATTGAAGGTTTGCGTGACGGCGACGGCGGTTCCGCCCTCGGCGCGCGGCGTCAGATAGCCATTGACGGCCAGCGTCGGCAGCGCGGTGAGCGCGACGTCTGGATTGGTCTGCAGCGACCGGCGGCGCTCAAGCTCTTCGTAGGCGTTCTCGACCAGATAGGCGACCTGCGCGTCGCGCGAGGCGGCGGTTGCGCCGCCAAGCACCACCGTGATGATCCGGCGCCCATCACGCTCGGCGGAGGTCGCGAGATTGTAGCCGGAGGCGCGGGTGTAGCCGGTCTTGATGCCGTCGACGCCTGTCACGGAGCCGAGCAGCCGGTTGTGGTTGCGCGCCGTGCGGGAACGCCAGGTGTTCGTGGGCGTTTGGAAATAGTGCCAGTATTCCGGAAAATCGTTGAACAGCGCGAGGCTGAGCGTCGCCATATCGCGCGCCGTGGTGCGGATGTTTGGGTTCGGCAGGCCGCTGGCGTTGGCGAAGCGGGTGTCGTTCATGCCGAGCGCGCGGGCGCGGGTGGTCATGCGCGCCGCAAAACGCGCCTCCGAGCCTGCGAGCCGTTCGGCGACCATGACCGCGACGTCGTTGGCGGAATTGACCGCGAGCGCCCGAATGGCCTGGTCGACGGTGAGGCTCTCGCCGCGGCGCACGCCCAGGCGCGACGGCGGCTGGCGCGAGGCGAAGCGCGACGCGACGATGCGGTCCGACAAGGTGATGTCGCCGCGCTCCAGCGCCTCGAACACGAGGTAGAGCGTCATCATCTTGGTCAACGAGGCGGGATAGCGCTGCTCGTCGGCCTGATCGGCGTGCAGGATTTCATGCGTGGCGACATCGACCACGATGGCCGCGTAGCGATCGTCGTCCGCCCACGCCGCCGAGGAGAGCGTCGCCAGAAATGCCGCGCCCGCCGCGGCGCCTATGGTTCGGCCAAGTCGCGTCATGGTCGTCCTGATTCCGTCCGCCAAGGGTTCGCCCAGGCAAACGCTATGCCGCACCGCTTACGGACTCCTTACCGATGCTAACCAATGGTTCGCCGGGTCTGAACTCACGGTTTGGTAACGAGGCCGCCATAGCGAACGGAGCGGCCGAAAACGGCGGCTTTGAGGCGCCCGGCGCCTGGACGGCGGTCAATCGCAGCGCCGGGTTCCGCGGCCGCCCTCAAAAAATGCTGCGGTGCAACAAAAGGGGTGTTGACTTCGCAGATGCAGCATGAAAAAAGGCGGCATCGCTGAGCGCAGTTCAGTGGTTGTTGTTTTAGTTAACCGGGCGCGCGCCGCCCCTTATGCCTGAAGGAGTCGCACATGGCTGGCAAGGCCGCCCCGAAGACGATCGACGTTGTTGAAGACGCCCAGCACGCTTTCCAGCAGCACGCCGCCGCGGGCGCCCAAGCGGTGCGCGAAAACTTCGACCGCTCCATCGCCGCCGTCACCGAGATGACCTCCTTCGGCCGCGAAAACATGGAAGCCTGGATGGCGTCCGCCGCCGTCGCCCAAAAGGGCATGGAGCAGCTTTCGGCGCGCGCCGTGGCGTTCTCCAAATCCGCCATGGAAAACCACATGGCCGCTACGAAGTCGCTGATGGCGGTCAAGAGCGTCCAAGAGCTCGTTGAAAAGCAATCGGTTTACGCCAAGGGCGCGTTCGACGCCTATGTCGCCGAGCTGAACTCGATGGCCGAGCTGATGGCCGGCCTCAGCAAGGATGCGATCAAGCCGCTCAACGAGCGCATGACCGCCGCCGGCAAGTTCATCCAGACCGCCGCGCCGCGCTAAGCGCATCGCCTGACGTTCTCACGGGCCCGGCCGCAAGGCCGGGCCCGTTTTGATTCCGCCCCCCGCTCTGCTAAGGCCGAGGCCTTGCGAGGCGCGATGGCCGATTTCTTCTTCATCTACGCCGAGGACGCTGCGGGCCGGGCGGGCGACGTCGCCGCCGCGCTGCGCAAGCGCGGCGTCGAGGCCGCCATCGATCGCGCCGTCCCGGCGGGGGAACGCTACGACGCCTATGTCGCCGATCGTCTGGCGCGTGCGAAGGCGGTGGTCATTCTGTGGTCCGAAGCGTCGATCCAGGACGCCAAGCTGATCGACGAGGCCGCCGCCGCCCGGGACCAGGGCAAGGCCGTGCCGGCGCGCGTCGCCTTGGTCGAGCCGCCGCTCGGCTTTCGGCAATTGCAAACCGCGGATCTGGCCGATTGGGGCGCGCCCACGGCGAAGGCCGGGCTCGACATGCTGGCGGCGGCCCTGCTGCGCGCCCGCGACGGGGCGGCCGCGATCCGCCCGCCGCGCCCGGCGCAGCGGCCGTTCCTGTCCACGGCCAAGTTCTGGCTGTTGTGCGTCGCCATCGCGCTCGCCGTCGGGGCGATCTTCTTCGTGTCTCCGGAGGGCCGGCGGGAGATGACGGCGGAAGCGAGCGTCGCCTCGCGCGCGCAATTGCTCGGGCTTTATCTCGGCATTGCGCTGGCCTCGGTGGCGGCGGCGCGGGCGCTGACGCATCTGTCGACCTTGCTGGTCGGGCGCACGACGCGCGCCTTCTTCAACCGCGAATTCCTGGCCTTCGCGGCGATCGCCGCAGCCGCCGCCGCCGCCGTCGGCCTCACCGGCGGCTTCGGCGATCCCGGAGTGGCCGAGCAGGGCAGTTTTCTCAACACGTTCGGGTCGGGGCTGGTGCTGCTACCGCCGCTGATGGCGGTGGGGCTGTTCCTGTTTCGGGCCATGCGGCGGCTCCTCTTCGGCCGCGTCGCCGCCGACTAAAGCGAGGGCGCGCCGGGCCCGGCTGCGCCTCAAATCACGTCAAGGGCTTCCATACCGGGCGTGACTCCATAGATTATCGCCTGATGCGCAGCCGGTCCGCCGCGTGCGGGGCGGATCGCATCCAAAGGCCTGGCGATCATGCGTGACGGTGACGGGGAGGACGACGGCGAACGGGATGGCGGCGCAGGCGTCGCCACGCGCAGCCGTACGCAAACCAAGAAGCCGTCGCTCTATCGGGTGCTGCTGCTGAACGACGATTACACGCCGATGGAGTTCGTCGTGTACGTGCTTGAGCGGTTTTTCAGCAAAACCCGCGAGGAGGCGACGCACATCATGCTGCACGTGCATCAGCACGGCGTCGGCCTGTGCGGGGTCTTCACGTACGAGGTCGCGGAGACGAAAGTCGCCCAAGTTCTCGACCTCGCCCGCCGCAACGAACATCCGCTGCAATGCACCATGGAAAAGGAATAGCCCGTGGCCACATTCTCCCGAACGCTGGAACAGACGTTGCGCCGCGCGCTCAGCCTCGCCAACGAACATCGCCACGAATATGTGACGCTCGAGCACCTGCTGTTGTCGCTGATCGACGATGACGACGCCGCCCAGGTCATGACGGCCTGCAAGGTCGATCTCGACAAGCTGCGCCAGAGCCTCGACGGCTATCTCGAAGACGAACTCGACAATCTCGTCGTCGATTCGCGCGACCAGGAGGAGGCGCGTCCAACCGCCGGCTTCCAGCGCGTGCTGCAGCGCGCCATGCTGCATGTCGATTCCTCGGGCCAACGGGAAGTGTCGGGCGCCAACGTGCTCGTCGCGCTGTTTTCCGAGCGCGAAAGCCACGCCGCCTATTTCCTGCAAGAGCAGGACATGACGCGCTACGACGCGGTCAATTACATCTCGCACGGCCTGGCCAAGCGCACCGGCCAGTCGCAGCCGCGCCCGCCGCGCGGCGCGCAGGAGAACGAAGACGGCGAACGTCCCGCCAAGCAGGGCTCGGATGCGCTCCAGGCCTATTGCGTGAACCTCAACAAGAAGGCCAAGGACGGCAAGATCGATCCGCTGATCGGGCGCGAGCCTGAAGTGCTGCGGTCGATTCAAATTCTTTGCCGCCGGCAGAAGAACAATCCGCTGCTCGTGGGCGATCCGGGCGTCGGCAAGACCGCGATTGCGGAAGGCCTGGCGCGCAAGATCGTCGAAGGCGACGTGCCGGAAATCCTGAAGGACGCGGTGATCTTCTCGCTCGACATGGGCGCGCTTCTCGCCGGCACGCGCTATCGCGGCGATTTCGAAGAGCGCCTGAAAAGCGTGATGAAAGAGCTCGAAAGCCATCCCAAGGCGGTGCTGTTCATCGACGAGATCCACACCGTGATCGGCGCCGGCGCGACCTCGGGCGGCGCGATGGATGCGTCGAACCTGTTGAAGCCGGCGCTGCAGAACGGCGCGCTGCGCTGCATGGGCTCGACCACCTACAAGGAATATCGCCAGCATTTCGAGAAGGATCGCGCGCTGGCGCGGCGCTTTCAGAAGATCGACGTGGCCGAGCCCTCGATCCCCGATGCGATCAAGATTCTCGCGGGCCTGAAGCCGTATTTCGAGGATTACCACAAAGTGAAATTCACCGATGAGGCGATCAAGGCGGCGGTGGAATTGTCGGCCCGCCACATGGGCGACCGCAAGCTGCCCGACAAGGCGATCGACGTGATCGACGAAACCGGCGCCTCGATGATGCTGCTCCAGGCGGAGGACCGCAAAGAGACCATCGGCGTTACGGAGGTCGAAGAGGTGGTGGCGCGGATGGCGCGTATTCCCCCGAAATCCGTCTCGAAGAACGACGCAGAGATGCTCAAGAGCCTCGACGCCGATCTGAAGCGCGTCGTGTTCGGGCAGGACCGCGCGATCGAGCAACTCGCCGCCGCCATCAAGATGGCGCGCGCGGGTCTGCGCGAGCCGCAAAAGCCGATCGGCTCCTACCTGTTCGCCGGCCCTACGGGCGTCGGGAAAACGGAAGTCGCGCGCTCGTTGGCCAACATCATGGGCATCGAGCTTCTGCGCTTCGACATGAGCGAATACATGGAGCGCCACACCGTCAGCCGGCTGATCGGCGCGCCGCCGGGCTATGTCGGCTACGACCAGGGCGGCCTGTTGACCGACGGCGTCGATCAGCACCCGCATTGCGTGCTGCTGCTCGATGAAATCGAGACGGCCCACCCGGACCTGTTCAACATCCTCCTGCAAGTCATGGATCATGGCGTGCTGACGGACGCGAACGGCAAGAAGGTGGATTTCCGCAATGTGATCCTGATCATGACGACGAACGCCGGCGCTGCGGATGCAGCGCGCCAGGGCATCGGCTTTGGCGCCGGCAAGAAGGATCATGAGAACGAAGAGGCGATCAAACGCCTGTTCACGCCGGAATTCCGCAATCGTCTCGATGCGGTGATCCATTTCGGCGGCCTCGCGCCCGAGATCGTGCGCAATGTCGTGCAGAAATTCATCATCCAGCTCGAGGCGCAATTGTCGGAGCGCAATGTCCAGATCGAGATCACCGACGCCGCCGCCGATTGGATCGCCAAGCGCGGCTATGACGAGGCGTTCGGCGCGCGTCCCCTCGCGCGGCTGATCCAGGAGCAGGTGAAGAAGCCGATGGCGGACGAATTGCTGTTCGGCGCGCTGAAGCATGGCGGCATCGTCAAGATCGACATCGATCCAAAGGACGACGACAAGCTGGCGTTCCAATATTTCCCGGAACAGCCCCCCGCCACGCCGCCCGCCCCGCAGCGCGCGCCGGAAACGGCTTGACCCCTATCAAAGCGGCCCTTCGGGGCCGCTTTTTTTCGGTTGGCGGCGATGTCGGCGCACTTTCCTTATGCGTTTGAGGCGGCGGTGGAACACTACGCCTTCGAACGATACGCCTACACCGTCATGTATTTGCCGGCGAAGCTTGCGGCGTCGCTGCCGTTCGAGAGGGGACGGCTGCGAATCGCCGGCGAGGTCGCCGATCTGCCAGTTGATGGCGCCTGGCAACCCGCAGGCAGCGGTCGTCACTATTTCATTCTCTCGCGCAAATTTTTGCGCGATGCGGGTTTGCGCGTCGGCGATGTGGCCGAGATGCGCTTTCGGATCGCAGACCCGGAAAAGGTCGTCGCACCGCCGGCGCTCATCCGCGCGCTCAAGGCGGATAAGGCCGCCTTCAAGGTCTGGACGACGCTCACCCCAGGCGCACAACGGGCGTTCTGCCATCGGGTGGCGTCGGCCAAGACGCCAGAGACAATTGCGCGACGCGTCAACGAGGTTGTGGCGATGGTGCGACGCGGCGAGGGCCCGGGAAAGCCGCGCGCGACCTCTCCGACAGGGCCTGCCCGGCGGCGTCGAGCGGCGGAGACGTGAGGCGGAGAGCCTCCGACCGCTGCCTGGGAAATGAGCGCGCGATTTAGAAGTATTGCCGACGCATTCTCGACGATATGGTCTTAAGCTTGCGCTTTAGGGAGCGGCGTTCGCCACAGGGGGGCTTATGGCGAATGCAAATCAGGCTGCGCCCGCGCCGCGCGCCGCCCCCTACACGCTGACGCTTCTCATGCTCGGCAACATTTTCATCGGTGCGGGCGTCCTGGCGCCGGCGGCGATGATGAACACGCTTACGGCCGATCTGGCGGTTACGCCGACGCAGGTCGGCGCGCTGATCGGGTGGGGTGCTGTGGTGTTGTGCATCGGCGCGCCGACCTTGGCGTTCGCGACGACGCGGATCGACCGGCGCACGGTGCTCGTCTGGTCCTTGATCGTTTATGGCCTGGGCCACGCCGCTTCGATCGCCGCGGCGAACTATGACCAGCTCTTGTTCATTCGCCTGGCGATGATCGCGGCGGCGGCCGTCTATACGCCCCAGGCTGCAAGCGCGGTGACGCTGATGATCGGCGAGGACAAGCGCGCCGGCGCGGTGGCGTTCGTGTTCCTCGGCTGGTCGATCGCGGGTGCGGCGGTCGTGCCGCTGATGACGATCGCCTCCGACGCATTCGGGTGGCGCGCCGTCTATCTCGCGCTCGCCTTGGGCTGTGCGCTGGCGGCGGCAGGCGTCGCAGCGCGCACGCCCGGCGGGCTGATGACGCCGCCCTTGTCGGTTTCGGCGTGGCGCGACGTGCTGGCGCGGCCGCCCATCCTTGTCCTTCTCGCGACGACCGCGTTGCAGGTCGCAGGCCAGTTCGTGCTGTTTCCCTATCTCGCCGCGGAATTGCGGCGCACGCAGAACGCGGCGGAAAGCGATGTCGCGATCACGCTCGCGCTTTATGGCGCAGCCGGGCTTGCGGGCGCCGCGGCCTCGTCGCGGCTCGTCGCGCGCATGGGCGCTGCGCGCACGCATGTCGCGTCGCTGGCGACGATGGCTTTGGGGCTCGCCGGTTGGGCTGCGTTGGCCTACATGCCTGGCTTCGCGACCGCGGCGGTGTTCGTATGGGGGCTTGGCTTCGCCGCCGCCGTCTCGATGCAGCAGGCGCGTCTGATCGCCGTGGCGCCGGGGCTGGCGAGCGCGTCCGTCGCGCTCAATACGAGCGTGCTTTATCTTGGTCAGGCCGTCGGCGCCGCGATCGGTGCGGCCTTTATCGATGCGCGCGCGCCTGACGCTTTGGGCGTCGCGGGATGCGCCTTCATGCTGGCGGCGCTGGCGGCGTCGGCCTGGACCGCCCGCGCCTTTCGCGCCTGATCAGAACGCCGCGCGGATCGCGGCGGCGGTGGCGTGCAACGCGTCCATGTCGGCCTTTGGCGCCTGACCGTGGCCTTTCAGCGCGACGCCCTCCCAGCGCGGAATGATATGAAAATGCAGGTGGAACACGGTTTGCCCCGCGGGCGCGCCGTTAAATTGCGTGACGATCACGCCGTCCGGCGACAGCGCGCGCGTCACCGCCTGCGCCACGCGCTGAACGCGGGTCATGTATGATCCCACGCGCTCCGCCGGCAGTTCGAGAAAATTGCGCGCGTCGACGCCTTTCGGGATCACCAGAGTGTGGCCGCGCGATTGGGGAAAGATGTCGAGAAACGCGAGCGCCTCAGCGTCGTCATAGACCACGATCGCCGGCGCCGCGCCGCGCAGGATTTTGGCGAAGATGTTGTCGGGGTCATAGGCGCCGTGCAGGCTCATGTCGGGTCCCTCCCAAGTCGCGTCAGCATAAGCCGGCGCGCCGCTATCCAGCTATCCCTTCTTGAACGGCGTGTGCTCGCCGAGGATCTCGACTTCCTCCGCGATCGCGGGCGCTTCGCTTTCAAGATAGCGGCGCACCGCTTCGCGCAAGCCCGGATGGGCGATGGCGTGGGCGGAATAGATCGTTTCCGGCGCATAGCCGCGCGCGAGCTTGTGCTCGCCCTGCGCGCCGGCTTCGACGCGCTTCAGACCGTGCGCGATGGCGAAATCAATCGCCTGATGATAGCACACTTCGAAGTGCAGAAAGTCGACATGCTCGACGCAGCCCCAATAGCGTCCGAACAAGGTTTCGCCGCCGATGAAATTCAGCGCGGACGCGATGGGCCTGCCGTCGCGTTCGGCGACGATGAGCAGAACGCGCTCCGCCATGCGCGCGCCGATCAGGCGAAACGCCTCGCGATTGAGATAGGGCGAGCCCCATTTGCGCCCGCCGGTGTCGAGATAACAGCGATAGAAGAAATCCCAGTGCGCCTCGGTGATGGCGTCGCCGGTCAGCTGACGGATGGTCAGGCCCGCTTGCGCGCGCTGACGTTCCTTGCGCAGATTTTTGCGTTTCTGCGAAGACAACGCGGCGAGGAAATCATCGTAGGACGCATAGCCATGATTGTTCCAATGGAATTGCACGCCCGTGCGTCCCAGGAGGCCATGATCCACGAGGCGGCGCCATTGTCCTGCCTCGGGAAACGTCACGTGCAGCGAGGACGCGCGCGTTTCAGCCATCAGCGTCAGTGCGCCGGAGAGAAGCGCTGCTTCCGTTTCGGGATCGCGCGCCAGGATGCGCCGCCCGGTCGCGGGCGTGAAGGGCGCGGCGCATTGCAGCTTGGGATAATAACGCCCGCCTGCGCGCATCATCGCGTCGGCCCAGGCATGGTCGAACACGTACTCGCCGTAGGAATGGCTCTTCAGATAGAGCGGCATGGCGCCGACGATCGCGCCGCCGCTGCGGGCGATCAAATGCGTCGGCGCCCAGCCGCTCGGCGCGCTGACCGCGCCGGAACGCTCAAGCGCTTCCAGAAAATCCCACGAGATGAACGGATCGTAGGGCGCGTCCGGCGGATTGGCGACGGCGTCCCACGCAGCGCGCGGCGCAGCGCTCAAGCTGTCGATGACGGTGATGGTCAGCGCGCCGCCGCCGTCCATCGTCAAATCGCGCCCGCGCGCAGGCCGGCCAGGACAAGGGCCAGCGTCTGACGCGCTTCCTCGCTGCAATCCGCGTCGCCGGCTTCGAGTACATGCATGGGATGATGATAGCGTGTCATTGCGCCCAGAACGAGTCGCGCGGCGCGGCTTGCATCGGTCACGGCGAACGCGCCCGCGGCTGCGCCGTCGGCGATGATCGCCGCTGTTTGCCGCGCCATTTCGGCAAGATGCGCCTCCACCACGCCGCGGCGTTCTTCCGCCAGGGCGTGATAGGCGGCGAACAGTTCTGGGTCGTCATGCACCTTGGCGCGCTTCAGCGCCATCAAGGTCAGCATCCAGCGCTCCAGGCGTTCCGGCGCCGGCGCCGCGCGATCCTGCGCGATCGGGCGCAGCGCGTCGGTGATGGCGCCGAGCCAACGCTCGGTCACCGCATCGAACAGCGCGTCGCGGCTGGGGAAGCTGCGATAGATGTTGGCGTGGCTCATGCCGAGCGCCCGCGCGACGTCGACGACGCGGGTCTTCTCCGGGCCGTGACGCCTCAGAACATCGACCGTCGCATCGAGAATGCGGGCGCGCGCCTCGTCCATGCGGGTTTATGTGGGCGGGCTGCGTTCGCTGTCCAGCATCGCCATCTGGTGGGCGTCGTAGCGCGTGCCCGCGACGGCGTCGGGCGGGGCGGCGGCGTCGATGGCGGCGAGATCGTTCTGCGTCAGGGAAACATCAAGCGCGCCGAGCGCTTCGCTCAGCCGCGCAGGCGTGCGTGCGCCGACAAGCGGAACGATGTCATCCCCGCGGTGCAGCGCCCACGCGATGGCGAGTTGCGCCACGGTCACGCGCTTGTCCGCAGCGATCGCCTTCAGCGCATCGACCAGCGCGAGATTGCGCTGCAGATTGTCGCCGGAGAAGCGCGGCAGGAACGCGCGGAAACCCGTCGCGCTGGGCCCATCGCTGCTGATCAGCCCGCGCGAGAGCACGCCATAGGCCGTGACGCCGACGCCGAGCGCGCGCAGCGCGGGCAGAATGTCCTGCTCCAGCGTGCGCGTGATGATGGCGTATTCGATCTGCAGATCGGCGACGGGCGTCACCGCGTGCGCGCGGCGGACCGTCTCGGCGCCGACCTCAGACAGGCCCAGATGACGCACATAGCCGGCCTGGATGAGATCGGCGACGGCGCCGGCGGTCTCTTCGATCGGCACGGAGGGATCGAGGCGCGCGGGGCGATAGATATCGATGTGATCCACGCCGAGCCGCTTCAGCGAATAGGCGCAGGCGGTCTTCACCGCCGACGGCCGACCGTCGAAGCCGATAAAGGCGCCGGAAGGGTCGCGCTGCGCGCCGAACTTCACCGACAGCACCGCCTTGTCGCGCTTGGCGCCCTTCAGCGCGCGGCCGACGAGCATTTCATTGTGCCCCATGCCGTAGAAATCGCCGGTGTCGAGCAGGGTGACGCCGGCATCCAAGGCGGCGTCGATTGTCGCTAGCGCCGCGGCCTCGTCGGCAGGGCCGTAGAAGTCTGGCGACATGCCCATGCAGCCGAGGCCGAGGGCGGAGACGGTGGGACCGGTGCGGCCTAATTGGCGCGTGCGCATGCGTGAACTCCTCAAGCGAGACAGCCCACATAGCGCCGCGAATGACAAATATCAATATTTGTAATTCGTAATGTCAGGCGATCTCTATCACGGCGTCGACCTCGACGGCGAACCCCATGGGCAGATTGGCGACGCCGACGGCCGAACGGGCATGGCGCCCGGCCTCGCCGAACACCTCCGCGATCAGTTCCGAACAGCCGTTCACGACCTGCGGTATCGGATCGAAATCCGGCGCGACATTGACGAACCCGCCCAGCTTGACCACGCGGCGCACGCGGTCGAGATCGCCGCCGCACGCCGCCTTCATCTGCGCGAGGAGATTGAGGCCGCAAAGCCGCGCCGCCGCCTGGCCTTGCTCTAGCGTCAAGCCCGCGCCGAGCTTGCCTTTCACGCCGCCGCTGGCGTCGACCGAGACCTGTCCCGAGATGTGCACCAGCGCTCCGGCCTGCACGAAGGGCACATAGGCCGCGACGGGCGCCGGCGGCGTCGGCAGGACGAGTCCCAGCTCGGACAAACGCTGGTCGATGCGGCTCATGATCAAGGCTCCGGTTGCGGCGCCGATCTGGCGCAAGAGGCTCCGGCGGATCAAGACGCCGCGAAAACCTGCTTGCCGGCGACCCAGGTCATGTGCGCTTCGCCTTGCAACAGCCGGCCGTCGAACGGCGTGTTGCGCGTTTTCGAGCGCAGCTTTTCGGCCTCGATGCGCACCGGCCTATCGAGATCGACCAGCACGAGATCGGCCGGCGCGCCCGGCGCAAGCCGGCCTTGCGGCAGACCGAGCAATTGCGCAGGGCGCAGCGTCATGGCGCGCACGATGTCGATCAGGGGCGCTGCGCCGCTGTGGTGCAGCGTTAAGGCGCCGGGCAGCAGCGTCTCGAGGGCGGCTGCGCCGAACGCGGCTTCGTCAAACGGCAAACGCTTGTCTTCCGCCGGGCGCGGATCGTGGCCGGAGACGATGACGTCGATCAGCCCGCTCGCCACGGCGTCGCCAAGCGCGCGGCGATCGTCTTCGCGCCGCAGCGGCGGGGCGAGCTTGGCGAAGGTGCGATAGCCGCCTTCGCCTTCCATCACAGCGTGCTCGTTAAGCGCGAGATGATGCACGCTGACGCTGGCGGCCGCATCGACGCCGCGCGCTTTGGCGGCGTGCAGACGCTCCAGCGTGCGGGACGAGGAGATCATGTCGAGCATGAGCCGCGCGCCGGTGAGTTCGGCGAGCATGAGGTCGCGCTCGGCCATGATCGTTTCTGCCGCGGCGGGATTGCCGGGCAGGCCGAGCCGCGCGGCCAATTCGCCCTCATGCATGACGGCGTTGCGCGCAAGGAACGGATCTTCCGGTCGGTGCGCGACGAGCGCGCCGAACGCGGTGGAATAGGCGAGCGCGCGCCGCATCACGCGGCTGTCGACGATGGCGGCGTCGCCATTGGAGAACATCACAGCGCCGGCCTCGCACAATAGGCCGATCTCGCTCATCAATTCGCCCTTGAGGCCTTTCGTCAACGCGGCTGCAGGCAGGATGCGCGCCGGCGAGCGGTCGTGCGCGCGGCGCAGCACGTAATCGACGAGGCTTGAATCGTCGATCACGGGATCGGCGTTGGGCTGCATCACCATGGTGGTGATCCCGCCCGCGACCGCCGCGCGCCCGGCGCTGCGGAACGTCTCTTTGTGCTCAGCGCCGGGCTCGCCGATGACAACGCGCATGTCGATCAGGCCGGGGATCAGCGTCAGGCCGTCCGCGTAGATCACGCTGGCTTCGGCCTCGATGCGCGGCGCGCGGTCGAGGATGCGGCCGTCGCCGTCGAACAAAAGATCGCCCTTGCCGTCGAAACCGCTGTCGGGATCGACGATCCGCGCGCCGGTGATGAGCGTGCGCGTCATGCCGGGGGGGACCTCATTTCTTGGGCCGCGCGGCCAGCGAAAACGACGTCGAGAACGCGAACGCGACGATGGCGGGCACCCACCAGGGCAGCGTGCCGATTCCCGGCGTGTTCACCGCGCGGGCGATGGTGTCGTCCACGCACCACCACAATAAGAACATCCACATGCGCGGACCTCCTCACCCGGCGCCCCCTTGTTCGGCAAGCGCTTCGAGCACGGCCATGCGCATCGCCACGCCCATGCGCACTTGTTGCTCGATCAAGGAAACATCGGAATCGTCGGCGACGCGGCTGTCGATCTCCAGGCCGCGATTCATCGGTCCGGGGTGCATCACCAGCGCGCCGGGCCTCGCCAGCTTCAATTTCTCTTCGTCGAGTCCGTAGAACCAATGAAACTCACGCGCCGACGGGAAATAACCGCCCTGCATGCGCTCGAGCTGAAGGCGCAGCATCATCACGACATCGGCGCCGGCCAATCCTTCGCGCATATTGGAATAAACCGCAGCGCCCCAGCGCTCCGCGTCCGCGGGCATCAAGGTCGGCGGGCCGATCAGACGCACGTGGGCGCCCAGCATGGTCAGCAATTGCGCGTTCGAGCGCGCGACGCGCGAATGCAGGATGTCGCCGCAGATCGCGACCTCCAGGCCTTCGATGCGGCCAAGGCGTTGGCGCATCGTCAACGCGTCGAGCAGCGCCTGGGTGGGGTGTTCATGCTGCCCGTCGCCGGCGTTGATCACCGAACAATCAACCTTGCGCGCCAGCAATTGCGCCGCGCCGGACGAGGGGTGGCGCACCACGAGCAGGTCCGGCGCCATGGCGTTCAAGGTGGCCGCGGTGTCGATCAGCGTCTCGCCCTTGGACACAGCGGAGGTGCGCACGCTCATGTTCACCACGTCGGCGCCCATGCGCTTGCCGGCGAGTTCGAACGAGGACTGCGTGCGCGTCGAGGCTTCGAAGAACAGATTGATCAGCGTGCGGCCGCGCAACGTGTCCAGCTTCTTGGCGCGCTGCTCCAGGAACGGCACGAAACCGGCTGCGCGCGCGAGCAGCGCTTCCGCGTCGACGCGCGACAAATCCGCGATGGCCAGAAGGTGACGAGGGGTGAAACGCGGCTTTTGGGGTGCGGTGTCGGGCGCCGGCGTCATCACGCGCTCATTAACGCCTGAGTCGGAAACGCGGCAAGCGCGCGGCGATCCGGCCGCTGTGTGACGAATGTCACCGCACAAATGCCCGCGACTCGGATTTTGTACTTTAAACGTTCCAATTATGGAGCGAAGAGAGTTAACGGAAGGTTGTCTGCGATGACCCGCATGCGTGAAGAGCAAGCCCTGAAGCCCGTCGGCCTGGCGTTGGCGGCGGTCATGGCCGGCCTGGCCGGTCAGGCGCACGCGCTCGAACCGGCTGCGCCGGAAGCCCAGACGCGCGTGTTCGCCGACGACGAGACGAACCATCCCGGCGCCGACCAGGATCCGACGATGATCCTCGGCCCGTCTGCGCCGGTGGAGCCGTTCGCGGAGCGCCCGGCGCCGGCGCAGGGCGATTTGTTCGGCCTTGGGTAACGGCGCGCGCCTTGCGCCGCCGGCGCTGGACGATGCTGCGCTCCCACCCCCGCCGCACCCAGTCCTCGTTGGCTTCTCCGGCGGCGGCGATTCCACAGCGCTGCTCGCCTTGATGGCGCGCCGCCTCGGGCCGGAGCGGCTGCGTGCGGTCGTCGTCGATCATGGCCTGCGCACAGGGTCGGCGGCGGTGGCCGACGCCGCGGCGGCGCGCGCGTCGCGTTGGGGCGTCGCCGTCGAGGTCGTCCGCTTGCGCGCACCCGGCCGCGCCCAGGCGGCGTGGCGGCGGGCGCGGCTGGAGGCTTTCTGCGCCGCGGCGCGCCGCAACGAGGCCGTCCATATCGCGCTGGGGCACACCGCCGACGATCAGGCGGAGACCCTGTTGATCCGTGCGGCCGCCGGCAGCGGGCTGGCCGGCTTGGCTGCGATGGCGCCGCTCGCGCCGGTCCCGCTGTGGCCGGAGGGCCGCGGCTTGACGCTGGCGCGGCCGATGCTGGGTCTGCGGCGCAGCGCCCTGCGCGCGTGGCTCGAGGCTGAAGGTCTGCCGTGGTCGGAGGACCCCGCCAACGCCGATCCGCGGCACACGCGCGTGCGGGCGCGGGCGGCGCTGGCGGCGCTGGAGGCGGGCGGTTTCGACCCCCTGCGCCTCTGCCGTCTCGCCGCGACGATCGGCGCCGGCGTCGCCCGGTTGAACGCCGCCGCCGCCGCCTGGATCGCCGCCCACGCTGCGTTCGACGGGCCCACTATCCTTCTGCCGCGCGCCGCGTTCGCCGCCGACGCCGCCGCCTTGCGCGGGTTCGCAGCGCTTGTGGCCGCCGCCGGCGGGGCCGATCGGCCGCCGGCGCGGCGGCGGATTCTGGCGCTCGCCGCCCGGCTCGGGGATGCGGCGTTCAAGGGCGCGACGCTGGGCGGCGCCCGGATCAAGATTGCGTCCGGCGACCGGCTCGTCCTCGCGCGCGACCCCGGGGCGATCGCGGGCCGGGCCGGCGTCCCGCCGGCGGCGCCGCTGCGCCTGGCGCCCGGCGGGGACGGGGTGTGGGACGCCCGCCTGTGGGCGCGCGCCGGCGCGACGGCGATTACGCTGCCAGGCGAGGCCGACGCCGCCGCGGCGCACGACTGGCTGCTCGCGGCGCGGGCCGCGCACCTGCTGGGCCAGCTTGGTGACGCAGGATTCACGGGGCGGTGACGGGATTGCGCTATAGCGTGAGGCTGTTCAGCGCCTCAGCGCCACCCTATCTTGAGACGGCGGAGGGCGGCCAGGCGTCGCCCTGAAGGATCGAAATGCCCATTCGTAATCTGCTGATCTGGGGCGTCATCGCCCTTGTTCTTGTGGTCCTGTTCACGACGATGCAGGGCCCCAACGCGTCGCGCGGCGCGCAGGAGCTGCCCTACAGCCAGTTGCTGCAGCGCGTGGAAGCGGGCGGCGTGGCCGAGGCCAAGACGGCCGGCGAGGCCATCCGCATCAAAACCTCGGACAACCGCGAATACGTCACTTACGTGCCCGACGGCGCGATGGACGAGGTCGTCAATCTGATGGTTTCGCGCGGCGTGCAGGTGGCGGCGACCGCTCCGCGCAGCGGTCCGTCGATCGGCGACATTCTGCTCGGCGTGCTGCCGATGCTGCTGTTGATCGGCGCCTGGTTCTTCTTCATGCGCCAGATGCAGGCTGGCGGCCGCGGCGCGATGGGTTTCGGCAAGTCCAAGGCGCGGCTGCTCACCGAAGCCAAGGGCCGCATCACGTTCGATGACGTCGCCGGCATCGACGAAGCCAAGGAAGAGCTCGGCGAAATCGTCGAATTCCTGAAGGACCCCGGCAAGTTCCAGCGCCTCGGCGGAAAGATCCCCAAGGGCGCGCTGCTCGTCGGCCCGCCCGGCACCGGCAAGACGCTGCTGGCGCGCGCCATCGCGGGCGAAGCCAATGTACCGTTCTTCACGATCTCCGGCTCCGACTTCGTCGAAATGTTCGTCGGCGTCGGCGCGAGCCGTGTGCGCGACATGTTCGAGCAGGCGAAGAAGAACGCGCCGTGCATCATCTTCATCGACGAAATCGACGCCGTCGGTCGCCATCGCGGCGCCGGCCTCGGCGGCGGCAATGACGAGCGCGAACAGACGCTCAACCAATTGCTCGTCGAGATGGACGGTTTCGAAGCCAACGAAGGCATTATCCTGATCGCGGCCACCAACCGCCCGGACGTGCTCGACCCCGCGCTGCTGCGCCCAGGTCGCTTCGACCGCCAGGTCGTGGTGCCCAATCCCGATGTGGCGGGCCGCGAAAAAATTCTCCGCGTGCACACCCGCAACGTGCCGGTTGCGTCCGACGTCGATCTCAAGACGATCGCGCGCGGCACGCCGGGTTTCTCGGGTGCCGATCTGGCCAACCTCGTCAACGAAGCCGCGCTCCTGGCGGCGCGCCGCGGCAAGCGCGTGGTGACGACGCGCGAGTTCGAGGACGCCAAGGACAAGGTCATGATGGGCGCGGAGCGGCGCTCGATGGTCATGAGCGAAAAGGAAAAGGAGCTCACCGCCTGGCACGAGGCCGGCCATGCGATCGTGGCGCTCAACGTCCCCGAGGCCGATCCGGTGCACAAGGCCACGATCGTGCCGCGCGGGCGCGCGCTCGGCATGGTGATGCAGCTGCCCGAAGGCGACCGCTATTCCATGAACTACACCCAGATGACGTCGCGCTTGGCGATCATGATGGGCGGGCGCGTGGCGGAGGAGCTGATCTTCGGCAAGGACAAGATCACCTCCGGCGCCTCGAGCGACATCAGCGCGGCGACGAATCTGGCGCGCAACATGGTGACGCGCTGGGGCTATTCGGATGAGCTCGGCCTCGTCGCCTATGGCGATAATCAGGAAGAGGTGTTCCTGGGCCATTCCGTGACCCGCACGCAGAACATCTCGGAAGAAACCGCGCGCAAGATCGACGGCGAAGTGAAGCGCCTCGTCGAGGGCGGCTACACCGAAGCCAAGCGCATCCTGGTGGAGCGCGCGCAGGACCACAAAGCCCTGGCCGAAGCGCTGCTGGAATATGAATCGCTCAACGGCGAGGAGATCGCCCGGGTGTTGCGCGGCGAGAAGCTCGACCGGCCGGACGACACCATGTCGACGCCGCTGCCGCCGACGCCGGCGCTGCCCGTGACCGATCCCGACGACGAGCCTATGCCGGTCCGCGGCGGCGGCCGACCCTGGCCCGACCCCGCGCCGGCCTGATCGGCGCCGTTCTTGCTCTGACGTCCTCCCGCGCGCCGCGGGCGCGCCCTTGTCGCGCCGGCCAACTCAAGGCCAAGTGCGCGCGGGAGCGAGGGGCCGGCGATGACCAATCTGGTGAACGGCGCAGGACTGCGCCTGCAGGCGATGGTCGCGGCTGCGTTCGCCGATCCCCGCGCGCTCGCACGGGTCGCCGCGCTTCACCTCGCGGCGATGGCGGCGCTCTATCTCGTCACCTTCACCGACATGGCCGAACTGCAGGCGATCTGGGCCGATCCGCGCACGCCCTTGCCGCAGCACATGCAATTCCTGCTGTTCAATCCGCTGCCGAACCTGTTCGGCCATCTGTTCGCGCCCTCTGGGGCGCTCGGCTATTACCTTGTGACGCTCGCCTGGACGGCGCTGGGCGTGTTCGGGACGCTGGCGGTGATTTTCGCATCGGAGCGCGGCGAGCGGCGCGCGCTCTATGTGCTGATGTTTCTCGGCTGCTTCGTGCTGTTCTGCATCACGCAGCGCATCGGCAAGAGCGATCCGCTGTTCGTGTTCTTCTACGTGTGCGCGTTTTTTCTGCGCCGCAATCCCTGGGTGAGCGGCCTGTTTCTGGCCGCGACCTATCTATGCCACCCCTCGCAGGGGACGTTTTTGATCGTCGTGCATGCGATGCTGGCGGCGATGGAGCAGCCGGGGCTTCGTGTGCGCGCGCTGATCGCGCCGGCGATCGGCTTCGCGCTCGGCTTTGCGTTGAACCAGGCCTATATCGCGCATTTCGATCTCAGCTTCGGCATCGATCGCATCGAATATGCGCGGATTTACGCGCCGATCATTTTTCAATCCATGCTGACCAATCCGGTGCTGTCGCTCTATTCGGCCTATGGGCTGATGTGGGTCGCGGTGCTGGCGCGCGCCGCGCAGGCCGATCAGCGCTGGTTCAAGTTGGCCGCGCTGTTCCCGCTCGCCGCAGCGTTCGGGACGGAATACTCGCGCGTCGCGATGATGGTGGGGCTGCCGCTGTTCTTCTTCACCATCGAGTATTTCGCAGCCCACAGGCTCGAGGCCGCGAAGGCCTTCATGATCCGCTACGCGCCGGTCCTGGTCCCGGCCTCGCTGATCATGTTCATGACCATGACGGAGGGCGCGGTCATCAGCTCGGCCTGGTGGTTCTGGCTGACGCACCCCAAGATCGCGCCACTTTATCAGGGGCTGTTCGGCGGCTGAGGGGCGGCGGGAAAGCCGCCGGTCTGGCGTAGCGCCTCGGCCAGCGCGATCGCGGCGGCGGTCACCACATTGAGCGAGCGCGCTTGGGGCGCGATAGGGATGCGCACCACTGCGTCGGCGGCGGCGTACACTTCGGGGCCTGCGCCGGCGCTTTCACGGCCGAGAATCAACCGATCTTCGGGCTGGAAGATCATGTCGGGGAGCGCGACCGCGCCGTCGGTTTCGATCAGCGTCAACCGGCCCCGCCCGGCGAAGGCGGCGCGATAGGCCGCAAAGCTCGCATGCGTCCGCACCTGCGACAGAGCGCCATAGTCCAGCGCCGCGCGCTTCATCGCCCTGTCCGTCAGCGCGAAGCCGCACGGCAGGATGACGTCCAGAGGCGTTGCGAAACAGGCGCATAGCCGGATCGCAGCGCCGAGATTTTGCGGGATGTCCGGTTGATAGAGCGCAAGACGCACGTTAAGGGCTCCACCCATTGCGGCGAGGCTGGGGCTGCGGCGCTACGCCGCCCGTCACCTTTACGCGACTTGTCTTAGCTTCCGCGCCATCGCCGCCCCCCTCGCGGGCGGCTGCTGAAGACGCGGGTCGAGGAGAACAGCGTGGCGGACGCGACAGCGAATGCGCAAGGCGCAAGCGGCTCGGGCGCAGGCGGCGAAAAGGAGGGCGCCTCGCGCCGCGATTTCCTTTTCATCGCCACCGGCTCGGTGGCGGCGGTCGGCGCGGCGATGACGGTGTGGCCGTTCATCGACCAGATGAACCCCGCCGCCGACACCAAGGCGCTGGCCACCACGGAGGTCGCGCTGGCGGCCATCCAGGAGGGCCAGCAGATCGTGGTGACCTGGCAAGGCAAGCCGGTGTTCGTGCGCCGCCGCACCGCCGATGAGATCGCCGCCGCCCAGCGCGACGACTATGCCGTGCTCAAGGATCCCCAGACCGACGCCGAGCGCCTCGTGCAATCGAACGGCCAGCCCGGCAAGGCGGAGTTCCTCGTCGTCCAGGCCGCGTGCACGCATCTGGGCTGCGTGCCGACCTTCGCGGAAGGCGATTTCGGCGGCTGGTTCTGCGCCTGCCACGGCTCGCAATACGACACCTCCGGGCGCATCCGGCGCGGGCCCGCCCCGAAAAACCTCGAGATCGCGCCCTACGTCTATCTCAACGACACGTCGATCCGGATCGGGTGACCCCAACAATGAGCGGACCTTCGACCTATCAGCCGCAGACCGGCTTCACCAAGTGGCTCGATACGCGCCTGCCGATCATCCGGCTCGTGCATGACAGCTTCATCGATTACCCGACGC
This sequence comes from Hyphomonadaceae bacterium, assembly GCA_033764725.1. Taxonomy (GTDB): domain Bacteria; phylum Pseudomonadota; class Alphaproteobacteria; order Caulobacterales; family Aquidulcibacteraceae; genus RI-43. Next base: position 28,092 of record JANRIR010000089.1, read on the forward strand.
CGCGGAACCTCAATTATTGGTACACGTTCGGCGCCATCCTCTCGATGATGCTGGTGGTGCAGATCGTCACCGGCGTCGTGCTGGCGATGCATTACGTGCCGAGCATCGATCACGCGTTCTCGTCGGTCCAGCGCATCGATCGCGACGTGCCCTATGGCTGGCTGATCCAGAACATCCACTCGGTCGGCGCCTCGATGTTCTTCATCGCGGTTTATGTGCACATGTTCCGCGGCCTCTATTACGGCTCCTACAAGGCGCCGCGCGAGGTGCTGTGGATCCTGGGCTGCCTGATCTATCTACTGATGGTCGCGACCGCCTTCCTCGGCTACACGCTGCCCTGGGGCCAGATGAGCTTCTGGGGTGCGACGGTCATCACCAATCTGCTCGGCGCCGTGCCTGTGGTCGGCGAAAGCATCAAGAACTGGCTGATGGGCGCGTACGCGATCGACAATGCGACGCTGAACCGGTTCTTCTCCCTGCACTATCTGCTGCCCTTCGTGATCGCGGGCGTCACGGTGCTGCACGTCTGGGCGCTGCACGTGTCAGGGCAGAACAATCCCGCGGGCGTCGATGTGAAATCGAAGGACGACACCGTTCCGTTCACGCCCTACGCCACGATGAAGGACCTGTTCGCGGTCTGCCTGTTCCTGCTGATGTTCGCGATCTTCGTGTTCTATCTGCCGAACGCGCTCGGCCACGCGGACAACTACATCCCCGCCAACCCGCTGGTGACGCCGGCGCACATCGTGCCGGAATGGTATCTGTTGCCGTTCTACGCCATCCTGCGCGCGATCGACTTCGATTTCGGGCCGATCGATTCCAAGCTCGGCGGCGTGATCTTGATGTTCGCCGCGATCGCGGTGCTGTTCGTGCTGCCCTGGCTCGACACCTCGAGCGTTCGCTCGATGCGCTATCGGCCGATCGCGCGGCAATTCTTCCTGATCTTCGTGGTGGTGTGCGTGGCGCTCGGCTGGGCCGGCGCGCAGAACCCCTCGATGCTGATGGCGCCGGCGACGTATCGCGCCGATATTCGCTGGGTCGAAGGCGGCGAGGTGCGGACCGCGCCGGTCACCGCGTCCAGTGCGGAGCAATCGGCTGCGCTGATCGAAGCGCAGTCGGAGACGCTGACCGAAGCGGGCGCGCCCTTCGTCGCCGTCGAGCGGCAGAGCGGCACGCAGGCGATCATTCGCGGTGTGATCGGCGGCGAACTGCGCAGTCGTCAGGTTTCCGCCGGTTCGACCGATACGTTGGAAGAGCTGATCGAGGCCGCGAAGGCCGAAATAGGCGCCCCGTTCGTCGAGGTCGTCCGGCGCACGCCGTTCGAGTTCACCGTCACGCGCTTCGCGCAGCTTTTGACGCTCTATTACTTCGCTTTCTTCCTCATCATCCTGCCGGTGCTGGGTTTGCGTGAGACGCCGGGGCGCGTGCCAGACACGATCGCCAAGGCGGTGCTTGCGCGCCACACGAAAGAAGCCGGCGCGGAGGCCTGACATCATGTTCCGCAGCGCTTTGATCGCCCTTGCGGCGCTGGCCGCCTTCGCCCCTGTCGGCGCGCTCGCCGCAGAGGAGGCGCACCATCCCGAACCGTACGCGTTCAGCTTCGACGGGCCGTTCGGCCGTTACGACCGAGCCTCGCTGCAGCGCGGCTATGCTGTGTACGCGCAAGTCTGCTCGGCCTGCCACGGCCTGGGGCACTTGTCGTATCGCAATCTCGGCGAAGGGCCGGATGGGCCGCTCGTCGCCTATCGCGAGCGCAACGCCGAGACCGGCGCCTACGACATCACGCTGACGCCGCACGACGCGCATCACGCCACCGTCGTCGACGTCAACGACAATCCGTTCGTGCGCGCGGTGGCGGCCGGCGTGATGATCGCCGACATCGACCGCGAAACCGGCATGGAGACGGAACGTCCTGGCCGTCCGTCCGATCGTTTCCGCGAACCGTTCGCCAACGAAGCCGCCGCGCGCGCCGCCAATGGCGGGGCGATGCCGCCGGACCTCTCCGTTATCGTGCATGCGCGGCACGGCGGCGCGGAATATGTTCGCTCGCTGCTGCTCGGCTATGTGGATCCGCCGGAGGGCGTCGAGATCGTCGAGGGGAAGTATTACAACAAGTATTTCCCGGGCGGCTGGATCGCCATGGCGCCGCCGATCGTGGCCGAAGGCCAGGTCCTCTATTCCGACGACACCGTCGCCAGCGTCGATCAGATGGCGACCGACGTCGCCCACTTCCTGCAATGGGCCGGCGATCCGAAGATGCAGCATCGCAAGTCGATGGGCCTCGGCGTCATCGCCTTCCTGCTGCTGCTGACGGTGCTCACCTATTTGTCGTATAAGCAGGTCTGGCGCGACCAGAAGCACTAGGCGCCTCTCCTTCTCCCCGTGTGGGAGAAGGTGTCAGCGAAGCTGACGGATGAGGGGTGATGACGCCGACGTTTGCAAGGATTCGCAAACACCCTTCATCCGGCGCTTCGCGCCACCTTCTCCCACAAGGGGAGAAGGCGGGGGGCGCGTGAAGCGCCGTCGCACCATGGAGCACGCCGCATGAGCGACTGGCGCATCGGCATCATCGGCGGCTCGGGCCTCTACGATATCACCAGTCTCGAAGACGGCCGCTGGGAGCCCGTCGACACCCCTTGGGGCGCGCCGTCGGATGCGCTCCATCGCGGACGGTTGAACGGGATTGAGGTTGCGTTCTTGCCGCGCCACGGGCGTGGCCATCGCCTGTCGCCGACGCACGTCAATTACCGCGCCAACATCGATGCGCTGAAGCGCGTGGGCTGCACGGACATCGTCTCGCTGTCGGCGTGCGGATCGCTGCGCGAGGATCGCGCGCCCGGCGATTTCGTGATTGTCGATCAATTCATCGACCGCACCTTCGCGCGCGAGAAGAGCTTCTTCGGCGCAGGCGTCGTCGCCCATGTGTCGATGGCGCATCCAGTGTGTCCGCGCCTGTCGGCGTTCGCCGCGGAGGCCGCCCGCGCGGCCGGCGCGCCCACGCACGAAGGCGGAACCTATCTGGCGATGGAGGGGCCGCAGTTTTCCTCGCTGGCGGAATCCAAACTCTATCGCGCCTGGGGCTGCGATGTGATCGGCATGACCAACATGCCCGAGGCGAAGCTCGCCCGCGAGGCCGAGCTGCCCTACGCCAGCGTCGCTATGGTGACGGATTATGATTGCTGGCGCGAAGAAGAAGCGCATGTGACCGTAACGAACGTGCTGGAAGTGCTGCACGCCAACGCCGAGAAGGCGAAAGCGCTGGTCGCCCATCTCGCTGCACGCCTGGCGCACACCCCGCGCACGCCGTCGCCGATCGATACGTGCCTGGATTATGCGCTGATCACTGCGCCGGAAGCGCGCGACGCAGCCCTCGCCGCCAAGCTCGACGCGGTGGCGGGCCGGGTGCTGCGATGACGCGCGCGCCGAGCCGCCGCGAGGTGCTGGCGCAGGCGGCTGCGCTCGCGGCGTTTCCCGCGCTCGCCCACGCGCAGGAGCGCCCGTTGCAGCGCATCGCCTTCGGCGCCTGCGCCCGGCAAACCAAAGCCCAACCGATCTGGACCGAAATCGCCGCCCTCCGGCCCGACCTGTTCATCGCGCTTGGCGATAACATTTACGCCGATGCGGAAACGCCCGAGCGCTTCGGCGCATGCTACGCCGCACTCGCCGCCAAGCCGGAGTTCGCCGCCTTTCGCGCCGCAACGCCGATCCGCGCGATCTGGGACGACCACGATTATGGCGCCAATGACGGCGGCGCCGATTATCCGCTGAAGCACGACGCGCGCGCGGCATTTTGCGATTTCTGGAACGAACCGGCCGATAGCCCGCGCCGCACCCAGGAGGGCGGCATCTTCACCGCCGAAACCTTCGGCCCGCCGGGCCGTCGCGTGCAGATCATCCTGCCCGATCTGCGCTGGAACCGCACCGCGCTCGCCTCGCGCTCGCGCGGCTGGGTCCGCTATGCCGGCTGGGCGCTGCAGCGCCGTTTGCGCGGTCTCGACGTGCCGGGCCCCTATGGCCCCAATCCCGATCCCGCCGCCTCGCTGCTCGGCGACGCGCAATGGCGCTGGCTCGAGGCGCAGTTCGCGGTCCCCGCCGATCTGCGCATCGTCTGCTCCAGCATCCAGGTTCTCGCCGACAAGGCGGGCTGGGAGGGCTGGGAGAATTTTCCGGGCGACTATGCGCGCCTGATGCGCCTCATCGGCGATGCGCCGAACGTCGTGGTGATTTCCGGCGACGTGCATTTCGGCGAGGTGTCGCGGCTCGAGCGCGCAGGCGCTGCGCCGCTGATCGAGATCACGTCCTCGGGCCTCACCGAAGTGTGGCCGGTGCAGCCGCCCAACGGACGCCGCGTCGGCGCCTATCGCGGCCGCAATTTCGGAATGCTCCACATCGATTGGGATGCGCGTAGCGTGACTGCGCAGGTGCGCGATCGCCGCGGCTCTATGCGTCTAGAGTGCCTACTCAGGTTTGGATAGTAGCGGGCAAAACTCTGACTATGGCTGACCTGGCAGTTCCGGCACATCAATTCCAAAGACATCTTGTGCATACAGTTTCAGCATGTCGAGGCTCTCGCTTTCGATGCGAATAGGTTTATCCCGCACTGGGTCCGCGTGCAGCCAGTAGAGTTGTCCGTCAATCCATAAAGATACATGACCATGATCGGCGTTATCCCAGTGTGCGATTTGTTTGCCGACCGGTCGACTGTAATCTCGATAATGCGAGGGAAACGGAGTCTTATTGCGAAATTCGAAAGTTGAGCAATTGTACAATAGGTCAGTTGTCAGAGGCAGTTTTGCATCTGCAGCGTCAATCAAGATCTGGTTCGTTGCGCCTATTGGATACCAAAGTGTTACAAACATTCCTTCTCGCACGAGCGCGTCCAACAACGGCTTAAAGTCCTGATCGCCCGTGACTAAAATCGCTGAATCCATGTTCCGACGGAATGTGTGCGTCAACATATCTACTGCAATTGCGACATCCACCATTTTTTGTTCTTGGCCGCCTTTGCTTCGACGCCTTCGAGTATCACCTTCAAACACATGATATTTATCAAGCTTGCGAATGGACTCTAGTTTTTGAATTTTTTGTTCTGCGAGTGCGGTTTGCGCTGGAGTCCTATCTTGGTCTTCGAAGCTAGGTATCGCGTCGTAATAGAACACCTTGGTTTGTTCTGCAGCAAAGGCCGCGTAATCCAGAGCAAATGGACTTTTAGTTGAATATCGGTCTGTGGCCGCCTTCAATGCTCCGTCTAAAGACGCGCCATCGATGAACATATAACTGGTGTGGGTTGAGACGCGTATATTCACCGAAGGTGCTTCATGAAAGGCGAGGCTGTCGGGCAGGCGACGTTGTCAGCGCGCATCGGTTTCTCTGAGGCATGCTACAGCGCCGCCAGTTCCTTGTGGTTCGACACGATGCGGCCGACGAGGCCGTAGGCGATCGCCTCTTCCGGCGACATCCAATAGTCGCGGTCGGTGTCCTTCTTGATCCGCTCGATCGGCTGGCCGGTGGCGTCGGCGAAAATCTTGTTCAACCGCTCGCGCATGCGGATGATCTCGCGCGCCTGGATTTCGACGTCCGAGGCCATGCCGCCGACGCCGCCGCGCGGTTCGTGCAGCAGGAAGCGCGTATTGGGCAGGCAGAAGCGGTCTTCCTTGGGCGCGGCGCAAAAGATCAGCGCGCCGGCGCTCGCGGCCCAGCCCGTCGCCAGCATCTTCACCCGCGGGGTGATGAACTTGATCATGTCGTGGATCATGTCGCCGCTTTCGACGTGGCCGCCGGGCGAGGAGATGATGAACGTGATCGGCTCGTCGCTTTCCGCGGCGAGCGCCAGCAGCCGGTCGCTCACGCGCCGCGCCTGGGCGTCGTTCACCTCGCCGGTGAGCGACACGATGCGGGACTTGAACAGCGCCTTCTCGACCGGCAGGGCCGCGCCCTGATCCGGGGGCGGGGTTTCCGTGTCGAGGGTGAAGGGCTGCGTCATGGGATGCTCCAATGGGTGACCGACACGTAGGCGCCGGACGCGCTCATTCCTAGCCCCGGCGGCGGCAGAGTCGCCAGGGGGCAGCTGCGGCCTTATGGGTCGGGCATGACCCTCGCCGACGCCATCCGCACCATCCCGGACTTTCCCAAGCCCGGCATCCAGTTCCGTGACATCACCACGCTCCTGGGCGACGCCAAGGCCTTCCGCCGGGCGGTGGACGAGCTCGTCCAGCCCTTCGCCGGCAGCCGCATCGCCAAGGTGGCGGGTGTTGAGGCGCGCGGCTTCATCCTGGGCGGGGCGGTGGCCCACCAGCTTTCGGCCGGGTTCACCCCGGTGCGCAAGAAGGGAAAACTCCCCGCCGCGACCCTGCGCCAGACCTACGCGCTCGAATACGGAGAGGACGAGGTGGAGATCCATGTCGACGCCGTCGCCCGGGACGAGACCGTGCTTCTGGTGGACGACCTGATCGCCACCGGCGGCACCGCCGAGGCCGCGGTGCGGCTCCTGCGGCAGGCGGGCGCGCACGTCGTGGGCGCCGCCTTCGTCATCGATCTGCCCGACCTCGGCGGCGCGCAGCGCCTGGAGGCGCTGGGCGTGCCTGTGCGGACGCTGGTGTCGTTTCCTGGCCATTGACAGCCCGCGAAAGGCGCGGAGCGGCGAATCCCGGCATGTTCGCCCCGCAAGCGCAGCAGGCGCGGCCGAAGGCGGAGAAGCGCGCAATGATCGGGTTGCTGAGCGGGGTGGTCGCCGCTGTGGGAGAGGACGCCGCGCTCATCGATGTCGGCGGTGTCGGCTATGTGGCGCAGGCCGGCGCACGCACCCTGGCGCGCCTGACGCCCGGCGAAGCGGCGCGGCTGCACGTCGAGACCCAGGTGCGGGAGGATTCGATCCGGCTGTTCGGGTTCCTGTCAGAGGACGAGCGCGGCTGGTTTCAGCATCTGCAATCGGCGCCGGGCGTGGGCGCGAAGGTGGCGCTGGCGATTCTCGACGTGCTGCCGCCCGGCGAATTGGCCGACGCCATCGCGCTTGGCGACAAGGCCGCGATCGCGCGCGCCAACGGCGTCGGCCCAAAGCTCGCCGCGCGCATCGTGCAGGAATTGGGCGGCAAGGCGCCGCCGCGCGGGTTCCTCGGCCATGCCCGCACGCCGATCGCGGCCGCGCCGGTCACTGGTGGGCGCTCCGAAGCGGTGTCGGCGCTGGTCAATCTGGGCATCGATCAGCAGAGCGCAATGCGCGCTGTGGCGGCGGCGCTCAAGCAGGCCGGCGGCGAGGCCGACACGCCCAATCTCATCCGCCTCGCACTGCGCGAAGTGAATGCGTGAGCGCGCGCCGATGATCGCGGTCGCCTTCGTCGCACACTCCCGGCGCATGCTGGCGCGGACCGGCAAATCCAGAAAGGAAGCGTCCCATGGCTGACGACGCCGCCCGCATCATCTCGCCCGACCGCCAGCCCGGCGAGACCGTCGATCGCGCCCTGCGGCCGCAGGGCTTCGACGAGTTCGTCGGTCAGCCGCACGCCAAGGCGAACCTCAAGGTTTTCGTCGACGCCGCACGCGGGCGCGCCGAGGCGCTCGACCATGTGCTGCTGTTCGGCCCGCCGGGGCTCGGCAAAACGACGCTGGCGCAAATTCTCTCGCGCGAGCTGGGCGTGGGCTTCCGCATGACGAGCGGCCCGGTGATCGCGCGCGCCGGCGATCTCGCCGCGCTGCTCACCAATCTCGAGCCGCGCGACGTGCTGTTCATCGACGAAATCCACCGCCTCGCGCCGGCGGTGGAGGAAATCCTCTATCCCGCGATGGAGGATTATCGCCTCGATTTGATCATTGGCGAGGGGCCGAGCGCGCGCAGCGTGCGCATCGATCTGGCGCCGTTCACGCTGGTCGGCGCGACGACGCGCGCAGGTCTGCTCGGTACGCCGCTGCGCGACCGGTTCGGCATTCCCGTGCGGCTGGATTTCTACAGCGCTGAAGACCTTACCGGCATCGTGCAGCGCGCCGGCGACAAGCTGGCCGCGCCGTTGACGCACGACGGCGCTCTCGAAATCGCCAAGCGCGCGCGCGGCACGCCGCGCGTGGCGGTGCGCCTGTTGCGCCGTGTGCGCGATTTCGCAGCCGATGGCGGCGTCATCGATTCCAAACTGGCCGACGCCGCGCTGAAGCGTCTCGATGTCGATGCGGATGGCCTCGACATGCTCGATCGCCGCTATCTGCACGCACTCGTCGAGACCTATGGCGGCGGCCCCGTCGGCGTCGATACGCTCGCCGCAGCGCTGGCGGAATCGCGCGATGCGCTGGAGGACGTCATCGAGCCGTACCTCATGCAGCAAGGCTACGTGATGCGCACGCCGCGCGGCCGCTGCGCTGCGCCGCGCGCCTATGAGCGCTTGGGCAAGAAGCCGCCCGCCCTGCCGCCGCTGCAGGACCGGCTGTTCGGGGACGCCTCGTGAATCGTCGTCAGGTCAGCGCTTCGAAGCGTTCGCTGGCGCCATCCCAATTCAGCGCTTCGCCGACGATCGTGCGCAGGTGGCGTTCCCGCTCGTTCCAGTAGTCCAGATAATAGGCGTGCTCCCACACATCGAGCACAAGCAGGGGCGCTGCGCCATGCAGGATACAGGCATCGGCGTCATGCGTGTCCATGACGGCGAGCTTGCCGTCGCTTACGCACAACCATACCCAGCCGCTGGCGAAATGCGCGGTTCCACGCGCGACGAGTTCTTTTTGCAGCGCATCGAGATCGCCGAAATCGGCCTTGATGCGCGTCATCAGCGCGGCGGACGGCTTTCCTGACTTGGGCGACAGGCTCTCCCAATAGCGGTCGTGATTGAAGGTTTGCGCAGCAGCATTGAACAGCGCGCGCTGCTTGGGGTCGCCCGCGGTCTTGCGCACGATCTCTTCCAGCGATGCATCCTTCAGCGGCGTGTCGGCGATCAGCGCATTGACCTTGTCGACATAGCCCTTGTGGTGCTTGCCGTAATGCTTTGCGATGGTCGTCTCGGATATGGCGGGCGCAAGCGCGTCTTGCGGCCATGGCAAAGGCATAAGCGAGATCGTCGACATGTCTGCTCCAAGGCGTTGTGTGGGCTTGCGGCGGCGACGGCGGTTGTGGTGACCGCTGCATCTACGCGCCAGAGCGCGTTTTGATCCGCGCCTGCAAACCGTGAGCAGCAGCTTATTCAGGCGGCGCCGGCGCCGCAATGATGCGCAAGGGCCACAACGCAGCGTCAATCGCAGCGTCCGCTGCGGCGCGGCGTCGGCGTTTGGTGAACGTCGGGGTAACACTTTGAGCCGATCATGGTCGAGCGAGTCTCGAGCAGTCGTTCATGAGAGGGGCGCTTGCATGCACGCGATGACCAGCAAATCCAGGCCGGCGACGCCTCCGGGCGGCGACCCAAGACCCGGCGATTCCTGCCCGAGCTGCGGGCCAAGCTACAAGTTGCTTTTGCGGGATTTGGCGCGCTGCGGCCGCAAGGGGCCGGGCGAGGGCGCCTATTGCGCCGTGTGCCGCAGCGTCTGGGCGCTGCCGGCGGGCGCAGCGCCCGCCATGTGATCGGCATCGGCGCGGCCGGGCGGTTCGCGCTACAAGGGCCGGATGAGCGACGCACCCACTGCCGGGCGGATCGACGGCCGCCTCCATCTGCTTCCGGTTCGCATCTATTACGAGGACACGGATTTCTCCGGGGTCGTCTACCACGCAAATTATTTGCGCTATTTCGAGCGAGGCCGGTCGGATTTTCTTCGTCTCGCGGGCGTCGGCCACAGCGCTTTGCTGGAGGGCGACTCGCCCACGGCCTTCGCGGTCAACCGTATGACCCTGGACTTCCTCAAGCCCGCCCGCATCGACGACGCCCTCGTCGTGCAAACCGAGTTCGCTGCGGTCCGCGGGCCGCGGCTGCACTTCGCCCAGACCCTGCTGCGCGGCGACGCCATCATGGCGCAAGCCCAGGTTGAGGCCTGTTGCATCGCCCTCACGGGCCGACCCAAAAAGCCTCCGCCGGCCCTGCTTGCGGCGCTGAAACCTTTCGTGGCGCAGGGCGCGTCCACGTTTTGACAAAGTCCATGGGGTAAAGCCGAAGGTTCGGAACGACCCCGGGAAAGCCGTGCGCGGCCGCCGGGCGCCGCCGCGGGGATGACATGGAAGCGAGCGCAAACGACATCACCATTCTCGGCCTGTTCGCCCAGGCCGATCCCGTGGTCAAAGGCGTCATGCTGATGCTGGTCCTGGCGTCGATCTGGTCGTGGACCGTCGCCTTCGACAAATGGATGCAGTTCAGCGAGCTGGAGAGCCGGGCCAAGCAGTTCGAGCGCGCTTTCTGGTCGGGCCAATCGATCGAGGAGCTCGACGACAAGGTCTCCGACAAGCCGCGCGATGCGCTGGGGCGGGTGTTCTCCGCCGCGGCGCGCGAATGGCGCGACATCCGGCGCGGCGCGCCGCTGACGCCGACTTCCGCCGATCTCCTGCAGCAGCGCTGCGACCGCCTGATGCAGGCCGCCATCGCGCGCGAATTGCAGCGCGTGGGGCGCGGCTTCGGCGTGCTCGCCACGGTCGGCTCCACAGCGCCGTTCATCGGCCTGTTCGGCACGGTGTGGGGCATCATGAACGCCTTCTCCGACATCGCCGAGCAGAACCAGACGAACCTGTCGGTCGTCGCGCCCGGCATCGCCGAAGCGCTGCTCGCCACCGCCATGGGCCTCGTGGCCGCGATCCCAGCGGTGGTGTTCTACAACAAATTTTCCGGCGATCTCGATCGCTTCGCCGATCGGCTCGAGGCGTTCTCCGATGAAGTCGCCGCGCGCCTGTCGCGCCGCCTGGCCGAGCGCATCTGATGGGCGCGTCTTTGGCGCAGAACGGCCGCCGGCGCGGACGACGCGGCCTTCGCAAAGGGCGTCAGTCGGAGATCAACGTCACGCCTTTCGTCGACGTGATGCTGGTGCTGCTGATCATCTTCATGGTGACCGCGCCGCTGCTGACGGTCGGCGTGCCGGTGGATCTGCCCAAGACCGAAGCCAAGCAATTGCCGCCAGAGACCGAGCCGCTCACTGTCTCGGTGCAGGCGGACGGCAAGATTTATTTGCAGGAAAGCGAAGTGACGCTCGAGGCGCTGCTGCCGCAATTGCAGGCGATCGCCGCCGAGGGCTACGACCGGCGCATCTTCATCCGCGCCGACAATGCGGTGCCTTACGGCGTCGTCGCTGAGGTGATGGCGACGCTCAACACCGCCGGCTATCGCAATATCGGCCTCGTCACCGATCCGATGGCGGCGCGCGGCGCGCGCGCCAAAACGCGGGAGTGAGCGGCGCCGATGCGGCCGGGCCTCCTCCTGTCGATCGCCACGCACGTGCTGATCGCGTTCCTGACGGCGGTGACGTGGCCGATCAATGCGCGCGAGCGGCGCGAGGACGGCGGCGTGGTGGTGCCGATCGACGTCGTCGATATCGGCGAGGTATCCAATGTCCGCGGCGCAGCGCCGATCAATCCGGAGACCGAAGCCGCCGCCAGCGACGTCGAAGGCGGCCCGCCGCCGCCCGACGAAACCGTCGAAGCCGCGCCCGATGCGCGCCGCGCGCCATCGCTGGATTTCGGCGCCATGCAACGCGAATTGCTGGCCAACAAGACGAAAGAAAACAATCCCCGCCTGACCGGGGACGGCGCGCCCGGCGCTATGCCGCGTCCCAGCGCGGGCCTTGGCACAGCCCAGATCGCCGCGCTCGAGGATCGCATTCGCGCAGTCACGCGCCAGCACATCCGCCGCAACGCCTGCTGGCGCACGCCGGTCGACCAGCCGGATTTCGAGCGCCTCGTCGTCACCATCCGGCTGCGGCTCGACGCGCGCGGGGCGCTCGTCGGCGAACCGCAGGTGGTGTCGCCGCGCTCGACTTTGGGCGATCCGATCCTGCGCGCGGCGGTGGATTCCGCGCGCCGCGCCGTGCAGCAATGCAGCCCGTTTCCGTTTGCGGGCGATCCAGCGCTTGCGCCGCATTATGACCTTTGGCGCGATATGGAATACACCTTCGATCCGCAGGTCTAGCGAGAGGCGATGATGCATCAAACTTCCGCTCCGCCATCTCCGCACAATCGCCCCTCCTTCTCCCCTTGTGGGAGAGGGTGGCCGCGCAGCGGACGGATGAGGGGTGTTGACGCAAGCCTTTACAGGTTCGCGAAAACACCCCTCATCCGGCCCTTCGGGCCACCTTCTCCCACAAGGGGAGAAGGGCTTCAGCGTCTGGCGTCCGCGTTTGTAGCAGTGCTGATCGCGCTCTTCGCGTTCGCTGCGCCGGCCTTCGCGCAATTGCGCGTCGACATCACCCAAGGCCATCTCAATCCCACGCCGATCGGCGTGAACGATTTCTACAGCCCCGACGCCGAAGCGGCGCGCGTTGGGCGCGACGTCGCAGCGGTGATCCGCGCCGATCTCGAGCGCTCGTCGCTGTTCCGCTCGATCGATCCCGCCGCCTTCATCGATCGGCCGACCGACGTCAATTTCGCGCCGCGCTTCGCCGATTGGCGCGCCTTGAGCGCGCAAGCCGTCGTCGTCGGCCAGGCGACGGCGCTGCCGGACGGGCGTTTGCGGCTTGAATTTCGCCTCTGGGACGCGCTCAGCGAGCAGGCGCTCGTCGGCTATCAATACGCCACCACGGCGGACAATTGGCGCCGCATCGCGCACCGCATCGCCGATCAGATCTACGAGCAATTGACCGGCGAGCCGGGCTTTTTCGACACGCGCGTGGTGTTCGTGTCGGAATCCGGCCCGCGCACCCGGCGCATCAAGCGGCTGATGATCATGGATCAGGACGGCGCCAATCCGTCCTTTCTCACCGGCGCGGACGTGCAGGTGCTGACGCCGCGGTTTTCGCCGACGACGCAATTGATCACCTACATGTCCTTCGAGACCGGCCGCCCGCGCGTGTTCTTGTACAATCTCGAAACCAATCGCCGCGAAGTGCTCGGCGATTTCCCGGGCATGAGCTATGCGCCGCGCTTCAATCCGCGCGGCGACGGCGTCATCATGACGATGGACCTCAACGGCAATTCCGAAATCTACACGATGGACCTGCGCTCGCGGCGCACGACGCGGCTGACCAATCATCCCGCCATCGACACCTCGCCGTCCTACGCGCCCGACGGCGCGCAGATCGTGTTCAATTCCGACCGCGGCGGCTCGCCCCAGCTTTATGTGATGAACGCCGACGGCTCCAACCAGCGCAGGATCAGTTTCGGCGATGGGCGCTATTCCACCCCGGTCTGGTCGCCGCGCGGCGATCTCATCGCCTTCACGCGCCAGAACGGCGGGCGGTTTTCGATCGGCGTCATTCGCCCCGATGGCACCGGCGAACGCGTGCTGACGGAGGCCTATCTCGACGAGGCGCCGACCTGGTCGCCCAATGGCCGCGTCATCATGTTCTTCCGCGAGGATCGCCCGGGCGCGGGGCCGAAATTGTGGTCGATCGACCTCACCGGACGCAATCTGCGCCAGGTCGCGACGCAAACCGATGCGTCCGATCCCGCCTGGTCGCCGTTGCTGCCGTGAGCGGGCGCGTGCGCGTCGCGCGTGCAGGCGCGTTAAGAATTTTCGCTTATTGCAACGTCTTTAGGGTGCATTCGGTTGAAAGCGCGGGGCCGGGGCCGTAATCCTCAAGCTCGCGTCGGCAGAAGGCGGCGTCATCGGTGCGCCGTCAGGACTTCGGAAAAACCGGACTTCAAAAAAGAGGTGCACATATGCGCAAGATCGCCTTCTTCTCCGCAGCCGCCGCCCTGGCCTTGAGCGCATGCGCCTCGCGGCGCGAGCCCGTCGCGCCGCCGACTCCCGTGCCGACGCCGGCGCCGCGGCCCGCGCCCGTGCCCGAAGCGCCGCGCGGCCCGGTCGCGGGATCGCTCGAAGATTTCCGCGTGTCGGTGGGGGAGCGCGTGTTCTTCGGCTATGATCGCTTCGATCTCACCGGCGAAGCGCGCGCCATTCTCGATCGCCAGGCCGCCTGGCTGCGCCGCTATCCATCGGTGCGCGTTCTGGTCGCGGGCAATTGCGACGAGCGCGGCACGCGCGAATACAACCTCGCTCTGGGCGCCCGCCGCGCCGCCGCTGCGCGCGATTACCTCGTGTCGCTGGGCGTCGAGGCTGGCCGCGTCGAAACCGTGTCCTATGGCAAGGAGCGCCCGCTCGATCCCCGCGCGAACGAAGAAGCCTGGTCGGTGAACCGCAACGCGCACACCCAGATCGTGTCCGGCGCCGTCAGCTGAGCGCAGCGCGCGCCGATCTCGGAAGAATGGGCGCGGTCCGCGGCGGCGGGCCGCGCCCAAATTTCGCCGAAGGCGCAGCCCATGCCGTGTCCATGATCGCATCAATCCTGAGGTTCGGATCGGCGGCGCTGTGCGTCGCGCTGGCGTCGGCGCAGTTCGCGGCTGCGCAAGCGCCGCCTCCGCCAGCCTATCTCGGTCAGCGGGCGCAGACCCCGCCGCCGGCGGCGCCCGTCGCCGCGGCCGATGCGCGCCAGGATCGGCTCGAGGAATTGGAGCGCCTGCTGCGCAACGCCACGGCGGAGAACGAGCGCCTTCAGTTCGAGCTTGTCCAGGCGCGGCGGGAGAATGAACGCCTCCAGGCCATGGTCGGCGACCTCGCCGCCGCCCGCGACGCCGCCGAAGCCGCCCCGCCGGCGCCTACGCCGCGCCAGCCGGCCGCGCCCGCCCGCACCGCCGCCCGCGACGCAGCCCAGGGCCAATTGGGCGAGCTGCCCGCCGCGGCGTTGCCCGGCGAGGCGGGGCCCGCCTATGCGCGTGCGCGCGAGCTTCTGGTCGCCGGCCAGACCCAGGCGGCCGAGCAGGCCTTCAGTCAATTCATCGCCGCCTTCCCGAATGCGGCCGAGGCGGCCGACGCGCGCTATTGGTTCGCCTTCACGCTGCTCGCCCGCGGCGCCAATCAGGAGGCCGCCGTCGGCTTCCTGGATTATTTGCAGCGCCACGAAAACGGTCCGCGCGCCGCCGACAGTCTCGTCAGGCTCGGCGTGGCGCTGAAGGCGCTTGGCCGCCAAAGCCAGGCCTGTGCGGCCTTCGCCGACGTCCCGCGCCGCTATCCCCGCGCCAGCTCCGCCGTGCGCGACATGGCCGTTCGCGAGGCGCGCGCGGCGGGGTGTGGCTGACCTTACTCGTCGTGACTTTCTGACAGCGCCGTTGCGTGTGGCCGACTGAACATAAATCGTCCCGACGGCCCGTCGTACGAAAAATTGAAGTAAGCCAAAAAAGAGCGTCCAAGTAATGGTTGAGGCACATGCACGCCCGCCGGCGCACAAACGACCATGACTTCGTCGAACTCAAGCTCGGGCGCCATCACGCGACACATATAGTTGTTTGCTGGGTGCGATGCCCCCACCGCAATCATATTAGTAGGGCCGATACTCCTCAGCCCAAGGTCATTGGCGACCTTGCGTGAAATGCAAATGCACGAGGCTCCAGAGTCCACAATAGCTTCCAACTCGCGAACTGGCGCTGCAATTCCGTCTACCGAAGATTGAAAAGGCGCTTGGAGCATTACGCTGAGCGATGGTCCGTGCATTCGGAGCGCTTCTGCTCGCGCATCGACGGTTGCACCGTCCGGGCCAAAGATTTTCGGCCAGCTCACTCGGGGTCAACAAAAACGAGCGGCACGCGCTCGTCCTCGGCCGTTATCTGGCGAATTAAAAATGGAGTGTCGCCAAACTTTGTCACGGCATTCGACGCTGCGTCGCTGAACTTCGGAAAAACGCCCTGAAAAGCGCCTCTGCAAAAAACCACCCACTGAGATCCATGCTCAGCCTTAAGCGCCGCCCGCGCCTTCAGAAAGGCTGCGACTTCATCGCTCAGATCGGGTTCAACCATCGATCTCTCCGTCGACATTCGAAGACGAGATGCTCCTTCCACGACGAGACACAATGCATCGGGTTAACGCCTGTTTAAGCCAATAAGTCAGCTATCGCCACTGGGCACTTTTGTAATTCCTATTCTATTTGACGTAGCGTAAAGCCGGCGCATCCTGGGCCGATCCGCAGGGAGGATCGCATGGCTGGCACCGTCACCATCCGCTTGATTTCCATCTCCAGCGGGGCGCTCGTCACCGGGCTCGCCGCGTTTCTGGCCGCATCGATGAAGTTCAGCGCGATGCCGATGCCGACGCTGTTCGAACCGCCGATCATCGAGTCCGCGGTGCTGGATCGCAAAGATCCGCCCAAACCGCAGCCCGCGACGCAGCGGGAGAGCCTCACGCCGATCCAGGCTGCGCCCATCATCGTCGCCACCATCGCCGACCCGCCCGCCCTCTATGACGGCCCCGACGTCGTCGCCGACCCGCAGTCGGACATCCTCGCCGGGTTCGCCGGGGGCGCGCCGCGCGCGGTGATCACCACGCCGGATTGGATTCGCCGGCCGAGCGATCTCGCGGCGTACTATCCCGAACGCGCGCTCGATCGCGGCCGGGAGGGCGAGGTCATCCTCGATTGCGTGGTGGGCGTCGATGGCCGTCTGGGCTGCACGATCCTGTCGGAGACGCCTGCCGGCTGGAACTTCGGCGCCGCCGCGCTGGCGATCGCGCGCGACCACGAGATGGCGCCGGCGACGCGCGACGGCGCGCCGGTCGAAGCGCAGTACCGGATGCGCGTGCCGTTCACGCTGGCGGATTGAGCCCCAACCCCTCCGCAATTTGGCCGCCATTGCTGAGCATCCGGGTTACACAGCCGTCACGGGCCGTGTATGCAGCCGTGCGAGGCGAGATATTGAGCGGGAGGTAGGCTCATGAAAGTGGTGATCGGCGGGCTCGGGGCGGCCTTGGGCGCAGCTTTGGCGTTGGCGACGGTCGCGATGGCGCAGACGCCGGGCGCGGATGCCGGCGCGCCTGCCGCGGCGGTTCCGGGATCGCGCTGCCCGACCTTCCCGCCGGAGCCGACGCTGCCGGACGGCGCCACCGCACGCAACGCCGCCGCCATGCAGGCCGGGGACGCCGCCTATCAGGAATGGGGCCGCACGGTGCAAAGCATCCTGGAATGCCGCCGCGTCGAGGCGACCGAGCTGCAAGCCCAGGCGCAGGCCATCACCGCCCAGGCCCAAACCCGCGTCACCGAATACAACGAAGCCGTCCAGCGGCTCACCGCCGTCGGCCAGGCGTGGCAAGCGGAAGCGGCCGAGTACAACGCCCGCGGTGGGCGCAGCGGCACGCGCACGCGCTGATCGGCGCTTGACCGACGCTGCGTGAGGCGGGCTTCCTGAGGCGCATTCAGGGAGGCCGCTTATGGCGCACACGGAAATGGAAACCGTCCACCTCGACGTCGCCGACGGCGTGGCGGTGCTGACGCTGCACCGTCCCGACAAGATGAACGCCTTCACCGGGCAGATGATGCTCGACATGATCAAGGCGTTCGATCTGACCGACGCCGACGATTCCGTACGCGCGGTGATCGTCACCGGCGCTGGGCGCGCCTTCTGCGCGGGCGCCGATCTCTCCGCCGGCGCCAAAACCTTCGACTACGAAGCCCGCACCGATCGCCCGGAGCGCGGCGCCAAAACCGATCTCGAGTATTTGCGCGACGGCGGCGGTCGCCTGACGCTGCGCATCTTCGAAAGCCTGAAGCCCGTGATCGCGGCGGTGAACGGCGCTGCCGTGGGCGTCGGCGTCACCATGCAATTGCCGATGGACATCCGCATCGCCTCCACCGAGGCCAAGTTCGGCTTCGTGTTCGCGCGGCGCGGCATCGTGCCGGAGGCGTGCTCGTCCTGGTTCCTGCCGCGTCTCGTCGGCGTCCAGAACGCGCTGGAATGGTGCTATTCCGGCCGCGTGTTCCCGGCCTCGGAAGCCAAGGAGCGCGGCCTCGTGCGCTCGCTCCATGCGCCGGAGGAGCTGCTTCCCGCCGCGCACGCCATCGCGCGCGAGATCGTCGACAACACCGCGCCGGTCTCGGTCGCGCTGACGCGCCAGATGATGTGGCGCATGCTCGGCGCCGATCACCCGATGGAGGCCCACAAGATCGACAGTCGCGCCATCTTCGCGCGCGGCAAACAGGCCGATGCGAAAGAGGGCGTGATGTCCTTCCTGGAAAAGCGCACGCCCGCCTATCCCAACACGGTGTCCGCCGACATGCCCGACTTCTTCCCCTGGTGGGAGGAGCGGCGCTTCAGCTGAGGCGGCTGCGGGCGCCGAGACGTTAGGAACAGGTTAAGGCCGTGCGCGGCAGCATCGGCGCGACTCAGCTGATGCCGAACGCCGACGCCCCCACCGATCTGATCAGCGCGGCTGCGCTGCAATTGACGCTCGATCAGCGTCTGGAAGCGCGCGGCGTGATCGTCGGGCGGCTGATCGACCTTGTCTCCTGGCCGTCGAGCCGCATTCCCGCCTTCGAGCGGCAATTGGCGGCGGATATTCTCGTCGGACTGATCCGGTCCAGCGGCGCGGATTTGCGCGCGCGCTGCGCCAATGGGCTGGCCGGCATCGTCGATGCGCCGAAAAATCTCCTGCGCTATCTCGCGCGCGACGACATCCAGGTGTCGCGCACGTTGTTGGAGACCGGCCTCGGGTTCGACGATTCCGATCTCGTGGCCACCATTCGCGCCGGCGTCAGCGCGCATTGGAACGCCATCGCCAAGCGCAAGCAGGTGTCGGAAGTCGTCGCCGACGCGCTGCTGCAGACAAACGATTCCGCCGCGATGGAGGCCTTGCTGATCAATCCCGGCGCGCGCCTGTCGGCGGTTGGCGTCGATCTCGCCGTCGCGCGCTCGCGCAGCACGCCAGGCCTGATTGCGCCGCTCTTGCAGCGGCCGGAATTGCGGCCGAGCCAGGCTTTGGTGCTGTTCTGGTGGAGCGATGCGCCGGCGCGGGCGCAAATCTTGCGCCGCTTCGCGGTCGAACGCAGCGTCTTGATCGCGGAATTGTCGGGCATTTTCGCGCTCGCCGCGCAGGAGGCCTGGGCCGACGCCGAATCGCGAAAGGCGCTGCAATTGATCGAGCGGCGCCAGCGCAATCGCAGCGCCGCCGAGCGCAGTCCTTACGGCTCGCTGGAAGGCGCGATCGCCGCCGCCGCGCAGGCGGTCGACGAAGCGACGATGCTCGAGATCGCGCATTTGTGCGGCGTGAAGCCGGCGACGGCGCGCCAGATCTTTTCCGATCCGGGCGGCGAGCCGATCGCCGTGCTCGCCAAGGCCACCGGCCTCAAGCGCGCATCGCTGGCGCAATTGTGGCGCGCGCTCGGCCGCGCCGTCACCGATGCGGAACGGCTCGACACACCCTATGGCCGCACGATGCAGGCCTATGAAAGCCTCTCGGCCGCGAAGGCGCAGACGGTGCTGCGCTACTGGAACTGGTCTTTCACGGCGGATGCGACTGCGCCCGCTCACGAGCCGGACGCGTTCGACGAGTTCTCCACCGCGCGGCGCAACGCAGCGCTGCTGACGCGCGTGTGAGAAACGCCGGCGGCGCCGGTCGCGCCGCGCTGGCGAATCCGCGCGACGCGCACTAGAGCCGTAGCGCGCCCGGTTTCGCGCCCGCGCGCTGAAGGAATGCCCGATGCTGTACGCGACGGCGACGCTGGCAGCGCTCGCGCTGTTCTGGGCGTCGCTCACTGCGCCGCTGACGCCTGAGCCCGTATTGGCTGCGATCGCGTGCGGGCTGGCGCTCGGCCTCGCCGCGCGCTGGTCGGCGCTCGATCGGGAAGGCGCACCCTACCTCGCCGCGCCTGCGCTCATCGCACGCAGCCTGAGCGCGCTCGTCGCAGCGCTCGCGCACGCGCCGTCCGCGGCGCACACCTTTGTGCGGATGCGCGCGCGGCTTGAGCCGGGCTTGGCGCGCGTGCGCTTGCGCGGCCTTGCGCCGGCGGCGCGTGTACAGGCGTTGCGCGGGCTCGCCGTGCAGCCGGATCGCATCCTCATCGACGTCGATGACGACGGCGCGCTTGTCCACGCGCTGCGCGAACGCGACCTGGAGGAGGCGCCGCCGATGCGCGCGCCGCGATGATCGCCGCAACGCTGGTCGGCGTCGGCGTCGCCGTCATGCTTGCATGCGTGGCGGTCGCCCTGATGCGCATGCGTTCGGGACCGGACAAGGCGTTGCTCGGCGTCGTCGGTCTCGCCGGCGCCGCCTTGATCGCTGCGGCGGGGGCCGTGGCGCTGGGCGATGCGCGCGCGCTCGACGCGGCGATCCTGGCGGCGCTGCTGATCCTTCCGTTCGCGCTCGCGGCGGGCAAGGCGCTGCGCTACGGCGCGCTGGATGCGCCGATCGCTGCGCTGCGCGCGCCGGAGGACGGATCATGAGCGAGGGCGATGTCCTGCGCGAAGGCGTCGCCGCCGTGTTGGCGGCCGCCGGTCTCGCCGTGATGGGCGCAGCGCTGCTCGGCGGCCTGCGGGCGCCGGACATCTATGTCCGTGCGCACGCCGCGCGGCTCGCGCTCGGCGCCGGCGCGCCGCTGCTGCTCGCCGCCTTGGCCGTCGCCGCTTGGGATGGCGCAGCGACGCTGCGCCTGGCAGCGATCGGCCTGGCCCTGGCGGTCGCCGGGCCGGCCGCCATCGCCATGATCACGGGGGCGGCGCATGGCCTGGGCCAAGCGGCGGCGACCGGCCCCAACCCGGATCGCCCCTCATGAGCCCGCTCGGCGCGCAGATCGCGCCCGCGCTCGCGACGATGGCGCTGCTGTTGGCGGCGGTTGCGGCGCTCGCGGCGGCGCAGGCGCGCGGCGCCTTTGCGGCGGCGACGCTGGGTCTGATCGGCGCAGCGGGCGCCGCCGCAGGGGTGCTGGCGCTGGGCGCCCCGGCGCTGGCGCTGGGCTGGTTTGCACTCGGCGCGGGGGTGAGCCCGCTGCTGCTTTGGGCGCTGACGCTCGCCGACCAGGCCGGCGACGCCCCGACAGCCCGTCCGCGATGGGGGCGACGCCTCATCGGCGTCGCCGGCGCAGCCGCCGCCGGCGCGCTCGCGGCGTTTGCGGCTGTGGCGCAATCTGCGGTCCCGGCGCCGTTTGATCTCGCCCGCGCCGCACTGCCGATCGCGGCGATCGCGGTTGCGCTGTCCGCCGCCGCCGCTGCGCTGCGCGGCGAAGGCGCGGCGCGATGATCCCTGATGCGCGCCACACGCTGCAGCGCGCCGCGGGCAAAACCTGGGCGCCGTTCGCGTTTCTCTTCGCGCTGCACATGGCGGCCTCGGCCGGGCCGATCGGCGCACTTGCGGGCGGGGCGCTGACGGCGCTGGCCGTGGCGACGCACGCGCTGCTGTTCGGCGCGGCGCGGACGCTGGCGGCGTTTCCGCTCCCGGCGCTGCGCGGCGCGATGCTGGTCGGCGTTGTTGCGGCGGCGGCGTCGGCCTGGGCGCCGGCGCCGCTCGCAGCGATGGCGGCGAACGGCGGCCTGTTTCTGGCGAGCGCGGGCGCCTTGAGCGTTGCGGCGCTCGCGGTGCTGCGGCGCAGCGACGGCGGGTCGCCATGATCGTGGCGGCGGCGGCGGCCGCAGCGATACTGACCTGCGCAACTTTTGTGGTTCTGTTCGCCGCGCGCGACGCCATTCGCCGCCTGGGCGCGGCGGTTCTGGGGCTTGCCGGCGCGACCGCCCTGGCGGCCGCACTCGGCGCGCCGGCCGCCGGGGTCGTGACGCTGGCGGCGGCGTTCGCTGCGGCGCCGTTGGGCGCGCTTCTGATGGTGCGCATCCGCGAGGCCTATGGGTCGGTCGCACTGCATGAGATCGACGCCGCTGATCAGGACGCGCCATGATGGCGCCGGCGGCGGAAGCGGCCATCGCCGTGGCGGCGAGCGTGATCGCATTGGCGCCGCTGGGAGCCGCGCTCGCGGCGAGCCTCGCGAAGCGCTTCGCCTTGGCGTGGACGCTGATGCTCATCGCGCTGGCCGCGGCGGCCGGCTTGGCGCTCGCCGCCGCCCTGCGCGCGCCGCTCGACCCCGCCGCCGCGCCGAACCCAGATGCGCTGGGGCTCTCGCTGCATGCGGCGGCGCTGATCGCGGCGCCGACGCTGGCGACCTGCGCCGCGTTGGCGGCGGCGGCCTGCGGCGCCTGGCTCGGCCCGCGCCGCGAGGCGCATCCCGCAGCAATGACGCTGTTCGGCGTCAGCGCGTTCGGATGGATCGGCGCGGCGCTCGCGCATGATCTGCTTCATGCAGCCCTCTTCATTCAAGCCGGCTGGTTCGCCGCCGCGGGGTTGACGGCGTTGCGCGGCGGGCAGGATCGCGCCGCGCTGGCGGCGGGTTTGCGAATGACGCTCGCAGGGGCCTTCGGCGCAGCGCTCTTGACGATCGGGATCGCGCTGCTTGCGCGCGCGACGGGCGGCGCGGGGATCGAACAGGTCGGAACGGCGCCGCTCGGCCGCGTCGGCGTCGGCGGCCTCGCGCTGACGGTTCTGGCGCTGTGCGCCTATGCCGGGCTTGCGCCGGTGCAGACCTGGGCGCCGGCGGCGTTCGGACGCGGAGAGCCTTTGATCGGGTTTCTGCTGGGGGCGGTGGCGCCGGTGGCGTGCCTTTCGCTCGTCATCCGGCTTGCGGCGGCGGCGATGCGCGATCCTGGCGCTGCCTTCGCGGCGCAGGCGTTCATCGGCGGCCTGGGCGCGGCGGCGATCCTTTATGCGTCGGTGCAGGCGATTGGCGCGCGCGACCTGCGCCGGATGGCCGGCTATGCGCTGGCGGCGCAGGGCGGGTGCCTGCTTGTCGGCGCATCGATTGGCGGGCCGGTGGCGGTGGCGGCCGCGCTGCTGCAGGCGGTGAACATCGCGATCGTGTCGATGGCGCTGTTCGCCGGCGCGGCGCTGCTGGCCGGCGATGCGCGGCTCGAGGCGATCGAAGGCTTGGGCCGGCGCGCGCCGCTTTCGGGGGCGGCGATCGCCATCGGCTCGCTGAGCCTCATCGGCGCGCCGCTGACGTTCGGCTTTCTGGTGCGCTGGCGCCTGATTGAGGCGGCGCTGCAGGCGGCGGAATGGTGGGCGGCGGCGGCGCAGGTGGCGGCGTCGCTGGCGGCGGTCGTCTATGCCGGACGCGTGCTCGAGCGGCTCTATCTGCGGCCGGGCCGGATGGATCTGATCCCGCGCAGCGCGTGGCGCGTGGCGCTGTCGCCGGCGCTGGCGGCGCCGATCGCGGCGGCGGTCGGGTTCGGCTTGAATGCGAGCCTGTTGTGGCGCGCCGCGCTCCACGCCGGGCAGGTTTTGACCGGAGCGGGCGCATGAACGGCGAGGCGCTCCTGCTCGCGGCGCTGCTGACGCCGCTCGCGCGCGCGGCGGCGGCGGTCCTGATGCCGCGCCCGCCGGGCCTGCGCGACCTCGTCAATATCGGATTGGCGTTGGCGCATGCGGCGGCGGCGCTGCTTTTGGCGTTCGCCACTTCGCGCGACGGGTCCATCGTGGTGACGCTGGCGCAGCCCTTGCCGGGCGTCGAGTTCGCGCTGGCGGCCGAGCCGCTGGGCGCGATGATCGTGGCCGGCACGGCCGTACTGGCGGTGGCGCACGCTTTCCACACCGCCGGCTATCTGCGCGCCACACGGGACGCGGCGCCGGCGCGGCTTCAGGCGATGATCGGGCTGGCCAGCATGTCGGCTGCGGGCGTGCTGCTCGCGGCGAACCTGTTCACGCTCTACGTGTTTTATCAGGCCCTGATCCTGGCGGCCTTCGGGTTGACGTCTCACGCCGGCGACGCCGCCGCGCGGGCGGCGGCGGGCCGGCTCTTAGCGACGCTCTTGGCCGCGTCGGCAGGCCTGCTCTTGCCGGCGATCGTGTGGACCTATGGCGCGGCGGGCGATCTGCAGTTCCGGCTCGGCGGCTTTCTCGAAGGACGCGTCGGGCCGATTTCGGCCAATATCCTGTTGGCGCTCTTCGCCTTCGGCTATGCGGCTGCGGCCGCCCCGCCGCTGCATCGCTGGGCCTCGGGGGTGGCGGCGGCGCCCTATCCGGCGGCGGCGGCGATCCTGGCGCTCTATGTGGCGCCGGCGGGCGCGGGCGCGCTGTTGAAGACGACGCTGTCAGTGTTCGGCGACGCCATGGCGGACGCCCAGATCGTCGCGCGGCTGCTGCTGGCGCTGGCCTGCGCCACCATGATCGCCGCTGCGCTGGTGGCGCTCTCGAAACAGGATATCCGCGAGCGGCTCGCCTACACCACGGTCGCGCAGGTGGCGGCGGTGATGGCGGGCGCGATGGTGGCCAATCCGGCTGGCGCGTTCGCCGGCGCGCTGCAGATCGTCGCCTTCGCCTGCGCCGCGCTGACGATGTGGATGGCCGCCGGCGCAGCCTATGTCGCCACCGGCTGGACCGAGGCGCGCGAGATGGTGGGGCTCGGCCGGCGCATGCCCTGGACCTTCGCCGGCTTCGCGCTCGGCGCGGCGAGCCTAATCGGCCTGCCGCCCTTGGCGGGCGCCTGGCCGAAGCTCTGGCTGATCACGGCCGGCGCCGAGCCGGTGCAGGCCACCGGCCAGGCCGAGCTGATCTGGGCCGGCGCGCTGGCCGCCGCGGCCAGCATCGCCGCGTTCGCCTCGCTCGGGCCGATGGCGCTGCGCGCCCTGACCGGGCCGTCGCCGACCGACCCGTTTCGCCGGCCTGACGCCGCCTCGATCTTCCTCGTTGGGCCGGTGCTGATCGCGGCTGCGTGCACGTTCGCGCTGATCGCCGTGGCCGATCGGCTCGCGGCGTTCCTGCTGCCGATCTGGTCGCAGCCATGAGCCGCGAAGACCGCCGCATCGCGCCGGGCGCGCCGCTATGGGTTGCGGTTGTCGCAGCCGTCGTGGCGCTGGCGGCGGCCGGCGCGGATCTGCTGCTGACCGGCCACCGTCCGGGCGGGCCGATCCTGGCGCGCAGCGGCGTCGAGCTGCTGGTCGGTTCCGGCGCGGCGATCCTGGGCGTGGGGGCAGCCTGGCTCCTGCGCTGGGCGCTGGGCCGGCCGCCGCAGGACGGGGAGCGCTGAGCGATGCTGTCGATCGCGTTCAATCCCGGCTTCGCGCTGCTGCTGGCGATCCCGTTGACGCTGATGGCGCCGCGCGCGTTTCGCCCCGCGGTGATCGCGGCTGCTGCTGCGGCGGCGGTGGCGCTGCTTCTGACGCCGCCCTTCGGCGGCCATGGCAGCTTCGCGCAGATCGGCCTCGAGGTCGTGCCGCTGCGGCTCGACGCGCTGGCGCAGACGTTCGGTCTCGCCTTCCTGTTCGGCGCGGCGATCGTCGGCTTGTCGACGCATGAGCGGGTGCATCCGCTGGAGGATGGCGCGATCCTCGCCATGGCGGGCGGCGCCACGTCGGCATTATTCGCTGGCGATCTGGTGAGCTTCGTCGCCGGGGTGGAGACGGCGGGGCTGGCCGGCGCCTGGATCATTTTCTCCTCGCCGGCGCCCGGCGCGTTGGCGGCCGGTGGGCGCTACCTTCTGTGGCAATGGCTCGGCGGCCTGTTCCTGCTGTCGGGAGTGGCGTTTCACCTCGCCGACGGGTTCGGCAGCGCGTTCGGGCCGCTGCCGGCGGATTCCGCGGGCGGAGCGCTGTTCCTGATCGGCCTGGCGTTCAAGGCGGGCGCGCCGCTGCTGCATCTGTGGCTGCGCGATGCGAGCCCCATGGCGACACCCCACGGCGGGGCGGCGCTGGCGATGTTCGGCGCGCCGCTGGCGATCTACGGGCTGGCGCGCGGCTTCGCCGGCGAACCGACGCTGATCTATGCCGGGCTGACGATGGCCGGCGCGTTCGCCCTGTGGGCGCTGGCGGAAGACGATTTGCGCCGCGCGCTGACGCGCAGCCAGGCCGCGCAGCTGGGCCTGTGCGCCGCCGCGATCGGGGTCGGCACGCCGACCGCCTTCGCCGCCGCCGTCGCTCACGCCTTCACCGTGATCCTGGGTTACGGGCTGATGATGCTGGCCGTCGGCGCGGCTGCGGAGGCCTATGGCTCGGCGCGCGCGTCGGGGGCGCGCGGCGTCGCCCGCGCGATGCCGCTGACTGCGCTGCTCTACTTTTTCGGCGCGGCTTCGGCCGCCGCTTTGCCGGGTTTCGCCGGTTATGTTTCCGGCGTGGCGCTTTTGGCCGGGTTTGCGCCGGTGTGGGCGAAGATCGTCGTGTTGGCGACGCTGGCGCTCACCGCCGCGTTGACGCTGGCGCGCATCCCGTTTCCCTACTTCATCGCGCGCAACGCGCCTTCGCCGGCGCCGGAGAACACGCAGGGCGCCCGCCTCGGCATGGCGCTGGCGGCGTTCTTCTGCCTCGCGATCGGAACCATCCCCGGCTGGCTCTATGCGATGGTCCCGCCGGCGCCGCTGGCGGTGGAAGCCTATGCCGGCGAGCGCGTGACCATGGCGCTGCAGCTCATCGGCGGGGCGTGCGCGGTGTGGGCGGCGGCGATGGCGCTGCGCCCGATCGGCGCTGTCCGCGCCTACGACCTGATGGATCTTGACCGGCTGTATGCCGGCCCGGCGGCGGCGGCCGTCGCCTGGATCGGCGCGCAGATTTTGCGCGCCTTCGCGGCGGCGGGCGGGTTGGCGGGACGGGGGCTTGGCGTCGCCGGCGCCTGGCTTCTCGCTTTGGCGCAGCGGCGCGATCGCCCGCACGGGCGGGGGGCTTGGGGCGCAGCCTGGACGCCGCTGGCGCTGGTCGCCGCGGCGGCGCTGAGCCTCCTCGCGGTGCGCTGAACTGCAAGACCTGTCTTTGAAGTGTCGCAAGAGCAAAGATTTATGAAAGCATGTTCATAAACGAGTTGGAGACAAATGGAGGCGAGGATCGAATTTGAACAAGTCCAACCTTGATTTGCGCGACGCAGTCTTTAGGTATGCGCTGTCTTGTGTTGATATAGTCAAAGGCAAGGAATGGATAAGCGGCCTGCTCTTGTGGATATGACGGCCGACATCGTTTCCGCTTATGTCAGCGCCAACGCCGTTCCGGCGGAAGACTTGCCCCGTCTGATCCAGACCGTCTTTTCCGCCCTGTCCGATATCGACGCTGCGGCCGAGCCAGCGGCGGCGTCCGCGGCGCTGGAGCCGGCGGTGCCGGCCAAGCGATCGGTGACGCCGGAATTCATCGTTTGCCTCGAAGACGGCAAGAAATTCAAATCCCTCAAGCGGCATCTGCGCACGCGGTACGGCATGACGCCGGAGGAATACCGCGCCAAATGGGGCCTGCCGCACGATTACCCGATGGTGGCGCCGAACTACGCCAAGGCGCGCTCGGCGCTGGCCAAGCGCATGGGGCTCGGCACCTCGCGGCGCGGGGGCTGAGAGGCGCGGGGCGGGCCGCGCCGATCCGCCAGCACTTTCACATTTCGTCAAGCATTTCGCTGGTTGATAGGATTTTTGTCCTAATTATACACTTGACGTACCAGACATTTGTGGTGGTGCGGACTACTGTCCGGACTAGTGGCAAGCTGGCCTTCACCTTTGCTTCTGCGGCTCGCTAGGCGGCTTTATGAGGAATGGGTTCGCCAGGACCCGATGCCGGGTGATCCCGA